>NZ_JBQZGF010000007.1:0-383145 GCF_052692095.1 Delftia sp. NA_296.1 | reverse complement strand
CACGCGCTTGACCGGGACCAAAACCTTCATTGCAGCGGCTCCTGATTGATTGATAGATTGACGTTTACGTAAACCGAAATCATTGTATGCGGCGCTGCAGCAGCTGCGGCAGGTTTCCCTGACGGCCGAGGGCCGCATGCGCGCTCACAAAAAAGAACGATCGTGCCATTTTAAGCACGACCATTGAGATTTCCTGCGGGGGAACAGCTTGAACTCAGGGTATGCACCTAGGAATAATCCTAGCTGCTTTTCTCTGCTGCCTGAGCCACCACGCCCCCGCGTTCGGTGATCTGTACCACCTGCTTGGGAACTGGCAGGCTCACGCCCGCCGCACGCAGGCCGCGCAGCACGGCGAGGTTCACCTCGGAGCGCACATTGCCCTGGCCATTTTGCGGGTCGTTGATGTAGTAGCTGAGACTGAACTGCAGACCCTGCTCGACAAAGTCGACCAGTGCCACCGAAGGCGCGGGCGTCTTGAGAACGCGCGGCTGCGCGGCTGCGGCATCGAGCAGGATGCCGCGCACCTGCTCCACATCGCTGTCCATGCCCACGACGATGTTGGTGGACAGGCCGAACTTGACGTCGAATCCGGTGAGGTTCTCCACACGCTGGGTGATCAGCGTCTCGTTGGGCACGATGGACTCGCGGCCGTTGAGCGCGCGGATGATGGTGTAGCGCGTGCGGATGTCGGTGATGCGGCCCTCAAAGCCATCCACGCGCACGTTGTCGCCGATGCGTAGCGCGCGCTCGATCAGCACCAGAAAGCCGCTGACGTAGTTGGAGGCGATCTTCTGCATGCCGAAACCCAGGCCCACGCCGATGGCGCCGCCCATGACGGACAGCGCCGTCAGGTCCACGCCCACCATGGACAGCGACACCAGCAGCCCCACCAGGATCAGCACGCTGCGCGTGATGTTCATGGCCACCTTGCGCATGGACAGGTCGCTGACCCACTGGTTGATGACCTTCTGCTCGAACAGCGTTGCTACCCACAGCACGGCCACCATCATCAGGCCCGCCGACAGCGTGCCTTCGATCAGGTTGAGCAGGCTGACCGGCGTCTTGCCGATGTTGAACTGCAGGGCCTCCAGCTCCTCCATGACCTGCGGCAGCAGGCCGATGCTGTGCAGCACGGCCGCGCCCCAGGCCAGCCAGGAAAAAATGCGCTCGATCAGGCGCACCACGGTGGAGTGGGGGAAGGTCCGGCTGAGCACCCGCGCCACGAAGCGGATCACCGACAGGGACACCAGCAGCGACACGGCCACGCGCAGCCAGAACACCGTGGAAAACCGCGCCAGGATCTCCTGGCTGGTGAAGACCAGCACCAGCGCCAGCAGCGGGAACAGGGCGCCATCGAGCGCATGGCGGCCTATCCATACGGAGGGCTTTCCATCGTTGAGATGGCCGTAGCGCGCATGCAGGCCGCGCATGGCGCCGTAGGCCAGCAGCAGGCAGGCGATGAGCACGGAGAACTCCAGCCAGGCGCTGGAGCTTTGGAAGTCGTTGATGAGCTTGTCGAAGATGTCCATGGGTCAGGGCCGTTCCGCCGCAAGGGCGCAGGCCGCCATCATCGCGCAGATCCAGGACAGGCCGACCGGACCGGGACCTACATGCAGGTCGGTCAGCGGCCCGTCTTCCAGGCCGGTTCGCGCTTGGCGGCGAAGGCCTGGGCGCCCTCCTGGGCGTCGGCATCCATCATGTTGGCGGCCATGGTCTGGCCGGCCAGCTGGTAGGCCGCCTCGATGCCCATCTCGCGCTGCCGGTGAACCAGCGCCTTGCCCATGGCCACGGCCGCACGGGGCTTGCTGACGATGGACTGCACGAAGTGCTCGACGGCATCGTCCAGCGACTCCTCGGCCACCACGCGGTTGACCAGGCCCTGCTCCAGCGCCTGCTGGGCGTCGATGAAGTCGCCCGTGAGCAGCATCTCCATGGCCTGCTTGGCCGGCACATTGCGCACCAGCGGCACGCTGGGGGTGGCGCAGAACAGGCCATAGTGGATGCCGCTGGTGGCAAAGCGTGTCGCCTGCGCAGCAACGGCCAGATCGCACTGGGCGACGAGCTGGCAGCCTGCCGCCGTGGCAATGCCGTGCACGCGCGCGATCACGGGAACGGGCAGCCGGTGGATGGACAGCATCATGCGGCTGCACTGGGCGAACAGCTTCTGGTAGTAGTCCAGCTGCGGATGGGCCGCCATGTCCTTGAGGTTGTGTCCCGCGCAAAAGGCCTTGCCGGCCGCAGCCAGCACGACCACGCGCACGGACTCGTCACGTGCCACATCGTCCAGCGCCTGCTGCAGCTGCGTGAGCATCTGCTCGCCCAGGGCATTGAAGCGCTGCGGGTCGTTGAGCGTGAGGCGCACGACGCCCCGCGCGTCGCGCTGCACGTCGAGCAGGGGGCTGGCTTCAGAAGGAGGGGTGCTCGCGTTCATGGTGCTCCAGATCCGGTTCAGAGGTCGGCCAGCACGCGCACGTGCGCTTCCACGCTGCGCGCAAGCGGCCCCATCACATAGCCGCCTTCCAGGCAGGAGACGATGCGCCCCTTGGAAAAGCGCCGCGCGATGTCCTTGATGCGCGAGGTGATCCAGGTGAAGTCCTGCTCGGTCATGCCCAGCTGGCCCATGTCGTCCTCGCGGTGGGCGTCGAAGCCGGCGCTGATGAAGATCAGCTCGGGCTTGAAGGCCTCCAGGCGCGGGATCCACATCATCTCGACGATTTCGCGGATGTCCATGCCCTTGGTATAGGCGGCCACCGGCACGTTGACCATGTTGGCGGCCGGATGCTGGTCGCCGCTGAAGGGATAGAAGGGGTGCTGGAAGATGCCGCACATGAGCACGCGGTCGTCGCCGGAGAGGATGTCCTCCGTGCCGTTGCCGTGGTGCACGTCGAAATCGATCACGGCCACGCGCTTGAGGTGGTGGCGGCTGAGCGCGTACTTCACGCCCACGGCCACGTTGTTGAAGAAGCAAAAGCCCATGGCCTGGTGGCGCGTGGCATGGTGGCCCGGCGGGCGCACGGCGCAAAAGGCGTTCTCCAGCTCGCCGGCCATCACCGCATCGGTGGCAGCCAGCGCGGCGCCGGCCGCATGCAGGGCGGCCGAGAAGGTGTGGCTGTTGATGGAGGTGTCGGTGTCGATCTGGGAGTACTCGGGGCCACCGGCCTGCTGCTCCTCGACCAGGCGCTGTGTCAGGCCCTGCAGCGCGGCCACATGCATGCGGTCATGGGCCAGTTCGATGTCGGCCAGCGAGGCCTGGGGGGCCTCGTGCCGCTCCAGTGCATCGGCCACGCCGGTCACCAGCAGCCGGTCCTCGATGGCATCGAGCCGGGCCGGGCATTCCGGGTGCCCCGGCCCCATCTCATGCCGCCAGCACTCCCTATGGGTGAAATAACCCGTCTTGCCCACAGTGATGTCTCCGCGATGTTTTTTTTAGGATAACGTCGCGCCATGCAAGCAACACACAAGATCAAGGCGCTTCTGGATCAGCTTAACACGGTGGTTGTAGGGAAACCGGCTCAGGTCCGCGACAGTGTGGCCTGCCTGCTGGCCGGGGGACACCTGCTGCTGGAAGACGTTCCCGGCGTGGGCAAGACCACGCTGGCGCATGCGCTGGCACACAGCTTCGGGCTGCAGTTCTCGCGCGTGCAGTTCACGGCCGACCTCATGCCCAGCGACCTCACCGGCGTGTCCATCTACGAGCGCGCCAGCGAGACCTTTGTCTTCCACCCGGGCCCCGTTTTCGCCCAGGTGCTGCTGGCCGACGAGATCAACCGCGCCAGCCCCAAGACGCAGAGCGCCCTGCTCGAAGCCATGGAGGAACGACAGGTCTCGGCCGAGGGCCGCACGCACCGCCTGCCCGAGCCCTTCTTCGTGATCGCCACCCAGAACCCGCAGGAACAGCTGGGCACCTTCCCGCTGCCCGAAAGCCAGCTGGACCGCTTCCTGATGCGCATCAGCCTGGGCTATCCCGACCGCGCGGCCGAGCGTTCCCTGCTGTCCGGCAATGGCCGGCGCGCCCAGGCCGATGCGCTGGCACCGCTGTTGACCACGGACGAGCTGCAGCAGTTGCAGGCAGCCGTGCTGCAGGTGCATGCCAGCGATGCCCTGCTCGACTATGTGCAGGACCTGCTGGAAGCCACGCGCTCGGGCCAGTGGTTCGTGCAGGGCCTGTCGCCTCGCGCGGGCATTGCGCTGCTGCGCGCGGCCCGGGCCGTGGCCCTGATGGAGGGGCGCGACTACGTGGCGCCCGACGATGTGCAGGCCATCCTGCCGCAGACGGCGGCCCACCGGCTGGTGCCCATAGGCTCTTCTGGCCGGGGCGCCGTGGAGCAGGTGCGCGCCATGCTGGACGCCGTGGCGCTGCGCTGATGCCGGCCGCTCCCGCGTCTTCGCCCGGCGCCCCTCAGCCGGGGGCATCGCTGCGCCAGCGCTGGTCTCCCGCGCGGCGCGTGCGCCAGTGGTGGCATGCCCGCCTGCCCCGCACGGACAGCCTGAAGCTGACCCAGCGCAATGTCTACATCATGCCGTCGCGTGCAGGCTGGGCCCTGGCGCTGACGCTGTGCGTGCTGCTGGTGGCCGCCATCAACTACCAGCTCAACCTGGGTTATCTGCTGACGTTCCTGCTGGCCGGCAGCGCGGCAGCGGGCATGGTGGTCGGCCACGGCAATCTGCGCGGCCTGGCGTTGCACCTGCTGCCTCCGGCCGGCAGCTTTGCCGGCCAGCCCTGCCGCTTCGACGTGGTGCTGCACAACACGCGCCGCAGCACGCGTTGGGGCATAGGCCTGGCCGTGCAGGGCGATACGGCGGCCATCGACTGGACCTGGATCGATGTCCCGGCACAGGGCAGCACCACGGCGCAACTGGCTTTCACGCCACTGCGCAGGGGCCTGCAATCGCTGCCCACGATCACGGCGGCCACGCGCTACCCGCTGGGCACCTTCCGCGTCTGGGCGCTGTGGCGCGCGCAGACCCAGGCCTGGATCTACCCGGCGCCCGAACACAATCCCCCGCCCCTGCCTGCGGCCAGTGCCGATGCCGGCGGCCGCAGCGCGGCCTCCACGCGCCATGGCGACGAGTTCGATGGCGTGCGTGCCTACCGGCGCGGTGATGCGCTCAAGCTGGTGGTCTGGAAAAAGGCTGCCCAGGCCTTTGCCACGGGCAGTGACCAACTGGTGAGCCGCGACCGCCCGCTGTCCCAGCAGCACCGCCTGTGGCTGGACGCCAAGGCCACCGGTCTGGCCGACCCCGAGGCCCGCCTCAGCCGCCTGACCGCCTGGGTGCTGGTCGCGCGCCAGCAGGACCTGACCTGGGGCCTGCGCCTGCCCGACGGCCGCGAGATCGCCCCCGACCAGGGCGCGGCCCACGCCACGCTATGCCTGGAAGCCCTGGCGGCCTGCCCATGAATCGCACGTCCATGCCCTCCTCCTTCCAAGCCATTGCGCAGCCCGCGGCCCCCTGGCGCCAGCGCCTGGCCGCCCTGCCGCGCGATGCGCGCGACACCCTGTTCCTGCTGGCCGTTATCGCCTGGGTGCTGATGCCCCAGGCCGCCCACACGCCCTGGTGGACCATGGTCTTCGTGGCCGGCCTGCTGCTGTGGCGCGGCCTGCTGGCCTGGCGCGGCCAGCCCCTGCCCGGCCGCTGGGTGCTGGGTGGATTGCTGCTGCTGGCCGTGGGCGCCACCTGGGTCTCGCACGGCACCTTTATCGGGCGCGATGCGGGCGTGACCCTGATCGTGCTGCTGCTGGCGCTCAAGACGCTGGAGTTGCGCGCCCGGCGCGATGCCATGGTGGTGTTCTTCCTGGGCTTCTTCGCGCTGCTGGCCAACTTCTTCTATTCGCAGTCCCTGCTGCTGGCCCTGGCCATGGTGCTGGGCCTGCTGGGCCTGCTCACGGCCCTGATCAATGCCCACATGACCGCCGGCCGCCCGCCGCTGACGCAGGCGCTGCGCACGGCAGCCCTGCTGGCGCTGTGGGGTACGCCGGTGATGGTGGCGCTGTTCCTGTTCTTCCCGCGCATGGCGCCGCTGTGGGGTGTGCCTAGCAACGACCTGGCCGGCCGCAGCGGCCTGTCGGAAAACATGCGCGTGGGCTCCATGGCCTCGCTGGTGCTGGACGAAAACGTGGCCCTGCGCCTGCGCTTCGATACGCCCGATGGTGCTCCTCCGCCTGCCAACACCCTGTATTTCCGGGGGCCCGTTCTGTCGCGCTTTGACGGACAGGAATGGCAGATGGACACGGAGGCCGTTCTGGAGGACGCGCAGTTGCGCGTCTCCGGCGAGGGCGTGAGCTACCAGATGACCATCGAGCCCAGCCGCCGCCCCTGGCTGCCCCTGCTGGACGCCGCGGCCAGGGCTCCCGAGCTGCCCCCGGGCATGGGCAGCGCCCGCATGACGCCGCAGCTGCAATGGCTGACCTGGCGCCCCATCACCGACGTGGTGCGCATCAGCGCCCAAAGCCATGTGCAGTTCAGCTACGGGCCGCGGCAGCCCACCCGCGCCCTGCGCCGCTACACCCAGCTGCCCGAAGGCAGCAACCCGCGCACGCTGGAGCTGGCCCGGCAGATGCGCGCCGACCCGCAACTGGCCGACGCCCCGCCCCGCGCCTGGGTACAGGCCGCCCTGGCGCGCCTGCGCACGGGAGGCTACACCTACACGCTGGAGCCCGGCGTGGTGGACAGCGTGCACACGGCCGATGACTTCTGGTTCGACAGCAAAGAGGGATTCTGCGAGCACATCGCCTCGGCCTTCGCCGTGCTGATGCGCGGCATGGGCGTGCCTGCCCGCATCGTCACCGGCTACCAGGGCGGCGAGCGCAACCCTGTCGATGGCTACTGGACCGTGCGCAACGCCGACGCCCACGCCTGGACCGAGGTCTGGCTGGCGGACGAGGGCTGGGTGCGCATCGACCCCACCGGCGCCGTGGCTCCGTCGCGCGTGGGCGAGTTCCAGCGCCTGCGCGCGCCCCAGGGTGCCATTGCGGGCGCCGTGGGCAACTTCGTGGGCGTGGGCATGCTGCAGCAGATGCGCGCCGTGTGGGAGGCCGTCAACAACGGCTGGAACCAGTGGGTGCTGAACTACACGCAAAGCCGCCAGCTGGACCTGCTCAAGAACCTGGGCGTGCAGTCGCCATCGTGGGTGGACATGCTGCGCCTGCTGGGCGCGCTGGCCGGCGTGGCCGCGCTGGCCTGGCTGGCCTGGATGGCCCGCGCCCAGCGCAACAGCCGCGATGAATGGCTGCGCCTGATGGACAGGACCCGCGCCCGGCTGCGGCGCATCGGCCTGGACGCCGACGCCAGCCTGCCCCCGCGTGCGCTGGCAGCCCAGGTCATGGACCGCTGGGGCCAGGACGATGCCAAAGCGGCCCAGGCCCTTCACGACTGGCTCCTGGGCATGGAGCGCCAGCGCTACGCACGCGCCCCCCAATCCGCACCCGACACCCCCGGCCTGCCCGCCCTGCGACGCCAATGGCGGGCGCTGGACTGGCCACGCACTCCGCAGCCACGGCCACAAGCCGCCGCTGCCGGCCCCACGACAAGCACACCATGACCAAGCAACGACTGATCCCTTCCGCCCTGCTGCTGCTCGCGGCCGCCGCCCTGCCCTGCGGCGCGCTGGCCAGCAAGCCGGCGCCCGCCCAGACCGGCGCAGCCAAGACTGCCGCCAAGTCCACGGCCAAACCTTCCACGAAAAAGCGCACGGCCGCTGCTGCCGCCGCCACGGCGGCAGGCGGCGCCGCCGTGGCCAGGACCGTGCAGGGCAGCACGCCCTACGGAGAACGGCCTGATGCCATGCAGATGGCCGCCGACATTGCGATGCGCCACGACCTGCCGGTGGACTGGGTGCGCGACACCATCTCCCAGGCGCGCTTTCTGCCCCAGGTTCCCCGCCTGATGACGCCGGCTGCCCAGGGCACGGCCAAGAACTGGGGCGTCTACCGCAGCCGCTTTGTCGAGCCCGTGCGCATACGCGCCGGAACCCGTTTCTGGCAGGCCAATGCCGCCGCGCTGGCGCGTGCCGAAAAGCAGTACGGCGTGCCGGCCGAAATCATCGTCGGCATCATCGGCGTGGAGACCATCTACGGCCAGCAGATGGGCAATTTCCGCGTGATCGACGCCCTGGCCACGCTGAGCTTCGACTTCCCCGCAGCCCACCCCCGCGCGCAGGCACGCACCGAGTACTTCCGCGGCGAGCTGGAGCAATTCCTGCGCTTCACGCACCGCGCCGCAACGGACCCGTTCTCGCTGCGCGGCAGCTACGCGGGCGCCATGGGCATGGGCCAGTTCATGCCCAGCAGCTGGGTGAAGTGGGCGGTGGACTTCGACGGCGATGACCGCATCGACCTGTTCGGCAGCGCGGCCGACGCCATCGGCTCGGTGGCCAACTACTTTGTCGCGCATGGCTGGAAAAGCGGCATGCCCACCCACTACCCTGTGATCATGCAGGCCCAGGGCGCCGACCTGGCCGCCCTGCTGGCGCCCGACATCCTGCCCCAGTTCACGGCCGACGAGATGGCTGCGCGCGGCGTACAGCTGCCGGGCAGCGGCGCGGCGCATCAAGGGCCGCTGGCCCTGGTCAAGCTGGAAAACGGCGCGCAGGGCCAGCCGCTGTACATCGCGGGCACGGAGAACTTCTATGCCATCACGCGCTACAACTGGTCCAGCTACTACGCGCTGTCCGTGATCGAACTGGGCCAGGAAGTCGCTGCGGCCATGGGCCGCTGATCCGGGCCATCCAAACCGTCGAGGCGGTCAGGGACGGCGCATGCGGCACATCGCAGGCTGCTCGGCACGCGCCGCCTCGATCTCTCGCACCACGCGGAAGCCGTAGCCCGAGCCCTCCACATCGAAGGGCACGCCGGGCGCGCCCTGCCTGTCCATGACGCCGACAACCAGCGCCTGCTGGAACTGGTGGTCGGCCGCGCGCATGCGGCCCTTGCGCCCGGCCAGCGCCACCTCGGCGCCTTCCAGCGCCTGCGCCACGGCCACCGTGTCGGTGCTGCCCGCACGCGCCATGGACTGGGCCAGGGCCTCGATCATCAGTTGCATGCGCATGTGCACATAGTCATCGGCAGGCCTGGGAAAGCGCTCGCGGAATGCCTTGTAGAAGGCCTGGCTGTCGGGGCCCGGCACGTTGGGCAGCCAGTCGGCCACGGCCAGCACCTTGCCCACGCCGGCCTCGCCTAAAGCGGCGGGTGCACCCAGCGCATTGCCGTAGAAGGTGTAGAAGCGGCCGTCAAAACCCGCCTCCCGCGCGGCCTTGACCAGCAGCATCAGATCGTTGCCCCAGTTGCCCGTGATCACGGCCTGGGCGCCGCTGGCCTTGATCTTGGCGGCATAGGGCGCAAAGTCCTTGACGCGCCCCACGGGGTGCAGCTCGTCGCCCACGATGGCCACATCGGGCCGCTGCGCGGCCAACTGGCGCCGTGCCTCGCGCAGCACGGCCTGGCCAAAGCTGTAGTCCTGCCCGATCAGGTAGGCGCTGCGCACGGCCGCGTCCTCGCGCAGCACCTGCATCAGCGCGGCCATGCGCATGTCGGCATGGGCGTCGAAGCGAAAGTGCCAGAAGCTGCAGCGCTCGTTGGTGAGCGCAGGATCGACGGCCGAGTAGTTCAGGTACAGCACGCGCCGGGCAGGATCGCGCTCGTTGTGCTTGGCAATGGCATCGACCAGCACGGCGGCCACGGTCGAAGAATTGCCCTGCATGACCACGCGCGCACCGCCGTCGATGGCTGCGCGCAGCGCAGACAGCGCCTCCTCGTTCTGGCCCTTGCTGTCATGGCGTTCGATGGCCAGGGGCCGGGCGCCGCCCTGCGCGGCCGGCAGTGGCACACCGCCGCGCGCATTCACGCGCTCGGTGGCCCACAGAAGGTTGCGGAACACGGCCTCGCCCGTATTGGCAAAGGGGCCGGACAGGCTTTCGATCAGCGCCAGCCGTATGGGCTCGCCGCGCGGCGGGGGCACGGGCTGTCCGCGTTCGTTTGCGGCCCGGGCCGCCAGCGCGGGCGCCGCAAATAGCGCCATGGCACCGCTTTTCAAGACCTTGCGGCGCAATTTATTCATGGCTTTTTCCCTCTTGAAATGCGTTCAACGCCGCTCAACTACGCTCCATGCGGCGACAACTTCGATGAAGCCGCGCAGTTTATAGGAGCCACTTCACCATGATCTTCTCGCCTGTTCTCCGCCGCAACGCCTTCAACCCCCAAGCCGCCGATCTGGCCCTGCAGCGCTTCCTGCAAGGCACCCTGGGCAACGCCGCCCACTCTCCCTCGTCGGTGCAGGTGCAGCGCGATGAAAAGGCCACGACGCTGCAGCTGGATGTGCCCGGCCTGTCCCGCGAGCAGCTGCAGCTGAGCATCGAAGGCGCCGTGGTCCGTCTGTCCAGCGTCGAGGGTGCGCCCCGCCAGGTGCAGCGCGCCTGGGAGCTGGACCATGAGATCGACACTGCCGCCAGCAGCGCAAAGCTGGAAAACGGCGTGCTCACGCTGTCCCTGGCCCGCCTGGAGCCGCAGAGCAAGGCCACCACGCTGAGCATCCAGTAAATCCGGTCAGCGAGTTTGTGCACCCGGGCTGTCAACCAATCCTTTCTTCCCTCCTCTTAGCAAGGTGACAGCCCGTTTTCAAAGCCCGGCACATGCCGGGCTTTTTTTGTGCTGCACAGGCTGCGCCTCAAGGTGGCCCGCCGCACAGCGCGGCGATAGGGAAGGCAGAGGCGGCCGAAGAATCAGGCCAGCGAATCGAGCGGCCAGCGCGGCTTGACGTCGAAGGCGTAGTGCCTGTTGGCCACTTCCCGGCCCGCCTGCAGGCGCATGGCTGCGGCCATGGCGATCATGGCGCCGTTGTCGGTGCACAGGTGCAGCTCGGGGTAGTGCACGCGCAGCTTGCGCTTGGCGCAGGCCGCATCCAGCTGCGAGCGCAGCAGCCGGTTGGCACCCACGCCGCCGGCCACGACCACGCGCTTCATGCCAGTCTGCTGCAGCGCGGCCAGGGTTTTCTTGACCAGCACTTCGACGATGGCGGCCTGCGTGCTGGCGGCCAGGTCGGCCTTGCGCGCCTCCAGGTCATCGCCCAGCTTCTTCGCCTGGGTCAGCACGGCCGTCTTCAGGCCGGCGAAGGAGAAGTCCAGGTCGCCCGAATGCAGCAGCGGCCGGGGCAGCTTGAAGGCCTGGGCATCGCCGCCTTCGGCCAGGCGCGAGAGCACGGGACCGCCCGGATAGGGCAGGCCCATGAGCTTGGCCGATTTGTCGAAGGCCTCGCCGGCAGCGTCATCGATGGTCTCGCCCAGGATGGCGTAGCTGCCCACGCCGTCCACGCGCATCAGCTGCGTGTGGCCGCCCGAGACCAGCAGGGCCACGAAGGGGAATTCGGGGGGATCGGCGCTCAGGAAGGGCGACAGCAGATGGCCTTCCAGGTGGTGCACGCCCAGCACGGGCTTGTTCAATGCCGCAGCCATGGCGCAGGCCACGCCCGCGCCCACCAGCAGCGCGCCGGCCAGGCCGGGGCCGCGCGTGAAGGCGATCACATCGACCTGGTCCAGCGAGCGGCCGGACTCGCCCAGCACGTTTTCGGTCAGCGGCAGCACGCGGCGGATGTGGTCGCGGCTGGCCAACTCGGGCACCACGCCGCCGTAGGCGCGGTGCATGTCGATCTGGCTGTGCAGCGCATGGGACAGCAGCGTGGGCACGCCCGTGCCATCGGGGGCCTCGACCAGGGCCACGCCGGTTTCATCGCAGGAGGATTCGATCCCCAGAATCAGCAAACTCATGGGGCTGAAGTGTAGAACCTGCGGGCGCGGCGCACGGCCACCGGCATCAATGGCCCCTGGCAGGCGGGCAGTTGCACGGCCGGCGCTCCGCTACAGGTTGTCTATGTAGGAAGAGCGCGAGAACCGCACGGGCTCGAAGCCGTCGGAGGTCCAGATTTCGCTGGCGATCAGTGCCTGGGCATCCATGGGGCGGGCAAAGTAAAAGCCCTGCAGCTCGTCGCAGCCCAGCGCCTGCAGCACTTCGCGCTGCTGCTGGTTGGTCACGCCTTCGGCCACCACGCGCAGCTCCAGCGCATGGGCCAGGCGCACGATGGCATCGACCACCGCCCGCGCATCGCTCTTGAGGGCCACGTCGCGCACAAAGCTGCGGTCGATCTTCACCTCGTCGGCGCACAGCTGGCGCAGCAGGGCCAGGCTGGAGTAGCCGGTGCCGAAGTCGTCGATGGAGATCTGCACGCCCATGCCCGTGAGTTCGGCAATCACGGCCATGGTGGTCTTGTCGTCCTCCATGGCCACGGACTCGGTGATCTCGAAGACCAGTTGCTCGGGCCGGATGCTGTGCCTTGCGATCGCCTCGGCGATGAACTGCGCCAGCCGCGTCTGAAAGAGCTGGTAGCCCGAGATATTGATGGACACCCGCATGAAGCGCCGCTCGCGCGCCCATTGCGCGGTCTGGCGGCAGGCCTCGTCGATGACCCAGTCGCCGATCTCGCTGATCAGGCCGAAGCGCTCGGCCAGCGGGATGAACACGCGGGGACTGATCAGGCCGAACTGCGGGTGGTTCCAGCGCGCCAGCGCCTCCACGCTGCGGATGCGGCCCGTGCGGGTATCGATCTTGGGCTGATAGAACAGCACCAGTTGCTGGCTGGCCACGGCGCGGCGCAGGGCCTGCTGCAGGTCGAACTGCGCGACCACGCCCTGGCGCATGCTTTCCTTGAAGATGGCGTAGGTGTTCCCGCCGGCACGCTTGGCCGTGTACATGGCGGCATCGGCCGCCGCCATGAGCTTTTCCTTCTTGCCATGGTCGGGATAGATGGCCACGCCGATGGAGCTGCTGATGGAGACCGCTTTTCCTGGCAGGTCGAACGGCTGGCTCAAGGCCTTCTGCACCCGTCCGGCCATGGCCACGGCATCGTCCACCGAAGCCAGGCAGCCCAGCAGCAGCACGAACTCGTCGCCACCCACGCGCGCCAGCGTGTCCGATTTGCGCGTCATATGGCCCAGGCGCACGGCCACCTGGCACAGCAGCGCATCACCGGCGGCATGGCCTTCCACATCGTTGATGGGCTTGAATCCATCCAGGTCGATGTACAGCAGGCCCACGCGCACCGGCCCGCAGGGCCCCGGCTGCTCCACCGAGCTGTCGGCGCGCGCAATCGTGCGGCCCAGCCGGTATTCGAAAAGCGCCCGGTTGGCCGTACCGGTCAACGGGTCCCTGAAGGCGATGCGCTTGAGCTTCACATTGGCGCGCAGCAATTTCTCATTGCTCTGCTTGAGCGACTGCGTCAGGCGCTGCGCCTTGCAGCGCATGCGGATGTAGAGCACCGAGCACACCAGCAGGAACGCCACGAACGCACCGGCACCCCACGGGCCGAGGGCATGCCATCCAGCGAACCAGACGCCCTCATCGGCAAATTGCGCCGACGCGACGCCGTCCTGGGCGGCCGCAAGCACCTGACCCTGCGCCATGCAGGGCAGCAGCGAAGCCAGCCAGCACGCAAATGTCGGGCTGCGCCAGCGCGCTGGTATCCACCGGGACACCCCCTCGGTCATGAACAGCCAATGCATGGGGAAAAACCGATCTTCTCGTGATATTTCAAACTCATGCCGATTCAGCCTCACTGCCGCATTGCGCAGCCCAATGCCGTGGTCTGCGTTGCCATGTGCGCCGGATGAACGGGGCTTTTCTTGAAAAACCGCCCCATTCGCTTTGCAAACATTCGACACGCTTACACGTCAGTTTGTGTATCGAAAATTTCAAATCATTAAAAAAATTCTATCAAATCATCGATCCCGTGCCCATGCAAGCACCGCGCGACGCCCCCGGCATGGGAATTGCATCCAGGCCCCTTGCACCAAGGCAAACTGCATCAAGGCAGGCAGACAGGACCAAGCCCCCCATGAAAACCGCTCTCAACTTTCTTGTGGCCGCGCGGCAGTGCGAAATCGGCGAGCTGGAGCAACTGCAGCGCACCAGCGCCCTGGTGGATCTGCTCAGCCGCCTCATCCATGCGCTGCAAAAGGAGCGCGGCCTGTCCAACGTCTTTCTGGCCAGCGCAGGCGCGCGCGGCGGCCCGGCCAGGCTGGCGCAGATGGCCGAGTGCGACCGCATGGCCGCTGCGGCGCGCGACGGCTTCGAACTGGTGGACATGCAGCCCGGCGGTGCGGGACTCACCGGCCACCCCGGCCATGGCGCGCGGCTGTTCAGCCGCATCGCCCATGTGCTGCAGTGCCTGGACGCCCTGCCCGCGCTGCGTGAGCGCGTCGCCAGCCGCGCGCTGTCGCCGGAGGCGGCCACGGCGCTCTATATCGATCTGGTGGCCGGCCTGCTGGCCGTGGTCTTCGAGGCGGCGGACAGCGCGCCCGAGCCCGGCATCTCGCGCCTGCTGGTGGCCTTGTTCAACTTCATGCAGGGCAAGGAGTTCGCGGGCCAGGAGCGCGCCACGGGCGTGGCGGCGTTCGGCGCGGGCGTGAGCGATGCGCCGCGCCAGCAGCACTGGCTGCACCTGATCGCCTCGCAGGAGCGCTGCTTTCAGGTCTTTGCGGAGTTCGCGCCGCCCCATTCCCTGGCCCTGTGGCAAGAAAGCAGCGCGGCCGACGCCACGCTGGCCGTGATCGAGCGGCTGCGCCGCGTGGGCTGCACGGCCACGGCGGGCGCGCCTTTGTCCGTGGAGATGGCCGAGCCCTGGTTCGACAGCTGCTCGCAGCGCATGGACGCGCTGCAGACCGTCGAGGCCCGCCTGACGGCCGAGCTGCAGCAGCAATGCCAGCACCGCATTGCCGATGCCCGCGCCGCCCTGCAGACGCTGCTGCAGGCGCCGCAGGCATTGGCGACCACGCCGGTCTCGGCCACGCTGGCGCCGGGCGAGCTGCAGCCGCCGGCCGCACGGCTGGGGCCGCAATTGGACCGTTCCGTGATGGACCTGGTGCAGGACCAGTCGCAGCGCCTGCAGGCCATGCAGGCCGAGCTGGAGACCGTGCGCGCCACGCTCACGGAGCGCAAGCTGCTGGAACGCGCCAAGGGCCTGCTGATGGCGCGGCGCCAGCTCAGCGAAGGCGAGGCCCACAAGCTGCTGCGCCAGACCGCCATGAACCAGAACCGCCGCCTGGCCGATGTGGCGCAGGCCGTGCTTTCCATGGCCGATCTCCTGCCACCTGCGCATTGAACGCCGGGCCGGTGCGAGCCATGCTGCAGTGCAGCACCGACTTGGTGCCATGGAACGCACCAGAAGGTGGCCCGGCGAGGCTGGCAAGGCCGATGGACGACATGGCCCCCTGTGAACACGGCCTGGCACGCTTTCTGCATTGACTTTGGCAACTCCCGGCCAAAGGCGGCCGGGACCCCGGTCTTGATTCAAGGCCCCAGGACAACGGCGTCACTCTCCCCGCGCAGCGCGGCTGGAGAGGACGCCGTTTTGCTTGGAGCAGGGCCCGTTTGCAAGTGTTCCATTCCCGACGATCGAAGGAGTTCCGCCATGGCGTCAAGCCCCAAGCCCACCACAGGCCCTCTCACCGCCGGCCCGGCCCTGCCCCGGCGCGACTTTCTGCGCCAGGCCGGCACGCTGGCAGGCGGTGCGGCGCTCTACACCCAGCTGGGCCACCATGGCGCCTGGGCGGCCGGCTCGGATGCGCCAGAGAAGAAAGAGGTGCGCATCGGCTTCATCCCGCTGACCGACTGCGCCAGCGTGGTGATGGCCTCGGTGCTGGGGATCGATCAGAAGTACGGCGTCAAGATCATTCCCTCCAAGGAAGCGAGCTGGGCCAGCGTGCGCGACAAGCTGGTCAACGGCGAGCTGGACTTTGCCCACGTGCTCTACGGCCTGGTTTACGGCGTGCACCTGGGCGTGGGCGGCGCCAGGAAGGACATGGCCGTGCTGATGACGCTCAACCACAACGGCCAGGCCATATCGCTGTCGAAGAAACTGGCCGACAAGGGTGCCGTCAATGGCGCGGGCCTGGCCAAGCTGATGGCCAGCGAAAAGCGCGAATACACCTTTGCCCAGACCTTTCCCACGGGCACGCACGCCATGTGGCTGTACTACTGGCTGGCGGCCAACGGCATACACCCGCTCAAGGATGCCAAGGTCATCACCGTGCCGCCGCCGCAGATGGTGGCCAATATGCGCGTGGGCAACATGGACGGCTTTTGCGTGGGCGAGCCCTGGAACCACCGCGCCATCATGGACGGCATCGGCGTCACGGCCGCCACCACCCAGTCCATCTGGCAGGACCACCCCGAAAAGGTGCTGGGCACCACGGCCGAGTTCGCACGCCAGAACCCCAACACGGCACGCGCCGTGACGGCGGCCATCATCGAGGCCAGCCGCTGGATCGACGAGAGCCTGGCCAACAAGACCCGCATGGCCGAGACCATTGCCGGCAAGGCCTATGTGAACACGGGCGTGGATGCCATCAACCAGCGCATCCTGGGCCGCTACCAGGACGGCATGGGCAAGACCTGGGACGACCCCAACCACATGAAGTTCTACGGCGACGGCAGCGTGGGCTACCCCTACCTGTCCGACGGCATGTGGTTCCTGACCCAGCACAAGCGCTGGGGCCTGCTCAAGGACCACCCCGACTACCTGGGCGTGGCCCGCTCCATCAACCGCCTGGACATCTACCAGCAGGCCGCCACCGCTGCCAAGGCCCCGCTGCCCAAGGCGGAGATGCGCAGCAGCAAGCTCATGGATGGCACGGTCTGGGACGGCAAGGATCCGCGCAAGTACGCGGACAGCTTTGCCATCAAGGCCTGAGAGATACCCTTTGAAGCCCCACCCCACAGAGGAACACACCATGGTCAGCGCCGTCTTCCACTTCCCGGCCGAATCCGCTGCCGCACCGGCAGCCGCTTCCACACCGATCTCCGCGCAGGTCTCAGGGCCCGCCGCTCCAGCCGCGCCGGCCCCCCAGGCCCGGGCACCCGCCGCCCCGCGCGACTGGGCAGCGCTGTCGCGTGCCTTCTGGCTGGCCGTGCTGCCGCCGCTGTGCGGCTTGGGTTTGCTGGTGGGCGTGTGGTCCCTGGTGGCTGCAGGCTCGGGCCAGAGCATTCCGGGGCCATTGGCGACCTGGCAGCAGGCGGTGGAGATTTTCAGCGACCCGTTCTACCGCAACGGCCCCAATGACCAGGGCGTGGGCTGGAATGTGCTCGCTTCGCTGCAGCGCGTGGCCGTGGGCTTTGGCCTGGCGGCGCTGGTCGGCATTCCGGCCGGCTTCGTGATCGGGCGCTTCAACTTCCTGTCGCGCATGTTCAACCCGCTGATCAGCCTGCTGCGCCCGGTGTCGCCGCTGGCCTGGCTGCCCATCGGCCTGCTGGTCTTCAAGGGCGCCAACCCGGCGGCGATCTGGACCATCTTCATCTGCTCGATCTGGCCCATGCTCATCAACACCGCCGTGGGCGTGCAGCGCGTGCCCCAGGACTACATGAACGTGGCGCGCGTGCTCAACCTCAGCGAATGGAAGATCGCCACCACCATCCTGTTCCCGGCCGTGCTGCCCTACATGCTGACCGGCGTGCGCCTGGCGGTGGGCACGGCCTGGCTGGTCATCGTCGCGGCCGAGATGCTTACCGGCGGCGTGGGCATCGGCTTCTGGGTCTGGGACGAGTGGAACAACCTCAACGTCAAGAACATCATCATCGCGATCTTCGTGATCGGCATCGTGGGCCTGCTGCTGGAGATGGCCCTGGTCAAGCTGGCAACGGCATTTACGTTCGAAGAGGTGAAGGCATGAATGCATCGTCCAAGTTCATCGAGGTCCAGGGCGTGGAGCAGAGCTTCAAGACCGCCAAGGGCCTGTTTCCGGCGCTGCGCAATATCGACCTGACCATTGCGCGGGGCGAGTTCGTCTCGCTGATCGGCCACTCGGGCTGCGGCAAGTCCACCCTGCTGAACCTGATCGCGGGCCTGACCACGCCCACCACGGGCGTGCTGCTGTGCGCCAACAAGGAGATCAAGGGCCCCGGGCCCGAGCGCGCCGTGGTCTTCCAGAACCACTCGCTGCTGCCCTGGCTGACCTGCGAGGGCAACATCCACCTGGCCGTGGAGCGCGTCTATGGCCGCACGGAAAGCCGCGCCCAGCTCAAGGCACGCACCCTGGCCGCGCTGGAGCTGGTGGGCCTGGGCCATGCCGCGCACAAGCGGCCCGGTGAAATCTCGGGCGGCATGAAGCAGCGCGTGGGCATTGCGCGCGCGCTGTCGATGGAGCCGCAGGTGCTGCTGATGGACGAGCCCTTCGGCGCGCTCGATGCGCTCACGCGCGCCAAGCTGCAGGACGAGCTGCTGGAGATCGTGGCGCGCACGCAAAGCACCGTGGTCATGGTCACCCACGACGTGGACGAGGCCGTGCTGCTGTCCGACAAGATCGTGATGATGACCAACGGCCCGGCCGCCACCATCGGCGAGGTGCTGCAGGTCGGCCTGGCCCGCCCGCGCAACCGCGTGGCGCTGGCCGAGGACGACCGCTACCGCGAGTGCCGCAAGGCGGTGATCGACTTCCTCTACACACGCCAGGGGCATGTGGAAAAGGCGGCCTGAACCTTCGCCGGTCCTGCCGCCTTCCAGGCCCTGCACATTGCGGGCCGGCCGGGCCCCGGTTCAGTGCCGGCCCGAGATGTAGTGCTCCAACTGCTCGATGATGAACTTCTGCTCGGAGATGATGTCCTTGACCAGGTCTCCGATGGAGATCAGGCCCAGCAGCTTGCCGCCCTCGTCCACCACGGGCAGGTGGCGCAGCCGGTTCTCGGTCATCACCGCCATGCATTCCTGCGTGGTCTGGGTGGGGCCGACGAAGAGCACGTCGCGCGTCATCACGTCGCGCACCAGGGTGGCGCCCGAAGTGCGCCCCAGCAGCGCGATCTTGCGCGCGTAGTCGCGCTCGGTGACGATGCCTGCGATCTCGCTGCCCTCCATCACGAGCAGGGCTCCAATGCCCTTGTCGGCCATGAGCCGCAGCGCATCGAGCACGGAATCGGTAGGCGCGATGCTGTACACCGCGCCGCTGGCCTTGGACTTGAGAATGTCTGCAACTGCTGTCATGGGTGCCTTTCAGTCGTTCGCCAATTCGGTTCTAGTGTCATCCGAACTGCGCCCAAAAAGCAACAGGGCCAGCGCGTGTATGCACACGCACCGGCCCTGCCCGTTCCCCTGATCCCAACCTATCCGTTGGTCCTGCAATAGAGCCACCTGCAGCGCATACGACTGGCGCTACCTAAGCGAGGGACGCCGAGCAAGAGCCGCCTCGCGGCGGGGGCGCCTAGCCGACGGCGTCGTTCCCCTCCCGCGAAGCGAGAGAGGGGCGCCGTGCAACGGGAAGCCGCGAAGCGGCTCAGGGGGTGTTGCATCATTTCAGCGGCGGCCGCCCAGCAGACTGCCACCAATCTTCATCAGATCGCTGAGACCTACCTGGCCGTCGCCATCCTGATCGAGCAGGCTGCCCAGCAAACCACCACCCAGACCGCCCTGCTGCTGCGCCTGCGCATGCTCGCGGCCCAGCACCTGGCCCAGGCCGCCGGCATCCATGCCGCCTGCGCTCACGCGCTGTGCAAGAAAGGACATGACGATGGGGGCCAGCAGCTGCAGCAGCTGGGCCGCGCCGCCGCTGCCCAGGCCCGTGGCCTGGCCCAGTCCGTCCTGCGCGCGCTGCTGGTTGCCACCCAGGATGTGGCCCAGGATGGCCGCGCCATCGAGCCCGCCACCTGCATTGCCGCCCGCGCCTGCGCCGCCGCCCAGCAGCGAGCCCAGCAGGCCGCCGAGGTCCAGGCCACCGGCGCCGCCGCCGCTGGCCGCGCCATGGTCGCGCTGCAGAGCGCCGAAGAGATTGGCCGCGCCCTGCGGATCGGCCGCATTGCGGCCCAGCGAGGCCAGCAGCACGGGCAGGGCCGCGCCCACGGCGCTTTCGGTCTGGGCGGGGCTGGCGCCGATCTGGTCCGCCATCTGCTGCATGGGCGCGCCCTGCAGTTGGGCCATCAGTTCGGCGGCCAGGGAAGAGCTGGAGTTCATGGTCGTTCCTTCATCCGGTCGCCCGGTCAACACAAAGCCACATGGTATGCGCAAGCCTGCGCAGCGCACATGACGGTGCCACGTCCAAGTGTCAACGATGTTTTCCAGCGTCCGCAGGAACCCGCAGGGATCAGGTCGTGGTCAGCACCCTCTGCGGCTGCGCGCGCGCCTGCCGCATCTGTGGCGCGCTCTGCACCTGGCTGCGTGCCTGGCCGCCTGCCGGGCTCTGTGCCTGGGCCTTCATGGAGCGGCGCAGGGCCACGGCATCGCCCGCTGCGGCAGGCGAGCGGCCCGTGGCGTCCAGCCGGAACACCTGCACGGTTTCCGACACGGTCTGCGCCTGGGCCTGCAAGGCCATGGCCGATGCCGCGTTCTGCTCGACCAGGGCCGCGTTCTGCTGCGTGATGCTGTCCAGATGCGCCACGGCCGCGTTGACCTGCGAGATGCCGCTGAGCTGCTCGCTGGAGGCGCTGTGGATCTCGCCGATCAGCAGGCTCACGCGCCGCACCAGATCCAGCGATTCGATCATGGTCTTCTGCGCCACCTCGGTCCTCTGGTTGCCGTCCAGCACCTTGGCGGCGGAATCGTCGATGAGCTCGCGGATCTCCTTGGCCGCCGCCAGCGTGCGCTGCGAGAGGCTGCGCACCTCGGCCGCCACGACCGCAAAGCCCCGGCCCTGGTCGCCCGCGCGCGCGGCCTCCACGGCAGCGTTCAGCGCCAGGATATTGGTCTGGAAGGCGATGGAGTCGATGAGCTGCGTGATCTCTCCGATGCGCCCCGACGCGGCCTGGATCTGCTTCATGGTGGCGGCCACGCCATCGACGGCGCCGCTGCTGCGTTCGGCCACCTCGCTGGCCTGGGCGGCCAGGTCCGTGGCCTGGCGGGCCGAGTCGGCCGTGTGCTTGACGGTGCCCGTGATCTCCTCCATGGAGGCCGCCGTCTGCTGCAGGTTGCCCGCCTGGGTTTCGGTGCGCGCGGACAGGTCATGGTTGCCCTGCGCGATTTCCCGGCTGGAGATCTGCATCTTGTCGCTTTCCTCGCGCGCATCGCGCACGATGGACAGCAGGTTCACGTTGAGCTGGCTCAGCGCCTTCTGCAGATCGCCCACCACGTCCTTGCGCGTGATGCGTATGGTCTGCGTCAGGTCGCCGGCCGCCAGGCGGTTGGCCAGCAGCACCATCTGCGCCAGCGGCGCCACGGTCAGCCGGTAGGCCCAGGCCCCGGCCAGGCCCGTGAAGATGCAGACCGCCAGCCAGGCCAGCGCAGACCATGCGTCCAGCGTATGCCCTCCCGCCAGCGCCGCGCCAAAGGCCGCCGCCACCACCATGAAGAAGATCAGCACCAGCTTGCCGGCCAGGCCCAGGCTCAATGCGTTGGCCAGGCGGCCGCGCAGGTTGTTGCGCAACAGGTGGCCGGCACGCAGCACGTGGACCCGGCGCCCGGCGTCCTTCTCGGCGCGCATGGTGGCGTAGAGGCGCTCGGCCGCATCCGTCTGCTCGCGCGTGGCCTCGGTGCGCACGGACATGTAGCCCGAGGGCCGGTCGCCATCCATCAGCGGGGTGACATTGGCCATGACCCAGTAGAAGTCGCCGTTCTTGCGCCGGTTCTTCACGGGGGCGGACCAGGGCAGGCCCGCCGAGATGGTCTCCCACATGTCGCGGAAGGCTTCCTCCGGCATGTCGGGGTGGCGGATCATGTTGTGGGGCTGGCCCAGCAGGTCTTCGCGCTCGTAGCCGCTGACCTCGATGAACATCGGGTTGCAGTAGAGGATGCGGCCCTTCAGGTCCGTGGTGGAGACCAGGGTCTGGCCCTTGGGAAACGAGTACTCGCGCGTACTGACCGGCAGATTCACTCTCATAGGCATCCTCCCTTGAAGAAGAAAAATCCTGCGTGCCCCATCCGGCCCAGCGAACCGCTGGCCGGAGTTCACAGTTTTTACCCCGAATCGCCACATTTGAAACAAATAAAAACAAAACCTCCATTGGATTCAGACATCTGATAGGACCGTATCGATAGCACGCGCACCGCTTTGATGCATGCGGCGCACCAGCCTGGCACGGCCGCGCGGACTCGCGTCCCCGGGCGATCAGTCGCCACAGGGCAGCAGGCCTGGCACGCAGCTTGCTAAATACCGGGCGTGGCCATGAAGGGCCGCAGGGCCAGGCGCAACGACGTGCCACGGCCCGGGACAAAGGCGTCACCCCGCGCGCAGCCATCGGCCGCGCAGCGTGGGGACGCCTTTTTTGTTTTCCGAACCGCAACGGGGGCACGATGAAAAAATCCAGGCTGGTGATGGTGGGCAACGGCATGGCCGGCGTGCGCACGCTGGAGGAGCTGCTCAAGATCGCGCCCGACCTCTACGAGATCACGGTATTCGGTGCCGAGCCCCACCCCAACTACAACCGCATCATGCTGTCGCCTGTGCTGGCGGGCGAGCAGCGGCTGGACGAGATCATCCTCAACGACTGGTCCTGGTATGCGCAGCACGGCATCACCCTGCATGCGGGCTGCCGCGTGCACGCAGTCGACCGGGCGCGCCGCGTGGTGCACGCCGTGGACGCGGCCGGACAGCCGGTGAGCGCCGAGTACGACCGGCTGATCCTGGCCACGGGCTCGCGCCCCTTCATGCTGCCCGTGCCCGGGCGCGAGCTGGAAGGCGTGCTGGGCTACCGCGACATTGCCGACACCCAGGCCATGATCGCGGCGGCCGCCAGCCACCGCCATGCCGTGGTCATCGGCGGCGGCCTGCTGGGCCTGGAGGCCGCCAACGGACTCATGAAGCGCGGCATGGACGTTACCGTGGTGCATGCGGGCGAGCGCCTGCTGGACCGCCAGCTGGACGAGACCGCCGCCGCCTTGCTGCAGGCCTCGCTGGCCGAGCGCGGCATGCGCTTTCTGATGCAGGCCCAGACCCGGGCGCTGACGGGCGACGGCCAGGGCCGCGTGGCCTGCGTGCACCTGCAGGACGGGCGCGAGGCACCGGCCTCGCTGGTGGTCATGGCCGTGGGCATCCGGCCCGAGACCACGCTGGCCGAGCAGATGCACCTGCACGTGCAGCGCGGCATCGTGGTCAGCGACACGCTGCAGACCGTGACCGACCCGCGCATCTACGCCGTGGGCGAGTGCGCGGCGCACCGGGGCGTGGCCTACGGGCTGGTGGCGCCGCTGTTCGAGCAGGGCAAGGTGCTGGCCAACCACCTGGCGGAGATGGGCATCGGCCGCTACCCGGGCTCGCAGACCTCGGCCAAGCTCAAGGTCACGGGCATCCATCTGTTCAGCGCGGGCGACTTCCGCGGCGACGAGGGCACGGAGGAAATCGTGCTCAGCGACCCCGGCGCGGGCGTGTACCGCAAGCTGGTGCTGCGCGGTGACAGGCTGGTCGGCGCCTGCCTGTATGGCGACACCGAGGACGGTGGCTGGTACTTCCGCCTGTTGCGCGATGGCGTGGCAGTGCAGGAACTGCGCGACCGCCTCATGTTCGGCGAAAGTCAAGCCAGCCAGGCCAGCCAGGCCGACCCGGCCAGCGGCCCGTGACGGCGCCCGCCCCCGTGCCCTGCCCTTCCCTCATCCACCCCAGGCCCGCCATGCAAGAAACCCGATCCACCTGCCCCTATTGCGGCGTAGGCTGCGGCGTCCTCATCGAAAGCGATGGTGCGCGCATCACGGGCGTGCGCGGCGATCCGGCGCACCCCGCCAACCACGGCCGCCTGTGCACCAAGGGCAGTACCCTGCACCTGACGGCCTCGCCCGCCCTGGCACAGCAGACGCGGCTGCTGCAGCCCGCGCTGCGTGCCACGCGCGGCGCGGCGCCCCAGGATGTGGGCTGGGATGCCGCACTGGACCTGGCCGCCGGCAGGCTGGCCTCCATCGTGCAGGAGCACGGCCCCGACGCCGTGGGCCTGTATGTGAGTGGCCAGTTGCTGACCGAGGACTACTACGTCTTCAACAAGCTGGCCAAGGGCCTGATCGGCACCAACAACATCGACACCAATTCGCGCCTGTGCATGAGCAGCGCCGTGGCCGGCTACAAGCTCACGCTGGGCGCCGACGCGCCACCGGCCTGCTACGAGGATGTGGACCATGCGGACTGCCTTTTCATCGCGGGCAGCAACGCGGCCTGGGCGCATCCCGTGCTCACGCGGCGCATCGAGCAGGCGCGTGCCGCGCGGCCGCAGATGAAGATCATCGTGGCCGACCCGCGCCGCACCGACACGGCCGGCATGGCCGACCTCTTCCTGCCGCTGCGCCCCGGCAGCGACACCCTGCTGTTCCACGGCATGCTGCACATCATGGAACTGGAAGGCTGGCTGGACCAGGCCTACATCGCACGCCACACCAGCGGCTTTGCCGACCTGCAGGCCCTGGTGCGGGAGGCCACGCCCGAGCGCGTGGGCGATCTCTGCGGCCTGCCCCGGCACGACCTGTTCCAGGCCGCGCAATGGTTTGCGCTGGGCGGGGATGCACGCGACGGCGCCGCCCGTGGCGCCACGCTGAGCCTGTACTGCCAGGGCCTGAACCAGAGCAGCAACGGCACGGCCAAGAACGCCGCGCTGATCGGCCTGCACCTGGCCACGGGCCAGATCGGGCGCGCGGGCGCGGGGCCGTTTTCGCTCACGGGCCAGCCCAATGCCATGGGCGGGCGCGAGGTGGGCGGGCTGGCCAATCTGCTGTCGGCCCACCGCGACCTGGCCAACCCGGCCCACCGCGCCGAAGTGGCCGCACTGTGGGGCGTGGACGACGTGCCGCCCCGCCCCGGCAAGACCGCCGTGGAGATGTTCGAGGCCGCCGCCGAGGGCGAGATCCGCGCGCTGTGGATAGCCTGCACCAACCCTGCGCAAAGCATGCCCGACCAGGCCCTGGTGCGGCGCGCGCTGCAGCGGGCCGAATTCGTCATCGTGCAGGAGGCCTTTGCCACCACCGCCACCTGCGCCTACGCCGACCTGCTGCTGCCTGCCACCACCTGGGGCGAGAAGATCGGCACGGTGACCAACAGCGAAAGGCGCATCTCGCGCGTGCGCCCCGCCGTGGCCGCACCCGGCGCCGCACGCCATGACTGGCGCATTGCCGTGGACTGCGCGCGGCGCATGGAGGCACGGCTGCGCCCGGGCCGGCCCAGCCTCTTTCCCTACGACACCGAAGACGCCGCTGCCGGCGCCCAGGCCATCTGGAACGAGCACCGCGAGAGCACGCGCGGGCGTGACCTGGACATCACCGGCCTGTCCTGGGATCTGCTGGACGCGCAAGGCCCCCAGCAATGGCCGCTGCCCGAAGGCGCAGCCCAAGGCCGCGCACGGCTCTACGAAGACGGCCGCTTTCCCACGCCCGATGGCCGCGCACGCTTTGCCCTGCTGCCCTGGCAGCCGCTGGCCGAGCCGCCCGATGCGCACTACCCCTTCAGCCTGACCACGGGCCGGCTGCGCGACCAGTGGCACGGCATGAGCCGCACGGGCCAGCTGGGCCGCTTGTTCGGCCATGCGGCCGAGCCCTGCCTGCAAATGCACCCGCGGGACATGGCCGAGCGCGGCCTGCGCGCGGGCGACCTGGTGCAGATGAGCAGCCGGCGCGGCGCCCTGCTGGTGCCGGTGCAGCCCGATGACACGCTGACGCCCTCCCAGCTCTTCATGGCCATGCACTGGGGCGGCGAGTACCTGGGCGGCACTTCAATGGGCGGCACTTCAATGGGCGGCGTCAATGCCCTGACCACACCTGCCTTGTGCCCCGGCTCCAAGCAGCCCGAACTCAAGCACACGGCCGTGAAGCTGCAAAAGGCCGAACTGCCCTGGACCCTGCTGGCCATGGCCTGGCTGCCCGAGGACCGGGTGCTGGCCGTGCGCGAGCAGTTGTCCGCCCTCATGCCGCACTTCGGCTTCGCCAGCTGCGTGCCCTTCGGCAATGCCGTCCCGCTGCAGGACGCCGCCCGGGCCCGGCACGGCGTGCTGCTGCGCGCCGCCGCGCATGAGGCGCCGGGCGAGGCCGTCCTCGCACGGATCGAATCCCTGCTGGGCCTGGATGCCGCCGACACCCTGCGCTACAGCGACCGCCGCCGCCAGCACAGCCGCGCGCTGCGGCTGGACCGCCACAGCCTGTCCACCACGGTCGAAGCCCTGCTGCTGGCGGGCGACACGCGCGCGGGCAGCTGGCTGTCCACCCTGCTGCAGGACCAGATGCCGGCACAGGACTATGGCCGCCTGCTGCTCATGCCCTCGGGCTCGGCGCCGCTGGCCATCCAGCCGCGTGCGCGCCAGGTCTGTACCTGCTTCGATGTGGACGAGACCGCCATCGCAGGCGCGCTTGCGCGCTGCGAGGGCAGCGACGACGCGCGCCTGGCCGCGCTGCAGGGCCAGTTGCGCTGCGGCACCAATTGCGGCTCCTGCCTGCCCGAGCTCAAGCGTCTGGTGCGCCACATCCCCCTGGCGAAGAGCCAGGAGGCCGCATGAAAGAGGCGATTGAACAACGGGTTTGCATATATAGCGAAAAGTAATGAAACCTGCGGGAAAATATGCCCCCACAGGATTCCACCCACGATTGCAACGCCATGGGCATCAGCCAATACATCAAGGAAATAGGCCGCGGCGCACGCGGAGCCAAGGCGCTGGAGCGCCCGCAGGCGGCCGACCTGTTCGGCCAGGTGCTGGACGGCGGCGTCAGCGACCTGGAGATCGGGGCCTTTTGCATCGCCATGCGCATCAAGGGCGAGACCGTCGAGGAGATGAGCGGCTTCCTGGACGCCGTGCATGCGCGCGTCGCCCGTTTTCCCGCCGCGGCCAATGGCCGCCCCGTGATCGTGCTGCCCAGCTACAACGGCGCGCGCCGCCTGCCCGTGCTCACGCCCCTGCTGGCCCTGCTGCTGGCACGCGAAGGCCTGCCCGTGCTGCTGCACGGCATGCGCACCGAGGCGCGCCGCATCCTGGCCAGCGATGTGCTGCAGGCTCTGGGCATTGCGCCGCTGCCATCTCCCCAGGCCCTGGCCGGCGGCCAGGTGGCCCATATCCATACCGAACATCTGCACCCGGCCCTGGCGCGCCTGCTGTCCGTGCGCGAGGTCATCGGCCTGCGCAACCCGGGCCACAGCGTGGTCAAGCTGCTGGCGCCCTGCGACGGCCCCTGCCTGCTGGTGACGGCCTACACCCATCCCGAGTACCTGCCCATGCTGCACGGCACCTTCGGGACACTGGGCATGAATGTCCTGCTCTCGCGCGGGCTGGAAGGCGAGGTCGCGGCCGACCCGCGCCGGCTGCCGCGCTACGACGGCTTTGTGGCAGGCGCTCACCAGCTGCTGGCCGAGCAGCAAAGCGGCACCGCCTCCGACGTGCCGGGCCTGCCCGCCGAGATCGACGTGGACACCACGGCGCGCTACACCGAAGACGTGCTCGCGGGCCGGCTGCCCGTGCCGCCCGCGCTCACACGCCAGGTGGAACACATCGTCCACCTTGCCGATCAGATTCGCTGAATACCCCAGAAAAAACGGAGCCCCGCCATGACGACCCCGTCCCACACCCCCGCGAACACCGCCCGGCGCGGCACCTGCACCCTGGTCGGCGCAGGCCCCGGCGACCCGGAGCTGCTGACCATCAAGGCCCTCAAGGCCATACAGGTCGCCACCGTGCTGCTGGTCGATGACCTGGTCAGCGACGCCATCGTGGCCCATGCCGCGCCCACGGCGCGCATCGTCTACGTGGGCAAGCGCGGCGGCTGCAAGAGCACGCCCCAGGCCTTCATCGAAAAGCTCATGCTGAGCGCCGTGCAGGAGGGCGAGACCGTGGTGCGCCTGAAGGGCGGCGACCCCTTCATCTTCGGGCGCGGCGGCGAAGAGGTGGAGCACCTGCGCGAAGCGGGCGTCGAGGTCCAGGTCATCAACGGCATCACCGCTGGCCTGGCCGGGCTCACCAGCCTGGGCGCCCCGCTCACGCACCGCGACCGGGCGCACGGCGTGGTCTTCATCACGGGCCACGCCAAGCCCGGCGACAGCGGCACCGACTGGCGCCAGCTGGCCGCCACCGCGCGCGATGCGCGGCTCACCCTGGTGATCTACATGGGCGTGAGCAGCGTGGAGCACATCCGCGCCGAGCTGCTCAATGGCCTGCCCGCAGCCACGCCCGTGGCCGTGATCCAGCACGCCAGCCTGCCACAGCAGCGCCACGCGCTGACCACGCTGGGCGCGCTGGTGGAGTGCATTGCCGACACGGGCCTGGGCAGCCCCAGCGTCATCGTCGTTGGCGATGTGGTCCATGGCGTACGGGCAATGGCCGAACCTCAGACGCAGCTCACCGCTGCGGTTGCAGCCGCCTGAGTGCGAGATTGCTGCAATCAAAAATCTATCGATTCATAAAAGTCATTAGTTTTCATTAAAAATCCCCTGTTGGCTGCCGAAACGGCGTTTAGACCGTTTTGGCAGACCGTCAGCTCCGCCAGGCGGCGGTAGCGCCATCGGGGGATTCCATGAAAACACCAGGCCTTACTTTCACTTCCACAGCTGCGCAGATACGGCTGTCCGCATGGCGGCGCACGTGGTCGCCGCTGCTGGCCGGCTGCGCGCTGGGCATGGCCCTGCTCATGCCCGGCTTGGCTGGAGGCGCCGAAATGGTGCTGGCCACGCGCGTCACGGCCGCTGCAAAGCCCTGGCTCACACCCGCGCACCGCCAGTGGCTGCAGGCGCGCGGGCCGCTGACCGTGGGCATTTCCCTGCCCGACCATCCTCCCCTGGAAATGATCGATGGCGAGCGCTTCCAGGGCATCACGGCCGACCACCTGGGACTGCTGTTTCCCGCGCCGGTGCGCTTCAAGACCTATGGATCGCGCGTGGCCGTGCTCGATGCGCTGCGGCGCGGCGAGATCGACCTGGCCTGCGAGGGCACCGAGCTGGAGGCCGAACGCGCCGACCTAGCCCTGAGCGTGCCCTACCTGCCCAGCCAGCCCGTGCTGGTGTCGCTCTCGCATGCGCCCTTCGACGCGGAGCGCCGGGGCGCGCGGCTGGCCATGACGCCCGACCAGCTGCTGCGCTCCCAGGTTGCGGCCGCCTATCCTCTCAGCGAGCTGCTGACCTATGAAACACCCCGCCGCGCGCTGGAGGCGCTGAGCCTGGGCGAGATCGACGGCTTCGTCGGCGACACGGTCACGGTGCACTACCTGATCCAGGCCAACTACCTGCTCAACCTGCGCGTGCAGGGCTTTGCCCCCATAGAAAGCCGGGGCTTCGGCATGCTGGTGCGGCATGACGATACGCAGCTGAAGGCCTATCTGGACCAGGCACTGCCCGCCATCACCTTGCAGCATGGCGACGACATTCTGCACAGCTGGAGCGGCAGCCGCCGTCCGCTGCTGGGAAGCGACCGCGTGGCCCTGACACCCTCGGAAAAGCAGTGGCTGGATGCCCATCCCCGCATTCCCGTGGTGCTCAACAGCTCGCTGGGATCGCTGGGAAAGCTGAATGCCGACCGCCAGGCCGAGGGCATAGGACCCGACTACCTGGACCTGATCAGCCACCGCGCCGGCCTGCAGTTCGACTACGTGACCGCACGCAACTACACCGAACTCGAGGCCATTCTGGGCTCGGGCAAGGCCCTGCTCACCCCCGTCTACACCTCGCCGCCGATTGCATCGCCCGATATCAAGCTGCTGCCGCCCTACCTGCGCAGCGCGGTGGTGGTGCTGGCCCGGCCCGAGGCGAATGCGGGCACACAGCGCGACAAGGGCATACACCACCTGCAGGGACTGGAGGGCAAGCGCGTGGCCATGGTGGCTGGCTTCTTCCTGGAAGACACGGTGCGCCGCGAGCATCCGCGCATACGGCTGCAGCTGTATCCCGACCTGGCCCAGGCCCTGGCCAGCGTGGCGGCCGATGACAGCGATGCCTTCGTCGGCAACGACTACGCAGCGCGCTATGCCAACGCCCAGCAATTGGGCAACCAGTTGCAGCTCACCGGCATCCTGGAGGACTACACCCGCCCCGTGAGCCTGGCCGTGCATGCCGCCGAGCCCGAGCTTCTGAGCATTCTGGAGAAGGCCCAGCTGTCCATCTCACCCGAAGAAATGGCCGAAATCGTGCGCCTGTGGGCGCCGCGCGATAGCGGCAGCGGCACGCGCTTTTGGCGCGAGCACCGCCAGCGCCTGCTGCTGCTGCTGGCAGCGCTGGCGCTGGCCACGGCCACCTCCCTGGTCTGGGGCTTTTACCTGAGCCGCCAGATGCGCAGGACGCGCCGTGCCGAGCGGCGCGCCGAGGCCGCCAACCGGGCCAAAAGCCTGTTCCTGTCCACCACCAGCCACGAGATACGCACGCCGCTGAGCGCCATCATCGGCCTGCTGGAGCTGGCTCAGGACCGCGAAAAACTCGGCCTGCCCCACCGCGATACGCTGGCCGCGGCCCACAAGGCCTCACAGGGCATGCTCCTGCTGCTGGGCAATGTGCTGGACCTGCACCGCATCGAGTCGGGCCACATCGACTCCACGCCCCAGCCCGTGGCGCTGCGGCCGCTGATCGAAGATATGGCCCCGCTGCTGCAGGGCCTGGCGCACGGCAAGCGGCTGTCGCTGCGCACCCAGGTTGGCAAGGGCGTGGACCACAGCGTGACGGCCGACCCGCTGCACCTCAAGCAGGTGCTGTTCAACCTGCTGAGCAATGCCATCAAATTCACCGAACGCGGCAGCGTCACCCTGCGCGCGCAAGGCACCCGCCGCCATGACCGCCTGCTGCTGCAGATGGAGGTGGAGGACACCGGCATCGGCATTGCCCCGCAGGACCAGGCCCGGCTGTTCAAGCCCTTTTCGCAGGTGCCGGGCGCCCATCAGGACCAGGCCTTCGGCAGCGGCCTGGGCCTGAGCATCACGCGCCGCCTGCTGGAACACATGGGGGGGACCATCACCCTGGAGAGCGTGCCGGGCCGGGGCTCACGCTTCACGGTCAGGTTGAGCCTGCCGCTGGTGGAGCCGGACGACAGGCCGTCGGCCGAAGAGGTATTGCCCCGGATCATGCCCGCCCCCTTGGAGCTGCGTGCAAAGGCCGATACAGGCACCGAGCCCCTGCCCGAAGTCCCGGCCGAGCCTGAACTCAGAATCCTGGCCGTGGAAGACTATATGTTCAATCGCGAGCTGCTCAAGAGCCAGCTCACCGCGCTGGGCCACGGCATCTCGCTGGCCGGCGATGGACAGGAGGCCTGGGCGCGTTGCCTGGTCGAGTCCTTTGATCTCATCATCACCGACGGCCGCATGCCGATCATGGACGGCTTCGAGTTCATCCGGCGCCTGCGTCGGCGGGAAGCCGAAAACCAGCTGCGCCGCTGCCGCGTGATTGCGCTGACCGCCAGTCCCGAGGCCTCCGAAGCGCTGCGCTACCTGCAGGCCGGTGCCGACGAGGTGCTGTCCAAGCCCGCTTCCATGGAAGACCTCAGGCGCGTCATCGAGCAGGTGCGGGACGAGTTGCAGGGCAGCGCGCCCGGCACCTGGCATCGGCCACCGGCCGCACCCTCCACGCTCAGCCCGGCTTGACCGAGCTGCTGGCCGTCACGCGGCTTTGCTCGAAGCGCTGGGCCAGCTCGCGGCGCAGGTCCTTGCGGATCAGCGCGGCCTGCCAGCGGCGCTTTTCCTCGTCGGTGGCCGGCACCAGCGTGGGCACGGGCGCAGGCTGCTTGTTCTCGTCCACCGCCACCATGGTGAAAAAGCAGCTGTTGACATGGCGCACCACCTGGGTGCGGATGTCCTCGGCCACCACCTTGATGCCGATCTCCATCGACGACTTGCCCGTGTGGTTGACGCTGGCCAGGAAGGTCACCAGCTCGCCCACGTGGATGGGCTGCAGGAACATCACCTGGTCCACGCTCAGCGTGACCACATAGCGGCCCGCGTAGCGGCTGGCGCAGGCATAGGCCACCTGGTCGAGCTGCTTGAGAACGGCGCCGCCATGGACGTTGCCCGAAAAGTTCGCCATGTCGGGCGACATGAGCACGGTCATGCTCAGCTGGTGCGATGGGAAATTCATCGCTGGATTCTAGGTCCCCCCTGAGTCGCTGCGCGCCTTCCCCCAGAGGGGGACGACACCCTCGGTGCGGGGCGGCGCGGCCGGCATAGGCCCTTCCTCGGTGTCCCTGGCTTCAGGACACGCCAGTTTCACAGGGCACGCGAAGGGCTGGCACAAGTGCGCGAGAATGGGCGCCCTTTTGCCCCCCGAGTGACGTTTTTGTGACCTCTTCCCTCTCTTTCGACGCCATCGTCATCGGCGCCGGCGCGGCCGGTCTGTTCTGTGCGGCCCAGGCCGGACAGCGGGGCCTGTCGGTGCTGCTCCTGGACCACGCGGAGAAGGTGGCCGAGAAGATCCGCATCTCGGGCGGCGGCCGTTGCAACTTCACCAACCGCGATCTGGACGTGCGTGCGCCGCACAAGCACTTCGTGGGCGGCAACCCGCAGTTCTGCCGCTCGGCCCTGTCGCGCTACACGCCGGCCGACTTCATCGCGCTGATGGACAGGCACGGCATTGCCCACCATGAAAAGCACAAGGGCCAGCTGTTCGCCGACCGCTCGGCCGAGGACATCATCGCCATGCTGCTGGCCGAATGCCAGGCCGGCGGCGTGCAGCGCTGGCAGCCCTGCAAGGTCGATTCCGTCGCGCATGCGGATGGCCAGTACCGCCTGCAGACCAGCCGTGGCGCCGTGCAGGCGCCCAGCCTGGTCATCGCCACGGGCGGGCTGTCCATTCCCAAGATCGGCGCCACCGACTTCGGCTACCGCCTGGCCCAGCAGTTCGACCTGCCCCTGGTCGAGCGCGTGCCGGGCCTGGTGCCGCTGACCTTCGATGGCGACGCCTGGGCCCCCTACGCCCAGCTCGCCGGCCTGGCCCTTCCGGTCGAGATCAGCACCGGCAGCAAGAAGGAACGCATGGCCTTCATGGAAGACCTGCTGTTCACGCACCGCGGCCTGTCCGGCCCCGCCGTGCTGCAGATCTCGAGCTACTGGAAGCCCGGCACGCCCCTGTGCATCAACCTCGCTCCCGAGGTGGACCTGCAGGACGAATTGCTCAAGGCCAAGTCGCGCTCGCGCAAGCTCATCGCCAACGAACTGGCGCAGTGGCTGCCCTCGCGCCTGGCCGATGCCTGGGTGCAGCAGGACGCGGCCTGGCAACGCCCCATTGCCGAAGCCTCGGACAAGGCCCTGAACCAGCTGGCCGAGCGCCTGTCGCGCTGGGAGATCGTGCCCACCGGCACCGAAGGCTACAAGAAGGCCGAAGTGACGCTGGGCGGCGTGGACACGCGTGCGCTTTCGCAACAGACCATGGAATGCAAGACCCAGCCCGGCCTGTACTGCATCGGCGAAGTGGTGGACATCACCGGCTGGCTGGGCGGATACAACTTCCAATGGGCCTGGGCCAGCGGGTATGCCTGCGCGCAGGCCTTGCCTTGTGCGTGATTTGTCAGATCGCTTTCGTCTCGCGTATAATCGCCCGCTTTGCTGGCAATTGCCCCGTCGGCCAATACTAGTTAACTATTGACGGGGACCAACCGCTGAACATGGCTCTCAGGCCCGATCTTCCCGAGAACCCGCTGTCAGCACAGATATCTGGAAATCTAGCTAATGACCACCATCCGCGTAAAAGAAAACGAGCCCTATGAAGTTGCCCTGCGCCGCTTCAAGCGCACCATCGAAAAGCTCGGCCTGCTGACCGACCTGCGCGCTCGCGAGTTCTACGAGAAGCCCACATCCGAACGCAAGCGCAAGAAGGCTGCCGCCGTCAAGCGTCACTACAAGCGCGTTCGCAGCATGCAGCTGCCCAAGAAGCTGTACTGATCAGCCCTTGACCAGCCGGCTCTCGTCAGCCGCAAAACCCGCGCTCGGGACGCCAGGCGCGGGTTTTTTGTTTTTGTTTTTTGGTTTTTGTTTTCCGACGCCACTACCTCAGGAGAAATGCCATGAGCCTCAAGGCCCAGATCACCGAAGACATGAAGACCGCCATGCGCGCCAAGGACAGCGAACGCCTGGGCACCATCCGCCTGCTGCTGGCCGCGATGAAGCAAAAGGAAGTCGATGAGCGCGTCGAGCTCGACGACGCCGCCGTCATCGCCATCGTGGACAAGCTGATCAAGCAGCGCAAGGACAGCATTGCCGCCTTCGAGGGCGCGGGCCGCCAGGACCTGGCCGACAAGGAAAAGGCCGAAACGGCCGTGCTGACCGCCTACCTGCCCGCACGCATGTCGGCCGAGGAAGTGGCCACCGCCGTGAAGGCCATCGTGGCCGAGCTGGGCGCCTCCGGCCCCGGCGACATGGGCAAGGTCATGGGCGCGGTCAAGGCGCAGCTGGCTGGCAAGGCCGACATGGGCCAGGTGTCCGCTGCCGTCAAGGCCGCACTGGCAGGTTGAACCTGCTGCGGCAGCCGCGCCCTTTTCAGGACGCTGCTGCCGCCCATTCCTGCTGAAAGTGCTCCTGCAGGAATTCGACACAGACACGCACCTTGGCCGACAGCTGCAGCCGCGTCGGATAGACCGCCCAGACATTGGCCTCCTGCCGCCATTCGGGCAGCAGCTGCACCAGGCGCCCGGCCTGCAGATGGGCGCCCACATCCCATAGCGAGCGCAGCGCAATGCCGCGCCCGTCCACGGCCCACTGCACCACCATCTCGCCGTTGTTGGCCGACAGCGGCCCCGTGACCTTCACCGATTGCTCGGCGGCGCCCGCGCGCAGCCGCCACACGCCAAAGGCCTGGTCGCGCTCCTTGATGGCCAGGCAGTCGTGGGCCGACAGCTCGGCCGGCGTGCGCGGCGTGCCACGGCGCGCCAGGTAGGCAGGCGCCGCGCACAGCACGCGGTGGTTGTCGGCCAGCCGCCGCGCAATCAGGTGGGGCGCGATCTCGTCGCCCACGCGCACATCCAGATCGAAGCCCTCCCCCGCCACATCCACCAGCCGGTCGAACACATCCAGCCGCACCTGCAGCCCCGGATGGCGCTCCACCAGCCGGGACAGCGCCGGCGCGATCACATGCCGCCCAAAGCCGAAGCTGCTGCTCACGCGCAGCAGGCCGCGCGGCTCGCTGCGCGTGATGGCCACCTCCTGCATCAGCTGGTCCATGTCGTCGAGGATGCGCTGCGCCCAGTGGAATACGCGCTCGCCCTCCTCGGTCACGGCCACGCGGCGCGTGGTGCGGTGCAGCAGCTTCACGCCCAACTCCTGCTCCAGCAGGCGGATGCGCTTGCTCACATAGGCGGGCGATGCACCCAATTCCTCGGCCGCAGCGGCAAAGCCGGATTTGCGGGCCACCACGGTGAAGACACGCAGGTCTTCGGGAGTCGGTTGTTTATTCACGATCTGTAAACAATGGAACCACAGTTGGCCGATTGTATTTAGCCCTGGCGCAGCCAACAATGCCATGCATGCGGCCAGGCTGTCAGCGGCGCCGCTTCATATCCATCCATTCGATCCAAGGACAGACACCATGCAAGACACATTCAAGATCGCCGTCATCGCCGGTGACGGCATTGGCAAGGAAGTCATGCCCGAAGGCCTGCGCACGCTGGAGGCCGCCGCCAGCCGCTTTGCGATCAAGCTCGAATTCCACCATTTCGACTGGGCCCACTGCGACTACTACCTGGCCCACGGAAAAATGATGCCCGACGACTGGAAGGCGCAGCTCTCCGGCATGGACGCCATCTTCTTCGGCGCCGTGGGCTGGCCCGCCACCGTGCCCGACCATGTCTCGCTGTGGGGCTCGCTGCTCAAGTTCCGCCGCGAGTTCGACCAGTACATCAACCTGCGCCCCGTGCGCCTGTTCGAAGGCGTGCCCTGCCCGCTGGCCGGCCGCAAGCCCGGCGACATCGACTACTACGTGGTGCGCGAGAACACCGAAGGCGAATACACCTCGCTGGGCGGCATCATGTACGAGGGCACGGACCGCGAGATCGTGATCCAGGAATCGGTCTACTCGCGCAAGGGTGCCGAGCGCCTGCTCAAGTACGCCTTCGACCTGGCCCAAAGCCGCGAGCGCAAGCACGTCACCCTGGCCACCAAGAGCAACGGCATCGCCATCAGCATGCCCTGGTGGGACCAGCGCGCCGAGGACGTGGCCAAGGCCTACCCGGACGTCACGCTGGACAAGCAGCACATCGACATCCTGACCGCGCGCTTCGTGCTGCAGCCGGGCCGCTTCGACGTGGTGGCCGCCACCAACCTGTTCGGCGACATCCTCAGCGACCTGGGACCGGCCACCACGGGCACCATCGGCCTGGCCCCCTCGGCCAACCTCAACCCCGACCGCAGCTTCCCCAGCCTGTTCGAGCCCGTGCACGGCTCGGCGCCCGACATCTACGGCAAGAACATCGCCAACCCCATCGCCATGGTCTGGTCGGCAGCGCTGATGCTGGACTTCCTGACCCACGGCCAGGGCGCAGGCCGCGCGGCGCACGACGCCATCGTCTCGGCCATCGAGGAAGTCATCAAGAACGGCCCCCGCACGCCCGACCTGGGCGGCACGGCCAGCACCACCGAAGTGGGCCAGGCCATCGCGGCACAGATCGCGGGCAAGTAGGCCTCAGGGCTGCTGCGCCTGCCGGGGCCGGCGCACGGCCCTGATGCGGCCGCTTTCTCCGCCGCCGCAGAAGAAGCGGTCGCCGCCGTCGGACTCCAGCCCCGACACGCCCGTGCCGGCCGGCATCTCCAGCCGCTGCAGCACGGCACCGCTGTCCGGGTCCAGGCGCCGCAGATCGCTCTGGCCCTCTTCCCAGGTGCCGTGCCACAACTGGCCGTCCACCCAGGAGACGCCGGTGACGAAGCGGTTGGACTGCAGGGTGCGCAGCACCGCCCCGGTGTCGGGATCGATCTGATGGATCTTGCGGCCGTGGTACTGGCCCACCCACAGCGAGCCTTCGGCCCAGGCCATTCCCGAATCGCCGGCATCACCACCGCCCCCGGGTGCAGGAATGGTGGCCAGCACGTGGCCGGTGGACAGGTCGATCTTCTGGATACGGTCATTGGCGATCTGGAACAGATGCCGGCCATCGAAGGCCGTGCCGGCATCGCCCGGCACAGGGATGCTGCGCACGATCCGGCCGCTGTCGGGGTCCAGCGCCTGCAATTGGGTGCCGGTGGCGAACCAGACCTGGCTGCCGTCGTAGGACACCCCGTGCACGCAATCGATGCCGGGAAAGGGACCGTATTCGCGGATGATTTCTGCAGCTTCTGTCTTCATGCGGAACTCCTGGTTGCGTTGGTCGGCCCATGCTAGCCAGCCGGCAGCACAGCGGGGAGTAACAAAGTCGTCGTGAATCCCGGCGCAGGCCGGGCCACCCAGCGGCGGGCGCGTCCCCGGCCCACGGGCTGCGCCAGCGCGTCGCGCTCCAGCGCCTCCAGGGTCCTCTGGACGCTGCGCTGGCTCGCGCCCAGTGCCAGGGCCAGCGCCGAACTGGCCCAGGCCTCGCCATCGGAGAGCAGCGCCAGCACCGGCCCGCACAGCACGCCCGGCGCACCTTCCACGGGCCGTGCCAGCACGGCCACCCGGGCCTGCCGGGGCGCCAGCACAAATCCCAGGGGCGTGGCGTGAACTTCGGCCAGCGGCCGCAGCAGGCGGCGCAGGCGGCCGATCTCGACACGCAGACGCGCACGGTACGACTCATCGGCCTGCCGGGCGCGAAATACCTGCGCCACCAGCGCCTCGCGTGAGACATCGCCGGGCCAGGCCTCGCCCAGCGCGCGCGCCAGCGCAAACAGCACCGGGCGCCCCGCCAGCGAGACCGCCGCCGGTCCGGCGCGCACCGCATGGCGGCAGGCATCCACCACCAGCGCGCCCGAGGCCAGCAGGGTCCCGGCCTCATCCAGCGACAGCAGCTTCTGAGCCTGCGCTCCGGCCGGCTCCCGCTCCAGCAGCACTGCAGCAGGCGCGTGCAGGGCCTGGGCGGCCTGCCCCACCTCGGCGGCCAGTGCTGCAATGCCGGCGGCGCCGGCCGCCTGCGCGGCATCGGCCAGCGCACTGTGCGCCGCACGGATGTCCAATCGGCGCATGGCGATACCCGCCAGGGCCAGGGCATGGAACGCCTGCAAGGCGGCAGGCAGCATCGCGGGCCGCAGTCCGCCCAGCAGACCCTCGGCCTCGCCCAGGCGGCCCAGCAGCAGGCAACGGCGTATTTCCAGATAGCCTGCATGCGCGGCGTTCACGGGATCGCCATGCGCCTGCAGCACTGCCCGCGCCGCAACCAACCTGCGGGCCGGCCATGCCAGCTCGCGCAGGGCCAGTGCGATCTCGGCCTCGGCCACTACGCAGCGGGCCCGGGCCACGGCCTCATGGGCGCCGAAGGCGCGCGCAGCGCTGCGCAGCAAGGCCCTGGCCCGCACCAGATCGCCCAGCTGCGCCATGGCGATGCCACGCAGTGCCAGCGCGGGCGCATCGTCGCGCAGCGCCACCCGGTTCAGCGCGCCAAGGGGGTCGCCAACCGCGAGCGCACGGGCCGCCGCCGTGATCAGAGAATCCATGCCCATCCCATCCATCGTGTGCGGCACGGCTGTGCCTGCAATTCATCCCGGGCCAACGCATGGTCACGGCCCGGTCATCGGTGGGCGCTAGGCTGGGTCGCCAAACGCCCTGCCAAACGCTTTGCCACACCCACTCCCCCGCCATGATGCTCCGCCGCCATCTTCTGCTGTCCGCCGCTGGCGGCTCGCTGCTGCCCTCCATCCTCCAGGCCCAGGTGGCCCCCGCCGCCATCACGCGCGACGCGGCGCGGCCGCTGCTGCCCTCGGGCCTGCAAAGCGGCGATGTGCTGGGTGACCGCGCCATCGTCTGGGCGCGCGCCAGCCGCGATGCGCGCATGTGGATCGAATGGTCCACCACCTCCGGCTTTGCCAACCCCACGCGCGTGCGCGGGCCTGATCTGCTGATGGACAGCAGCGACGGCACGGGCCGCATCGACCTGCAGGGCCTGCCTGCGGGCCAGGACATCTTCTACCGCGTGGTGCTGGAGGACTTTGCCAGCGCCAATGTGCGCTCGCCCGCCGTGCAGGGGCACTTTCGCACGCCGCTGGCGGCGGGCATGCCCGCCACGCGGCCGCTGCGCCTGGTGTGGAGCGGCGACACCGCAGGCCAGGGCTTCGGCATCAACGAGGCCTTTGGCGGCATGCGCATCTACGAGGCCATGCGCAGGACCGACCCCGACGTGTTCCTGCACAGCGGCGACACCATCTATGCCGACGGCCCCATTGCCGCGCAGATGAAGCTGCGCGACGGCACGCTGTGGAAGAACCTGGTCACGCCCGAGGTCGCCAAGGTGGCCGAGACGCTGGACGAATTCCGGGGCCGCCACCGCTACAACCTCATGGACGCCAACGTGCGCGCCCTGGGCAGCGAGGTCGCCCAGATCTGGCAGTGGGACGACCACGAGGTCACCAACAACTACTCGGACAGCAAGAGCGTGGCCAACGACGCGCGCTACACAGAAAAGAACGTGCAGCTGCTGGAGGCGCGCGGCCAGCGCGCCTTCATGGAATACGCGCCCATGCGTCCCTTCGGCGCGGCCATGCACCAGCGCCTGTACCGCCGCCTGCCCCAGGGCCCGCTGGCCGACATCTTCGTGATCGACATGCGCAGCCACCGCGGCCCCAACAGCCACAACCTGCAGGCGGCCGAAGGCCCGGACACCGACATGCTGGGCCGCCCCCAGGTGCAGTGGCTGCTGGACGGCCTCAAGCGCAGCCGCGCCACCTGGAAGCTGATCGCCAGCGACATGCCCATCAGCCTCTTCGTGCCCGATGGCAAGGATGCCGAGGGCCGCGCCCAGTGGGAGGCCGTGGCCAATGGCGAGCATGGCGCACCCCGGGGCCGCGAGCTGGAGATGGCGCGCCTGCTCAAGGGCATCAAGGACGCGGGCATCCACAACGTGGTCTGGCTCACGGCCGACGTGCACTACACGGCCGCCCACCATTTCAGCCCCGAGCGCGCCAGCTTCCAGGACTTCGACCCGTTCTGGGAATTCGTCTCCGGCCCGCTGAATGCGGGCGGCTTCGGCCCCAACGAGATGGACAAGACCTTTGGCGGCGAAGTCGTTTTCCAGAAAAGCGCAGGCCACGCCAACTCGGCGCCCAGCGAAGGCTTCCAGTTCTTCGGCCAGCTCGACATAGACCACCGCAGCCAGGCGCTGACCGTGGTGCTCAAGGACCTGGACGGCAAGGCGCTGTACACGAAGACGCTGGAGCCGCAGCGCAGCTGAGCCTGCCGCCTGGAGATCACGGCATTGCCCCCGCCGCAGGCCCCTGGCCGGCGAACAGGGCAAGATGGCCGGCTGCGGCATTCGGGCCGCTCAGACACAGCACGGAATCTCCATGAAGCACTACGACTACATCGTCATCGGCGGCGGCAGCGGCGGCATTGCATCGGCCAACCGCGCCGCCATGCACGGGCGCCACTGCGCGCTGATCGAAGCCGGCGAGATCGGCGGCACCTGCGTCAACGTGGGCTGCGTGCCCAAGAAGGTCATGTGGCATGCGGCCCAGATCGGCGAGGCCATGCACCGCTACGGCCCCGACTACGGCTGGGATGCCACCGTCGACCGCCTGGACTGGCAGCGCCTGCTGGACAGCCGCAGCGCCTACATCGACCGCATCCATGCCTCGTATGAAAGCGGCCTGGCGCGCAACAAGGTCGAGCTGATCCAGGGCTTTGGCCGCTTCGTGGATGCGCGCACCGTGGAGGTGGGCGGCCAGCGGCTCAGTGCCGATCACATCCTCATCGCCACGGGCACGCGCCCGGCACGGCCCGACATTCCGGGCGCCGAGCTGGGCATCGACTCCGACGGCTTCTTCGCCCTGAAGGCCCTGCCTGCGCGCACGGCCGTGGTGGGTGCCGGCTATATCGCCGTGGAGATTGCCGGCGTGCTGCACGCGCTGGGATCGCAGACCCATCTGTTCCTGCGCCAGAACTCGGCACTGCGCGGGTTCGATCCGCTGCTGAGCCAGACCCTGATGGAGATCATGGAGGCCGAAGGCCCCGCCGTGCACCGCCAGGCCACCCCGAAGGCCGTGGTCCGCAACGCAGACGGCAGCCTGGACCTGCAACTGCAGGACGGCAGCAGCCACACCGTGGACTGCGTGGTCTGGGCCGTGGGCCGCCGACCCGACACCTCGGGCCTGAACCTGGAGGCCGCAGGCGTGGCGCTGCAGGACAGCGGCCACATCGCGGTGGACAAGTTCCAGGACACCAATGTGCCCGGCATCCACGCCGTGGGCGACATCACGGGCCGCATCGAACTCACGCCCGTGGCCGTGGCCGCCGGCCGGCGCCTGTCCGAGCGCCTGTTCAACGGCAAGACCGGCGAGCACCTGGACTACGACAACGTACCCACCGTGGTCTTCAGCCACCCGCCCATCGGCACCGTGGGCCTGACCGAGCCGCAGGCACGCGAGCGCTTTGGCGACGATCAGGTCAAGGTCTACCAATCGGCCTTCACCGCCATGTACACGGCCGTCACGCGCCACCGCCAGCCCGCGCGCATGAAGCTGGTCTGCGTGGGCCCCGAGGAACGCATCGTGGGCATACACGGCATCGGCCTGGGGATGGACGAGATGCTGCAGGGCTTTGCCGTGGCCCTGAAGATGGGTGCCACCAAGCGCGACTTCGACGACACCGTGGCCATCCACCCCACGGCGGCGGAGGAGTTCGTGACCATGCGCTGAACAGGCGCACAGTCTGCACTCAGCGGTTGACCACGGCCTTGGGCAGGGCCAGCGTCAAGAGGCTGCCGGCCACCAGGCAGGCGGCGAACAGCAGCAGGCCTGCGCTCGACGAGTGCGTGAGATCCTTGAGCCAGCCCAGCAAATAGGTGGCCGCAAAGCCTCCCAGGTTGGCAATGGAGGCGATCAGCGCAATGCCTGCGGCCGCCGCCGGCCCCGTCAGGAACGTGGCGGGCAGGCACCAGAACACGGGAAAGGCTGCCATGATGCCCGCCGTCGCCAGAGAGAACAGCAGCACGGTGGCGAACACATGGCCGGTGTACAGCGTGCTCAGCGCCATGGCGGCCGCGCCCGCCAGTGCCGGCAGCACGATGTGCCAGCGCCGCTCGCGGCGCCGGTCGGAGCTGATGCCGTTGAGCAGCAGCGCAGCGATGGCAAAGGCATTGGGAACGGCCGTGAGCAGGCCGATCTCGGCCGTGCTCCTGACCCCGGCCTCGCGGATGATGGTGGGCAGCCAGAAGCTGATGGCATAGGTGGACATCATCAGGCTCAGGTCGATCATGCCCAGCAGCCAGACCCGGCCGCTGGACAGCGCCGCCCACAGCGAATGGTGGGACTCGGCCAGCCTGTCGCTGTCGAGGTTGGCGCGCAGCACGCCCTTGTCGCGCGGCGACAGCCATTTGGCCGACTCGATGCTGTTGGGCAGGAAGACGAAGACCAGCAGGCCCAGCACCACCGAGGGAATCGCCTCCAGGAAGAACAGCCACTGCCAGCCCGCATGGCCACGCACGCCGGCAAAGGCCGTCATGATCCAGCCCGACAGCGGCGCCCCGACCAGGCTGGCCAGCGGCAGGCCGATCAGGAACAGCGCCATGATCTTGCTGCGCATGCGCGTGGGATACCAGTAGGTCAGGTACAGCATGACGCCGGGAAAGAACCCCGCCTCGGCCACACCCAGCAGAAAGCGCAGCACATAGAACTGCATGGGCGTGCTCACGAACATGGTCGCGCCCGAGATCAGGCCCCAGGTGATCATGATCCGAGCGATCCACAGCCGCGCGCCCATGCGCGCCAGCACCAGGTTGCTGGGCACCTCGAAGAGGATGTAGCCCACGAAGAACAGGCCCGCACCCAGGCCGTAGACCGTCTCGCTGAAGCCCAGGTCCTGCTGCATCTGCAGCTTGGCCAGCCCCACGTTGATGCGGTCCAGATAGGCGGCCAGGTAGCACAGGCAGAAGAAGGGCACGAGCCGCCACGTCACGCGCCCGTACAGCTGCCGCCGCTCCTTCTCCTGCTCCTGCAAGTGGACCCCCTGCCCCTGCATACCGCCAATGCCTGCATTGCTGTGAACTGACATTTCAGCTCCTTGCTGTGTTGACCATTGCCACCGTTCATGGCCCTGCGTCGCCGCGTTGGCGCACTGCAGCCGGATCCGGCGGAAACATCTGTCTGCAGTGGAAATTTCAAGTGCCTACGCTCAATGCTACGCACGATAGTCAAAAACAAATCAAGTAGTTTCCCGATAGTAATCATCAATCAAGTCGCACAAAAATCCCTGTACGCAAGGGAAACAAGGGGCGTCAACTCACGCAATGCCTTGGTACTCCTTTGTAGTGAACCCGACTCAATTCAAGTGCATACGCTTCAAAACCCCGAATCCGCGGAATGACATCCGTGATCAGAACCAAGGAGACACCCCATGCCCAGACTGCATTCAAGGACAGGACAAGCCATTGCCCTGGCCGCCCCGGCACTTGCCCTGCTCCATGCCATCGCACCGCTGCCGGCGGGCGCGCAGGTCACGCTGCAGGGTCAGATCGATGCCTTCGCGGGGTTCTCGCGCCCTCTGGGCGCGGACAAGGGCACGGGCGTGCTCACGCCAGGCGGCATGCAGACGAATTTCTGGGCCTTGCGCGGAACGGAGGACCTGGGTTCTGGATTGAAGGCCGTGTTTGCACTGGAGGCCTTCTACCGCGCGGACAGCGGCGCCGAAGGGCGTTTTGCCAATGACGCCTTCTTTGCGCGCAGCGCCTATGTGGGCCTGAGCAGCGGCTGGGGCACGCTGCAACTGGGGCGCAACACCACCCCCTACTGGCTGGCCACCATCGCCTTCAACCCGTATGCAGGGTCCTTTTCGTTCTCACCCGCGGTGCTGCACAGCTTCGGGCCCAACGGCACGGCCGCCGCGCCGCTGCGGGGCGACTCGGGCTGGAGCGACAGCCTGCTCTACACCAGCCCGTCCTGGGGCGGATTCACGGCACGGCTGCAGTATTCGTTCGAGCCGCCGGCCGGCACGCCCGCATCCCAGCGCCGCGATGCGGACAAGTACGGCGCCAGCCTCAGCTATGCGGGCGGCGCATTCGCCGCCGCCCTCGCCTACCAGAGCGTGGCCTATCCCAATGCCGCCACCACCGCTACCGCCACCGGCTTTGACCGCCAGAGCGCCTGGCTGCTGGGCGGCTCCTACGATCTGGGCATGGTCAAGCTGTTCGCCCAATACCAGCGGCTGGCCGACACCGTGGCCGGCGCGGACCGCCGCAGGAACAGCGGCCAGTTCGGCCTGTCCATTCCCGCAGGCCCGGGCGCCGTGCTGGCCTCATATGGCCATGCGCGCACCTCGGGCGCCGAAGACGCCAGGCGCAACACCTGGGCCGTGGGCTATGACCACCCCCTGTCCAAGCGCACGGACATCTACCTCAACAGCCTGCACGACCGCATCACGGGCACGGGCGCCGGCAGCGGCCAGACCTGGGGCCTGGGCCTGCGTCACTATTTCTGAGTCCTGGGCTGGGGCTGGGCCGGTGGCTGCTGCACCACGCGCAACACCGTCTCCACCATGTGGTCGCCCCAGCGCTGCAGCTCGGCCTGCTGCAGCAGCTCCTTGTCGAAGAAGGCGCTCAGCGTGTGGCGATTGGAGAGGTAGAAGTAGCCCAGTCCCATGACCGTGATGTAGAGATCGTCGATGTGCACATCGGGACGGAACAGGCCCTGGGCCATTCCCGATTCCACGGCCTTGCGCAGCAGCGTGATGGCGTTGGGAAAGAAGTCGCGTATGCCCGAGGCCTTCTTCAGGTGCTTGCCCTTGAGCAGGTTTTCGGTGTTGAGCAGGAAGATCAGCTCCGGGTGCTCCTGGTAGTAGCGCCACATGAAGCGCACCACGGCCTCCAGCGCAGCGCGCGGATCGTCGAAGTCCACCACCAGCTTCCCCTCGGCCTCCACCAGCTTGCGGTAGGCGTTCTCCAGCACGGCGGCGAACAGCTTGTCCTTGCTGCCGTAGTGGTAGTAGAGAAGGCTCTCGTAGCACTTGGCCTGCTTGCCGATGCGCTGCACGCTGGCGCCGTCGTAGCCACTTCTGGCGAACTCGATCTCGGCCGCCAGCAAGATGGCCTCCTTGGTCGTCTTGCCGGTCTTGGCAGTCCGCTTGCGCCCCGCAGACGCCTTGGCAGGGGCCTTGGAAGGGGCCGACTTCGCAGCGGCTTTCCTGGCGGGCGCAGCCTTGCGCTTCGGGGTGGCGGGAACTTCCTCGGGATCAGTGGTCATGGGCACGGCGTCAGGTGAAGGGGGCGTTGCGTCGGCCATTCTAGGGAAAAACGCCATATTGAAATTGAGTGTTCACTCAAACAAAATTGAGTGAACACTCAACAAGGAGAGCCCCCCCATGGAAACCTATGTACTCGATACCTGGTACCCGCTGACCTGGTCGCGCAACGTGGGCCGCCAGCTGTCGGCGCACCGCATCGTCGAACGCGACGTGGTGCTCTACCGCACCGAGGCCGGCGCCGTCGTGGCCATGGAGGACGCCTGCCCCCACCGCCTGCTGCCGCTGTCCATGGGCAAGCTCAAGGGCGATGCCATCGAATGCGGCTACCACGGCCTGACCTTCGACTGCAGCGGCCGCTGCACGCGCGTGCCGGGCCAGGACATGATCCCGGGCAACGCCGTGGTGACCACCTATCCGGTCAAGGAGAACATGGGCCTGGTCTGGATCTGGATGGGCGATCCCTCGCGCGCCGACAGCGTGCCGGTGTTCGACCTGGCCCAGTACCACGACCCGGCGTGGAGCGCCGTCGAAGGCGATGCGCTGCGCATAGAGGCCAACTACCTGAACCTGGCCGACAACCTCTGCGACCCCGCCCATGTGAGCTTCGTGCACCTGAGCACGCTGGGCAACGCGGCCAGCGAGGACATCCCCGTGCACCACGAGGAGCTGGACGGCCGCATCGTCACCTGGCGCTGGATCATCGATGCGCCGGCCATTCCGCTGTTCGCCAAGTACGGCAATTTCAGCGGCAACGTGGACCGCTGGCACTACTACCACTACCACGCGCCCAGCATCGCCATCATCGACTTCGGCAGTGCCGCCACGGGCACGGGCGCACCCGAGGGCCGGCGCGACAACTGCATGCAGATCTATGCCTGCCACTTCATGACGCCCGTGGACCGGAACACCTCCATCGACCACTGGCTGCACGTCAAGAACTTCACGGCCGATGCCGACACCAATGCGGCCCTCTCTGCCGACTTCCGCGTCGCCTTCGCCGAGGACAAGGCCATCCTCGAAGCCATAGAGCGCAACGAAAAGCGCTTTGCCACGCGCAAGACCATCAAGATCGCCATCGATGCGGCCCCCCGGCGCATGCGCCGCATGGTGGACCGCATGATCGAGGGCGCGCCCACGGGCGGCTGAGGAGCGGGCCATGCACGACGACACCCACCCGCCCCTCCCGCCCATCGGCTGCAACGGCCGTGGCGTGCAGCGCTCCTCGCGCCACCAGCCCATCGGCCTGCAGGAGCTGCCCATACGCGAGCAGTTCCGCCTGGTCAGTGAAACCGGCGCCTTCGACTGCTTCGACCGCCTGCCTCTGCGCACGCAAATGGCCGAGTACGAGGCCGCCATCGCCGAGTTCAACCTGCCCGTGCACACGGCCAGCTGGTTCTACCGCCTGGGCGAGGACGAGGCCCTGCTGACCCACAACCTGCGCATCTGCCAGGCCATAGGCGCGCGCTGCCACAACATCATGACCTTCAAGCACCACCGCGACGGCCATGTGCTGGATGATGCAGAGATCACCGACCACTACCTGCGCGTCTACGACAACGCCATGTCTCTGGGCGTGGAGCCCAGCTTCGAGCTGCACGTCAACATGTGGACCGAGGATTTCCTGCGCGTACGCGAGGTGGCCCGGCGCGTGCAGGCGCATGGCGTGCCCTTCCACTTCACGCTGGACTACAGCCATGTGAACTTCAAGATCGGCAACCCGGCCGAGCAGGAACTGTCGGGCGTGCGCGAACTGGTCGAGAGCGGCGAACTGGTGCTGGACCCCTTCGAGCCCGGCTCGCTGTGCGAACAATGGCTGGACATGGGCATCGTGCGCTGGGCCCAGCTGCGCGCAGCCGGCCCCAACCAACCCCTGAACCTGTGGCACCGCAACGAGGACGGCAGCCCGGGCCGGGGCATCCAGTACCCCATGCTGCGGCCCGGCCCCGGCGAATGGCATTCGCCCTGGCACGCCTACCTGCTGGAGCCCTCCAAAGAGGCCATCCGCAAGGTGCTGGCCTACCACCACGCGCACCCGCACAGCCCGCTGCGCCACCTCACCACCGAATTCATCAACCTGCCCGACTACGGCCTGGGCGCACGCTATGACCTGCTGGCGCAGAACGTGGCGGCCGCACGCTTCATGCGGCAAGCCTGGGACGAGATCTGCGCCCGCCCCGCAGTCCAGGCCTCGTGCAAAGGTGCATCATGACCCCCGCACAACACCCCCAAGGCCACGCCGTCATCATCGGCGCCGGGCATGCCGGCGGCACCCTGGCCGCCCTGCTGCGCCAGTACGGCCACCCGGGTCCCATCACCCTGGTCGGCGGCGAAGACCTGCCGCCCTACCAGCGCCCGCCGCTGTCCAAGGCCTGGCTGCAGCAGGCCATGGGCCCGGACGATCTGCTGCTGCGGCCCGCCAGCGCCTATGCCGACCAGGCCATTGCCCTGCGCCTGGGCGTGCGCGCCATGGCCATAGAGCCGGGCTCGCGGCAGGTAGCGCTGAACGACGGGTCGGCACTGCACTACGACCACCTGGTCATTGCCACAGGCGCCGCACCGCGCTGGCTGGCCCTGCCCGGGGGTGAGCGGCCCGGCGTGACCTACCTGCGCACCATGGAAGACGCGCAGGCGCTGCGGGGCCACCTGCAGACCGCCCGCTGCCTGGCCATCATCGGCGGCGGCTATGTGGGTCTCGAAGTCGCGTCCACGGCCCGCAAGCTGGGGGTGCAGGTCCGGGTCATCGAGCGCGAAGGCAGACTGCTGTCGCGCAGCGCCTCGCCCCAGATGGCCGCACATCTGCACGGCCTGCATGCAGGCCAGGGCGTGGAGGTGCATTTCAACGCCTCGGTCACCGCCATCCAGGGCGACAGCCCCACCGGCATCACGGCCCTGAGGATGGCCGATGGCTCCCGCCTGGAATGCGATGCCGTGCTCATCGGCGTGGGTGCAGCGCCTAGCGTGGAGCTGGCGCAGTCCCTCGGCCTGGACTGCGCGGGCGGCATTGCCGTGGACGGCGAAGGCCGTACCGCCATGGCCGGCATCTACGCCATAGGCGATGCCACGCGCCGCCCGCTGGCCGGCTACCCCGGGCTGCACCGGCTCGAAAGCGTGCCCAGCGCGCTCGAACAGGCCCGGCGCGCAGCCTGCGCCATCACGGGCCGCGCACTGCCCGCCCATGAAGCGCCCTGGTTCTGGTCCGATCAGTACGACACCAAGCTGCAGATCGCCGGCCTGCCCGGCCATGGCGACCAGACCGTGCTGCGCGGCGACCCGGCCAGCGGCAGGTTCGCCGTCCTGCACCTGCGCGGTGGCCAGCTGTGCGCCGCCGAATGCGTGAACTCACCGGGCGAATTCATGGCAGCGCGCAAGGCCATCGCCGCCACGCACTGCGCCGACCCCGGTTTCCCACCCCTCCCCCCAAAAGCCCCACCCACGCCATGACCACCATCACCTTCATAGAACACTGCGGCCGCGAGCACGTGGTACAGGCCACGGACGGCCAGAGCCTCATGCGCGCCGCCGTCTCCAACGGCGTGCCGGGCATCGATGCCGAATGCGGCGGCGCCTGTGCCTGCGCCACCTGCCATGTCTACATACAACCGGAGTGGCTGGACCGCGTGGGCCCGGCCCAGGGCGGCGAAAGGGAGATGCTGGACTTCGCCCTCGACGTGCGCGGCGACTCGCGGCTGGCCTGCCAGATCACGGTATCGCCACAGCTGAATGGGCTGGTGGTGGGCATGCCGGTGGCGCAGAGCTGACGCGGCATCCGGCCGGCCCCAGGCTCACTTCCGCTTCCGCTTCCGCCTCCACTTCCACTTCCACTTCCACTTCCCAAGACGACTTCAGCGCGACGCCAGGCCGTTCCCCACCGCCCGCAAACACTCCACCAGCAATCTCGTCGTCGCCGTCATCGGCTGGCCGCGCAGGGTGATCAGGCCCACGGGCGGCAGGTCGATGGGCACGGGCAGGTCCAGCACGGCGACCAGTCCCTGCTGCGCGAAATGCTCGGCCACGCCGCGCGCCATGAAAGCCACGGCGCCGCGCTGGTGCAGGAAGCTGATCTGCGACAGGAATGAGGCGGACTCCACCAGATCGGCCGGCGGATGCAGGCCGTGGGCGAAGAACTGCTGCTCCAGCTTCACGCGCAGCGATGCCCAGGGCGGGGGCATGACGCAGGGCATGTCGGCCAGCGCCTGCCAGCTCGCAGGCTGCGCCAGCAACGCATGGCCGGGGCGCACGACGGCGACCATGGGCTCGTCGTACAGGGCTTCGGTCTCCAGGTCGGGCGAGGCATAGCCGGGTTCGAGCCGGCCCACGAACAGGTCCAGCTCGCCCATGCGCAGCTTGGGCAGCAGCCGCGTGAGATCGCCCTCCTCGACCAGCACCGTGGTCTGGGCCGATCGCGCCTTCAACTGCTCGACGGCCCGGGCCAGCAGCACGGGGGTGGCCACGACCATGGCGCCCACGCTGGTGCGCCCGCGTGTGCCGCTGGCCTCGGCCGCCATTTCATCGCGCGTGCGTTCGAAGCCCGCCAGCACCGAGCGCGCAAAGCGCACCATGCTGACGCCGGCCGCCGTGGGCTCGGTGCCGCGCGTGGAGCGCTCGAACAGCGTCATGTCCAGCATGCGCTCGATCTCGGCCAGGGTCTTGGAGACGGCGGGCTGGGTGACGGCCAGGAACTCGGCGGCGCGGCCCAGGTGGCGGAACTGGTCCAGCGCCACCAGCAGCTGCAGATGGCGCAGCTTGAGGTTGGAGCGCAGCACGCGGTCTATCTTGCTCATGGGTCTTCATAGCTTTGAGGTTATGAAGCCAGTCTATCTTTTCATTGGATTGTCATGATCAGGCGCTGAACAATCGCGCCAGTCAGCCCAAGGCCCGGATCACAGGGCTGCAAAAGCCAATACAGGAGACAAGCGATGAACACCCCACGCACACGCCATGCAAGCCGGCGCGAATTCGTGCTCGCCACGCTCGGCGCCAGCGCACTGGCCGCCACCGGACCTCTTTTCGCCCAGAACTGGCCCGAACGCCCCATCACCTTCATCTGCCCCTGGCCTGCGGGCGGCACGGCCGACCAGTCCATGCGAGCGCTGTGCACAGTGGCCGGCAAGCTTCTGGGCCAGCCGATCGCGGTGGAGAACCGCGCGGGCGCATCGGGAATGATCGGCGCCAAGGCGCTGGCCTCGGCCAGGGCGGACGGCTACACCATCGGCCAGATTCCCATCTCGGTCACGCGCTTTTCGCAACTGGGCAGCCTGCAGGCCGATCCGCGCAAGGACTACACCTACATCGCGCGCACCTCGGGCCAGACCTTCGGCATTGCCGTGCCCGCCAATTCGCCGTTCAAGACGCTCAAGGACTTCGTGGCCGCCACCAAGGCGAGGCCCGGCCAGGTGACCTATGCCCATGCAGGCGTGGGCGGTGCCACGCATGTGGGCATGGAGGAGTTTGCGGGCGTGGCCGGCATACAGCTCAACCATGTGCCCTACAAGGGCGGCGCCGAGGCGCTGCAGGGCGTGCTGGGCGGCCATGTGGATGCGCTGGCCGACTCCAGCTCCTGGGCTCCCCATGTGGAGGCCGGCAAGCTGCGCCTGCTGGCCACCTGGGGCGAGCAGCGCACGGCGCGCTTCAAGGACGTGCCCACGCTGCGCGAATGCGGCTACGACGTGGTGGTCGATGCGCCCAACGGCATTGGCGCGCCGCGTGGCCTGGACCCGGCCGTGGCGGCCAGGCTGCGCGAGGCCTTCCGCGCCGCCGTGGCCAGCCCCGAGTTCAAGTCCGTGGCCGAGAAGCTGGATGCACCGCTGCTGTACCTGGACGGCCCGGACTACGAGAAGTACGTGAACACGGTCTACCAGAAGGAGACCGTCCTCATCGACAAGCTCAAGCTGCGCGAATTGATGAAGGGCTGACAGCCCGCGAACCCACACCGATGAAAGCCCCGCATGTCCCGCACCGATAGCCCCCTGCTGCACCTGCATCCCAACGACAACGTGCTGGTCGCCAAGACCGCTCTGTCGCTGGGCCAGGAGATTCCCGAATTGGGCGTGCGCGCCCGCGCCCAGGTGCCTGCGGGCCACAAGATCGCCGCGCGCCGCATCGCAGAGGGCGAGCAGGTGAAGAAGTACGACACCGTGATCGGCGTGGCCATGCGCGAGCTGGAGGCCGGCGACTATGTGCACAGCCACAACCTGCGCATCGTGGACTACTACCGCGACCCGGCCTTCGGCGCCGACGTGCGGCCCGTGGACTATGTGCCCGAGGCGCAGCGCGCCAGCTTCCAGGGCTTTGTGCGCGCCGGCGGCGGCGTGGGCACGCGCAATTTCATCGGCATCCTGTCGTCGGTGAACTGCTCGGCCACGGTGATCAAGCGCATTGCCGCACATTTCACGGCCGAGCGCATGGCGGCCTTCCCCAACGTGGACGGCGTGGTGGCGTTTGCCCAGACCAGCGGCTGCGGTATGTCCTCGCCCAGCGAGCATTTCGACGTGCTGCGCCGCACGCTGGCCGGCTATGCGCGCCACCCGAACCTGGCCGGCGTGCTCATCGTGGGCCTGGGCTGCGAGCGCAACCAGGTCGATGCCCTGGTGCAGTCGCAGGGCCTGAGCGAAGGCCGGCTCATGCGGACGCTGGTGATGCAGGAAGTGGGCGGCACGCGCGTGACCATAGAGGCCGGCATCCGCGCCATCGAAGAGATGCTGCCCGAAGCCGACGCCGCGCGGCGCAGCACGGTCAGCGCCAGCCACCTGAAGATCGGGCTGGAGTGCGGCGGCTCGGACGGGTTTTCGGGCATCACGGCCAACCCGGCCCTGGGCGCGGCCATGGACATCCTGGTGCGCCACGGCGGCACGGCCATCCTGTCGGAAACGCCCGAGATCCATGGCGTGGAATTCATGCTCACGCGCCGCGCCATAACACCGGCCGTGGGCCAGAAGCTGCTGGACCGCCTGGCCTGGTGGGAGCGCTACGCGGCCGGCCAGAACGCGCAGTTCAACGGCGTGGTCGGCCACGGCAACCAGGCCGGGGGCCTGGCCAACATCTTCGAGAAATCGCTGGGCTCGGCCATGAAGGGCGGCACCACGCCGCTGCGCGCCGTCTACGAATACGCCGAGCCCATCACCGAGCCGGGCTTCGTCTTCATGGATTCGCCGGGCTACGACCCCGTGGCCTCCACGGGCCAGATTGCCAGCGGTGCGCACCTGATCTGCTTCACCACGGGGCGCGGCTCCATGTTCGGCAGCAAGCCCGCGCCCACCATCAAGCTGGCCAGCAACACGCCCATGTACCGCCGCCTGGAGGAAGACATGGACATCAACTGCGGCCTGATCGTGGACGGCGAATGCGGCGTGCCCGAGATGGGGCAGCGCATCTTCGCGCAGATCCTGCGCCACGCCAGCGGCGAGCCCACCAAGAGCGAGGCCCTGGGCCTGGGCGACCATGAGTTCGTGCCCTGGCACCTGGGCATCGTGAGCTGAGCCGCCCCTTACAACACCTGCATCCACCGATTCCATGCCACTGACCCTGACCCGCCCCGAGCTGCTGCGCAGCGCCAACTTCATCGCCGGCCAATGGACGACCGCGACGGCCACGCCCGCCGCACCTGCCCCACGCCTGGCCGTGACCGACCCCGCCACGGGCGCACTGATCACCGAGGTGCCCGACTCCGGCGCCGCCGAGGCCCACGCCGCGCTGGACGCCGCGCATGCCGCCTTCCCCGCCTGGCGCAGGACGCCTGCCAAACAGCGCGCCGCCATCATCAAGCGCTGGAACGACCTGGTGCTGGCCCACCAGGACGACCTGGGCCGCCTCATCAGCCGCGAGCAGGGCAAGCCCCTGGCCGAGGGCAAGGGCGAGGTCGCCTATGCGGCCAGCTACATCGAATGGTTCGCCGAAGAGGCCACGCGCATGAACGGCGAGATCATTCCCGCGCCCGTGCCTGGCCGGCGCATGTTTGCGCTGCGCGAGCCCGTGGGCGTGGTGGCCGCCATCACGCCCTGGAACTTTCCGGCCGCCATGATCGCCCGCAAGATCGCGCCCGCACTGGCCGCCGGCTGCACCGTGGTCTGCAAGCCCGCGGAAGACACGCCGCTGACCTCGCTGGCCCTGGTGCTGCTGGCCCAGGAGGCGGGCGTGCCGGCCGGCGTGCTCAACATCGTCACGGCCTCGCGCGAGAAGACGCCCGAGGTGGTGGATGTCTGGCTGGACGACGCGCGCGTGCGCAAGATCACCTTCACGGGCTCCACGCCCGTGGGCAAGCACCTGGCGCGGCGCAGCGCCGACACGCTCAAGAAGCTCTCGCTGGAGCTGGGCGGCAATGCGCCCTTCATCGTCTTCGAGGACGCCGACATCGATGCCGCCGTCGACGGCTTCATGGCCGCCAAGTTCCGCAATGGCGGCCAGACCTGCGTGTGCCCCAACCGCGTCTTCGTGCACCGCAGCGTGCACGACACGTTCGCACAGAAGCTGGCCGCGCGCGTGGCCGCGCTGCACGTGGGCCCGGCCAGCAACCCGGCCTCGCAGATCGGCCCCATGATCAATGCGCGTGCCGTGGAAAAGATCGAGCGCCATGTGCAGGACGCCGTGGCGCGCGGCGCCAGGGTGCTCACGGGCGGCAGGCGCCTGGATGCCCTGGGCGCCAACTACTACGCGCCCACCGTGCTCACGGGCGCCGATGCCTCCATGGCCTGCGCCTGTGAGGAAACCTTCGGCCCCGTGGCGCCGCTCACCGTCTTCGACAGCGAGGACGAGGTCATCGCCGCCGCCAACGACACGCCCTTCGGCCTGGCCGCCTACTTCTACAGCAACGACGCACGCCGCATCTGGCGCATGGCCGATGCATTGGAGACCGGCATCGTCGGCATCAACGAAGGCGCACTGGCCGCCGAGGCAGCGCCCTTCGGCGGCGTCAAGGAATCGGGCTACGGCCGCGAGGGCTCCACCCACGGCCTGGACGACTACCTGCACACCAAGTACGTCTGCCAGGGCCTGCTGGACTGAATCTTTCCCTCAACGAAATCACCGGACACCATGCCAGCCCATAACCCCTTCAAGACCGCCCTGGCCGCAGGCCAGCCCCGCATCGGCCTGTGGCTGTCCATGGCCGACCCCTACCTGGCCGAGGCTGCCGCCACCTGCGGCTACGACTGGCTGCTGATCGACGGCGAGCACGCGCCCAACGACGTGCGCAGCACCCTGGCCGCACTACAGGCCGTGGCCCCGCACCCGGCCCAGGCCGTGGTGCGCGTGGTCGAAGGCAGCACGGCCCTGATCAAGCAGATGCTGGACATAGGCGCCACCACCCTGCTCGTGCCCATGGTGGACACGGCCGAACAGGCGCGCGCCGTGGTGGCCGCCACGCGCTACCCGCCGCTGGGCGTGCGCGGCGTGGGCAGCGCCGTGGGCCGCGCATCGCAGTGGAGCGCACGCGCCGACTACCTGCAGGTGGCCGACGACGAGGTCTGCCTGCTGGTGCAGGCCGAGACCGTGGCCGCGCTGCACAACCTTGAAGCCATCTGCGCGGTGGACGGCGTGCACGGCGTCTTCATCGGCCCCGCCGACCTGGCCGCCTCCATGGGCCACCGCGGCAACCCCGGCCACCCCGAAGTGCAGACCGCCATCGAAGCAGCCATGAAGACCATCATCGCCAGCGGCAAGGCGGCCGGCACCCTGACCTCTGACCCCGCCCTGGCCCGCCGCTACCTGGACCTGGGCTGCAGCTTCGTGGCCGTGGGCGTGGATGTGCTGCTGTTTGCGAATGCGGCGCGCAGGCTGCGGGGGCAGTTCGATGATTCGCCAGTGGCCGAGCCTGTGCAGCGCCTCGGGGCTGCGTATTGAGAACATGGGGCGGCACAGGCGCGGGTCACTCGCCTGTCATGATTTTCATGAATCCATCGTGATCCACGGGGCCTGAGCCATCCGAGTCAATCTCCGCAATCAGCTCGTCAAGCTCCTCCTCCGTGAGTTGGTCCCCTAAAACTTTCCTCAAGTCTGTAATAGGAGTGAAGGCAACGCCATTTTTGTCATAAAGACGGTACGCTTCCCGAAGATCTTTGGCGTCACCAGGAACGGGCAGCACCATCATTGCACAAGCAAAAGGCAGCAATACCGTATATCTAGTCTGTGCAACGATGTTTATCTTCCGCATCAAGGCAACCCAGCCACCCATTGCTTTATTAAATTGATTCATGAAACACGCCATTCATTGAAAATATGAAAAGAGGCATATTCATTCAAGGCGCACACAGGTTCTGCACAAACGCATGCGTATCCTGCCCCGAGCCCGTCTCGCTGCCGCCCGTCAGATAGCAGCCATCCTGGCTGAGCGCAATGGCACCGCTGTTCTTGCCGCCAGGCAGCGTGCCCAGGTCCACCGATCCTCCGGCCAGGGTCCACTTGAACGCATGGCGCGTGCCATCGCCCATCTCGCTGCTGCCCACCACATTGCCGTTGTCGCCTATGTCCGACACCGAGGCATGCATGCCACCGGTTGGCGCGGGGATGTCGGTGCGCACATTGGTCGTGGTGTCCCAGTGGAAGGGAACGGGATCGCCGTTGGTGTTGCTGTACTTGCCGATGACCCGGCCATTGGCGTTCAGCGTCTTGGCACTGCTGCGCTGCGCGCCCGTGGACAACACCAGCGGCGCCGAAGCCGGATTGCTCCACAGCACGGCATGACCGCCCTGTGCACCAAAATCACAATGGCCCAGAATGCGCGAGTTCACCACCTGGGAAGCGCGGCAGTGCAGCGCATCGGCAGGCAGCGGCAGCGCGGCGGAGGCGTAGGTTCCCAGCAGCCCCGGGGACCACAGCACGGGCTGGGGCCGGCCGCTGGAGCCGGGACAGTTGCCGACGATATTGGGCATCGTCGGATTCACGGAATGGTCGTCCACATCGGCGGGCACGCAGTTCGTGGCAACCAGGCCCAGCAGGCCGGCCGGCAGCGTGCGTGCCGTGGTTTCGTTGTTGCGCCACATCACCGGCAAGGCCGTGTTGTCGGCATTGAGGCTGACACCCGCGACCGCGCCACTCTGGCTGAGCGCGGTCACCTTGGTGCGCACGCCGCCCACAAGGGCCTGCAGGGCCTGGACGGTGGTGGGCGCCGTGGCATTCCAGACCACGCCAGTGGGCAGCGAATTGCTGTTCATGCACCACCCGACCAGACGGCCCACATTGGTGATGGCGCCTGCCACGCAATTGCGACCATCGACCAGATGTGCCAGATCCACCGCGCTGCCGGGCGCCAGGGCAACAAAGCCCGAGGCAGATCCATTGGCCTCTGCACAGGCGCCCACTACATATCCGGAATTATTGACATCCAGGCCTGCGCACTGCGGACCCGAGGCAGTCCCTATATCCTGCATGGGTCCTGCCTGAGCCATACTGGAGGCAAGCATCAAGCCGCCAGTCAAAACCAGAGGGAAATAAAATGCCGGAACAGTCATACGCATTCTCCTGCCAAAGAACCACAGTTTGACAACACGAATCGAACTTGTTTCTGACTGATGGATTGAAATCAGATGCTGACTATTGATATTCAATCACGCAGCGATCTCTGCGCACAAATATGTGATTGTTATTGATAAATCACAATTAATAGGAGGTCCGCACCATTTGCATGCTCAGCAATGGGGTGGGGCCCGCAAGGGGCCCCGCCGTGTGATTCACTCAAAGGAAAACAGGAAAAAGCGAAGGGAAAGACCTGCCCGCTCAGCCCAGCAGCAGCCAAGTCCCCAATCCTGCGGCAGCAGCCACAATCGCCACACGCCGCGCGAACTGCGGCGCATAGGTCAGCAGCAGGCCCAGGGCCAGGGCCGCAAAGGTCAGCAGGCCCAGCCAGGCGGCCACGGCCACCGAGGCATTCCAGCGCAGCAGGCAGGGCGCCAGCGATAGGGCCAGCAGCGCGTGGCCAGCCAGCCGCCAGGCCTTCAGGCGCGCGGGTGCCAGGCCTTCGGTGCCCAGCTGGTCCTGGTGCCGGTCCATGGAAGCGGCGATGACGGCAAAGCCTGCAAAGGCCAGAAAAAAGGCGGCAAGAATCATCATGACGCGCGCTCCAGCGTGGGGGCATGGCTGGCGGCACGGGCTTGCGTGCGGGCGGCTGCAGGCAATGCAGCCGCTGCCGGCTTGCCGCGCAGCAGCCACCAGGCCACCACGCCATGGATGGCGGCCAGGCCCAGCATCAGCAGCTCGAAGCTGGCGATGCTCCACTGCCCATTGGCCAGGGTCTGCACCAGCGATGCGCCGCCCGTCAGCAGGTTGAGCAGGGGCAGCAGCGCGTACAGCACGGCGGCCAGCGCCATCTGCTGCAGCCAGGCATTGCGGTGCGAGACCCGCAGCGGATGCAGCAGGCACAGCAGCCAGATGATGAAGAAGCCGTTGATCTCCCAATCACTTCGTGCCTGCATGGGCACGGGCAGCAGGCGGTTGAGCCAGAAGAAGCCGGCCACGGCCACCGACAGGCCCGCGATGGAGCCCACGTTGAGCACCTCCACCAGACGGTGGCCGAAGGGCGTGCGGCCCAGCTTGCGGCGCTCGGGCATGCGCTTGACCACCCACAGCACCATGCCCGACGCGGCCATGAAGGTGCCGACCACGCCGCTGAGCAGCAGCAGCCAGCGCGTGGCGGGCTCGGCAAAGCGGCCCAGGTGCACGCCGGTGATCACGTTGCCGGTGGCGCGCACCCAGGAGATGGCGGGCGCCTCGGGGCTGGCCTGCAACTGGCCGGTCACGCCGTCGAAGCGCAGGGTCTCGGACTGGCCGCGGTTGATGAGGCTCATGCCGCCGCCTTCGCGCAGTTCGACCACCGCGCGCGAGGTGCCGGGCGCGTTGACGGTGATGCTGCCCACGCCGTGCTCGGGCCAGCGGCGTGCGCCCTCGGCCATCATGGGCGCGATATCGGCCAGCGCGGCCGCCTGGCGCTCCTGTTTGCCACCGCGCGCGCCCGGGCCCTGGTTGGCCGCCTGCCCGCGTGCACCGCGCACATCGGCGAAGTAGGCATTGGTGTCGCCGTTGTAGGCCGCCTGTATGCCCCAGGGCATGAGCATGAACATCAGCAGCACCAGGCCGCTGAAGGTGATGACGATGTGAAACGGCAATGCCAGCACGGCCGTGGCGTTGTGCGCATCCAGCCAGGAGCGCTGGCCCTTGCGCGGGCGGAAGGTGAAGAAGTCCGTGAAGATCTTCTTGTGCGTGATCACGCCCGTGATGATGGCCACGAACATCAGCATGGTGGCGAAGCCCACGATCCAGCGGCCCCAGATGCGCGGCATGGCGTGCAGCTCGAAGTGGAAGCGGTAGAAGAAGTTGCCGGCGCGTGTCTCGCGCGGCTCCAGCTTCTCGCCCGTGGCGGCGTCGATCTCGGCGCGCTTGGTGCCTGCGCGGCCCGTGGCGGCGCCGGGCTCTCGCCAGGATGCGGCCACCGCCACCTGGCGCGGGCCGGGCAGGCTCAGCGTCCAGGTCGTGGCCTCCGGCGCGATGCGCTGCATGGCCTCCAGTGCGCGCTGCGCGGTGTCGGCGTCCTGCACCGAGCCGTGCAGCTCGGGCCGCATCCAGTCGTTGATCTCGTCGCGGAAATAGCTCAGGGTGCCCGTGAAGAACACCGCGTAGAGCAGCCAGCCCAGCAGCAGGCCGCTCCAGGTGTGCAGCCAGGACATGGACTGGCGCAGTCCCTCGGGTTTGCCGTCTGCCCTCATGCGGCGGCTCCGTTCGACAGCACCCAGGCCAGAAGTCCCAGGCCCGCGCCCGGCAGGCCGATCACGGCCCAGGCGCGCCAGGCGCTGGCGCAGCCAAAGGCCCACATGGCCGCCACGGCGTAGATGATGAAGGCCAGCAGGGTCGAGCCCAGCGCCGCATCGGCCCGTTCCACGCCCAGCCAGACCATGGCGCGCGCGCCCGTGGCGGCGCAGGCGGCCGACAGCAGATAGCCGCCGCCGATCGCCGCCAAGGCGCGCGAGGCCACGGCCACGCGGTAGCGCAGCAGGGATGGAGAGGACCCTCCCGGGGTCGAGGCTTGCATGGGGATGACCTTTCTTGCGGATCGTTGCCCGTCATGGACGCCGCGGACGCTGCAGACACCGCGCGCAGGCCCGGACGGACAAAGGCGCCACAACAGTTCAAGGTCTGTGCGGCGCCGGGCGTTGGCCGCGCGCCTGAAGCACGCCGCCTTTCAAAGAGCGGGAATGATAATGATTTTTATTACCCGAGTCATTTAAAGAAATGCAAAGCCGGCCTCCTGCCACCGGCCCCGACCATCTCCCTGGCGCCTTTTCCCCTATCGCGCCCGCCCCGCCAGCCAGCGCCCGCCGAACTGGTTGATCACCATGCCCGCCAGCACGGCCAGCGTGCCCATCCACTGCATCAGGGTGGGCCGCTCGCCCAGCAGCAGCATGGCCGAGACCAGGCCCACCACGGGCACCATCAGAGACAGCGGCGCCACCGTGCCGGCCGCATAGCGCTGCAGCAGGCGCGTCCACAGGCCATAGCCCAGCAGCGTGGCCAGCAGCGCCAGGTACAGGATGGAGGCCACGGCGGTCAGGTCGATCCCCGCCAGTTGCTGCACGACCGTATCCGCGCCATCGGTCCAGACGGCCAGGGCCATCAGCGGCGCGATGGGAAAGATGCTGCTCCAGACGATAAAGGGGAAGGGCTCGTAGGGGCCGCTGCGCGCCGCATAGCGCGTGATCATGTTGGACACGGCCCACATGCAGGCTGCGCCCACGGTCAGCAAAAAGCCGGCCAGCGTCATGGCGTTGTCGCCTTCGCCATGGGCGCTGCCAATGGCAACCAGCCCACCCAGCGATACCACCAGGCCCAGCCAATGCCACAGGCGCGCGGGCTCGCCCAGCAGGAAGGCGGCCAGCAGCAGCGTGACGAAGGCCTGCGTCTGCAGCACCACCGAGGCCATGCCGGCCGGCATGCCCAGCTTCAGGCCCAGGAACAGCATGCCGAACTGGCCCACGCCCTGCACCAGCCCATAGGCGGCCAGATAGCGCCAGCCCACCGACTTGGGCGGGCGCACGAACAGCAGGAACGGCAGCGACGCCACCACGAAGCGCAGCGCGCTCAGCAGCATGGGCGACAGCGTCAGCAGGCCGAACTTCATGGCCACGAAGTTGGTGCCCCAGATCAGGATGACCAGCAGCGCACGCGCCCAGTCGCCACGGCTCAGGTGCTGCGCGGTCATGCCCTGCCCTCGGTGCGGCGGGGCCTGCAATGGTCAGGGACAGCGGCCGGCAGCACCGGCAAGGAACAGGAAGAAGGCATGGCGGGCAATGGGCAAAAAGAAAAGGGGCGGATCACATCCGCCCCCGGCGTTTGTACCACCGCCGCCCATGCGCTGCCGGGCGGCCGTGGCTCGGCCCTGCGTTTCAGTCCGCCGCGTAGTCGATGGGATCGTGGGCATGCTGGCGCCCCAGCGCGCCGGCCATGGCCAGCATGAAGGCCAGGCCGCGCCGCACATCGGGCTCGCGTGCCATGCGCATCAGGCCGATCAGGGTGGGCGTTTCCTCCATGGCCTGCACCTGGGCCGCCGCCATGCGCGCGGCATTGCCCGCGGCCCAGGCCCCGCCCACGCCATCCTCGAAGGCCTTGGCGACCTTCTCGACCATGTAGTCGTCTGCCATGTCCACCAGGTCCGCCGTGACCGACAGCAGATCGACCACGCGGTTCAGGCGCCGGCCCGCCAGCAGCGGCTCCAGCTTGCCCACCAGCTCGGCCAGCCCCTGCAGCGCGGCGTCGTCCTGCAGCAGGCCGCCAGCGGCGGGCTGCGCCACGGGAATGTCGGAAGCGATGTTCATCTTGGTGCTCCTTGTCTTCGTGCTTGGAATGACAATGCAAAGGCCCTGGCCTCAGACCAGGGCGCGGGCCACGGCCCAGTACATACCGCGGTTGAAGCCCTTGCGCATCATCGAGCCGACCTTGGTCGGCGGCGTGGGCTTGACGTCGACCTGGTAGTCGTACCAAAGCGGCATGCCGTCGTCCAGGCCCATCTGGGCGATGGCCACCACGCGCCCGTCGTAGGCATCGCTGGTGCGGCCGAAGCGGATCTGCGAGGCGATGTTGTTCACCACCACGGGCGACTGGTTGTGGCAGGCGCCGCCGGCCTTGCTCACCGGCAGGTCCACCGTATCGCCCAGCACATAGACATGGCTCTGGCCCAGCACCTGCATGGTCTCGTGGTCGGTGGGCAGCCAGCCTTCGCCGTCCTGCGCCTGCGACAGGCCGCAGTCGCGCACGGCCTGCACGGCGCGTATGGGCGGCGTGGCCATGAGGATGTCGAAGTCCTCGGCCTGGCCCTCCTCCGAGTGGGCCACCTTGGCCTCGGGGTCCACGCGCGCCAGCGTGAATCCGCGCTGGTGGCGAATGCCGCGCTGCTCGAACACCGTGGGCAGGATCTCGCAGGTGTCCTTCTGCAGGAACAGGCAGTTGCGCAGCAGCTGCGAGACCGTGGGATAGGTGTAGACGATCTCCACTTTGTCGCGCACGCCGCGCCGGCGCAGCAGGTCGTCCAGCATCAGCGTGGTCTCTATGGGCGCGATGCCGCACTGGTGCGGCACATTGGGCGTCTTGGGAAAGGTCACGGTGACGAAGATGCGGCCCTTTTCGATGCGCGCCAGCTTGTCGGCCAGCTGCCGCGCGGGCGCGTGCTGGTAGAAGTGGTCGCCGGCCTCGGCCAGGCCTTCGATGCGCTCGGGCGAGGGCACGCAGCCCGTGGAGATCACCATGTGGTCGTAGCCGAAGCGCTTGCCGCTCTTGCAGTGCACGGCCTGCAGCGCGAAGTCGAAGCGCTCCACCTCTTCCACCTGGAAGTCGATCTCGGGCCGCAGCAGGCCGCGCTGCCTGCGCCGCAGCTCGTCGCGGAAGAAGGCATTGAAGGCCACGTACATGAAGGCCGGCTTGTAGTAATGCCAGGGCGAGTTCGACAGCATGGTGATGCGCACCTTGCCCGTGACCACCTCCGGATACAGCTTGCTGACCAGGTGGTTGGCGGTCATGGTGCCGCCAATGCCCCCTCCGATGATCAAGATGTGATGCGCCATCCCTGCTACTCCTTTTGCTTTCGCCTCAGTGGAACAACCGCTGGCGCCGCACGGCGCCAGCGCCGGAAAATGCGCCGCTCAGTCAGGCTTGAGCGATCGCCACACCCCGTCCCAGAGCGCGTCGAACAGGGGCTCTATGGGCGTGTCGATGATGCCGTCCAGCCGCAGGCAGATCATCCGGATCGCGCTGCCGTACATCAGGCTGGCCGCCACCATGGGCTCCATCTGGCGGATCTCGCCATCGGTCATGCCGGCGAACACGAAGCCGCGCATGCGCACGAAGGCCGAGGCCGAGCAGATGGCCTGCTCGTCGGGCAGAAACTCGCGGTGGCGCGCATTGACCACGAAGCCCATGGCCTCGGGCTCGGCCTCGGCCAGCCCGAACAGCATGCGCAGCACCTCGCGGCAGCGCTGGGCGCTGCCCGCGTGCCGCTCCTCGATATCGTCGAGCAGCACATTCATGCGCGCCAGCAAATGCCGGTACAGCTCGCGCGCAATGCCTTCCTTGTCGGCAAAGTGGTTGTAGAAGAAACCGATGGACACGCCGGCCTCGGCGCACAGGTCCTGTATCGAGGTATTGAAGAAGCCCCGCTCCACGAACAGCCTGAGCGCCACGCGCAGCGTCTGCACATGGCGCGATCCCGCGTGCGGAAAGAAGGTCCAGGCCTCGTCTTGCATGAGAACCGATAGTAGAACGAATCTTCATTCTATTTTTCACAAGCACTTGCAAACTACACCAGGGTTTTCCAGAAAAAACGGTACCCAGAGCATCAGCCGCAATGCCTGGCCCATTCCCGGCCATTGCCCTGCGGGACCGTAGAATCCGCGCGCAGCCATTGGAGACAGAGACAACAATGACGGGCTGCACACGAATCCGATCCAAAGGCCTTTTGCAAATGCAACTCCCCATCCACGTCATCGACGCATTCACATCGGAACGATTCAAGGGCAATCAGGCCGCCGTCATTCCCCTGGATGCATGGCTTGCCGACTCCACGCTGCAGGCCATTGCCGCAGAGAACAATCTCTCGGAAACCTCGTTCCTGGTCTGGAGTGCCGAGCGCGACGCCTTCGAGATCCGCTGGTTCTCCCCGCTCACGGAGATCGCGTTCTGCGGCCATGCCACGCTGGCAAGCGCCTTCGTGCTGTTCGAGGCCGACCCGGCGCTGCGCAGCATCACGTTCTGGGCCGCTGCCGTGGGCAAGGTCACCGCCACGCAGGAGGATGGCGGACGCATCGTCATGACCTTCCCGCGCCGCGATGCCAAGCCGCTGGATGAGGTACCGGCCGCGCTGCGCGAAGGCCTGACGCCCGCACCCACGGCCTATCTTGTGAACCAGCAGGCCTACGTGGCGGTCTACGCCGCCGAGGCCGATGTGCTGGCCGTCAAGCCGGATCTGGAACGCCTCAAATCGCTGGGGCCGCTGGACGTGGTGGTGACGGCGCCTGCGGATGCGTGCGCATCGTATGACTTCGTCAGCCGCTACTTCTGGCCCGCCAATGGCGGCGAGGAAGATCCCGTCACGGGCTCCATCCATGCGGCGCTTGCGCCTTACTGGGCGGGCAGGCTGGGCAAGAACCGTCTGATCGGCCACCAGGCCTCGCGCCGCACGGGCACGCTGTTTTGCGAAGTGACCGATGCCAGCGTCGAGGTGGCTGGCCACTGCGCGCGTTACCTGACCGGGACGATCACCGTCTGACACCGGGCTCGTCCCGATGGAGCCGACGCGGAAGGCGCATCAGCGCCGCAGGCAGCGGCCGGCGCCATCGACAAGGCGGGCCATTTCCCTGTCCACGCCCAGGTCGGCGCAATAGGCGCCCGCCCCGCGCAGTGACAGATCCAGAGTGGCAGGCTTGCTCCTGGACACCTCGGCTCTCAACCGAAAGCCTGCCACGTTGGGCGCGCCGTAGTCGGCGGTCTCCAGCACGCCCGCCCTGGTGTCGCGGATGGCATGGCCGTGGCCAAGGTGGTACGCGCCCTCGTTGCCGGCCATGGCTTCGTCAAGGCAGGCAAAGGCCTGCTCGGCCGTGGCACCTTGGGGCAGGGCCAGCGACGCGGTTGTGCCTGGGCCCAGGGCATCGCACATGCCTGCAGAGATTGCGCAGCCGCTCAACAGGCCTGCAAGGCCCAGTACCCATATCCGCATTCACGCTTCCTTTCCAGAGGCCATGGAATCCGCGGCAGTGTATCGACCCGGCAGCGGCGCCGGGCTCGCAATGCGCAGGGAATAGTCTCTCGCCTTGCCGATACCCCCGAGACACGCAGGTACCATCCGCGCATGAGTACCCACTACGAATCCCTGTCGCAAGCCGACGCCTACCGCGACGCCTTCGACGTGGAAGCGCCCGCGGCCAGCGAGCGCAACATGACGCCGCGCAAGTCCGGCTTTTTCATCCGCAGCGTCGCCGTGGCTGCAGAGGCAGCCGCTGAACAGGCAGAACCTGCAGCTCCCGACACACCGCCTGCAGCACCCACCACTGCCGCACGCGAGCTGGTTGCCGCCCAATGGGGCCTGGTGCCGCACTGGGTGAAGTCGGCCTCCGATGGCCGGCTGCGCGCGCTCAAGCTGGTGAATGCGCGCTCCGAAACGGTGTCCACGGCCCAGGCCTTCCGCGATGCCTGGCTCAATGGCCAGCGCTGCATCGTGCCCATGGCCGCCTTTTTCGAGGATGACTACCGCAACGGCAAGGCCCTGCCCACGCGCATCTCGCGCATCGACGGCAAGCCCATGGGCGTGGCCGGCGTGTGGGCGCAGTGGACGGGCCCGGACGGCGAGGTGCTGCTGAGCTACGCCCTGCTCACGGTCAACGCCAACAGCCATGCGCTGCTGCACCGCTACCAGCAGCCCGGCGCGGAAAAGCGCATGCCGGCGATTCTCAACGAAGGCGCCTACGACGCCTGGCTCAACGCGCGCGTGGAAAAGGCCCGCGAGTTCATGCGCCAGTACCCGTCCAACTGGCTCACCGCAAATCCGGTGGAGCGAAAGGCCGACAAGCGGCCTCCAGGCCTGATGGGCTGACGGGCTGACGGGCTGACGGGCTGGCGCATGGCCCTTGTCCCGCGCGCTACGGCGCCTTGGGCAACGCGTTGATGGAGCGCAGGATGTCGCGCGTGATGTCCTGGCGCTTGGGCAGGTCGGCCAGCCGGTGGGGCGTGTCCATGTTCATGGCGAAGAACACGGGGCCGGCCGGCCATTCCACCCAGCCCACCCACCAGCCGATACGGCCCGTCCAGCCGGTTTTGGCGCGCAGTATCCAGTCCGGGCCGGCCTCGTTGATCATCACGTCCTTCACCAGCCGCTGGTGCTCCACCGGCAATGGCAGCCGATTGCGGTACAGCCGCTGCAGGAAGGCCACCTGCTCCAGCGCCGAGATGGCCAGGTCGCCTTCCACCCAGAACGGAGCCTCGCCCGTAGCCAGCGCATTGCCGTAGTCGATCTTGCGCATGTAGGCAGCCTCACGCGCGCTGCCAAGCTCCCTGGCAAAGCCTTCGTACACCCAGACGGTGGAGTTGCGCATGGCCGAGCGCAGGTCCTGATCGGCATTCCAGGCCGGCAACTGGCGCTTCACGCCATCCCAGGGAATGCGCTGGAATTCATCGCGCAGCAGCCCGGCGTCCAGTGCGAACAGGCTGTGCGGGATCTTGAAGGTGGAAGCGGGCGAGTAGCGCCGCGCCGCCCGGTCACGGTTGTGGACGTAGACGGCTTCGGCCTGGCCTCTGGCATCGACCACGACGATGCTGCCATCGACCTTGGCATCGGCAAAGAAGCGGTCCCACTCGGGCTTGTCCTGCAGTTCGGCAGCCGCCAGCGCCGCCTGTGACAGACAGGCGAGCAACGCGGCGCACATCAGATTTCTTCGATTCATGCAGGCAGTTTAAGAGCTGTACCACCGCACGGCGATGGTGCACCGCCCGCCCGGCTGCCCTGTTTTGACTCGCTGTTTTCCCGTTTTGGTGTTCCGGCAGCATCGCTCGGGCCCCAGGGGCCCCGTATGCGCTGGCACGACTTGTGCAAGGCCGCTGCAGGCCGGCCAATGCAGCCATGGCGGCAACGGCAGACGGCCCCATGACCACAACAAGCAAGGGAGTCATTGCATGCACAGGTGCGCACGGGCATTGAGAACATTGGTGGCGGGAGGATGGGTCGCGGTCCTGGGTGCGGCGCAGGCGGCGCAGGCGGCCGAGCAGGCGATCACGCGGCCGTCGCTGGTGGCGGTGGAATCCATCAGCGCCGTGGACACGGTCTGGCTGATGACGGCCACGGTGCTGGTGCTGCTGATGACGCTGCCCGGCATTGCGCTGTTCTATGCGGGCATGGTGCGCCGCAAGAACGTGCTCAACACCATGGCCAGCGTGGTGGCGATTGCCTGCCTGGTGAGCATTCTGTGGTTTGCACTCGGCTATTCGCTGGCCTTCACGCCCGGCAATGCGTGGATAGGCGGTGATTCGCGCGCCTGGTTCGCGGGGCTGGATTTCAACGCCGCCAAGGGACTGGTGGCCGTGAGCCACCTGGCGCCGCATGTGCCCGAAGCAGCCTATGCCATGTTCCAGCTGGCCTTTGCCGTGATCACCGCCGCCTTGCTGGTGGGCGCCTGGGTGGAGCGCATGCGCTTCGGTGCCATGCTGATCTTCGTGGGCCTGTGGAGCCTGCTGGTGTATGCGCCGGTGGCGCACTGGGTGTGGGAGCCCGGCGGCTGGCTGGCGCGCATGGGCGCGCTGGACTTTGCCGGAGGCACCGTGGTGCATGTGAACGCGGGCGTGGCCGGCCTGGTCTGCGCCTGGTTCCTGCGGCCGCGCCGCGGCTACGGGCACGAGCCCTTCGAGCCCTACAACCTGGCCTTGACCATGATGGGCGCAGCCCTGCTGTGGATGGGCTGGTTCGGCTTCAACGCCGGCTCATTGCTGGCCGGGGACAGCCGGGCGGCGCTGGCGCTGGCCGTCACCCACATTGCCGCCAGCGCGGGCGCCCTGGCCTGGTCGCTGGCCGAGTATGTGGTGCGCGGCAAGGCCACGCTGCTGGGGCTGTGCTCGGGGCTGGTGGGCGGGCTGGTGGCGATCACGCCGGCGGCCGGCTTCGTGACGCCGCTGTCGGCACTGTGCATCGGCCTGATCGCCGGTGTCGCCTGCTACTGGGGCGCCACGGGCCTCAAGCGGCTGCTGGGCGCGGACGATTCGCTGGATGTGTTTGGCGTGCATGGCGTGGGCGGCATCGTGGGCTCGCTGCTGACCGGCGTGTTTGCCAGTCCGCAGATCGGCGGCGTGCAGGGCAGCGTGCTCACCCAGGCCGTGAGCGTGCTGGCCGTGGCCTTGTTCACGCTGGTGGCCACGGCCGTGCTGCTGTGGTTGCTGGACATGCTGATCGGCCTGCGCGTGGATGAGGAAAGCGAGCTGCAGGGCCTGGACCTGGCGCTGCACCGTGAACGCCTGAGTGGATGAACGGCCGGGCCGCAAAGCGGCCCGGCGCCCGATGATCGTCAAACCGAAGGAGTGCCCACTACATGCCCGAAAGCGAACTCCTGGCCATCGCCGCGCACCTGCATGTGCTGCTGCGCAGAAGCTGCGGCCGCGTGACCGATACCGAATGGCTGGCGGCCAATGCCGAATACGCCGCCGAAATCATCCGCTTCGCCCGGGAGCAGGAAGGGACGCGCAGCACGCCCGAGCTGGTGGACTGGACCCACCGCTTCGAAGCTGCCTGGAATGCCGCGCTGGCCGGGCCCGCCGAGCGCTCGCCGCTCATGCAGCGCGCCGGCGAGCTGATGCGCCAGCGTGCGGAAAACCGCAAGTACGTGGGCACGCTGCGCTAGCGTCTTGCCTGATCAGGCCGGTGGCGCGGGCACGGAGTGCAGCAGCACGGGCGCGTCGCCATCGCCGTTGACGCTTTCCATCTGCACGCCAAAGCCCCACAGGCGCGCTGCGTGCTTGAGCACTTCCAGCGCATCGTCGGACAGGGGCCTGCCCTGGTAGCGCGTGTGGCGCAGGGTCAGGCAGCGGTCGCCGCGCAGGTTCACGTTCCAGACCTGGATATTGGGCTCGCGCGCGCCCAGGTCGTACTGCTGCGACAGGGTCTGGCGCAGGGTGCGGTAGCCGTCGTCATCATGGATGGCGCTGACCAGCAGCTCGCGTTCGCTGGCATCGTCGTGGATGGAGAACAGCCGCATGTCGCGCATCAGCTGCGGGCTCAGGTACTGGCCGACAAAGCTCTCGTCCTTGAAGTTCTGCATGGCATGGTGCAGCGCCGGCAGCCAGGGCGTGCCGGCCAGGTCGGGGAACCAGCGGCGGTCTTCCTCGGTGGGGTCCTGGCAGATGCGGCGGATGTCGCGGTACATGGCAAAGCCCAGCGCATAGGGATTGATGCCGCTGTAGGCGCGGTGGCCGGCCGGGGGCTGGTAGATCACGTTGGTGTGGGAGGACAGCCATTCGATCATCACGCCGTCGGTCAGCCAGCCTTCGTCGTACAGGGTGTTGAGCAGGGTGTAGTGCCAGAACGTGGCCCAGCCCTCGTTCATCACCTGGGTCTGGCGCTGCGGGTAGAAGTACTGGGCGATCTTGCGCACGATGCGCACGATCTCGCGCTGCCACGGCTCCAGCAGCGGGGCGTTCTTCTCGATGAAGTACAGCAGGTTTTCCTCGGGCTCCTTGGGAAAGCGCTCGCTGTGCTGCGCCGCGCTGTCCTTGCCGGGGCGCGCCGGCAGGGTGCGCCACAGCTCGTTGACCTGCTGCTGCGCATAGGCCTCGCGCTGCTCGCGCTCGGCCCGCTCGCGCGCCAGGCTTTTCTTGGAGGGGCGGCGGTAACGGTCCACGCCCAGGTTGGACAGGGCGTGGCAGGAGTCCAGCCATTGCTCCACCGTCGTCAGGCCGTGGCGCTCCTCGCACTGGGAGATGAAGTCGCGCGCATAGACCAGGTAGTCGATGATGCTGCCCGCATCCGTCCACATGCCGAACAGGTAGTTGTTCTTGAAGAAGCTATTGTGGCCGTACGCCGCATGGGCGATCACCAGGGCCTGCATGGCGGTGGTGTTCTCCTCCATCAGATAGCTGATGCAGGGGTTGGAGTTGATGACGATCTCGTAGGCCAGACCCATGTGGCCGCGCCGGTAGCGCCTCTCCGTCGCCATGTACTCCTTGCCATAGCTCCAGTGGCGGTAGCCCACGGGCATGCCCACGCTGGCGTAGGCGTCCATCATCTGCTCGGCCGAGATCACTTCCAGCTGGTTGGGATAGGTGTCCAGGCCGTAGCGCTCTGCCGTGGCCGCAATCGCTGCGTGATAGCGTTCGATGAGCTCGAAGGTCCAGTCGCTGGGATCGGGCAGAGGCTCGGCCGGCCGCGCCCCCGCCGGCAGCGGCGCGGAGGGCACGATGCGCTGGGCCCGGTCGCTGGCCAGATGGGATTTCCACTGCGGCGTGACATGGCGGGGCGCCAGCACGGGATAGTGAGAGAGGTTCATACCGATACCCCCTCTTTCTTGAACAGGTCTCGGAACACGGGATAGATCTCGCTGGCGTCCGACACCTTGCGCATGGCGAAGTGCGAGAACAGCGGCAGCACCTGGCTGTACTCCTGCCACAGGCTCTGCTCTTCCTGCACCACCTGCACATAGGCGAAGTAGCGCACCAGCGGCAGGATTTTCTCGACCAGCAGGTTGCGGCAGTTGGAGCCGTCGTCGCCGAAGTTGTCGCCATCGCTGGCCTGGGCCACGTAGATGTTCCAGTCCCCGGACGGATAGCGCGCGCGGATGATCTGGTCCAGCAGCACCAGCGCACTGCTGACCACCGTGCCGCCGCTTTCCTGGGAGTGGAAGAACTCGTCCTCGCTGACCTCGGCCGCCTGCGTGTGGTGGCGGATGAACACGATGTCGATCTTCTCGTAGTGCCGCGTCAGAAACAGGTACAGCAGGATGAAGAAGCGCTTGGCCAGGTCCTTGCGGTCCTGGTCCATGGAGCCGGACACATCCATTACGCAGAACATCACGGCCTGGCTGATGGGCGCAGGCACGCGCGTGCGGTTGCGAAACCGCAGGTCAATGGGGTCGAGAAAGGCCACCGTGCCCATGCGCAGCTTCAGCGCATCGATGCGCTGCTGCAGCTCGGCCGCCGCCTCGCTGGTGCCATCGTCCTGCGCCAGCAGCGCTTGCAGCTGCTCTTCCAGTGCCTTGAGTTCGCGGTGCGGTGCCTTGGTCAGCGCAATGCGCCGGCCCAGGGCGCCGCGCATGGTGCGCAGCAGCGCCAGGTTGTGCGGCGTGCCGTCGTGGCTGTAGCCGGCGCGGCGCGTCTTGTACTGCATGGTGTTGCCGATGTGGGTGCGCAGCAGGCGCGGCAGGGCCAGGTCTTCAAAGAACAGTTCCATGAACTCTTCCTTGGTCAGGGTGAAGGTGAAGTCGTCCTCGCCCTCGCCGCTGTCGCTGGCCTGGGAGCCGCCGCCTGCGCCGCCCTGCGGCCGGGCAATGCGGTCGCCGCGCACATGCTCGGTGTTGCCCGGATGCACCGTGTCATGGACGCCGCCCTGCCCGTGGTGGAACACGGGCTCGCGGATGTCCTTGCGCGGGATGGAGACGCTCTCGGACTCCTCCATGTGGCGGATGCCGCGCTTGTCCACCGCGCGGCGCACCGCCTCGGCGATCTGCGCCTTGTAGCGGCGCACGAAGCGCTCGCGGTTGCCCACCGACTTGTTCTTGCCGGCCAGCCTGCGATCGATGATTTGCAATGCCATCTGTTCCCCCCAGCCCGGGCGCGCCGAAGGGCGGCGCACCCACCCGTCAGTTGCTCTTGCGAACGCGCAGGTACCACTCGCACAGCAGGCGCACCTGCTTGGACGTATAGCCCTTGGCCTCCATCCGGGTGACGAAGTCCTCGTGCTTGCGCGCGTCCTCGGCACTGGCCTTGGCGTTGAAGCTGATCACGGGCAGCAGCTCCTCGGTATTGGAGAACATCTTCTTCTCGATCACCACGCGCAGCTTCTCGTAGCTGGTCCAGCTGGGGTTCTTGCCCTGGTTGTTGGCCCTCGCGCGCAGCACGAAGTTGACGATCTCGTTGCGGAAGTCCTTGGCATTGGCAATGCCCGCGGGCTTCTCGACCTTCTCCATCTCGGCGTTGAGCGCGTTGCGGTCGAAGGCCTCGCCGGTATCGTTGTCGCGGTACTCGCTGTCCTGTATCCAGTAGTCGGCGTAGGTGACGTAGCGGTCGAAGATGTTCTGGCCGTACTCGCTGTAGCTCTCCAGATAGGCGGTCTGGATTTCCTTGCCGATGAACTCGGCATAGTGCGGCGACAGGTACTCCTTGATGTAGCTGGTGTACTTGGTCTCCAGCTCGGCAGGGAACTGCTCGCGCTCGATCTGCTGCTCCAGCACATACATCAGGTGCACCGGGTTGGCCGCCACCTCGGTGCTGTCGTAGTTGAAGACCTTGGACAGGATCTTGAACGCGAAGCGCGTGGAGATGCCTGACATGCCCTCGTCCACGCCCGCATAGTCGCGGTACTCCTGGAAGCTCTTGGCGCGCGGGTCCGTGTCCTTGAGGCTTTCGCCGTCATACACCTGCATCTTGCTGAAGATGCTGGAGTTCTCGGGCTCCTTCAGCCGTGTGAGCACGGCGAACTGGGCCATCATCTTGAGCGTGCCGGGCGCGCACACTGCGCTGGCCAGGGACGACTCGCGGATCAGCTTTTCGTAGATGCGCACCTCCTCGGAAACACGCAGGCAGTACGGCACCTTGACGATGTAGACGCGGTCCAGGAAGGCCTCGTTGTTGCGGTTGTTGCGGAAGGCCTTCCACTCGCTCTCGTTGCTGTGGGCCAGCACCATGCCGTCGAAGGGAATGGCGCCAAAGCCTTCCGTTCCCTTGTAGTTGCTCTCCTGCGTGGCCGTCAGCAGCGGGTGCAGCACCTTGATAGGCGCCTTGAACATTTCCACGAACTCCAGCAGGCCCTGGTTGGCCAGGCACAGGCCGCCCGAGTAGCTGTAGGCGTCGGTGTCGTCCTGCGCGAAGTTCTCCAGCTTGCGGATGTCCACCTTGCCCACCAGGCTGGAGATGTCCTGGTTGTTCTCGTCGCCGGGCTCGGTCTTGGCAATGCCCACCTGCCTGGAGATGCTGGGATAGCGCTTGACCACGCGGAACTGGCGTATGTCGCCGCCCAGCTCCTCCAGGCGCTTGACGGCCCAGGGCGACAGCACATGGTTGAGGCAGCGCCGGGGAATGCCGAACTGCTCCTCCAGCAGCGGCCCGTCCTCCACCGGATCGAACAGGCCCAGCGGCGACTCGTTCACGGGCGAGCCCTTGAGGGCGTAGAACGGCACTTTCTGCATCAGGTATTTGAGGCGCTCGGCGATGGAGCTCTTGCCACCGCCCACGGGGCCCAGCAGATAGAGGATCTGCTTGCGCTCTTCCAGGCCCTGGGCCGCATGGCGGAAGAAGCTCACCACCTGCTCGATGGAGTCTTCCATGCCGTAGAACTCGGCGAAGGCCGGATAGCGCCGGATGACCTTGTTGGCAAACAGCCGCGACTGGCGTGGATCATTGCGCGTGTCCACCATTTCAGGTTCGCCGATGGCTGCCAGCATGCGCTGGGCAGCACCTTCGTAAGCCATGGGATCGCGCTGGCACAGGGCGAGAAATTCGTCCAGCGACATCTCTTCTTCGCGAAGGCGAACGTAACGTGCAGCCGAGTTGCTGATGACATCCATACGACCTCTCCCGGCGGCACCCGAGGGCGAACAGTGCCGCGAAGTTGCAAGGCATTCGCTACCGTGTGGAACTGTTGTAGCACCTTGCATCGGCTTTGAATAGCTCATACGTCCCACATGTCTGCATTGCGCGCGAGGTCACAATGTCAGGTTCCTGGACTACCCCGCTTTTTGCGGCGCCGGGACAGGGGCTTGAGCCAGCCGGGCCTTCAGCAAGGCCCGTGAATACAGCGCCTGACGCTCCCACTTTTGACAAATGATAGTCCGCACTCACACAGCGGCACAGGCCCGAATTCAGAACCGATGTCTCCTGCCGACAACCCCCTACTTGCCGCCGGTCGCCCATCGCGCAAACTGGCTGCCGTGACGCCGATGCACCTGCTGTGGGCCATGTGCCTGGTGCTCGGCCTGCTGCTCGCCCTGCTGGCACCGGGCCTGGCCAAGGCCGCACCGGCAGCAGGCCCTTTGGGTGCCTTGCAGGGCACGCTGGGCGGTGGCTCCGCGTCCGACAAGGAACGAAGCAACGCCATTCAGGCCCAACTGGATGCCGCCGCATCGGCCACAAAGGAAGCCGATGCGCTGGCGCAGGAACTGGACCGCCTGCGCGCCAGGGCACGCACGCCCGTGCCTGCCCTGCCAGCGCCGCTGAGCGACGAGCAGCTGGGCAGCCTGTTCGATCGCTGGAAGGAACGCGTTCCCGCCAACGCCAGCCAGGAAGTGCTGGAGCGGCTGCTGGCCGATGAGCGCGATGCCATCGCCGCACTCAAGGTGGGCATCGAAAAATCCGCGGCCGACCAGGCCAACCTGGTGTCCCAGCCCGGCCCGGGACGCATCGATCTGTCCATCCTCCAACAACGCGCGCAGGAAAACGCCGAGCCCGTGACCGCCGAGCCCGGCGAAGCCCCCGACCTCACCCAGGCCCGCCAGGCAAGGCGCAGCGCAGAGCACCGCCGCGCCCTGCTGGAGCTGGCGCTGCGCCAGGAAGAGCAGTCCACCATCGAAGCCCGCCAGCGCCTGCTGGCCGCCCAGTTGCAGGCCCAGCGCCGCGAGCTGCTGGAGCGCATGCCGCGCGCCGCCTGGCTGACCCAGCGCATTGCCGAGCGCAGCCGCCAGCAACTGGAGCAGCAGGTGCAGGAGATGGAGCTGGCCGCCCAGCACGCTTCCGCCGCCGATCCCGCCATACGCGACCTGGCCCAGCGCAATGCGGCGCTGGCCGCGCAGATCCTCAAGAACTCCAATGAACTGGCGCAGGAGCGCAAGACCCTGGCCAATGACGAATATGTCCGCGACCAATTGAGCGCCACGCTGCGCGACACCCAGGCACGCCTGCGGCTGGGCGGTGGCAGCGCGGCCGTGGGCCAGTGGCTGTGGCAGCAGCGCGTGGAGCTGTCCTCCGGCAACACCTTGCAGTCCAGGCACCGCGCCGTGCAGCGCCAGCTGGCCGAGCTGCGGCTGATGCTGTTCAACTCCAGCAAATGGCGCCAAAACCCCGGCGCGGATACGGCGGCACAGGCCCCGGCCGACGCTGCGGATGCAGGCGGCGTGGCAGCACCTGAATCTGCCGCCAGCGTCACCACGGCCATCAATGCATCCACCTCGGCACAGCAGACCGCCCTGCTGGCCCGGCAGGTGGCGCTCACCGATCAATTGCAGCCCGTTTTGCTGCGCCGCATTGCCGTGCTGGAGCAGACCGATGAAGCCCTGCGCGCCGCCCTGCGCAGCGGCAACGAACTGCGCCAGGTGCTGGACAAGGAACTGCTGTGGTTCCCCAGCCACCGCCCCATGGACCGCACCTGGCTCAGCGAGTGGCAGGCGCTGGAGCAGGACATCGAAGGCAGCAGCTCCCCCTGGAAAACCGCGCGCGCCCTGGCCGCCAGCATCTGGAACGATCCCTGGGCGTTTGGCGCCGTCGGCCTGATCGTGGCCCTGCTGCTGGGCCTGCGCCGCTACGCGCTGCGCCAGCTGCAGGCCATCTCCGTGCGCGTGGGCGACTTCATGCGCGACAACTTCGGGCTGAGCCTGCTCGCGCTGGGCTGGAGCCTGCTCTACACCCTGCCCTGGAGCTTTGCGGCCGCGGCGCTGGGCAGCCTGCTGCAAGGCCCCGATACCGTGGGCACGGCGCTGGAGCCGCTGGGCGCCACCCTGGTCCAGCTCAGCGATTTCATCTTCGTGGCCACCTTGCTCAACGCCCTGTTCTGCCCAGGCGGGCTGGCACTGGCGCACTTCGGCTGGCCGGCCGCCCGCGTGCAGATGCTGCGCCAGATGGTACGCCGCGCCGCCTGGCTGATCGTGCCTGCCGAACTGCTGGGCGGCCTGGCCTTCTACAGCCATGACAACCACGCCATCAGCACCTGGGGGCGCATCTCCATCCTCATGCTGTCGCTGGGCCTGGCCTGGATGGCCTGGTTGTACTTTCGCCGTGTCATGCAGCAAAAGCGGCCCGGCATCCACTGGGGCCAGATCGTCAGCGTGGTGCTGATGCTGATGCTCAGCGCGCTGGCCGTGGGCATCGTGCTCGGCTATGTCTACACGGCCACCGAATTCATCCAGGCCCTGATGGCCAGCTTCGTGTTCCTGGGCGCGGTCGAGGTCGTGGTCAACCTGCTGCGGCGCTGGCTGCTGCTGGGCGAGCGGCGCCTGGCGCTGAACCGGCTGCGCGAAGCCGCCAGGCTGGCCCAGAGCGGATCGGGCGTGGACACCGGCAAGGCACCCACCGACGAAGCCACCCAGATGGCCCTGGTCACCGTGGGCGCCCAGGCGCACCGGCTGCTGGGCCTGCTGCAGCAGGTGCTGGTCGTGCTGACCCTGGTCTACGCCTGGCTGCCCGTGCTGCCTGCGCTGCTGCGCTCCGAAGGCGTGGTGCTCTGGTACACCACCAACACCGGCGCCGACGGCATCGCGCATGCCGCCCCCGTAAGCCTGATGGATGCGCTGCTGGGCGTGATGATCCTGCTGCTCACCTTCAGCTTTGCACGCAACCTGCCGGGCCTGCTGGAAGTGACGCTGTCGGCCTCCAACCGCATCAGCAGCTCCGCGCGCTACACCCTGGCCACGCTGGCGCGCTACGCCATCACCATCGCGGGCACGGTCAGCGCCTTCACGCTGCTGGGCCTGCGCTGGGGCCAGCTGCAATGGATGGTGGCGGCGCTCACCGTGGGCCTGGGCTTCGGCCTGCAGGAGATCTTCGCCAACTTCGTCTCGGGCCTGATCCTGCTGGTGGAGCGGCCCTTCCGCGTGGGCGATGTCATCACCATCGACACCCTCACCGGCACCGTCACGCGCATCCGCACGCGGGCCACCACGGTGCTGGACTTCGACAACAAGGAAATCGTCATCCCCAACAAGACCTTCATCACCGGCCAGGTGACGAACTGGACCTTGAGCGACGACGTGACCCGCCTGGTGATCGACGTGCCCGTGGCCCACGGCAATGACCCCGAGCGAGTGCGCGACATGCTGCTGGGCATTGCCAGGGAACACCCCCAGGTGCTGCGCGAACCCGAGCCCAACTGCTGGTTCATGGCGCTGGAAGGCAACGGCCAGCGCTTCGAGCTGCGCGCCTACGTGGGCAAGGTCGAAGACCGCCTGCCCGTGCGCCACGACCTCAACCGCCGCGTCAACGACCGGCTCAAGGACGCTGGCATTGCCGTGGCCTTCCCGCAGCTGGACCTGCATGTGCGCAACATGCCGGCAAATCCTGCGGGGCAGCCGGCGCAGCAGACACCGCCCCAGCCGGCTGCATGAGACATTGAAACCCGCCACTCTCGACCCATGGAGTGGCGGGCCATGGGCACCACGGCATTCCACCCTCAAATCACCGTGACTCATATACCCTAGGATCATTCTGAAAATTTTCCTCCCCCTTCATTTCCTCCTCCAACTGAATGGCAATCCGCACACAATCGGCATCTCACAACGATGTCTGCGGACGCTTCAAATCCTGGGAGGGGCAATGGCGGAAAGAAGATATACCAGTGCAGGAATGGATGGCTGGCTCAATGTCAGGCGCGAGCCTTCGGGCGCTATTGTTGCGCTGCCGGAGCATATTGCCACCGAGATGGAATCCAGCTCGAATGGGCGCGACCATTTCATCGTCAAGGAGGGCGTCGAAAGTGGCAACAGGTTTTCTGTGAAACAGGGATACCTCCGAAAACAGGCTCCCGCATATCGGCCTGCTGCAATTATTCAATTCATTTTGAGCCGCAAGACCCTGATCTATCCAGGGGGTCGTGTCCGAGCTTTTACAGACGACGAAAATCCTATTAAAACAGGAACGCACCCTGTTCAAATCCCAGATTTCCCACACTCAATAGGGTCTGCATATTTACATAAAACACCCTATGCCAAAAATTGGTTTTTCCTCAACAATGGAAGTGCAACTCCTTTTCGCAACGATAGATACCTGCACCCAGGGCACGAAAGTGCCGGATGCATCACCGTGGATCCGGCGCAATGGAATTCACTTTATCAATATCTAATTCTCTGCAGGAGTGGTGATGGCAAAACTGTTGGCATGGTTTCCGTGGTTCGCTAGCGCCCTGCTTCTCGCTGGATGCTATGCACAAGAAAAAAGTCCAGAAGATCTCCTGGCATCGGAAGAGGTGGGCGATGCTGACTTTGTACGCAACTGGCTTCAAACAAATCGGCATGCAGACCAAACCGCGGCGCAGAACTTCTACCAGCACGGCATGAAAGACTTTCAACGTAAAGCATGGTCTCCCGCCGCCAAATCCTTTGGAACGAGTATGCGACTCTATCCTTCCCCCGAAGCCTTGTATAGATATGTGGACGTCAAACTGCAAATGCTCGCCATGGTCAGAAAGCGAGAGGGCGATATTCAAGAAAAGCTTCCACTGGACATGAACTACGCGCTCAAGCTCTACCGTTCTGCGCTTTCGGCCAACATGGTATTGGGAACATTGTCCGAAGAGGAAAAGACGCGCATTGAAAACCATGTGAGTTGCCTGCAGGCCTATGCAGCGGCTGGCCGTCCCGACATGGACTGCGAGCCGCTGCACTGGTACTACAACGCGGCCCGATGAACACAGGGTCAGAACACTTCCCAGTTCTCACCAGCGCGCTCGGCTGCAGTGCGGGGGCCAGGCACCCGCATTGCCGTGGATGTGGATCTGCTGTCGCCCCGCATGGCGGCCTGCGCCCCGGACTGGCGAGGCAAGCTGTCGGCACCTGAAGGCAGACCACGCATGCCGGAGGCCACGGCGGGCTTCGCGACAGGAGCCTGATCGGCAGGTGAGGACAGCCCGTCCAGCTTGAACAGGCTGACCAGATCGACCAGCCTGGCAGCCTGCGCGTTCAAGCTTGCGGCAGCCGCCGCCGATTCCTCGACCAGGGCCGCATTCTGCTGCGTGACCTGGTCGAGCTGTACGACGGCATCGCCCACCTGCGCCACACCGTCGGCCTGCTCGGCCGTGGCCGCGCCTATTTCGCCGATCAGGTCGGCAACGCGCTGCGCCTGCTGGACGATGTCCTTCATCGCGGAGCCCGTCTCGCTCACCAGGCCCGATCCCTCGTCCACCTTGGACACGCTCTCGCCTATCAGGGCCTTGATCTCCTTGGCTGCCCCCGCGCTGCGCTGGGCCAGGCTGCGCACTTCGGATGCCACCACGGCAAAGCCGCGCCCCTGCTCGCCCGCCCGCGCTGCCTCCACGGCGGCATTGAGCGCCAGGATGTTGGTCTGGAAGGCAATGGAGTCGATCACGCCGATGATGTCCTCGATCTTCCGGGAACTGGCGGTGATCTGCTCCATGGTGGCCACAACGCGGTCCACGATCTTGCCGCCGCCGGTGGCGGCCTGGCTCGACGAAGCGGCCAGCTGGGTGGCGGTACGCACCGTATCGGCATTGAGCTTGACGGTGGCGTTCATCTCCTCCATGGAGGCAGCGGTCTGCTCCAGATTGCTGGCCTGCTCTTCCGTGCGCTGGCTCAGGTCCGCATTGCCCGAGGCAATCTGGCTGGCGCCGGTCGCGATGGATTCGCTGCTTTGCCGCACATCGGCGACCACGCGCGCCAAGCCGGCCCTCATGTCCTCCATGGCGCGCAGCAGGCTGGAGGTGTCGCCGGGCGCCAATTGCACCCGCACGGACAAATCGCCCTGCGCGATCTGGCGCGCCACCTCGGCGGCATAGGAGGGCTCGCCGCCCAGCTGCTGCTTGACCGTCCTGGTAATCATCCAGGCCACCAGACCGCCCAGCGCGGCGGCCAGCAGCGTCAGCACCAGCATGGCCACGCCGTCTTCGGCCACGCGGCGCAGGGAGCCGTCCACCGTGGCCTGCGTCTGTGCCTTCTGGTAATCGACCAGTGCCTCGACCGCATCGAAATAGGTCGTCTGCAAGGAGCGCAGGCGCCCCATGATCAGATCCCTGGCGGCATCGCCCTGGTTGGCCAGGCCCAGGTCCCCGGCCTGGCGCATGGTCTCCACGAAAGGCTGGCGCGCCTGCCGTATGTCGGCAAAGAGCCGGCGCGCCTGCTCGGTCTGCAGGCGCTGGTCCAACTCCTTCATGACCAGGCCGTTCCTGGCAACCACTTCATCCAGCCGGCGGCTCTCCTCGGCCATCTGCGCCGGATCGGTGATCAGCGCCAGATTGCGCACCACCCGCGCCGACACATTGGCGTTGTCCTTGAGCGATTGCAGCCGGGCCAGATTGCCCATGCGGTCCTCGGCCAGCACGCGCAGCTGCTCGCCCTGGTCATGCAACTTCATCCAGCCGAAGGCCGCCACGCATACGCAAACCACGATCACCGCGAAAAAACCCATGCCCAGCATGGTTCCCAACTTCATACGCCTCAGAAAACCCACGTCGCTCTCCCTCGAACCACCTACGCAAACCGGCCAGACTGCTGGCACGGAAGAAACACATTCAGGAACAAATTTGACAATTTGAATCAGTTGCATCGCCTTCCCAAACCCTGCACATCCAGTAGGACAGCGCCTTGCCGACATGCAGGCATCGGGCTGCCAGCGGTCTGCAGTCAGCGATGGGAAGCCAGGGGCGCGTAGATATCCCGCAGCAGGTGCTCCAGCTGCGCCAGCACCATGGCGCTGGCCCGGCTGCGGACGGCCTGCGGCTTCGTGGCCGTGAGCACGTCGCGGTAGAGGTGCTCGACGTCGAGGGGGCGGATCACCGTGGAGCGCCGTGGCCGCAGCATGCGCAGGCTGATCCACGGCAGCACACTGGCGCCCAGCCCTGCGCGCACCGCGCCGATCTGGGTGGCAGTGGAGTTCACCTCGCCTGCCACCTGGTAGCCGGTGTCCAGCGCCGCAAAGGCCCGGTCCAGCGCACCGCGCGTGGCATTGGGCAGGCTGGGCAGCAGCAGTGGATGCCGTGCCAGATCCTGCAGCGACATGGGCTTGCCATCCGCCTCGGGCGCCAGGGCGCGGGCGCAGCCAAAGAAGAAAGGCTCGCGTACCACGGGCCTCGTCTCCAGCTTGGCCGTGGCCTCCGAGGCATAGAGCACCCCCATGTCGAAGCGGCCACTGTGCACGCCCTCCACCAGATGGCCGCTCAGCCCTTCGTGGATGGACAGGATGACGGCCGGCCAGCGCTCACGGCAGGCGGCCAGCAGGGGAACGGCCAGCACCTGGGCGATGCTGCCCGCAATGGCCACCGATACAGAACCGGCCACCTGCGATTCCTCGACCTGAACGCAGGCCCGCGCATCGGCCACCTGCCGAAGGATGGCCTGTGCCTGGCCGTACAGCAGCCGGCCCGTGGCCGTGGGCTGCACGCCCAGCGCGCCACGCACCAGCAGCGTGCTTTGCAGTTCCAGCTCCAGCAGCTTGAGCTGGTGGCTCACGGCGGATGGCACCACGTGCAGCACATCACAGGCGCGGGTGATGCTCTGGGCATCGATCACGGCAATCAGGTATCTGAGCTGGCGCAATTCCATGTCAGGTCCGAAGAGGGGTTCGATTTGCACGAAGGCCGGTTCTGAATTCCTCAGCCATGCGCTGCGAGGTGCTGCCTACATTGTGCTTACCGCCACTCCGCTACCCAAGCCCCATGCCGTTCCACCCCCGATCCCTGCTATATGTTCCTGCAACCTCCGCACGCATGCTGGCCAGCGCAGGGCGGCGCGGTGCCGATGCCCTCGTGCTGGACCTGGAAGACGCCATTGCCCCCGCGCAGAAGGAGCAGGCCCGCGCCATGCTGCAACCGGCCATCGCCAGCCTGCGCGGGCAGTGCCCCGTGCTGGTGCGCATCAACGCGGACAGGGCATTGGCACAGGCCGATACCGAGGCCGCCTTGCAGGCTGGTTGCGATGGCCTGGTCATCCCCAAGGTGGAATCTGCCGCCGATGTGCAGCGCATCGCAGCCCTGGCCGATCTCCACGGCAGCCCGCCGGTGCTGCTGCAGGCCATCGTGGAGACGCCCACCGGGCTGATGCGCCTGCTGGACATTGCCCGGGCCTCACCCCGGCTGGTGTCGCTGGCCTTTGGCGGCGAGGACTTCGCCACTGCATTGAGCGTGGCGCCCACGCCCCAGGCCCTTGCCATGCCGGCACAGGCCGTGGTCATCGCAGCCGTGTCAGCCGGGCTGCATCCCATGGGGCTGGCAGGCAGCATCGGCGGCTATGCGGATCTTGCGCAGTTCGGCGAACTGGCCCGGATCTCCCGCGCACTGGGCATGCAAGGTGCCGCCTGCATCCACCCGGCCCAGTTGGCGGCCGTGCACGCAGCCTTCGGAGCCAGCCAAGAGGACCTGCGCCAGGCGCGCGACACCGTGCTGGCCTATGAACAGGCGCTGGCGCAGGGACAGGGCGCCGCGGCCGTTGACGGCCGCATGGTCGATGCACCCATTGCACAGCGCGCACGCCAGTTGCTGCGCAGCACCGGGGAAGCCGCATGAACGCCACGGACAACACAGGCTCCCTGCCCCTGCGCGGCATCCGCGTGCTCGACCTGTCGCGCCTGGCTGCAGGCAACATGCTCACGCTGCAGTTGGCCGACTTCGGCGCCGAAGTGATCAAGGTCGAGGCGCCAAGCGGCGATACCCTGCGCGACTGGAAGAACGACGGCCAGCCGCTGTGGTGGCAGATCTACGCGCGCAACAAGAAAAGCATCTGCCTGGACCTGCATGACGGGGCCGATGTGCAAAGTCTTCTGCAGCTGGCCGAATCGGCACAGGTCCTGGTGGAGAGCTTTCGCCACGGCGCACTGGAAAAGTTCGGACTGGGACCCGATGTCCTGCTGCAGCGCAATCCCCGCCTGGTGATCGTGCGCATCTCAGGCTGGGGCCAGACCGGTCCCTATGCGCAACGGCCCGGCTTTGGCACCCTGGTCGAAGCCTTCTCGGGCTTTGCCCAGAAGAATGGCTTTCCCGACAAGCCACCCGCCCTGCCCAACCTCGGCCTGGCCGACATGATCGCGGGCCTGGCGGGCGTGGGCGCCACCATGTTCGCACTGCGCGAAGTGGAAACCAATGGTGGCCGCGGCCAGGTGGTGGACCTGTCGCTGCTGGAACCCATGTTGGCCGTGCTCGGCCCCGACCCCGCCATCTTCCAGCGCACCGGCCGGCGGCCACGGCGCATGGGCAACCGTGCCGACATCGCCGCACCGCGCAATGCCTACCAGTGCGCCGACGGGCGCTGGCTGGTGATGTCGGGCTCCACCCAGCGCATGGCCGAACGGATTTTCGAGGCCATGGGCCGCAAGGACCTGTGCAGCGATCCCCGCTTCGCCACCAACGCGGCACGGCTGCGACATGTCGATGCGCTGGACGCGCTGATCGCCGGCTTTGTGGCACAGCGCAGCCTGCAGGACAACCTGTCGCACTTCGGCCAATGGGAGGTGACCGTGGGGCCGGTGCTTGACGTGGAGCAGTTGCTGGCCGACGAGCATGTGCGCGCCAGGGCCTGCATCACCTGCATCCCCGATGCCGACGGCCAGCCCCTGCCCATGCACAACGTCTTTCCGCGCCTGTCGCGCACACCCGGGTCCATCCGCAGCCTGGGCCCTGCGCTGGGAGAGCACCAGCACCTGGTGCCACCGGGCGCCTGGAGCGATCACCCTGCCCCGACCGAATGAACCCTCAGCCCATACAACGAAGGAGACATACCATGGCCTTTCTCAGGACTTTGCTCACCAGGGTCGCCACGGCGGCAGCCCTGGGCCACGCCGCCCTGCTCTCTTTGCCAGCCCACGCGGCCCCTGCGCAACTGGTCACCCTGGTGGTGCCTGCCGCGCCGGGCGGCTCCAACGACATCGTGGCGCGCGTCATGGAGCCGCTGCTACGCGGCGAACTCGACCGGCCCGTGGTGGTCGAGAACCGTGGGGGCGGCGGGGGCAATGTCGGCGCAGCCTACGTGGCACGCGCCGAAGCCGGCAGCAACATCTGGCTGCTGACATCAGCCAGCATCGTCACCATGAACCCCGGCTTGTTCGCCAACCCGGGCTTCGACACGCTGCGCGACTTCGTGCCCGTGGCCGGCATTGCCAGCGTGCCCCATGTGCTGTTGGTCAACAAGGACTTTGCGCCGTCCACCCTGCCCGAGCTGCTGGCCTTGCTGCGCAGGGAGCCGGGCAGGTACTTCTTCGGCTCTGCCGGTAACGGCACCTACTCGCACATCCTCATGGAATTCCTCAAGCGCGCCGAAAAGGTGGATGCCTCCCATGTCCCCTTCCGTGGCGTGGCCCCGGCCATGACCGAACTGATGGCCGGGCGCATACAGATGCTGATCAGCACCCTGCCTTCGGCCATGCCCTACCTGCAAAGCCGCGACGTCAAAGCCCTGGCCGTGTTCTCCGACCAGCGCAGCGAGTTCCTGCCCGACCTGCCCCTGGCCCGCGACACCGTTGCCGGCCTGGTTGGCGACCTGTGGATTGCGCTGTACGCGCCCAAGGACACACCCTCGCAGGAAGTGCAGCGCATGCGCCAGGCCGTGGACAAGGCCCAGGCATCACCGGGACTGCGCGAGAAATTCCGCAAAATGGGCGCCAGCGTCTACGCCCCCACCGCTGCAAAACTGCGGCTGCAGACGGCAGCCGACCTGGCACGCTGGAGCCAGTTGATCCGGCAGGCAGGCATCCAGGTGGACTAAGCAGCCGGCCCATTTCAAGACATTCCAGAGCATTCCAAGGAGACTTCATGAAACTGCTGAGATTCGGCCCCGAGGGCCAGGAAAAGCCCGGCCTGCTGGATGCCGAAGGCCAGATCCGCGACCTGTCCGCCCTGTTGGACGACTACACGCCCCGCCTGCTCGGCCGCGAGGCGCTGCGGGCCCTGGCCGCCATCGACCCCGCCAGGCTGCCCCTGGTGAAAGGCCCGGTGCGCATCGGCATGCCCTGGAGCGGCATGTCCAAGTTCGTTGCCATCGGCCTGAACTACCGCGACCATGCCGAGGAAGCCGGCATGCCCATTCCCAAGGAGCCCATCCTCTTCGCCAAATGGCCCAGTTGCGCCTGCGGCCCCGACGACGACATTCCCCTGCCCGAGGGCAGCACACGCATGGACTGGGAGGTGGAACTGGGCATCGTCATCGGCGAGCGCGCGCGCAATGTGTCCGTGGCCGATGCGCTGGAGCATGTGGCCGGCTACTGCCTTGCCAACGATGTGTCCGAGCGCGAATACCAGATCGACCGCAGCGGTGGCCAGTGGAGCAAGGGCAAGGGCTTCGACCGCTTCGGCCCCATCGGTCCCTGGCTGGTCACGCGCGACGAAGTGCCCGATCCGCAGGCCCTGCAGCTATGGCTGGATGTGAACGGGGAGCGCCGCCAGAGCGGCAGCACGCGCACCATGATCTTTGGATGCGCCGAACTCATCAGCCACTGCAGCCGCGTGATGACGCTGGAGCCCGGCGACCTCATCATCACCGGCACGCCCCCGGGAGTCGGGATGGGCATGAAGCCGCCGCGCTATCTGAAGGCTGGCGATGTGATGGAGCTGGGGATCGAGGGGCTGGGCGTGCAGAGGCAGCGAGTGGCGTAGATCCACAAAAAAGCGGCTTCAAAAAGCCGCTTTATTTTTGAGCTGAACCAGCGCTCAGCTGCCCGCCACCTTCATGCGGTTGATCAGGATCGAGCCCACGGTCTTGGCGCCGTAGTTGTAGGCATCTGCGCCCACGGCCTCGATGCCCTTGAGCATGTCCTTGAGGTTGCCGGCGATGGTGATCTCATGCACGGGGAAGGCGATTTCGCCGTTTTCCACCCAGAAGCCGCTGACACCGCGCGAGTAGTCGCCGGTCACGTAGTTCACTCCCTGGCCCATGAGCTCGATCACGAACAGGCCCGTGCCCAGCTTCTTGAGCATGGCGGGCAGGTCGTCGCCGGCCTTGGTGCGGCGCGAGGTCATGACCAGGTTGTGCGATCCGCCGGCATTGCCGGTGGTCTTCATGCCCAGCTTGCGGGCCGAGTAGCTGGACAGGAAGTAGCCCTCGACGCGGCCGGCATCCACCACCTTGCGGGCCTGCACGCGCACACCTTCCTCGTCGAAGGGCGAGCTGCCCTTGCCGCCGAGGATGAAGGGGTCTTCCGTGATGTCGATGTGCTTGGGGAAGACGGGCTTGCCCAGCGAGTCGAGCAGGAAGGTGCTGCGGCGGTACAGCGCGCCGCCGCTGACGGCCTGCACGAAGCTGCCCAGCAGGCCTGCGGCCAGCGTGGACTCGAACAGCACCGGGCATTCGGTGGTCGGTATCTTGCGGCTGCCCAGGCGGCTCAGGGCGCGCTGGGCGGCGTAGCGGCCCACGGCTTCGGGCGAGGCCAGGTCGGCCGCGTTGCGCATGGAGCTGTACCAGGCGTCGCGCTGCATCTCGCCATTGCGCCCGGGCAGCGAGGCGATGGGCGCCACCGACAGGCTGTGGCGCGAGCTGGCGTAGCCGCCACGGAAACCATTGGTGTGGGCGCTGAAGAAATGGCTTTGCTGGGCCGAGACGCCCGCGCCTTCGCTGTTGGTGATGCGCTTGTGCGTGCGCAGCGCGGCTTCCTCGCATTGCAGCGCCAGTTCGGCCGCAGCCTCGCTGGTGAGGTCCCAGGGGTGGAACAGCTGCAGGTCGCGGTGGGTGCCGGGCTGGGCGATGTCGGCCGCATCGGGCAGGCCGGCCATGGGATCTTCGGCCGTGAAGCGTGCGATGTCGTAGGCGGCCTGCACGGTCTGCTGGATGGCGGCATCCGAGAAGTCCGAGGTGCTGGCGTTGCCACGGCGGTTGCCCAGGTAGACGGTCACGCCCAGCGACTTGTCGCGGTTGCGCTCCACGGTCTCCAAAGCCCCTTTGCGCACACTCACGCTCAGGCCGCAGCCCTCGGAAGCCTCGGCCCCGGCGTCGGTGGCGCCGAGCTTCTTGGCGTGGACCAGGGCACGGTCCACCAAGTCTTCAAAAAACGGTTGGCTGTAGCTGAAGCCGGAATCAGCCTGCGGTTTGGCGGTGCTTGCCGAGCGGGGACGGGGTTTTTTCATAGCGGCGGCTATGATAGCCGCCACTGCAGCGCTCTCCGCGCCGCCACTGCATTTGTCCCCTACCCCATGTCACGCAAACCCAAAAAAGGCTACTACGTCAAAGGTCACTTCGTTGCCGAAGGCAGCGAACTCGACCTGCAGCTCAAGGCCGAACTCAAAGGCACCCCCGACTCCAGCAAGACGGATCTCAAGCGCGAGTCCGACGCCTTGCAGGACCTCGGCAAGGATTTGCTGACGCTGCGCTCCGACCTGTTCAAGCGCCTGCAATTGCCCGACCAGTTGGCCGATGCCCTGGCCGAGGCCAAGCGCATCACCAATTTCGAAGGCAAGCGCCGCCAGATGCAATTCGTCGGCAAGCTCATGCGCAAGCTGGACGAGACCGAGATCGCCGCCGTGCGCGCCGCGCTGGACGAGCAGCACAACGGCTCGGCCGCCGAGAAGATGGCCCTGCATGCGGCCGAGCAATGGCGCGACCGCCTGATTGCCGAGGAATCGGCCCTGTCCATCTGGCTGGACCATTTCCCCGACACCGACACCCAGCAGCTGCGCGCCCTGATCCGCCAGGCCCGCAAGGACATGCCGGGCGCCCATGAGGCCAATGTGCAGGAATCCACCGGCCTGGCCCAGCGCAAGGGCCGCGCCTACCGCGATCTCTTCCAGCTGGTTCGCCAGCAGCTGGGCGGCACGGGCCGCGAGGCTGCCGAGGACGGTGACGGCACTGGCGAGGAAGCTGACGATGAGTGAACCCGTCCATGACGCTGTGCGCATCGGCATCGTCTCGATCAGCGACCGTGCCAGCAGCGGCGTCTATGAGGACAAGGGCCTGCCGGCCCTGCAGGACTGGCTCACCCGCTCGCTCAGGAACCCCATCACGTTCGAGCCGCGCCTGATCCCCGACGAGCAGGCCGGCATCAGCGCCACGCTGATCGAACTGGTCGATGCAGGCTGCTCCCTGGTGCTGACCACGGGCGGCACCGGCCCCGCGCCGCGCGATGTCACACCCGAAGCCACCCTGGCCGTGGCCGACAAGGAAATGCCGGGCTTTGGCGAGCAGATGCGCCAGATCAGCCTGGCCTTTGTGCCCACGGCGATTCTGTCGCGCCAGGTGGCGGTGATCCGTGGCAAGAGCCTGATCATCAACCTGCCTGGCCAGCCCAAGGCGATTGCCGAGACTCTGCAAGGCCTGCAAAACCCTGATGGCACGCAAACGGTCAACGGCATCTTTGCGGCCGTGCCCTATTGCGTGGACCTGATCGGCGGGCCCTATCTGGAAACGGACGACAGCGTGTGCAAGGCCTTCCGGCCCAAGAATGCCGTGCGCGCGCCGCGCACTGCGGACTGAGGTCCAGGGCCAGGAGGCCCCTCAGGTGCATCCAACAAGGCAGCCTCAGGGCTGCCTTTTTTGCGGCCGCACGGCCTGACTGTCGCACCGGGGCCACCAAGCCCGTGCTTGCCCCAATGCGGCAGGCCCCTGTCCCTGCCAGCATGGAATCACCCCGGCCCCTGCGCAACAGCAGCGGGCTTTTTCCATCCAAAGCAAGGAGACTTCATGCAGCAACGCCCCAAGACATCGCTGATGACACCGCTGGCCCTGGCACTGTGCGCCGCCGCACTGGCAACGCCGGCCCTGGCGCAGCAGGACAAGGTTCGGATCGGCTTCATCACCGACATGTCCAGTCTCTATGCCGATGTCGAGGGCAAGAACGGCGCCGTGGCGATACAGATGGCCATCGACGACTACGGCGGCAAGCTGCTGGGCAAGCCCATCGAGCTGCTGACGGCCGACCACCAGAACAAGGCCGACATTGCCGCCAGCAAGGCGCGCGAGTGGATAGACACGCAGGGCATCAGCCTGGTGTTTGGCGGCACGAACTCGGCCACGGCCCTGTCCATGGCCAAGGTGGCGCAGGAGAAAAAGCGGGTCTTCATCGACAACGGCGCCGGCAGCTCGGCGCTGACCAACGAGCAGTGCAGCCCCTACACTGTGCACTACGCCTTCGACACCGTGGCCCTGGCCAAGGGCACGGGCGCGGCCGTAGTGGAGGCCGGCGGCAAGAGCTGGTACTTCGTGACCGCCGACTATGCCTTCGGCCATGCGCTGGAGGCCGATACCACCAAGATCATCGAGGCGCGTGGCGGCAAGGTGCTGGGCTCGGTCAAGACGCCGCTGAACGCCAGCGACTTCTCCAGCTTCATGCTGCAGGCGCAGAACTCCAAGGCCCAGATCCTGGGCCTGGCCAACGCGGGTGGCGACACCATCAACTCCATCAAGGCCGCGCGCGAGTTCGGCGTGACCAAGGACATGAAGCTGGCCGGCCTGCTGGTGTTCTTCACCGACGTGCACAGCCTGGGCCTGAAGAACACCCAGGGCATGCAGTTCACCACCAGCTGGTACTGGGACATGAACGATGCCTCGCGCAAGTTCGCCGATGCCTTCATGGCCAAGACCCAGCGCCGCCCCAGCGAGATCCAGGCGGCCGACTACTCGGCCACCATGAACTGGCTCAAGGCCGTGGAGAAGGCCGGCACGCTGGACGCCGACAAGGTCATGGCCACCTGGCGCGGCATGAAGATGGACGACTTCTTCGGCAGCGGCTACCTGCGCGAGGACGGCCGCTACGTGCACGACATGTACCTGATGGAAGTGAAATCCCCCGCCGAATCCAAGGGCACCTGGGACTACTACAAGCTGGTCAAGAAGCTGCCTGCCGAGCAGGTCTGGACCACCAAGGCCGAGAGCAAGTGCCAATACTGGCGCTGAACTGGCACTGAGCCGGGGGGCAGCCCGGCCGCTCCCGCCCCTCGCTTTTCTCCACTGAATCTCCATGCCTTGGTCAATGCCGGGACATCGAACCGCGCCAGACTGGTAAGTTCGAGCATTGGGCGCGGCGCCGGGCAGGAACTTCTTCCCCTGCGGCCGACCGCGCGGCAGGGGAAGAATGAAGTTCAATCGCAAGTGGATCATTGGCGCCGTGGTGGGCGCCTGCATCATCGCCGGGGGCGCACTGTGGAAGGCCAGCGCCAAGCCCGCCACCCGGTACGCGACGGCCGCCGTCACCGTGGGCAACCTGGAGCAGACCGTGCTGGCCGTAGGCCGGCTGCATGCAAAGGAGCTGGTTGCCGTGGGCGCCCAGGTCTCCGGACAGGTCAAGCGCCTGCATGTGGAACTGGGCCAGCAGGTCAAGGCCGGCGACCTGATCGCCGAAGTCGATGCCCAGCCGCAGCGCATCAAGCTGCGCAATGCCGAGGCCTCGGTCACCGCGCTGCAGGCGCAGCTGGCCGCGCGGCGCGCGGCCCTCGTCCAGGCCCGGCTCACTTTCCAGCGCCAGCAGGAACTGCTACAGGCCGACGCCACCTCGCGCGCCGACCATGAGGCCGCCAAGGCGGCGCTGGACACGGCCCAGGCCGAGGTCGGCGCCCTGCAGGCCCAGATCGAGCAGGCACGCACCCAGGTGGAGACCGAGCGCATCAACCTGGGCTACACCCGCATCGTCGCGCCCATGGACGGCGTGATCGTGGCCGTGGTCACCAAGCAGGGCCAGACCCTGAACTCCTTCCAGACCACGCCCACCATCGTCATGCTGGCCAAGCTCGACGTGATGACCGTGCGTGCCGAGATTGCCGAGGCCGACGTGGACAAGATCCAGCTCGGCCAGACGGCATGGTTCACCACGCTGGGCAGCAACCGCCAAAAACACATGGCGAAGATAGAGCGCATCGAGCCCGCACCGACCTCCATCGTCAATGACGCGGGCGGCGCCGCCTCGCCCGCTGCGGCCACGCCCGCCGCCAAGGCCATCTACTACAACGCCCAGTTCGACGTGCCCAACCCGGACGGCAAGCTGCGCCCCTCCATGACCGCCCAGGTCACCGTGCGCGTGGCCCAGGCCGACAAGGCCGTGCTGGTGCCGGCCGCCGCACTGGGCAGCCGGGCAGAGGACGACAGCTACACCGTGCGCGTGCGCGACGGCGAAGGCAAGGTCGCCGAGCGCAAGGTGCGCATCGGCCTGCGCACCAATGCCCAGGCCCAGGTGCTGTCGGGCCTGGAGGCCGGCGAGCAGGTGGTGATCGGCGAGGCGGGCCCGAACAACGCCCCCGCCGCCGACCCCATGGGAATGTGAGCATGGACCAGCCATTGCTGCAAATGCGGGGACTGCGCAGGGAGTTCCCCGCCGGTGACACCACGGTCGCCGTGCTCAAGGACATCGACCTGACCATCGAGGCCGGCGAGATGGTGGCCATCGTCGGCGCCTCGGGCTCGGGCAAGTCCACGCTGATGAACATCCTCGGCTGCCTGGACCATCCGACCTCGGGCAGCTACCGCATCGCCGGCCGCGAGACCGGCGAGCTGGGCCCCGACGCGCTGGCCGCGCTGCGGCGCGAGCATTTCGGCTTCATCTTCCAGCGCTACCACCTGCTGGCCGACCTCACGGCCCAGGGCAATGTGGAGCTGCCATCGGTCTACGCCGGCACGGCGCCCACGGACCGCCATGCGCGCTCGGCCGCCCTGCTCGAACGCCTGGGCCTGGCCGACCGCATGCAGCACCGGCCGGGCCAGCTGTCGGGCGGGCAGCAGCAGCGCGTGTCCATTGCCCGCGCGCTGATGAACGGCGGCGCCGTCATCCTGGCCGACGAGCCCACAGGCGCGCTGGACAAGGCCAGCGGCGAGCAGGTCATGCGCATCCTGCAGGAGCTGCATGCCGACGGCCACACCATCATCCTGGTCACGCACGACATGGCCGTGGCGGCCCACGCCTCGCGCGTGATCGAGATCAGCGACGGCGCCATCATCGCGGACCGGCGCAGCGCCCCGCATGAAAGCAAGCCCCCGCTGGAGGCGACAGCCGCCCCGCGCGCCGCCTCCTGGCGCATGTTCGGCGACCGCTTCGGCGAAGCGCTGCGCATGGCGCTGCGGGCCATGAACGCGCACCGCCTGCGCACCTTCCTGACCATGCTGGGCATCATCATCGGCATCTCTGCCGTGGTCTCGGTGGTGGCGCTGGGGCGCGGTGCGCAGCAGCAGGTGATGAACCAGATCAGCGAGCTGGGCACGAACACGCTGGACATCTTCCCCGGCAAGGACTTCGGCGACACGCGCGCCGCCGCCATCGAGACCCTGGTCGCCGCCGATGCCCAGGCCCTGGCCGAGCAACCCTATGTGGACAGCGCCACGCCCAATGTGTCGGTCAGCGTCACGGCGCTGTACCGCGAGAACGCGGCCATGGCCCAGGTGACGGGCGTGGGCTTCGAGCACTTCCGGGTGAAGGGCCTGCGCCTGGCGTCAGGGCGGTTCTTCGACCAGCGCGACGTGGACCTGCACGCCCAGGTCGCGGTCATCGACCAGAAGGCCGCCACCGCGCTCTTCCCCGGCAACCCCAGCCCGCTGGGCGAGGTGGTGATGCTGGGCGAGATGCCCGTGGAGATCGTGGGCGTGCTGCGCCCCGCGCAAAACAGCTTCGGCGGCTCCACGCCCACCTTCTTCGTGCCCTACACGGCAGCCGCCACGCGCCTGGTCGGCAAGTACCACCTGGACAGCATCACGCTGCGCATCAAGGACGAGGTGCCGGCCGAGATCGCGCTGAAGGCGGCCACCAGCCTGCTCACGGAACGCCACGGCACAAAGGATTTCTTCGTCTGGAACTCCGACCAGATCCGCCAGGCCATCACGCGCACCAGCACCACGCTGACGCTGCTGGTCTCGGCCATCGCCATGATCGCGCTGCTGGTGGGCGGCATCGGCGTGATGAACATCATGCTGGTGTCGGTGACCGAGCGCACGCGCGAGATCGGCGTGCGCATGGCCATCGGCGCGCGCCAGTCGGACATCCTTCAGCAGTTCCTGATCGAGGCCGTGCTGGTCTGCATCGTGGGCGGCATCCTGGGTGTCTCTCTGGCGCTGAGCCTGGGCCTGGCAGTGAGCCTGTCGGGCTCCAGCTTCCAGCTGTCGTTCTCGGCCGCCTCCATCGTGCTGGCCGTCGCCTGCTCCTCGCTCATAGGCATCACCTTCGGCTTCCTGCCCGCGCGCAGCGCGGCGCGCCTGGACCCCGTCCAGGCCCTCTCCAGAGATTGACATGCATATGCTCAAGACCAGCGCGCTGGCATGCGCCGTGGCCCTTGCGGGCTGCGGCGCCATCACGCGCACCCCCTACGAAGCGCCACAGGTGGCGCTGCCCGCGCAGTTCGAACATGCGCAGGCATCGTCCCCGGCAGCCACGCCCACGCCCACGCCCATGCCCATGACCGATGCGTGGTGGCGCGGCTTCGCCGATCCACGGCTCGATGCCTGGATTGACCTGGCGCTGGCGCGCAACCCTGACATGGCCACGGCCGGCATCCGTGTGCGGCGGGCCGCGCTGCAGGCGCAACTGGCAGGCCATGCGCTGCTGCCCCAGCCCAGCGGCAGCGTAGGCACGGGCGCCAGCCGCCCGCTGTCGGGCAGCCAGCGCAGCATCCTGGAGAACGCCAGCGCCACACTGGGCGTGGCCTGGGAGCTGGACCTGTTCGACCGGCTGGGCGCGCAGCGCGATGCCGCCGTCTTCGAAGCACAGGCCAGCGTGCAGGACAAGGATGCCGTGGCGCTGTCGCTGACCACCACCACGGCCAGCCTGTACTGGCAACTGGCGCTGGCCAACGAGCGCCTGGACATGTCACGCCAAAGCCTGGAGTACGTGCGCCGCACGATCGACCTGGTGCAGGCCCAGTACCGCAGCGGCGCGGTGTCCGGCCTGGAGCTGCGCGAGGCCCGGCAGGCCCTGGCCGAGCAGCAGGCCCTGCTGAGCCAATACACCCAGGCCCGCGCCGAACTGCGCCAGGCATTGGCCGAATTGCTGCAGGGCGCCGAGCCGCCCGGTGGCGAGCCCCAGGCGCTGCCCGTGGCCGACCTGCCCGCCGTGCAGGCAGGCCTGCCCGCCGACCTGCTGGGACGCCGCCCCGACCTGCGCGCCGCCGAACTGCGGCTGCGCGGCGCCCTGGCCGGCAGCGATGCCACGGCCGCCAGCTACTACCCGCGGCTGTCGCTCACGGGCAGCCTGGGCACCTCCAGCAGCACCCTGCTCGATGTGCTGGCCAATCCCGTGGCGGCCCTGGGCGCCAACCTGGCCCTGCCGTTTCTCAATGTGCGCGAGATGCGGCTGAACACCGCCATCGCACGCAGCCAGTACGAAGAGGCGGTGGTCAACTTCCGCAAAACGCTGTACGCCGCGTTGGCCGAAACGGAAAAATCCCTGTCCGCCTGCACCGAACTGGCCCGCCAGGAAGAGGCCCAGCAGCGCGCCACGCAGGAATCCGTGGAAATCACGCGGCTGTACGAGGCGCGCTACCGCGCCGGCCAGGTGCCGCTGCGCACCTGGCTGGACGCCCAGGAGCGCCGCCGCGCAGCGCAGCTGGCCCTGTCCGCGCTGCACCTGGCACGCCTGCAGAACCAGCTCACGCTGCACAAGGCGCTAGGCGGAGGGTGGCCGGCTTCCTGAAGCCACCACCCAGGGTCCGCCAGAGTCAGAACGAATGCGCCATGCCCACGTAGAAGCCGGTCTGGCTGCCGCCCGGCGCCGGGTTGTTGTTGGTGGTCTCCACCGAGAAGTTCGCATTGCCGCCATTGCGCACATTGCCCACGCTGGCGTACAGCAGCGTGCGCTTGGACAGCGCGTAGTCGGCGCCCGCCATGAACAGGTTGGCGCTGCCGCCGCCCTTGTTGACCGTGGTGCGGTAGCCCGCCCCGATCAGCGTCAGCGGGCCTGACACGTTGTAGCGCGCGCCCATCCAGTACTGCTGCGCCTTGTTGGGCACGCCGGCCGCGCTGTCGGGCGCGGACAGCTGCTCATAGCCCGCGAACAGCTTGAGCGCGGACAGCGTCACCGTGCCGCCAAGCGTCAGGTTGCGGGAGGTGGTGTAGAGATCGCTGAAGCGGCCATTGGCATCGCGGGCCACGTCGTAGATGGCGCGCAACTCGAACGTGGGCGCGGTATAGGACACGGACAGCGCATCCTTGCGCAGCCGCGATGCGCCCTGCGGCTGCTCGCCCAGGCCGGTCAGCGCCAGCACGCGCAGGCCGCCCCAGTTGGGCGTCTCGTACGAGATCATGTTGTCATGCCCGCCCCAGTTGCGCCCCCGCACCAGCGTGGCCGAGCCGATGAACTGCTGGCCCGTGGGGTCCAGCGCCCAGTGCGCATCCGAGATCGACAGGTCCTTGCCCAGCTTCAGCGTACCCCAGCCGCTGCGCAGGCCCACGAAGGTGCGGCGGTTGAAGAAACCTGCGCCGTTGAACCTGGCATCGTCGATGCTGAAGCCCGACTCCAGCGTGAACAGCGCATGCAGCCCGCCGCCCAGGTCCTCCTCCCCCTTGAAACCCAGCATGCTCGTGCCCCACTGGTTGCCCACGGCCCGCCACAGATTGCCAGAGCCCCCCGTGGCCGGGTCGTACACATTGCTCTGGTAATCCACCCCCGCGACCACACGCCCATAGAGCGTGACCGAACTCTGGGCCTGGGCCGCCAGGGCCGTGCCCAGCGCCAGCGCCGTGCCCAGCCATTGAATGGTTCTTCTAGCCATGTCGTCTCCTCCTCCCGATTGCCAGTTGGCGAAAGCCCTCGCCACGAGGGCCAGGGCGTACTGAAATCCTTGCCGGCCACGCGTGAAAACTGCGGCCGTGCAGTCAGCGCGTTCTTGTTCTTGTGCCTGCGAAGCCTGCGGGGCAACGCCGGTAACGGCTGGCCATGGAATTCTCGGTGGGAGAAGGTGGCTGGAGATAAACGATTCGGCGACGGACTGATCCTCAGCCATCACGGACCGCTAGGTGTTTTCCCAAGGAAAGGCCGCCGCGCCATCCACGGCGGCCACCGGGCCGCGCATTGCACGCAGCCCGGATCGGCTCAATGCCGCGCGATCAACGCGCCGTCGTATCGCTGCTGGCCGCCACGATGGGGATATAGAACTCCCCGCCCGCGCGGTTGAATTCCTCGGCCTTGGCCTGCATTCCGGCGGCAATGCCTTCCTGCTCGGCCACGCCCTTGGCAGCGGCGAATTCGCGCACTTCCTGGGTGATCTTCATGGAGCAGAACTTGGGGCCGCACATGGAGCAGAAGTGCGCCACCTTGGCGCTGTCCTTGGGCAGGGTTTCGTCGTGGTAGGCCTGGGCGGTGTCGGGGTCCAGGCCCAGGTTGAACTGGTCCTGCCAGCGGAAGTCGAAGCGCGCCTGGCTCAGCGCGTCGTCGCGGGCGCGGGCGCCGGGGTGGCCCTTGGCGACGTCGGCCGCGTGGGCGGCGATCTTGTACGCGATGATGCCCTGCTTGACGTCGTCGCGGTCGGGCAGGCCCAGGTGTTCCTTGGGCGTGACGTAGCACAGCATGGCGGTGCCGAACCAGCCGATCATGGCCGCGCCGATGGCGCTGGCGATGTGGTCGTAGCCGGGGGCGATGTCGATGGTCAGCGGGCCCAGGGTGTAGAACGGCGCCTCGTGGCAGTGCTTGAGCTGCTCGGTCATGTTGGCCTGGATCATGTGCATGGGCACGTGGCCGGGGCCTTCGATCATGGTCTGCACGTCGTGCTTCCAGGCCAGTTGGGTCAGCTCGCCCAGGGTCTGCAGTTCGGCGAACTGGGCCTCGTCATTGGCGTCCGAGGCGCTGCCGGGGCGCAGGCCGTCGCCCAGCGAGAAGCTGACGTCGTACTGCTTCATGATGTCGCAGATGTCCTCGAAGTGCTCGTACAGGAAGCTCTCGCGGTGGTGGGCCATGCACCACTTGGCCATGATGGAGCCGCCGCGCGAGACGATGCCTGTGCGGCGCTGGGCCGTGAGGTGGATGTAGGCTAGGCGCACGCCGGCGTGGATGGTGAAGTAGTCCACGCCCTGCTCGGCCTGCTCGATCAGGGTGTCGCGGAAGATGGGCCAGGTCAGGTCCTCGGCGATGCCGCCCACTTTCTCCAGCGCCTGGTAGATGGGCACGGTGCCGATGGGCACGGGCGAGTTGCGGATGATCCAGTCGCGCGTGGTGTGGATGTTCTTGCCGGTGGACAGGTCCATCACGTTGTCCGCACCCCAGCGGATGGCCCAGACCAGCTTCTCGACCTCTTCCTCGATGCTGGAGGTGACGGCCGAGTTGCCGATGTTGGCGTTGATCTTGACCTTGAAGTTGCGCCCGATGGCCATGGGCTCGATCTCGGGGTGGTTGATGTTGGCCGGGATGATGGCGCGGCCGCGCGCCACTTCGTCGCGCACGAATTCGGGCGTGATGATCTTGGGGATGGCGGCGCCCAGGCCGTTGCCGGCCAGGCGCGCCTCGCGCGCGGCGTCCTGCTGGTACTCGGCCATCCATTCGCGGCGGCCGTTCTCGCGCAGGGCCACGTATTCCATCTCGGGCGTGATGATGCCCTTGCGCGCGTAGTGCATCTGGGTGACGTTGCCACCGCTCTTGGCGCGGCGGGGTTGGCGCTGCAGCGATGCGGCCTCGGCCCGCAGGCGGGCCACGCGCTCGTCTTCCTCGCCGCGCTTGCCGCCGTCGTCCAGGGCCTGGCGCAGGCGGCCGGCGTAGTACTCGCTGTCGCCGCGCGACTCGATCCAGGCATTGCGCACGCCCGGCAGGCCGCTGCGCACGTCGATGGCCACGGCCGGGTCGGTGTAGGGGCCCGAGGTGTCATAGACGCTGACCTGCTCGCCATTGGTCAGTTGGATATCGCGCACGGGCACGCTCAGGCCGGCATGCAGGCTGCCTTGCAGATAGCTCTTGGTGGAGGCCGGGAACGGCTTGCGCGACTGCGCCAGCAGGTCGGAAAAACGCTGTGCGTCTGGAGCTTCGCCGGCTGCGGGGGTGAAGATGGAATCGGGAGCGTTCATGTCGGGTTCCTTGCGTTCAAAGCGTCGATCAACAACGCTCCGGGAACCGGACACTCCTTGGGCTGTGCCAAAGGCCGCGCACCGGGCTATGCCAGTGTGGGCCTGCCAGGGCCGTATGGCCTTGGCCCCTGGTTGCCACGCACGCCAAGGCGCACGAGCAGCCTTGGTTGGCAAGGGTCGATGCGCATCGGATGGTGGCCTGCCTGGCCGTTGCGGCCCTGCGTGTATCCGCCGTGGCGGACTTCCATCCTCTGACTTCGGCCCCGCTTCAGGGTCCCGCTCTTCTTCCGCCGGTATCAACCGGATCAAGTTCGTCGGGTTCGCCGCCTGGCCCATGCAGCGCATGGACCGGTTGGCATCTCAGTGCATCAGCACACCCCGGAGCAGAGCGCAGTATAGGGGATGGCAAGGCGCCCTTGCCCTGCGGGTTTGCCCAGGGGCCTGAAAGCCCTGCTCAATCGAAGCCGCGCATCTGTGCCCATTCGGCCACCGGTGCGCGCGTGGCGCGCCAGCTGTTGATGGGGGCATCCTTGTCCTCGTAGCCCAGCGCAATGCCGAAGGCCACGTGGTAGCCCTCGGGCAGCGCCAGCGCCTGGGTCACGGCGTCGTTGTAGCGGCGCCAGAAGCCCTGGGCGCAGGTGGCCAGGCCATTGGCGCAGGCCAGCAGCATGAAGGACTGCAGGTAGATGCCCAGGTCCACCCATTGCGGCAGGCCCATGCGCTCGTCCACCGCCACGATCAGGCCCACGGGCGCGCCGAAGAACTGGCCGTTGCGGGCCAGCTGCTCCAGCCGCGCGGGCTTGTCGTCGCGCGGAATGCCCAGCGACTGGTACAGCTCCTCGCCATTGGCAAAGCGCCGGCTGCGGTAGGGCTCCCAGAGATTGGGCGGGTAGGACAGGCCGGGCTGGGCGTCCTGGGGCTCGGCCTCGGCAACGGCGGTGAGCAGCTGCTGCAGCGGCTCGCCCGTCAGCGCCAGCACGCGCCAGGGCTGCAGGTTGCCGCCCGAGGCCGCTTGTGCCGACTGTTCCATCAGGGAGCGCACCAGGGCCGCATCGGGCGACTGGGGCAGGAAGGCGCGCACGGAGCGGCGCGCATGCAAGGCCTGTTCAACGTTCATGCTGGTCGGAGTCTCCGGTCTTCTTGGGGGATCTTTGGTGATCTTCTGCAGGCCTACTTGCCCATGATCTGGTCGATCTTGTCCTTCTGGAAGGCCTGCGGGCGCTCGGACTCGCAGGGCACGCAGTCGCCCACCTTGCTGCCGGCCGAGAGCTTGGCAATGGCCTCCCACAGCAGCGCAATCTGCTGCTCATGCGCGGCCGCGCCATCGCTCAGGCCGCGCATGGCCTGGGCCACGGGGTCCATTTCCTGGGTGATGCCGTAGGCCGTGAACGGCTGGGGCGCGGCAGAGGCCGGAACCTTGATGGACTCGGCCTTGGCCGATGCCAGGTCGTGCTCGGTCACATCGGCGCTGTGGCCGTTCTTGCTGGCGATGATGCGCGCCGGAATGCCCACGGCCGTGGCGCCTGCGGGCACGGGCTTGATGACCACGGCATTGCTGCCGATCTTGGCGCCGTCGCCCACCTCGAAGCCGCCCAGCACCTTGGCGCCCGCGCTGACCACCACATCGCGGCCCAGCGTGGGATGGCGCTTGGCGCCCTTGTACAGCGAGGTGCCGCCCAGGGTCACGCCGTGGTAGATGGTGCAGCCGTCGCCGACCACGGCCGTCTCGCCGATGACGACGCCCATGCCGTGGTCGATGAAGACGCGCTCGCCGATGACGGCGCCGGGGTGGATCTCGATGCCCGTGAGCCAGCGGCCGATGTGCGAGATGAAGCGCCCCAGCCACTTGAGGCCATGGTTCCAGCACCAGTGCGCCGGGCGCTGCAGCCAGATCGCATGAAGACCCGGGTAACAGGTGATGACCTCCCAGGTGCTGCGTGCCGCAGGGTCGCGGTCGAGGATGCACTGGATATCGGAGCGCAGGCGGTCAAGCATCTAGGGGCTGGTTATTGTTGACAAGACCGCTCAGTCTAGCGTTTCGGTGCGGTGCTCTGCAGCATGGCCTTCGCAACACCGCGCAGGATGTGGATTTCCTCGGCGGTCAGTTGCGAGCGGTTGAAAAGCTGGTTGAGGCGCGGCATCAGCTTCTTGGGTGCGGCCGGATCGAGAAAGCCGATATGCGCCAGCGCCTGCTCCCAATGGCCCAGCATGCCGGCCACCTGGGCCGCGTCGGCGCGCTGCGGCGCAGGCGTGTGCTCCACCACGGGAAAGCCGCCCAGCGCCTGGCGCCATTCATAGGCCACCACCTGGATGGCCGCCCCCAGGTTCAGCGAGCCGAACTGCGGATTGGACGGAATCGACAGCGCCACATCGCTGCGGTAGACATCGTCGTTGCTCATGCCGAAGCGCTCGCAGCCGAACAGGAAGGCCACGCCGGACTGGTTGCAGCGCGGCGCGGGAGCCGGTGCGGACACGGATGCATCGGCGGGCGGCGCGGCCTCATCGGGCGCAGCCAGCACATCCAGCGCCCCGCTGAGCAGCAGCTCGAAATGCTGGCGCGGCGTGCGCGTGGGCGGGCCGAAGTCGCGCGGCGTCATGGCCGTGGCGCACAGATGGCTGATGCCGTCCAGCGCCTCCTCCAGCGTCTCGACCACGCGCGCATTGCCCAGCACGTCCAGCGCGCCGCTGGCCCGCTGGATGGTCTCTTCCTTGCGCAGCACGTTGGGCCAGCGCGGGCGCACCAGCACCAGGTCGTCAAAGCCCATGGTCTTCAAGGCGCGGGCGGCGGCGCCCACATTGCCGGCGTGGCTGGTTTCTATCAGTACGAATCGGGTTTTCATTGCGTCGCTGGCCTGCCGGCGCCGGCAGAGCCCCCAAGACGGGACAGGTTGCGCAGCACAAAACGGACAAGGCGGGTAAAATTGCGCGCTATTGTCGCCGCCCCGCATCGCCGGACGCGGCTTTTTCCGTTCTTACCCGCGTCAAACAGCCTGCTTTTGCCAGAGAGGACCGTCCTCTCCTTGCACAGCCGCTGCTCCGCCTACGCCTCACAATCTATGTCGACCAACCTGCATCCCATGCTCAACGTGGCCATCAAGGCCGCACGCGCCGCCGGCGCCATCATCAACCGCGCGGCTCTTGACGTGGAATCCGTGCGTGTCGCACAAAAGCAGGTCAACGACTTTGTGACCGAGGTGGACAAGGCGGCCGAGCAGGCCATCATCGAGACGCTGCTGGGCGCCTACCCGGGCCACGGCATCCTGGCCGAGGAATCGGGCAACGAGTTCGGCGCCAAGAACTCCGACTACGTCTGGATCATCGATCCGCTGGACGGCACCACCAACTTCATCCACGGCTTCCCCGTGTACTGCGTGAGCATTGCCCTGTCCTTCAAGGGCAAGGTGGAGCACGCCGTGGTGTACGACCCCTCGCGCAATGACCTGTTCACCGCCACGCGCGGCCGCGGTGCCTACCTGAATGACCGCCGCATCCGCGTGTCCAAGCGCATCCAGCTCAAGGACAGCCTGATCTCCACCGGCTTCCCCTTCCGCCGTGGCGACAACTTCAAGCAGTACATGAACATGCTGGGCGACGTGATGCAGGAAACCGCAGGCGTGCGCCGCCCCGGCGCAGCCGCGCTGGACCTGGCCTACGTGGCAGCCGGCTTTGCCGACGGTTTCTTCGAAAGCGGCCTGCAGATCTGGGACGTGGCCGCCGGCAGCCTGCTGGTGACCGAGGCCGGTGGCCTGGTCGGCAACTTCACGGGCGAGGCTGATTTCCTGGAGCAGAAGGAATGCCTGGCGGGCAATCCGCGCATCTATGGTGCGCTGGTCGGCATCGTTGGCAAGTACAGCAAGTTTGCTTCGGCTGGGGAGAAGGCTGGTGTGCGGCAGGCGCTGTCTGATTCTGGAGAGGCGGCTCCCGTCGCTGATGCTGAAACTGCTGAGTCTGAGCAGCAGCCTGAGGCTTGATTCCGGCTTCTCCTCTCTTATGAAAAACAGCTCCCTCAAGGAGCTGTTTTTCGTTGGGCGCGGGTTCGGTGCGCTTTTTGCCCCTGCCGGGGGGTTGCTTTTCGAGGCCGGGTCTCGGCCCGGCGGCCGACTGCCCTTTCTTGATTCGCCAAGAAAGGTCAGATCAAAGAAGGCGACCCGAATGCCCACGTCCCTTCGCTTCGCTGCGGGCAACCTGCGCCGGGCCGCCTGCGGGGTTCGCCGTGAAACTCACTTCGCGCTGCGCGCTACGTTCAGACAATCACGGCGAGTCAGTTGACGAGGCAGTCCTGTCCTGCGGCAGGACTGCAACCCCGCAGGCGGCCCGACGCAGGCGTGGGCATACGGGAGGGGTGAGAGGGGGCCAGGGTCAGGGGCAGCATGCTGCCCACTGCACGGTTACCGCCTCTTTTACCTCGCGCGCGCGTTGATCACCGCCTCGGCCACGTTGCGTGGTGCTTCGGCGTAGTGCTTGAACTCCATGGAGTAGGTGGCACGGCCTTGCGTTTGCGAGCGCAGGGAGGTGGCGTAGCCGAACATTTCGGACAGGGGCACTTCGGCCTTGATGGACTTGCCGCCGCCGGCCATGTCGTCCATGCCCTGCACCATGCCGCGCCGCGAGGACAGGTCGCCCATGACGGTGCCGGCGTAGTCTTCGGGCGTCTCGACTTCCACGGCCATCATGGGCTCCAGGATGACGGGGCTGGCCTTTCTCGCCGCTTCCTTGAAGCCGAAGATGGCCGCCATCTTGAAGGCCATTTCGTTGGAGTCCACGTCGTGGTACGAGCCGAAGGTCAGCGTGACCTTGACGTCCACCACGGGGTAGCCGGCCAGCACGCCGCTGGTCAACGCCTCGACCACGCCCTTTTCCACCGCAGGGATGTACTCGCGCGGCACCACGCCGCCCTTGATGGCGTCCACAAACTCGAAGCCCTTGCCGGGTTCCTGCGGCTCCACCGTGAAGACCACGTGGCCGTACTGGCCCTTGCCGCCGGACTGGCGCACGAACTTGCCGTCCACATCGGTGACTTTCTTGCGGATGGTCTCGCGGTAGGCCACCTGGGGCTTGCCCACGTTGGCTTCCACGTTGAACTCGCGCTTCATGCGGTCAACGATGATTTCCAGGTGCAGCTCGCCCATGCCGGCAATGATGGTCTGGCCCGATTCCTCATCGGTACGCACGCGGAACGACGGGTCTTCGGCCGCCAGGCGCGACAGGGCAATGCCCATCTTTTCCTGGTCGGCCTTGGACTTGGGCTCCACGGCCTGGGCGATCACGGGCTCGGGGAAGACCATCTTCTCCAGCACGATGGGCGCGGACGGGTCGCACAGGGTCTCGCCCGTGGTCACGTCCTTCAGGCCCACGCAGGCGGCAATGTCGCCGGCGTGGATTTCATCGACCTCCAGGCGTTCATTGGCATGCATCTGCACGATGCGGCCGATGCGCTCCTTCTTGTCCTTGACGGAGTTGAGCACGCTGTCGCCCTTGTTGAGCACGCCCGAGTAGACGCGCACAAAGGTGAGCTGGCCCACGAAGGGGTCGGTCATCAGCTTGAAGGCCAGGGCAGAGAACTTCTCGCTGTCATCGGCATGGCGCACGATGATGGAGCCGTCTTCCGCATGGCCTTCCACGGGCGGCACTTCCAGCGGGGAAGGCATGAGCTCGACCACGGCGTCCAGCAGGCGCTGCACACCCTTGTTCTTGAAGGCCGAGCCGCACAGCATGGGCTGGATCTCGCCCGCAATGGTGCGCAGGCGCAGGCCGCGCAGGATGTCGGCCTCGGGCAGGTCGCCCTCTTCCAGGTAGCGGTTCATCAGGTCTTCGCTGGCCTCGGCAGCCGCCTCCACCATGGACTCGCGCCACTTCCTGGCGTCTGCCACCATGGCTGCGGGAATGTCCTGGTACTCGAACTTCATGCCCTGCGTGGCCTCGTCCCAGATGATGGCCTTCATCTTGAGCAGGTCCACCACGCCGGTGAACTGCTGCTCTGCGCCAATGGGCAGCACGATGGGCACGGGGTTGGCCTTGAGGCGGTCGATCATCATCTGCCGCACGCGCAGAAAATCCGCGCCCGTGCGGTCCATCTTGTTGACGAAGGCCAGGCGCGGCACCTTGTACTTGTTGGCCTGGCGCCAGACCGTCTCGGACTGCGGCTGCACGCCGCCCACGGCGTCATAGACCATGACGGCGCCGTCGAGCACGCGCATGGATCGCTCCACCTCAATCGTGAAGTCCACGTGGCCCGGGGTGTCGATGATGTTGATGCGGTGCTGCTCAAAGCGGCCGTCCATGCCCTTCCAGAAGCAGGTGGTCGCCGCCGAGGTAATGGTGATGCCGCGCTCCTGCTCCTGCTCCATCCAGTCCATGATGGCGGCGCCTTCGTGCACCTCGCCCAGCTTGTGGCTCACCCCGGTGTAGAACAGGATGCGCTCGGTCGTGGTGGTCTTGCCGGCATCGATGTGCGCGGAGATACCAATGTTGCGATAGCGTTCTATGGGGGTATGGCGGGCCATGAAAGGACTCCTGGGTGCTACGAAAGCGTAAGTGCGTGATCTGCCGGTTCGAAGGGTCGGATTCTCGCGGGGGTTGAATGAGGGTTGATGACAATTTGAATGTACGAAGACAATCGTACTATCTTCCGCAACTTCTTGCAGAACGATTCATGTTTTCACCACGCCATGCCCCTGTCTGCCAGATAACTGCCCGCGCCACGCCGCATCAGCGACGTGCGGCATTGCTTCCATGGCACAGTGGCGCCCCATCGACAGGATTGCGACTTGCGCAAGAAGGAACGCAACCAGTGTTCTTCCACAGGGCGCAGCGCGTTGCTGCCACCTGTTTGCACAAGTCCTGAGGACGATTCATGCTTGCCAACCACCCCGACCGCGAACAGATACGCCTGGAAAACCTGCTCAACGCCTTGGGCAACCCCCTGCGCCTGGCCGTGGTGCGCGCGCTGGCCGCAGGCCATGAGCGCGCCTGCGGCTCGCTCTTGCAGGGCCAGTCCAAATCCACCATGACCCACCACTGGCGCGTGCTGCGCGACAGCGGCGTGATCTGGCAGCGCCCCGATGGCCGGGAAAACCTGCTCTCCCTGCGCCGCGAAGACCTGGACGCGCGCTTTCCCGGCCTGCTGGACGCGCTGCTGCAGGCCCTGGCCGAAGACCCGCTCACCGAACAGGTCACGGCAGCCCACCTCAAACCCTGCCCTTGAAGCCCCGCCCCCGCAACGCAGGCGGCAGCCCTGCGCCCTACCCCTTCACGGTAAGCCCCGCCGCCACGCCCTCATCCGCAAACCGCTTGGCCGCCTTGAGCAGATAGCTCACGGCATAGAGGATGGGGTCATCGGCCTCGTCGCCATTCAGATGGTCCACCACCTCGATGGCATAGCCCAGGTCCACCGCCGTGTCGTGCAGCAGGCCCAGCAGCTCCTTGTCCTGCGGCTCAAGCGACTGCGCCTGATCGGCCTTGGCGTAGTAGATGCGCAGCAGGTCGCGGCAGACGCAATTGATGGCTGTGATGTTGTGGCGGGCGTGCAGATCCAGAACGTCCAGCGCGGCGCCAAGGTGCAGGACGGCGTCTATGGCCAGGTCGTCGAGTTTGGGTTCGGAAATGGTGCAGATGTCTTGATCCATCGAAGCCTCCTCTGATGATTGAAGCCTGCGTCTCGGCCTCGTACCAAGCTGTGCCGGATGCAAGGCAGCAGCAGCCCAAGATCAACAAAAGAGTTAAATATAACGTGGTTTAAATTGAATCAAAAACTGACGCTCTTGCCCATGCAAAAGCGTCCTGTCAAACGCGGCCGTCCAGTCGGCGCCACTTCATTTGATGCAGACATCGCCCGGGCTTTCGGCGCGGCCGTGCGCGCCCTTCGCACCGAGCGCGGAATCTCCCAGGAATCACTGGCCAACCTCGCCGATATCGAGCGTTCTCACATGGGCAAGGTGGAGCGTGGGGAGCACATGCCGACCTTGGCTATCGTGTTCAAGATTGCGCGGGGGCTGGGGTGCAGTGCGGCGGAAGTGATGGGGAGGGCGGAAGGGGTGTTGGGGGCGGGGATTCAACCTGCGAAATCAGGAATTCAGTGATTTGCATGAAGCTCGCGATGCTGGCAAGGAGTCAGAAGTTGCCGGTCGCAGCGGACTTCCGAGGGACGGCCTAAGGCAATAGATTCAACCGGTCGGCTGCGCCCCTCGGAGCGCAGCTTAGCGCCCAACGGAGATATCCAGGACGCCGTCTCTGAGTATCGTGACGGTCATTCGGCAACCTCCTACGGTTAATTGTTGGGGCTCGGTAGGTACGCAGCTTGCCATGGGATCCTCAAAAATTTGTAGCGATAACCGCGAAATTCGGTCCGGCCGACCCTATGATTTCGATCCTTATGAGGCCTCTCAGGTATGCGCGCAAAATGCTCAAGAGCCAGCAAATCAACGACGCTCGACCTATGGTTGCTTCGGCTCATCGTGCTCATGAACATCTTTGAGAACGTCGCGGCAGAGCCATACCCGCCCTTGGCTCCAACACATGCAGGCCTCCAGTAGCACCATTCGCAAGCTCATAGCTTCGGCCTCGAGCTTTCTACTGAGTGTTGGGCCACAGATGCCCGGCGGCTCCTCAAATTCTTAGGGCGGCCAATCTTGAGCTGGGCCACCTGTGTCAAGCTTTCGCACTTGCGCCGCCAATGTCGGCCTGGGAAGCGGAGCAGCGCAGTGTTCGGCCCGAGCCCTGCAACCTACAAAAGCAATCGACTATGCTCTGTAAATTGCTTCGTTACGACTGTAGTGTCCCCATCATTCGAGCAGATGGGCACGCAGAGGCCTCGGCGTTGGCCCGAACGAAGAGACGTGTGTTGCCAACCATCGGAGTTCAGCAATGTCGAAAGACGGTAGTACGTCATTCTCCATATTAGTGAAGTCTCATTCTGTACCGCTAGGCCTACCTGGCCAAATACACGGTAGGCCTACCGTTCAGGCCGACAAAGGAGACGACACTCAACTTCAATACTCATACCAGTACATTGCGGGCGTAGTGCTCCTATGTGGAGCGATTGCAGGCAAAAATGACTACAACGCCATATGGATGGAGCATCACGACGACCTGCTGGCCGACTGCGGCGGGGGGCAATATGACGCCATCCAGTCCAAGACGACCCTAAATGCAGGGGCCCGCTGGAAATGCACTCACGAAGGTTTTATCGACGCAGTAAGGAAGCAATGCAAACTAGAGCATGAGTACGGCGACCAAATCCGTCACTACGTTCTTTTCTCGAATATCAAGCCCTACGTACCGACGGCCAACACCAAGAAGCCAGAAACGTTCGCATCCAGCCCAACGCACCTCATCGACGAGTGCAAAAAGAAGTCATCATTCACGCGATTGAATGAGCCGTACAAGACGGTGCTAAAGACGCTGAGCGATGCCGTCGGCTACGCACCTGATGTGGTGTTTCGCGTAATGCAGAAGTTATTGTTCCAGAAGGGACCACAGCTGGAGGCTTTTAGGGACCAGCTTGCAACCATAGTTTCTGAAGTACCGGAATGCGAGAACCTTCCAATTTCTCGGCTTCGCGAGGCCGGTAAGCAAGTTTACCAACGTATGCATTACGCATCTATCAAAGATGCTTCGACGCTATCGCTATTGGCGTGTCCATTAGCTCCTGACGGTCGCGAGCTCGCTTCAATCGAGGCAAAGAAGATTACAGCAGATGAGGTGAGGCAGATTTTGATGCGGCACCCAGGCGAGAACTTCCTCTACGACGCCCAAGGACAGCTAAAGCTCGGAAAACTATCAGGACAAAAGGCAGTGCTTCGCCAGAAGATGGAGCTTGGCGGAGTGGGCGGTCAGTTCAGCAGTATTTGGCTGCAGGCAATTTCTGCGGAAAAGCATCTTATGGAGGAAATGCATCTAGACCCAAAGCGAGGTTTGCAGAAGCTCAATCAGTTAGAAGCAGTGATGATTGTAGAGTGCCAAAACGCCGAGGCTGAGTTCAGTGATGACCCAGAAGAAACTCGAGGTCCAAGAATTTTCAGGCGAATCCTTGCACGAACGGAACAGCTCAGTAGCGGCGATGGCGAACAGGTTTTCAACGTTCGGGTCGAAACGCTGCGAGGTATGGCAGGACTGCTTTCTGGTAGTTGCTACTTTGCATGGGGCAAGTCTCTTCCGTTCGATTTCGGGGTAGTCGATGGCGTTTGAGCTTGTACGTGCGCTCGCCTATACAGAGCTTGATGACCACCTCCATATGGCGAGACTGCTATTGCTGCTAACAGCAATAGGGGGCAAGAACGCAAAACCGCTAGATGGAATTACGAAGCTTGCGAAGCTGGACTTCTTACTTCGCTATCCGACATGTTTAGAGCGCTCGCTTAAAGCCATTGGGGTGAACTCAGACACTGCAATCGTTCAACCTTTTGAGCGTACTACTATCGAAGCGAAGATGGTCAGATTCAGATATGGACCATGGGACCCTTTGTATAGAAGATGGCTTGCTCTACTAGTAGCAAAGCGTTTAGTACATATATCTGCGCATGGCCGCACGGTTATCTTGCATGCTACGGACCTTGGACGGCTCGCAGCCGAAGCATTGGCACACGATGCAGCCCTTGGAGATATGGCGCAGCGTGCGCGATTGATTGCCAACGCGTTCGGCCACCGAAGTGGCAAGGCACTCTCGTTATTTTTTCAGCAGACTTTTCCTGAAATTGAAACCATGAAATGGGGAGACCCCATAGGAATATGAATCTCTATTTAAAGTCACTCCATCTAGTGTTCAGGCATTCAACCGAAACTATTGAGTTCGGCAGATTTAATTTCTATTGGGGCAAAATTGGCGCTGGCAAATCCAGCATTGCACGGCTTATCGATTATTGCTTTGGCGGCAACATTGAGTGGACTTATGCATTGCAAAGTGAGTTTTTAGAAGCGGCGTTGTCCCTTGAGTTGGCCGGCAAAGATTTAACCATTCACCGCCAGAAGGGAAGCACCACGGTCATAGCGACTTGGCAAGAAGGAGAACAAATCGAGCAGGTACTACTCCCTACTCGCCGTCCTGACGGGGTGGTCATTGACGAATCGAAAATTCAGGTTCTATCCGATCTATTGTTCTTTCTAGCCGAAATTCCGCCACCAATGGTTCGTAAGGGACGAGGGAGCGACCGTCAACGGCTGGAAAGATTAAGTTTCCGCGACATTTATCACTTCTGCTATCTCGACCAAGATCACATTGATAGTGATTTTTTCAGACTAGAAGCAACTGCAGATGCTTATCGACGCGCTAAGAGCGTTGACACGATGAGACTGCTTCTTGGGTATCACCAAGACCGTGTTGCGGCGCTAGAAGCACAGATTCAGGGCCTTCATGAGCGACGCCTGGCCGCTAAGCAATCGGCTCATGCGCTCGCGACATTTTTGAAGGATGAAGGATTTGAAACAGAAATCGAGATAGATACACGAGTTGAGGAGCTCAAGGCAGAGGCATACCGAATTAGGGCCGACGCCCTTAAGACTCGGTCCGATGCCAATGCCCTACTGCATCAAGGACAGCACGCTGTCGATACCTTACGGGAGGAAGCGCGCGCGCTTGCACATGAAATTGCAGGCCATGAGGCTCAGCTCGATTCTGTTCACAAGCGTTTGCAGGAAACGGAGTCGCTCATCAGTGAGTTGAAGATGCTGACCATCAGATACAGCCGAACTAAGTCGGCAAGAGCAATATTGGCAGCCGTGGACTTTCAAGACTGTCCACGCTGCAATCAACATTTGCCGTCAAGACCCTCCAGCCATTGCGCCGTTTGCGGCCAAAAAGAATCCGCTGGCACGGGCACACACGAACATCTGGATGAGCAGGTTCTTCAAGTAGACCTTCGGGCTCGTCTCAACGAGCTTATGGAAACTCATGCAGGCTTGGACATCCAAAAAGGTCGTACAACCAGCCGCCTGGAAGATGCTATTCGGAGGAAAGCATCGGTGGACCATGGCCTAAGCCAGCGCATGCGAGAGTACGATTCAGCATACCTGTCCCGCGCCGTCGAAACCGAACGCCGCGCCACAACCGTCGAACAGAAGATCAACACATTGTTGAGGCTTCGAAGGCTGCCTGAAAAGCTAGCGACCTATCTTGAAGATGCCGATGCCCTGGCGAGAGAAGAAGCGGAACTGCAGACTCAGTTGAACGGCCTGAGAGCGGAAGCGTACAAGGACCTGAGGAGCATTGAGCAGTTAGAGACGTTGTTCCATGACTGCCTACTTCGGGCCAGGTTTCCTGGCATCACGCCCACGCATATGGTCAAGATTGACCGGAAGAGCTTCTGGCCAGAGGTTATGCAAGATGGGATTGAGGACATCGCAGTAACGTCCTTCGCCAACATGGGCAGCGGCGGGATGAAATGTATCTTCAAAGCATGCTTTGTCATCGCACTTCATCGTTTCGCAGCAACCCGCGCCACAGCACTTCCGACGCTGCTGATAATCGACTCAGCGATGAAAAATTTGAGCGAACGGGAGAACTGGGAGATATTCCAATCATTCTTCACAATGGTCTATGAACTTGCGAAGACTGAACTCGCAAAGACACAGTTCATCTTTATTGACAAAGAGTTCCCCGAGCCTCCAAATAAATCGCAGTTAAAAGTCAAGAGTCGGCATATGGCTCCGGGTGATACAGAAAATCCACCTCTTATTCCATACTTCCAGATGCCGATTTCTCCGCCAGTATCAGATGGCACGGCAGACTCTTCGTCTGATGACGAAAATCTGCCCATTATCTAAAGAAAATTTATGCGAAGCATATTTACAAAGACACAAGATCAGGATTGAGCAGGTCAAAGATTTAGCTGCCGAACCGGGAGGCAACAGTAGGCTATCGTATTCATTATTGCGCTGGGGATAGGGTTCGGCACGGCGGAGGTGATGGGGACTAATGAGGAGGAGTTGCAGTCCAGGACTGAGTCTGCAGAATCAGGAGTTCGGTGATTTTCCCTAAGCTCGAAACGGATTCATCTCGTCAATGCCGTATCGACTTACGAAGCAAGCAAGCAAGCGAACATTAGTAGACGGTAACAACGATAACTTGGTGCAACACATCGCCTCGGCGTTCTCAGAGCAGGCTGAAGCCGGAACCTGCGCGGAAGACCCAATTAGCTTGAACGACTATGGCAACGGCTTCAAACCAAGTTCTCTCAGGAAAGCATTGTGCTTTTCCTTCGCAGCAGTAATTGCCTTTTCAATCTCCACCAGCTGTCGGTGCGTCTCATCCAGAATAATTTCTGTCTCGTTTACCGTTGTACTGATATAGCGTGAGATATTCAAATTGAAATCGTTCTTTTCAATCTCAGCCATTTCCACCTTGCGTGAGTAGTGCACCTCTTGCTCACGAAACTGGTAGGTCTTGATTATCTTGGCGATGTGCTCTGGCTTGAGCTGGCTCTGCCGCTTGCCTTTTTCAAAGTGCTCAGCGGCGTTGATGAACAACACGTCGTTCAGCTTCTTGTCCTTCTTCAGCACCAAGATGCAGGCGGGGATACCGGTGGAATAAAACAGATTGGCGGGTAGACCGATCACCGTGTCGATGTGCCCGTCCTTCAGCAACTTAGTGCGGATACGTTCTTCCACCCCCCCCCGGAACAGTACCCCGTGAGGTAGGATGATGGCCATCACGCCCTCGTCTTTGAGGTAGTGAAAGCCATGCAACAAGAAGGCGAAGTCAGCAGCGGACTTTGGTGCAAGACCGTAGCTCTTAAAGCGCACGTCGTCGGCCACCGCGTCCGTCGGTTCCCAGCGGTAGCTGAAGGGAGGGTTAGCGACGATGACGTCAAAGCTCGGCTTTTTGGCTGGGCTCTGCTCTCGCATCATGTCCCACTCATTGAGCAAAGTATCGCCGTGGAAGATTTCAAACTCCGTGTCTTTTACCCCGTGCAGAAGCATGTTCATGCGCGCGAGGTTGTAGTTAGTAAGTTTCTTTTCTTGGCCAAAGATCTTGCCAATTGTGCCGCCCGCCTTGGCAACATGCTTGCTCACATTAAGCAATAGTGAGCCTGAGCCGCAAGCAAAGTCCAACACGCTTTCCAACCGCTTCTTGACGCCTTTTCTTGGTTCTTGGCTGTCCATCGTGACGATAGCGGCAAGAATTTCGGAAATCTGCTGTGGAGTATAGAACTCGCCCGCCTTTTTTCCGGCCCCAGCAGCAAACTCTCCAATAAAATGCTCATAGGCATCAACCAGTGCGTCGCCGCTAACCGAGAAATTGGCCAGACCTTCGTCAATCTTCTGGATGAAGACGCAGAGTTTAGCATTACGATCGATATAAGTTTTTCCAATTTTTGAGGAGCTCAGATCGACCGCGGAAAATAAGCCCTTAAAAGTGCTCGCGAAAGATTTGGTTTCGATATACTCAAAGCTGGCATACAGCGTGTTGAGCAGCTCTGCATTTTTTGCGCGAGCAAGGTTCGCGATGCTACTCCAAAGGTACTCGGGCTTGATAATATAGTGCACCGTGCGGCGCATTTTCTTTTCGAACGCTTGGATGTCGTCCAAATTTCTCCTATACCACAATACCAACGGCAAAATACATATATCACTTTCCATCTCGGAGTAACCCTCGCCCAATTCCTCCTTGGCCGCCTTCTCGTAGTTGTCAGACAGGTAGCGCAGGAACAGCAAGGAGAGAATGTAGTCGCGAAAATCGTCTATATCCATCGCGCCACGCAGTTGGTCAGCGATGCTCCAAAGGGCTTGGTTGAGCTGTTTTTGGTTGAATTCGCTCATGGTATCTGCGGCAATCCCGGATTATTTACAATAATATTTGATGCAGCTACAGCCTCCAGACGAAATGAATAACGATCCAAAAAGACCTTGAGAATCTCTCGGAACATTTTCTTGTCATTAGTGGTGAGCAACTCGGATTCAAAGACGGAATATTTTGCGTGACTCCTAACATTCAAAAAACGCGAGTATAGGCTCTTTTTTGCATGCCCGTCAAAGCATGTAGATATATGTTGACGGCCAAAAAAAATAGCCGTCTTTTCAAGGATACTTCGAAGCGAGTTGAAATGATATTGCGAAATATCCCCCGATCTCGCCACCTTTCGCAGTTCATCCAAAGCCGCGACATGATGCAAAAATGGAGATTCCCCTGTATCTTCGAGAGTGTATGTCTGCGCTTCATTGAGCCGATGCAAAATATATGCTTTTTTCTTGATATTGTCTTTTCCCCCAATAGTCCGCTTACCCGTCAGCTCGTTGAACATCACGTTGAAAAACAAGCCATGGTGCGTAGAAATTACTACCTTCAACTTATTGCTTTCATTTTTCAACAATGAACCAAGCCCTGCCGCAACGGCAATTGTATTTTGCTCATCCAATGAAGAAATAGGGTCATCAATGTAAACATACTTTACCCAATCGTAAGGCGATCCCTTTTCAGCCTCAATAGTGAGCTGGAGAATGGCCAAAAAGAAGCACCAGATAAAAATATTCTCCTCACCTCGAGAAATTTTTATATCCTCAAGCCGTTTTCTATTTCCTGCCACGACCACATTACGATTGAAGCGAATCTCTGCTTCAGAGTAATTGATCCGAAAATCAAAATCAGCATATTGATGAAGAATCGGTCGAATTAGGTCTTCGATACCTATCCCATCAAGGCCATCAAAGAAGCGAGACTCTGCCTTAAATTTGATTTTTCGATCTCTATCCTCATGAAGATCGTTATCCCAATCAAACAGATCTTCAGTGAACGCATTGAAATACAGCGTATCTCGCCTATCTTCCCTCTTACCGAGATCTTTAAATTGCATCGAAAGGCGTGTTTTCCCCACACCATTGTGCGCAAATATCAGAATAAAATCATTTCCTGAAACTGGCGTGGTGCCCTTTCTATTGGCAGTTTTCTTGCGCTTACTCACTCCCTTCAAATCCCTGCGAAGCTTTTTTGTCAAGGACTCCAGCGACCTAAATTTCGCAATGCTTGTTGCTTTACTCATAACTTAATTACATCAAGAGATGGGAATATCTGCCGCATCAAACCTTCCTTATGGATCTTGAGGGCATCAACCTTTTTAATTTCAGCAGAGATAGAATCTTCGAGGCTTGCGAGACACCCGACTATCTTTTTCTGCTCTGCTATAGTCGGAAATGTGCTTATCCATTTTTCCACCCCACCTTTATTGATGCGCATGACGCCAAGACCACTTGTAGTCTTAGCTCTCATATTTTCTGTTTCTTTTTCAAGGATATTGAAAATAAATTGCTTATCGATTCCAAATTCCTCAATAACTTTACAAATTTGATAGTGATAGATAGATTTTTTTCCGCGCCAAATGCGAGGACCAAAGGGCATGGACAACGCATAAAGAAGATCGCCACTCTCACAATACTTATCATCATCCAACTCAAGGTTTGAGTAATACCATATGTCGCTGCCAGAAAAATTTCCGACGCGAAGAACTGGGTATTTTCCAGATTCAAGAAGTTCTTCTTGTTTATAGGCTCGACCACTATAAAATTTAGCAGCCTCACCTAATGTCATCTTCCTCCATTCCCCGGCGCTTTGGAATTCCGAAAACCTTAGACTGGGCTTGTCTTTGCTTTCTCTGGGAAAAATCTCCGATACAAGACCTTTTTTGAAGTTCCTGAGAGCAGAAATTTTATGCAATTGTGCAACAATGATAGCGTCAATAGAGCCAAGGCAATCGGCAATGCTTTTTTGCTCAGAGAGGCTTGGATAAGGAATAGGAATTCTATCCAGCATTGCCTTTTTCAACTTCGGCTGCGCTACTCCTGAAATGAAGTCATCGAGCTTGATCGAGTTCAGATATAGTTCGACGAACCTCAGGGTGCACTCATTTTCAAACCCCAACACATGGGCATGGTTACTCACCCAAGCTTTCCCCTTAATTGCAAATGCAATAGGATAATTTCTTGTAACCAAGTTGGGACTATCCTCCGAAACACAGAGAAGGTCTTCATCAAATATAAAGCCTTTCACATAATCGACTATACCAGAAGCTCCATAATATGGAATATCACCAGGTATTCGGTCGCTTGACTTAATAGAAATACGCCGATTATCGAGATTCACCGCAATTTGACCAAGTTGCTTTACTTCCCAATTTCGCGAAAATTTAGAGCCAGAAAACCGCAACTTCGGCGCCAGCGCAAGCTTTACATCGTCCTTAGTCGCAGCAGTTTTGTTTTTACTACTCATACATGCTGAGTCTGAAAATGTGGTGACCACCAGCGTGGAGGGGGCGAAGGTCTTCCATCTGGGCGAGTTCGACTGGGGTTGGAGGCCTTACAGCCAAAGTCGAGAGGAGGCATGAGATCATGAAGCTATTTACCACCGAAGATCATACGGCCGAGGATCTCTATTCACAAAGCTCTGAAGTAAGGCGTGGTTGAGACCGAGCTTCGCAGCGAAGTTGGCAAGTCCGTTGGCGTTGCTCTCTGCCGAATCAGGGACATTTGAGTAGGCACTGGCAGGTGACCGTGCGAGTGGCAGCAACGGGCTGTGAATTCAACCGGTCTATGCATCACCATTCCCCCACACACTCCCTCCACACCCCCACCCCATAATCCTGCCCGCAACCCCCAGCCCTCCCCCGGCCCTTCTTGCAGGCACAAGACATGACTTCACTGACCGAGCTGTGGCAGGCAGCCATCACCTGGCTCGCCACCCACGCCGTAACCCCCACCGTTCACTGGCTGGACATCGCCCAGGCGGCCGGCGACCCGCGCGAGATTGCCGAGGCGGTGCTGATTGCCGCACTGCAGCTGTTCCTGATTGCAGGGGTGATGCGGCCGCTGGAGAGTTTGTTTCCGGCCGAGCGCTGGAGCGACCGGCGGCTGACGACGGTGGACCGCAACTACACGCTGCTGATGCTGCTGGGGCTGTTTCCGCTGTTCAGTTTTCTGGTGCTGATGCCGTTTGCCAGCATGCTGGGCGGCGGGCCGGCGGCCGAGGAGGCCACGGGGCTCAAGCATTGGGTGCCGTGGTTTGCGGACCATCCGGTGGCGCTGCTCCTGGTGTACTACGTGGTCTACGACCTGGTGTATTACTGGATGCACCGCGCCCAGCACGTGATTCCCTGGTGGTGGGCCATGCACAGCATGCACCACAGCCAGCGCCAGATGAGCTGCTGGAGCAATGACCGCAGCCATTACCTGGACGGCATGCTGCAGTCCTTCATCCTGGCCACGGTGGGGCTGGCGATGGGGGTGGAGCCTTCGGAGTTTGCGCTGCTGGGGCTGCTCAGCGAGCTGGTGCAGAACTTCTCGCACGCCAATGTGCGGCTGCGCCTGGGCTGGCTGGGCCGCGTGGGTGAGCGGGTACTGGTGGGCCCGCTGTTCCACCGCCACCACCACATGCTGCGCGACCCGGATCGGCCCACGCGCCACAACTGCAATTTTGGGCAGGTGCTGCCCTGGTGGGACATGCTGTTTGGCACGGCGCTGTACACCGACGAGCCCGTGCGCCCCACGGGCGTGAGCGACCCCGAGGTGGATGCCGACAACGAGCGCGGGCTGGTGGCCATGCAGTGGCATACGCTCAAGCGGTTCTGGGGAGCGTTTCGCCGGCGCGAGGGCTGGCGGCTGGGCGATGTGTCCTTCGGGCCGGGCTACCGGCCCATTCATGACGACGATGGGGCCCAGCCCCATCCTGCGGCCGGGGCGGCTGCGGTGACTGGGGCGGCCGGGGTTGCGCCTACGGCTCCAGGTTCGGCCGCATCAGCGCCTCGAACCAGTCGATGAAAACCGCCAGCCGGCGCGAGCGCTGGCGGCGGTGCGGGTACAGCAGCGCCACGGGCATGGGCGCTGCGCGGTGGGCGGGCAGCACTTCCACCAGCTCCCCCGTGTCCAGCAGGTGCTGCACGTCATAGCGCGGGATCTGGATCAGCCCCAGGCCAGCGCGGCAGCAGGCGATATAGCTTTCTGCGTTGTTGGTGACCACGCGGCTGGGCACGGCCAGGGTCTGCGGCCCGTCTGCCCCATCCACCCCGTCCACATCGCTCACCCCACTCCATTCCCAGGGCAGTTCCCGCCCCGTGCGCGGCGAGGCATAGCCCACGCTCCAGTGGCCGTGCAGCAGGTCCTGCGGCTGCTCGGGCAGGCCGTGCTCACGCAGGTAGGCGGGGCTGGCGCAGTTGATGAGGGCAATGCAGCCCTGCGGGCGCACGACCAGGCTGCTGTCATGCAAGGTGCCCACGCGCACGGCGCAGTCCACGCCTTCCTGCACCAGGTCGATGGCGCGGTCTGACGAGCCCAGCACCAGCTGCAGCCCCGGGTGGCGGCGCATGAGCCCCGGCAGCGCAGGCGCCAGCAGGCGGCGGGCGATGCGGCTGGGCACGTCCACATGCAGCCGGCCCGTGGCCTGGCGCGTGCGGGCCTGGAACATCTGCTCCACGTCCTCGGCCTCTGACAGCAGCGGGCGCACACGCTCCAGCAACTGGGCTCCATCGGCCGTCAGGCTGACCTGGCGCGTGGTGCGGTGCAAGAGCCTTGCGCCCACCTGCTCCTCCAGCTGCTGCACGGCGGCAGACACCGTGGCGCGCGGCAGGTCCAGGGCATGGGCGGCCTTGATGAAGCTGCCCATCTCGGCCACCTGCATGAAGATCCGGTATCGGTCGAGTCGGTCCATGGGACGCAGCATAGTCCGTGCAGCAGTCCTTCTACTTGGCCTACTTGGTGGTGTAGCCGCCGTTGATCAGGATGGTCTGCCCGGTGATCCACCAGCCGTCGCTGACCAGGTGGCGGATGAAGGGCACCACGTCTTCGATATGCGTCAGCCCCGAGGGCGAGAACGGCGACAGCGCCGCCGCGCTCTTGTGATACGCCACGGCGTCCGCGCCTTCCTGGCCGTAGAAGAACGGCGTGTCCATGGGCCCCGGCCCCACGGCCGTGACCGAAATGCCCCGCGCCCCGAACTCCTTGGCCGCCGCCCGCGTGAAATGCTCCACCGGCGCCTTGGTGCCCGCGTAGGAGGAATAGAACGGCGTGAACGCGCCCAGCAGCGAGGTCACCAGGGTCACGATCTTGCCGTGGTCGTTGACATGGCGCCCCGCCTCCTTGAGGAAGAAAAACGCCGACTTGCCGTTGACGGCAGCCATCTCGTCGTACTCCGCCTCGCTGATCTCCATCAGCGGCTTCTTGAGCACCTTGCCCACCGTGTTGATGGCAATGTCCGGCCGGCCCACGGCGTCCACAGCCTCCGCAAAAAGCTGCTCCACAGCGCCAGCGCGCGTGAGGTCGCCCTGCAGCGCCACGGCCTCTGCGCCCAGCGCACGCACTGCGGCCACCGTGGTCTCGGCCTCGGCCCGGGAAGACTCTCTGTTGTAGTGCACCACCACGGCCCGCGCGCCGTGCCCCGCCAGATCACGGGCAATCAGCCCGCCCAGATTCTTGGCGCCGCCTGCAATCAGCGCCACCTTGCCGCGAATGGAATGGTCTGCCATGGAAACGCTCCTTGTGCTTGGATGAAGCACCCAGCTTAGGCAGCCAGCCCCCCGCGATAAACCGGCGCAGCCGGGATGGATCATCCAGAAAACCAGAACAATCAGCCGCGCCCAGCGGCTCCTGCCCCGGGGCAGTCCGCTCCGCTCCCCCGTATGCCCGCGCCTGCGTCGTGGCGCTTGCGGGGTTGCAAGCCTGCCGAAGGACAGGCTTGCTTCGTGATCTGACTTGCCGCAGTTGTCTGAGCGGAGCGCGAAGCGCGCAGAGAGTTCTGCGGCAAACCCCGCAAGCGCCACGACGCAGGTTGCCCGCAGCGCAGCGGAGGGTCGCGGGCATTCGGGTCGCCTTCTTTGGCCCGGTTTCTTGGCGAGACAAGAAAGCGGGTCGGCCGCCGGGCCGAGACCCGGCCTCGAAAAAACACCCCCCGGCAGGGTCAAGAACAAGCTACACACCGCCCGTGTCCCAAGACATCAGGACAGCTCGCGCTCGTACATATACCTCCGCGACCAAGGCAACGAAGCAGCCCCCTGCCCCGCCCTCCGACAAACAACCTGAAAGATAGACACGTCATCGTGTTCAAACGCATAAGCACACCCCGCCAAATACACCCTCCAAATCCGAAACCTCTCCTCCTCCACCAGCCCCCGTATCTGCACAGCATTCGCCTCAAACCGCTCCAGCCACAACTGCAACGTGCGCACGTAATGCCGCCGCAGCCCCTCCACATCCAGCACCTCCAGCCCCCCACGCTGCATGCACTCCAGCGCCAGGCTCAGGTGCGGCAGCTCGCCATCAGGAAACACATAGCGGTCGATGAACGCACCGCCACCCAGGGCCGTGGCGCCCACGTCGGCATCGGTGGAGGTGATGCCGTGGTTCAGCGCCAGGCCGTCATCGGCCAGCAGCTCGCGCATGTGCGCAAAGTACATGGGCAGGTTGCGGCGGCCCACATGCTCGAACATGCCGACGCTGGTGATGCGGTCAAAGCGCCCCTGCACGTCGCGGTAGTCCTGCAGGCGGATCTCGATGCGGTCGGCCAGGCCTGCGGCGCGCACGCGCTCGGTGGCCGCTTCGAACTGGTTGCGCGACAGGGTCACGCCCACGCAGTGCGCGCCAAAGTGCTGGGCCGCGCGCAGCACCAGGGCGCCCCAGCCGCAGCCGATGTCCAGCAGGCGCTGGCCGGGCTGCAGGCGGATCTTGGTGAGGATGTGGTCCAGCTTCTTGCGCTGGGCGGTGGCCAGGTCCTCGTCGCCGTTCTCGAAGTAGGCGCAGGAATAGACCATGCCCTCGTCCAGCCAGAGCCGGTAGAAGTCGTCGGAGACGTCGTAGTGGTACTGGATGGATTCGCGGTCCGTGCTGCGGCTGTGCCTGAAGCGCCTGGCCGCGCGCGCCGCAAGCGCCAGCCGCCCCGGCCCCTTGCCCGCGCCCTGGGTCTTGGACATGCGGCGAGCCAGCGCATAGCCGAAGTCGATGATGTCGGGCAGGCGCCCATCGATGTCGATCTGGCCCTTCACATAGGCCTGGCCCAGGTGGTCCAGGCTGGGGTCCAGCAGCAGCGGCAGGGCCGAGGCGCTGCGCACGGTGAGCGTGACGCGCGGCTGCTCGAAGCGGCCGAAGTCGAACTGCTCGCCATTCCACAGCACCAGCCGCGCCGGCAGGTCGGCCCGCGCACGCACGGCCTCGGCCCAGCGCCTGAGCTTCTTGTCCCAGAACATCGTGCATCTCCCCGGGGCTGGCGGCGCCCCCTTTTTGACATGACCCGCATGAACCGCATGAAAAGCAAATGACGAGTCTTGCCGCTTCATGTGACGGCAAGACGTCAGCACGACAGCCCGCGCCGGTAGCGGATCGATACAGACCCGATGGCGCCCACACCCCGCCAGCGGCCCGGCTTGGGGCACACTGGCCGGCGTTCCAACTGCCCCGGCGCGAAAGCGCCTGCGACAGACCCATGCAAGCCCATGACCTGAGCATCGAACACTGCGTCGAGCACCGCAACGAACAACGCAGCACCGGCGGCTATGGCCTGCCGGCCGGATTTCAGGAACCTGCCATCGAACTGGAGCCAGTGACGCCATGGCCATGACCCATACCCAGGCGCTGTCCAAGCTGGCAGCCGATACCCTGGTGCAGACCCTGGAGGAAGACGTGGCGCGCGTGATGGCGCGCACGTTTGCGCTGGGCCGGCACGATGCCGCTATCGCGGCCAACTACGGCGGTCATGCCCTGCCGCCCCTGCTGCGGCGCTGGAGCTGCGTGCTGCAGGCCGGTGACGCCAAGGCAACGGCGCTGTACCGGCACAAGACGGCGCTGGCCCTGGCCATCGTGCTGCACAGGAACGGCCTGGCCGACGCGGGCCTGAACGCGGCCGCGCGCACGGCCATCGATGTGCTCAATGCCGAGGTGGCGCTCAGCGATGACTTCTTTCGCAAGTCGGCGCAGATCCGCCAGGACTTCCTGGACACGCCGCCCGCGCCGCCCAAACGCTCGCCGGGCCTGCCCGACAGCCTGACCTTCTACCGCGCGGCCGACGTGGTGGCCATGGAGCTGGACGGGCGCTTCCACGCGCTGTACGTGCACGGCTGCGCCAGGACCAACCAGAGCCCCATCGTCGAGTTCTACGACGCGGTGTTCGACCATGTGCCGCAGATGGCGGAGCTGGCCGACGTGCGCGCCCGGGGCCGGCGCTACAACGATGGTGTGGGGCGGGTGGCGCGGTTTTCCATATCGGGCCTGAAGTTCCTGCCCGACCCGGCCGGCCAGTTCACCCTGGTCAAGGCCTGCGTGGAGACGCCGCCGGACCCCGGCCATCTGCAAAAGGGCGACTGGCTCTACACGGTGTCCGACATCTTCGAGCTGCAGTCCGAGGTGGACACCATGTTCGGCCCCGGCGGCAAGCCCTGAGCCTTGAGCTTTGAGTCCTGACAGCGGCCTGTTCTTGCCTGTCTTCAAGAGGAAATTCATGACGCATCCCCGGCCTTCCACTCTGCCCTCCCGCATGGCCTTGCCGGCCGTGCTGGCACTGGCTGCCACACTGGCCCTTGCGGGCTGCAACCAGCGGCATGACACAGCAGCCCTGGAATCGGCACCCGCCCCCGCGCCCATGGCGGGCGGCGCCGGCATGAAGCAAGGCCGCGCCGCCACCGTGCAGGCCGAGGATGCGGCAGCAGCCGCACCAGAGACATCGGCACAGGACGAGATGGCCCAGCGCTTCCTGGCCATGCGCCAGGAGCTGAACGTGGAAGTGCCGCAGGCGCAGCTGGCCGATGCCTGGGGCCAGGTGCGCGACCTGTGTGCCACGCTGCGCTGCGAGCTGCTGTCGGCATCCCTTCTGCGCGAGACGCCCCAGCAGCCCGGCAACGCCATGCTGGAGATGCGCGTGGCGCCGGCCGATGTGCAGCGGCTGCTGGGCACGCTGGCCGGCGTGGCCACCATCGTGTCGCAGAACACCATCAGCGAGGACAAGACCGCCGAGGTGATCGACGTGGAGGCGCGCATCAGGAACCGCACCGAATTCCGCGACAGCCTGCGCCTGATGCTGCGCGACACCACGACCAAGCGCACCATGTCCGACCTGCTGGAGATACAGCGCACGCTGTCGGACACGCAGGCCGAGCTGGACGCCATGGCCGCCCAGCGCAAGGTGCTGGAGCAGCAGACCAGCAAGCAGCACATACAGATCCAGTTCACGCCCACCCGCGCCCTGGTGCAGGGCGGCACCAGCTACAGCCCCATAGGCCGCGCGCTGCGCGATGCCGGCCATGTGCTGGGCGAGAGCATGGCCGCGCTGATCACCTTCGTGGCGGCCGTGCTGCCCTGGCTGGTGCTGGTGGTGCTGCCGCTGGGCTGGGTGCTGCGCGCGCTGTGGCGGCGCAGGCGTGCCAGGAAGGCCTGAGCGGCACGGCAGGATCAGGAAGTAAGGCGGCACGGCCGTGCTCCAATCAAGCCATGCCCACCGAACCGAGCCTTGACGACCTGCGCCGCCATGCCATGGCGCGCACCCTGTTCACACCGACCACCCTGCCTGCGGCCATACAGCGCCTGGGTTTTGTGCAGGCAGACCCGATCCGCGCCCCGGCCCGGGCACAGGACCTGACGCTGCGCCACCGCGTCAAGGACTACCGCGCCGGCGACCTGGAGCGCCGCTACGCGCGCCTGGCGATCGACGAGGACTGCCTGGTCAACTACGGCTTTCTGCCCAGTGAGCACCTGGCGCTGATGCACCCGCGCCAGGCCCGCAAGGCCTGGGATGCCGAGACGCAGCGCAAGGCTGCCGAGGTGCTGGCGTTTGTGCGCGAGCGCGGCGCCGCGCATCCGCGCGAGGTGGAGCAGCATTTCTCGCACGGAAGCGTGAAGAACTACTGGGGCGGCTCGGGCAGCGCCAGCACGCAGTTGCTCGACGGCATGCACTACCGGGGCCTGCTGCGCGTCAAGCGCCGCGACAGCGGCACGCGCGTCTACGAGGCAGTCGCCCACCCGCCTGCCGACGACAGCCCCGCCGCCAGCGCCCGGCGCGCCGCCGCGCTGATCGACCTGGTGGTGCGCAAGTACGCACCGCTGCCGGCCCCCAGCCTGACCTACCTGGTGCGCCTGCTGGGCTATGGCGCCCCCCATCTGGCGCAGCAGACCCAGGCGGCGCTGCGGCTGGCGCGCGAGCAACTGGCCAGCTGCCGCATCGACGGAACCACCTGGTACTGGCCCGCAGACGAGAACCCACGCTCGCGCCGCCATGCCTTCGACGAGCGGCTGCGCCTGCTCGCGCCCTTCGATCCCGTAGTCTGGGACCGGCGCCGCTTCACGCTGCTCTGGGGCTGGACCTATAAGTTCGAGGCCTATACGCCACCAGCTCAGCGCCAGCTGGGCTACTACGCCCTGCCCATGCTCTGGCAGGGCCATGTGATCGGCTGGGCCAACCTCCAGGCGCGCGACGGCCGGCTGGAGCCGTCATTCGGCTATGTGGCCGGCGCGGCGCCCGGCGATGCCGCCTTTCGCAGCGCGCTGGATGAGGAGCTGCAGCGCATGGAGCTGTTCCTGGCGCCGCGCTGAGATGCCCGCCCTGCGCGCCCTTCGGCTCAGGGCCGGCGGGAATGCGCTCAATCAATTCAATATTTCAACATTTCTTGTATCATTGATGCATGCAGGAAACCCAAGCCATCCGCTCCCTTTCCGCCCTCGCGCATGAAGCGCGGCTGCGCGTGTTCCGCGCACTGGTCGTTGCCGGTCCCGAGGGCCTGACGCCCAGCGCGCTGGCCGAGCAGCTGTGCATCGCGCCCAATGCGCTGTCGTTTCATCTGAAGGAGCTGTCCCATGCGCAACTGGTGAGCCAGGAGCGCCAGGGCCGCAATGTGCTGTACCGGGCGGCCTTTGCCGCCATGAACGACCTGCTCGCCTATCTCACCGAAAACTGCTGCCAGGGTGCCCCCTGCGCTGTGGCCGATACGCCCGCCTGCGGCGGCGCCGCCTGACATCCACACGGTTACGGAGACCGCCATGAGCACCATCACCATCTATCACAACCCGGCCTGCGGCACGTCCCGCAACGTGCTGGCCCTGATCCGCAACAGCGGCGAAGAGCCCACCGTCATCGAGTACCTGAAGACACCGCCCGACCGCGCCACGCTGCAGCGGTTGCTGGCCGCCCTGGCCCTGCCCGTGCGCGATGTCCTGCGGCAAAAGGGCACGCCCTTCGACGAACTGGGCCTGGGCGAGCCGTCATGGACCGATGCCCAACTGATCGACTTCATGCTCCAGCACCCCATCCTCATCAACCGCCCCATCGTGGTGACGCCGCTGGGCACGCGCCTGTGCCGTCCGTCCGAGACCGTGCTGGACATCCTGCCTGGCGCACAGCAAGGGGCTTTCTCCAAGGAAGACGGCCAGGCCGTCATCGACGCGAAAGGACAACGTGTTGCCAATCACTGAGCTGCCGAACCTGGACCCGCAATCGTTTGACGCCCCCAGCCTGCAGCGGCTGCTGCCGCAGGCACGGGCCACGCACGCGCCCCGCATCCTGCTGCTGTATGGCTCGGTGCGCGAGCGCTCCTACAGCCGCCTGCTCACCGAAGAAGCTGCCCGGCTGCTGCGCCACATGGGCGCCGAGCCCCGCATCTTCGATCCGCACGGCCTGCCCCTTCCCGATGCGGCGCCCGACAGCGACCCCAAGGTCCGCGAACTGCATGGGCTGGCCCGCTGGGCTGAAGGCATGGTGTGGACCTCGCCTGAACGCCACGGCGCCATGACCAGCATCCTCAAGGCCCAGATCGACTGGATTCCCCTGTCCTTCGGCGCCGTGCGTCCCACCCAGGGCAAGACCCTGGCCGTGATGCAGGTCTCGGGCGGCTCGCAATCCTTCAACGCTGTCAACCAGATGCGCGTGCTGGGCCGCTGGATGCGCATGCTCACCATCCCCAACCAGTCGTCGGTGGCCAAGGCCTACCAGGAGTTCGACGACGCAGGCCGCATGAAGCCCTCGCCCTACTACGAGCGCGTGGTGGACGTGATGGAGGAACTGGTCAAGTTCACCCTGCTGACGCGCGACTGCACCGGCTACCTGGTAGACCGGTACAGCGAACGCAGGGAGAGCGCCGAGGCGCTGTCGCGGCGGGTCAACCAGGGCAGCATCTAGCAAAGCGCACGCGGGCACTGGCGCGGGCACGGGTCCTCCCCTGCCGACGAGCAGCCCTTCATGATCTTTCGGCACATGCTGCAGCAGTACCCGTGCATCAAGGCCGGCAGGCAGCCGGACCGCCCTCAGTTCATGCGCGGCAGATTCGCCGCCTTGATGGCCGCGCCCATGGACTCATGGCCCTGGACCAGCTTCCTGCGGTATTCGGCGCCGGTGAGCGGCGCCGGGTCCACGCCGGCTGACTCGAAGATGCGCGCCGCCTGCGGCCCCTCGGCGGCTGCCATGGCGACGCGCTCCAGCCTGTCGCGCAGGGCCGGGGGCACGCCCTTGGGGTAGGCCAGGCCGATCGGCTACTAGCGCAAATAGCTCTTCTTTCCAGAATCCGATATGCAGTACTTCCCACCCCGTGGCCCAGTGCAAACGCCACCGGACCGGCATGAGCAATCACCTGAAGATGCCCCGGCCCGGCTGGGGGCCACCAACGCACGCGGTGATGACTGTCCAAGCTCGGCGCTGCAATGGCGCTTGCTGCCGCTGACCGAGCCGTCATTGCACACAAACTGCGCGCCAGAGCAATGCGCCACGCCGCCCTTGCTGCCGCTGCAGGGGTAGTTTGCAGACCATGCCGGCATGGCAGACGTCAGGCATGCCGCGAATGCAATCGCAAAATTAAGGCTGCGCATTCCTCAGGCGACCACGCCCAACTCGGCTACCGTTTCGTCGGGCAGCTCACCTGTTTCCAGCAGCGTGGTGAAATGCTCCGGAGCCACTACAAAAGCCCCTCCGGCTCGGGCCTTCTCGATCTTGAGCGCACCAGCACGGGGGCCACAAACGAGGAAAGTGATGCCGTTTGCCATGGTCTGCATGACCTGTAGGCCAGCTGCGTCGGCTTGGCTCTGCATGGCATCGCGTGTTGCTGAGGCGAAGCCTGTGAAATGGATGCGGGGGCGAGCATCGACCGGAGCGCCACGCACAGGCCGCGGTGGAGGCGAGCTGCGGGGAGTACCCAGCAGCGCATCGCTACCGTTCAGGTACTCGCTCACGCGGTCTTTGCGGAACGTGAGCACGCTACCCTTGGTAGTGCAATGCCCTTTGGTGTAGTGGCCGATCTCGGCCCAATTCAGCAGCATGCGCTCGGAAACCTCCCCGGCGCCATTGCGGTAAACAAACCGCATCTCAGGCTGTGCAGCCATGCTCGTTCCTCCCTGTTGAAAGCCCTCTCTATGCGCGTGCGGCAATGGCCGCCAGCGTGCGCAGTGCAGCCTGTGCCTCTGCGGGCGCCTTGTCGTAGTGCCGCAGCAGCTGCTGTGACTCAGAACTGACTGAGACCGCCGCGCCGGCATCACCGCCCGCCGCGCCTGCGCGCAGCGACAGCAGCACATAGCCAACATCCACACCCACGGCGTGCAGCTGCTGCAGCGCCTTGGCGTCGGGCGCGAACTCGCCCTCTTCAAATTTCAGCAGGGCCAGGCGATCCACGCCCGACTTGGCGGCCAGTTGGCCCACGGTCAGCTCCAGCCGCTTGCGCTCTTGCACCAGGCGGTCCGCAAGCGTGGCAGCGGGCTGTGCATGCTCTATCGCGCTGGGGTCAAAAGTACGTATGCCCGTGAGCACATAGCCGGAGTCCACCCCGAACCCGCGAATGGTGTTGAGGTAGCCAACATCAGGCAGATTTGCCCCCGTCTCGTAGTTCGATTGAGTGTTCTTGGACACCCCGCCCAGGGATGCAAACGCCTCTTGGCTTAGGCCAAGCCGTTTGCGCTCCTCACGCAACCTTTGGGAGAATTCATCCATTTTTTTGGTAAATCTGTTGACTTTCCCAAAAAATTGGGCAAAATCCACCACGTCTTGTAACAACCTATCTCCAGATACTACATGACCACCCCAGCGCACCACACCCGCCACCGCTCGGCCACGGTCGAGCCCCTGATGTACTCCAAACGCATTCCCCTGGGGATGACCGGCGAAGAGCTGGAACGCGCATGGGACGGCGCCCAGCACGAGGGCCGCATCGTGCTGGGTCAAACCGACACCGCCGCCGAGCGGCGCTGAATCGAGTGCGGCCAAACATTCAGCGCCACGATAGAAATCACGCGCACCCTGAGCCCCAACGCCACGCCCCATGCATGGCCCGAGCCTCTCTTGCCGATGCCCACCAAGCAGTCCTGTTCGCTGCGGGAGTGCTCAAGTACACAGTGAAACGCATCCTGTACGACGGGGCACAGGAGCGCTACTCCTGCCCCCACCTCAGCCGGGCATTTGCAGCGCTCAACCAACTTCCTGCTCCCGGCTGCTGCCCGGCAAGCCGTCCGCATGACCCGGCGCAGGTGGACCTGCTTTCACTGCTCGCCCTCATCAGCTCGGAACTGGAGTTCGCTCGCGACACATTCCGAGAGAACCGGCTCAGTGCAGCAGGTGAAGCTGCCTTTGTTCATGGACTGCTGGAACACGCCTTTGAATTCGCAGACAGGCTGTTCGGGGCCTACAACGAGCTTCCCCACTCCTTGGACGACCTGCGTTTCCTGGCCAGCTTTGCTGCGGCCAAGGAAGCTGGCAACGGTGTCAATACATTCGGCAGCCAGGCAGATACAGCATCACCAGTCACAGCAGCATCGCCGTTGCTTGGAAGCGGCCACCGGGCCAGTGAGTTGCTCATTCGTTGCTCGTTCGACATCGAGGCAGCAGCCCACGCCGTGACAGCGCTGGGAGATCAGATCACGGAACCGGAGCAGATTCAGATCGCCTCGCTGATTCGCTGCTATGGCGCACGCATCGCGAAACTCAACAGTGTTCTGATGAGCCATCTCACCGGGGACGAAGTGATCACCCTGGCGGATGCGCAGCACGCCCTGTACCAAGGAGCCAAGCAGTTGCCAGAAGGAGCCCTGTGACGACGTACGGCGGAAATGGTCCCTTGGATTGAGCGCAGCGCATTTGTGTGCCGCGATCTACGCCCCCTTGGCGCGGCGTCCAACCCCGCGTAGTCAATAATGTGACCTTTGTCCGCCACCACGCCCCACGCGATGGATACGGCTCGAGGCGGGCAGCACGACACAAGAACATTTGCGCCTTCCTGCGGCCCCGCGCCTCCCAGGCAGGCCCTGCCCGGCACCTGCATGCCGCCGCAACCTGTTGATTCCCAAGCCAATGAGCGACCTTTCGCAAAGCACACAGCCCTCTCCGGCCCCTGATCTTTCGATGCACACGCCAATGATGGCGCAGTACCTGGGCATCAAGTTCAACTACCCCGACACGCTGGTTTTCTACCGCATGGGGGATTTCTACGAGCTGTTCTTCGGGGATGCGGAGAAGGTGGCGCGGCTGCTGGACATCACGCTGACCACGCGCGGGCAGACGGCGGGGCAGCCGATTCCGATGGCGGGCGTGCCCTTCCATGCGCTGGAGAACTACCTGGGCCGGCTGATCAAGCTGGGCGAGTCGGTGGCGATCTGCGAGCAGGTGGGCGAGGTGGGCGCCGCCAAGGGCCCGGTGGAGCGCAAGGTGGTGCGCGTGGTGACGCCGGGCACGCTGACCGACAGTGAGCTGCTGTCGGACAAGAGCGAGGCGATCTTGCTGTCCCTGCACACGGCCGGGCGCCAGCGCTGCGGCCTGGCCTGGATGGCGGTGACGCAGGGGCGCATCCACCTGGCCGAGTGCTCCCACGATGAGCTGGGCGCCTGGATTTCACGCATTGCGCCCAGCGAGCTGATCTACAGCGCAGGCGTGACCGAGCGTTTCGAGCAGAGCCTGTTCGCGCTGCGCCATGGCGGCTCCATTGCCTGCCCGCTGTCGCCGCGCCCTGACTGGCAGTTCGACGGCGGCCTGGGCGAGCGCAAGCTGCTGGAGCTGCTGGGCGCGGCCAGCCTCAAGGCCTGGGAGGCCGAGGACCTGCCGCTGGCCCATGGCGCCAGCGCCGCGCTGCTGTCGTATGCCGAGCACACGCAGGGCCGCAGCCTGTCGCACATCCACGCTCTGCAGGTGCAGCGCGACGATGAGCTGATTGCGCTGCCGCTGGCCACGCGCCGCAACCTGGAGCTGGTCAAGACGCTGCGCGGCGAGGATTCGCCCACATTGTTCTCTCTGCTGGACACCTGCATGACGGGCATGGGCAGCCGCCTGCTCAAGGCCTGGCTGCTGGAGCCGCGACGCGACCGCACGCAGGCCGTGGCGCGGCTGGAGGCCACGCGGGCGCTGCAGGGCGCCAGCGCAGGCGGCATGGCCGCGCCCTGGCAGCAGTTGCGCGAGCAGCTCAAGGGCGTGAGCGATGTGGAGCGCATCACCGCGCGCACCGCGCTGCGCCAGGTGCGCCCGCGCGAGCTGGTGGGACTGGGCCGCACGCTGCACAAGGCCGCCGTGCTGGCCCAGGCCGGGCAGACGCCCTCGGCCCACCTGACCCAGCTGTTTGCCGACCTGCAGCCGCCCGAGGGCTGCGCCGAGCTGCTGGTGCGCGCCATCATGGAAGAGCCGGCCGCCCTGGTGCGCGACGGCGGCGTGTTTGCCACGGGCTACGACGCCGAGCTGGACGAGCTGCGCGCCATCCAGAACAACTGCGACGACTTCCTGCTGGAGCTGGAGGCCAAGGAAAAGCTGCTGACCGGCATTCCCAACCTGCGCGTGCAGTTCAACAAGGTGCACGGCTTCTATATAGAGATCACCAACAGCTACAAGGACGCGGTGCCCGAGCGCTACCGCCGCCGCCAGACGCTGAAGAACGCCGAGCGCTACATCACGCCCGAGCTCAAGGCCTTCGAGGACAAGGCCCTGTCCGCGCAGGAGCGGGCGCTGCAGCGCGAGAAATTCCTCTACGAGCAGCTGCTGGACCAACTGCAGCCCCATGTGCCGGCGCTCACGCGCGTGGCCGGTGCCATTGCCGCCATCGACGTGCTGTGCACGCTGGCCGAGCGCTCGCTGACGCTGAACTGGTGCGCGCCCGAGTTCGTGAACCATCCCTGCATCGAGATCGAGGCCGGCCGCCACCCGGTGGTGGAAGCGCGCATGGCCGAGACCTCCAGCGGCAGCTTCATCGCCAACCACACGCGCATGAACGCCAACACGCGCATGCAGATCATCACCGGCCCCAACATGGGCGGCAAATCGACCTATATGCGCCAGGTGGCGCTGATCGTGCTGCTGGCCAGCATGGGCTCGCATGTGCCGGCGTCCAGCTGCCGGCTGGGGCCCATCGACGCCATCCACACGCGCATCGGCGCGGCCGACGACCTGGCCAATGCCCAGTCCACCTTCATGATGGAGATGACCGAGGCCGCGCAGATCCTGCACTCGGCCACGCCGCACAGCCTGGTGCTGATGGACGAGATCGGCCGGGGCACCAGCACCTTCGACGGCCTGGCGCTGGCCAGCGGCATCGCCACCCAGCTGCACGACAGGACGCGCGCCTTCACGCTGTTTGCCACGCACTACTTCGAGCTGACCGAGCTGCCGGCCAAGGCACGCGCGGCCGTGAACATGCATGTGAGTGCGGCGGAGTCGGGCCAGGACATCGTCTTCCTGCACGAGATCCAGCCCGGCCCGGCCAGCCGCAGCTACGGTATCCAGGTGGCCAAGCTGGCGGGCATGCCGGCCGGCGTGCTGCACCACGCGCGCCATGCGCTGGAGGCACTTGAGGCCCATGCCGACGAGGGCCGCCTGCAGGTGGACCTGTTCGATGCGCCCGACATGCCCGAGCCCGAAAGCCGCCACGATCCGCTGGCCCAGGCGCTGGCCGCCATCAATCCCGACGCACTGAGCCCGCGCGAGGCGCTGGAAGCCCTTTACCAGCTCAAGAAGATCGCCGCCTGAACGCGGTCAATCGCCTCGCACTAAACTTGCCATTTCCGCAGATTCGGACGCTTCCATGACTTATTGCGTTGCCATCAAGCTCAACGCCGGCCTGGTTTTCCTGGCCGACTCGCGCACCAATGCCGGCCTGGACCAGATCAGCTCGTTCCGCAAGCTCATGGTCTACGAGAACCCCGGCGACCGCTTCATGGTGCTGCTGTCGGCCGGCAACCTGTCCATCACCCAGTCCGTTCGCGAGCTGCTGGAAAGCCAGCAACTGCGCGACGAGGCCACGGGCGACATGCTGACCATCTGGAACGTGCGCAGCATGTTCGACGCGGCCCGCGTGCTGGGCGCGGCCGTGCGCCATGTGTTCGAGCGCGACGGCGTGGCACTGTCCCGGTCGGGCGTGGACTTCAATATCTCGCTGGTGCTGGGCGGCCAGATCCAGGGCGAGAACATGCGGCTGTTCCAGGTCTACTCGGCGGGCAACTTCATCGAGGCCACGAGCGAGACGCCCTACTTCCAGATCGGCGAGTCCAAGTACGGCAAGCCCGTGCTGGACCGCGTGATCACGCCGCGCACGCCGCTGGACGAGGCCGCCAAGTGCGCCCTGGTGTCCATGGACAGCACGCTCAAGTCCAACCTCTCGGTGGGCCTGCCGCTGGACCTGATCGTGTACGAGAAGGACCGCTTTGCCTCCGACAAGATCGTCAGCATCGACGAGAGCAATCCGTATTTCCGCATGCTGCACGACAGCTGGGGCGAGCGCCTGCGCCATGTCTTCGACAGCATCGAAGACCCGGCCTGGGAGGGCAGCGATTCCGCGGTGCCCATTCGCGTGCACAGCCGCCAGGCCCAGCCGCTGACCAAGGTCACCGCGCCGGCCGGCGCCCTGCGCTCGTCGGCGCGCAGCATGGGCCGCCTGCCGCCTGCGGCGCTGCGCCAGCCCTATCACAGCGGCACGGGCGCGGGCCTGGGCACCTCCACGGCCGACGGGCTGGCCACCTCGCCCATGACGCCCCTGCAGCCGGGCCCGGCATCGCCCATGCGGCCGGACGCCGGGCAACCCTCCGGCCACCAGCAAGGCATGCCGGATGCTCCGGACCGAACCGGCCAGGAGCCCCAGCCGTGAACGCGGCCCGGCCCGCGCTGCGGGCCGACAGCGACGCGGGCACGGAATCGGCACCGCTGCCCGTGGTCTTCTCGCATGCCAACAGCTTTGCGCTGCCCACCTACCGGCTGCTGTTCTCGCTGCTGGCCGAGCGCGGCATCGCGGCGCAGGGCGTGGAGCGCTTCGGGCATGACCCGCGCTTTCCCGTCACCAACAACTGGCCGCACCTGGTCGAGCAACTGGCCGAATTCACGCGCGCCGAGGTCGAGCGCGTGGGCGGTCCGGTCTTTCTGGTCGGGCATTCGCTGGGCGGTTTCCTGAGCGTGATGACGGCTGCACGCCACCCCGAACTGGCGCGCGGCGTGCTGCTGATCGACTCGCCATTGCTCAGCGGCTGGCGTGCCAATGCCGTGGGCGTGGCCAAGCGCACGCAGCTGGTGGGCTCGGTCTCGCCGGGCAAGATCAGCGCCCGCCGCCGCAATGCCTGGGACAGCGATGACGAGGCGCTGGCCTATTTCCGCGCCAAGAAGGTGTTTGCGCAATGGCATCCGCAGGTGCTCCAGGACTATGTGCAGGGCGGCCTGGCCGACCTGGACGGCCGGCGCACGCTGCACTTCACGCGCGAGGTGGAGACCGCCATCTACAACACCTTGCCGCACAACCTGGCCTCGCTGCTGCACCACCATCCGCTGCGCTGCCCGGCGGCCTTCATCGGCGGGCGTGCCTCGGTGGAGATGCGCCAGGTGGGCATGGACCTTACGCGCCGCATCACGCGCGGGCGCGTGATGATGCTGGACGGCAGCCACCTGTTCCCCATGGAGCGGCCCCACGCCACGGCCGCCGCCATCGAGGCCTCGCTGCTGAACCTGCTGGGCTCCGAGGCCTGAACCGGTCCTTCAGGCACAAAAAAGACCCCCACGCTCCCCTTGCTGCGCAAGGTCCGCTGCCCCCCGGGGGGGCCGCTTTTTGTCTTGGGGCGGCCCGGCGACAAAAAAGACCCCCACGCTCCCCTTGCTGCGCAAGTTCCGCTGCCCCCCGGGGGGCCGCTTTTTGTCTTGGGGCGGCCCGGCGACAAAAAAAGCCACCCTTGGGGTGGCTTTTTGCATGGGCGGCGCAGGCTGTCAGGCCTCGCTCCAGGATACGACCCCGGTGAAGGCCGTCACCAGCACGATGATGCCGAAGGCGATGCGGTACCAGGCAAACGGCACGAAGCTGTTGGTGGAGATGTAGCGCAGCAGCCAGCGCACGCACAGCCAGGCGCTGATGAAGGAGAACACCAGGCCCACGGCGAACATGGGGATGTCGGCCGCCGACAGCAGTGCGCGCTCCTTGTAGAGGCTGTAGACGCCGGCGCCGATCAGCGTGGGAATGGCCAGGAAGAACGAAAAGTCGGTCGCCGCCTTGCGCGACAGGCCCATGAGCATGCCGCCGATGATGGTGGCACCGCTGCGGCTGGTGCCGGGGATCATGGCTAGGCACTGCACCAGGCCGACCTTGAGGGCATCGAGCGGCGTCATCTCGTCCACGGTCTGCACGCGCATGGCCGAGGCCGGCCGGCGCTCGGCCCACAGGATGACGAAGCCGCCCAGGATGAAGGTGGTGGCCACCACGGTGGGCGTGAACAGGTGCGCCTTGATGAACTTGCCGAAGATCAGCGCCAGCACCACGGCCGGCAGGAAGCCGATGATGACGTTCAGCGTGAGCCGCTGCGCCTGGCGGCTGGTGGGCAGGTCGACCACGGTGGAGCGGATCTTCTGCCAGTACACCAGTACCACAGCGAAGATGGCGCCGGTCTGGATGGCGATGTCGAAGACCTTGGCCTTGGCATCGTCGAAGCCCAGCAGCGAACCGGCCAGGATGAGGTGGCCGGTGGAGGAGATGGGAAGGAACTCCGTCAGCCCTTCCACGATGCCCATGATGGCGGCCTTGACCAGCAAAAGAATGTCCACGGCAAGCGTCCTGTCGCAATGCAAAAGTGGGCCATTATCTGCGCTGGCCATGGCCTGCCGGTGTCCGCCTGCCCGCCTGTCAGCGGCAATCGCAAACTTTTACAACGCCGGGCGCGCGACGTTGCTGCGCGCCCGGCACTGTGCTGCAATGTGGGTGCGCTGGACTTCAGCGCGCCTTCAAAACCATTCCATCATGAAAAAAATCGTTGTTCTGGCAGTTGTCTCCCTGGCCTGCAGCATGGGCATGGCCGCAGGGGACAAGGCTCCCACGGCCCAGCAAAAGCTGATGGGCACCTGCAACACCGAAGCCACCGGCAAGAAAGGCGATGAACGCAAGGAGTTCATGAAGTCCTGCCTGTCCGACGGCAAGAAGCGCCAGCAGGAACGCATGAAGACCTGCAACGTGGACGCCACGGGCAAGAAGGGTGATGAGCGCAAGGCGTTCATGAGTGAATGCTTGAAAAAGGATTGACCCCCTGAGCGGCTGCGCCGCTTCCCCCTTCTCGCTTCGCGGAGGGGGACGACACCCTCGGTGCGGGGCGGCCCTTCCTCGGTGTCCCTCGTTTTGGAGGGCGCCAGTCGGATGGGTCTGGGGCCTGCCAAGCATTGCAAAAAGCCACCGTTTCGGTGGCTTTGCTGTTTGTGGGGTCAGTTGGCCGCTGTCGCGACCATTTTTCTTGCCCTGCGTTTGCGCCACCAGATGATGACGCCCGTGATCGACAGGACGGCGACGAGCACGCCGACGAAGGACATGAGCACGCGGCCGGGGGTGCCGAGGATGCGGCCGCTGTGCAGGGGCAGTTGCAGCTGGACGAAGACGTCGGCTGCGGTGCCGTGCCAGGGGCGGTAGGTGCCCAGGACTTCGCCGTTGTCCGAGCTGACGTAGATGTTGGACAGGCCCATGCCCATGGCGCCGGTTTCGTCGTGCGGGTCGAAGAAGGAGATGTTGTAGAACGGGAAGTCGCCGCCCCACCAGATGCCGCCTGCGGGCTGGGCGAAGCCCAGGCGCTTGGCCTCGCTCTGGGCGATGGCGATGGCCTGGGCGAACGAGACCTGGGGCACGAGGAGCGTGCCCTGGGGCGCGGGCTTGAGGGTTTCGTAGGGGCCGGGCGTGGTGGTGGAGACGGTGCTCATCACCGGGTAGAAGACTTCGCGGTACAGGTTCAGCGAGAACGAGGTGAAGGCCACGATGACGATGACGGCCCAGACCCACAGGCCGCCCGCGCGGTGCAGGTCGAAGTTGAGCTTGTAGGCGCCGCCGCCCCAGCGCACGCGCCATGAGGGCAGCCAGCGCCGCCACCACGATCCCACGGCCGCCGTCAGGCGCGGGGCGCTTTTCCTGAGCTTGACGGGAAAGGTCAGCAGCAGCGCGACAAAGCTGTCGGCCACCCACAGCAGGGCCAGGCTGCCCATGAACCAGTAGCCCCAGCGGTCCGTGCCCCAAAAGCGCGGGGCCAGCAGGCTTTCGTGCAGGTGGCGCAGCCAGGGCATGAGGTTGCGCTGGCTGAGCGCAAAGCTGCGCCCGTTGCGCTGGCCCGTGATGTGGCCGCTGACCGGGTCGACGAAGACCGTGTCATAGCCCAGCGCAGGCGCCTGGCCCGTGGCCGGGTCGGGCCGGGGGCGCACCATGAACATGGCGGCTTCGCCCTCGACCAGGCCCAGGGTCATGTAGCTGATCTCGGCGCGCGGCTCGCTGGCCTGCACGGCGGCGGCCAGCTCCAGCGGGGTCTTCAGCGGGCCGCGTGCCGGGGTCTCCAGCATGTCGGCGTTGAGCCATTCGTCGATTTCATGGTCCCAGGACAGCACGGCCCCGGTGAGGCCGGCCATGGTGAGGAAACCGGCCAGCACCAGGCCTATCCAGCGGTGCACCACCGTCCACAACGCGCGCATGCTTCAGATCGCTCCGGCTCAGAAGTCCACCGATGCGCTCAGCGAGAAGGTGCGCGGCATGGACTGCACCAGGTAGTTGGCGCCCGGGTAGCCGCCCACCGACGACCAGTAGCCCTTGTCGAACAGGTTGTCGATGCGCGCGCGCAGGGTCAGCAGGCGGTTGTTGCCGATGTCCATGAGATAACGCGCGCCGATGTCGGTGCGCGTCCACGAGGCCACCTTCAGCGTGTTGGCGCCGTTGGCGTACTGGCTGGAGGTGTGCATTACGCGCGCATTGAGGGCCAGGCCCGAGACGCCGGGCACATCCCAGTCCACGCCCAGGTTGAGCAGGCGCTTGGGCACGCCGATGGCGTAGTTGCCGATGGTGGTGGCATCGGCGGCCTCGCGGATCTTGGCTTCGCTGAAGGTCACGCCGCCCAGCACGCGCAGGCCCTTGACGGGTTCGCCGAAGACCGTGGCCTCCAGGCCGCTGTTGCGCTGCTTGCCGTACTGGCCGAAGACCTGGTTGGCCACATAGGCCGAAGGCATGTCCGTGGTGTACAGCGCCACCGTGGCGCCCAGCTGCTGGCCCTGCCACTTGAAGCCGATTTCCTTCTGGCGCGACTTGTAGGGCGCGAACACCTGGCCACCGTTGGACACGGGCAGGTCGTTGGCCGTCTGCGGCGCCACGGCGCCCTTGGTCAGGCCTTCGATGTAGTTGGCGTAGACCGAGGTGTTCTCGCTGGTCTTGAACACCAGGCCCAGCATGGGCGTGGTGGCCGACTTCTTGTAGTTGTCGGTCTGCGCGCCCGTGTTGTAGTCGTAGCTGCTTTGCTCGATGCTCTGGCGGCGCACGCCCACGGTCAGGCGCAGGCGCTCGTCCAGCATCGTCAGCGTGTCGCCGATGGCGAAGCTGTTGAGTTGGGTTTCGCCCACGCGCGTGGGATCGGCCAGGTTGCCGCCGAACAGCGTCATCGCCGGGCGTGCGCTGCTCCAGGGGTTGTAGATGTTGTTGACCACGCCAAAGCCCATGCCCCAGGCATTGCGCTCGGTGGCCGAGTAGGTGCTGGCCGTGGCCACCAGCTCGTGGCCCACGCTGCCCGTGGCCAGGCGCGTGCGTATGCCGACCTCGCCCGTGCCCACGCTGTCCTTGCGCTTGTTGTCGAAGCGCGTGCCCGTGGTGTCGCCAGCCGCATTGCTCACGGTCACGCCGCTGAGGGAGTTGTCTTCCTTGCCGCGGCGCAGGCCGCCTGCGGCCCAGGCCGTGGTGGTGTCGTTGATGTCCCATTCGGCGCGCAGCGTGGCGAACAGGTCGCGCTCGGTGGAGTACGACCAGTTCTGGCCGTAGTTGGTCTTGTTGTCGGGCACCGCCGGGATGAAGTTGCCCGGCGTCACGCTGGGGCGGCCGCCGTTGTAGCTGTTGCGCTGGTAGCCCACGTCGCCCGACAGGCGCACGTTGCGGCTGCGCCAGTCCAGGCCCACGCCCAGGGCGGTGAGCGAGCGGTCTTCGCCATCCACGCCCGTGCCGCCGTCGCGGCGCACGGCGTTCAGACGGATGCCGGTGCTCTGGTCAGGGCCGAAGCGGCGCGAGATGTCGGTGGAGACAAAGGCCTGGCCACCCGTCTGTATGCCGGCGCCCACGCGCGTCAGCGCTTCGTTGCCGGCGCGCTTGGGCAGCAGGCTGATGGTGCCGCCAATGCCGCTGCCGCCCGGTGCCGCGCCATTGAGGAAGGCGTTGGCGCCGCGCAGCACCTCCACGCGCTCGAAGAACTCCGAGGCAATGTACTGGCGCGGCAGCAGGCCGTACAGGCCGTTGTAGGCGATGTCGTCCGAGTACACCGGGAAGCCGCGCAGCACATACAGCTCCTGGAAGTTACCGAAGCCGCGCGCCTGGCGCACGCCCGGGTCGTTGAGCAGCACGTCGCCCACGCTCTTGGACTGGGTGTCTTCGATCAGCTGCTGCGTGTAGCTGGTGGTGGAGAAGGAGGAGTTCTTCCAGTCCAGCGTGCCCAGCACGCCGTTGCGCGCGCCCGTGGCCACCTGGCCGCCTGCGAAGGGCTTGGACAGGCCCTGGGCCGATGCGTCGGCACTGGCCTCCACCGTCACGGCCTCCAGCACGGTGTCGCCGCCCCGGGTCTGGGCAATCAGGGCCTGCTGGCTGCACAGGCAGAGAACGGCCAGGGAAATCGGGCGGATGGAGGGCATGAGGATGATATTGAGAATGATTTACAGAATCCGTTAGCTTACCAACCACGTTAGGGCGCTGCTATGAATTTTCTCAATCTGTTGCATCGAAGCAATCCTCCAAGTGATTGAATTCAAAGGCCCTTCGCAATAGTTTGTGCGCACTCCCCATAGCCACAATCTTCCAACGACCACGGAGATCCCTGCAGCTCGCGGCGCCCCGATGCATCTGGCGCCCTGCCGGCGCCCGTCCGTCGCATGGCGCTGGCCCGGCCCGCGTCCGGCAGCGACAGTCCTGTCCCATACAGGCCCGCAGAACCGGGCCGCACGCCAGGACACCGCCATGCAAATGACACCGCTGATCGCCATCCACATGAGTGCCGCCCTCGGGGCCACGGCCACGGGTGCCATCGCCTTGCTGGCACGCCGCCAGGCCGCCGTCCATCCTCGACTGCACCGCGCGGCCGGTTACGCCTTCGTCACGCTCATGGTCTGCGCGGCGGTGTCCGCCTGCTTCATCCGCGACTACCGCCTGCCCAACTGGGCCGGCTACACGCCCGTCCACCTGCTGGTGCCGCTGACCTTTGCCGGCCTGGGCCGCTCGTTCTGGCACCTGTACCACGGCAACATCGCCGGCCACCGCAAGATCATGCGCAGCGTCTACATCGGCGCCTGCGTCGTGGCGGGCCTGTTCACCCTGCTGCCCGGCCGCTACCTGGGCGACCTGCTGTGGCAGCAGCTGGGCCTGGCCTGACGCCGCTTTCCTTCCCCCCTGACGGAGAACTTCCCATGCGCACCCTCGATCCCCTCGATCCCTCTGCCCGCCACGACGACGATGCCCTGGAGCGCATGGCGCGCCGCCGCGCAGGCGCCAAGATGGGCTGGATGATCCACGCCAGCGTCTATGTGCTGGTCAACCTCGGGCTGGCGGCGCTGTCGCTGTCCCAGGGCAGGCACTGGGCCATCTTCCCGGCCCTGGGCTGGGGCCTGGGGCTGGCCATCCACGGGGCCGTGGTCTGGCTGGCCCTGCCGGGCAACGGCTGGCACGGGCGCATGGTGGAGCGTGAGCGGCAGGCGCTGCAGTCACGCCAGGACCGCGCCCGCTGAACGACGCCATGGGACTACCATTGCTCTCCATGCCCGACCTCGCATCCAACGCCCCATCCCAGCGGGCCGCACAGGGCCACATCGTGGAACGGACCACGCTGCTGCGCCACGGCATCGCAACGACCTCGGCCTGCGCCCTGATTGCCGCCGCATTCAGCCTGAGCAACCACGGCCGCTGGGATGTGAACCTCATCTACTCGCTGTCGATCGGCCTGACCAGCTGGCTCACCATCGAACTGGGCCGCTGGCGCCTGACGCGGGGCCAGGACATTCCCTGGCCCGGCGGCTGGCGCGGCGCCGCGCTGGTGGTGGCGGGCATCGTGACGGGCTTTGTGATCGGGTCGCTGATCGGCACGGCCTACAGGCAATGGGCCGATCCCGACGCCAGCACGGCCCTGATGCACCGGCTGTGGATACCGCTGGCCGTCACCATCGTCGCCAGCACGGTGATGTCGCTGGCCTTCTTCCTGCTGGGCTACTCGCGCCACCTGCAGATGCAGGCCGAGCAGGCCCGCCGCCAAGCGGCCGAGGCCAAACTCACCCTGCTGCAGGCCCAGCTGGAGCCGCACATGCTGTTCAACACCCTGGCCAACCTGCGCGTGCTGGTGGCCAGCGACCCGCAGCGCGCCCAGGCCATGCTGGACCATCTGATCGCCTACCTGCGCGCCACGCTGGGCGGCTCGCGCAGCACCGAGCATGCGCTGGGCGAAGAGTTTGCACGCCTGCGCGACTACCTGGCGCTGATGTCCATCCGCATGGGCCCGCGCCTGCAGTACACGCTGGACCTGCCCGAGGACTTGGCCCAGGTGCCCGTGCCGCCGCTGCTGCTGCAGCCCCTGGTGGAAAACTGCATACGCCACGGACTGGAGCCCAAGCTGGAAGGCGGGCATATCGCCGTGCGCGCGCGCCGCATGGACGGCGGCCCGTTGGAGCTGACCGTGGCCGACAACGGCATGGGCCTGGACACCGGAGCGCCCGCCCTGCCCGGCAGCCGCTTCGGCACGGCCCAGCTGCGCGAACGCCTGGCCAGCCGCTACGGCGACGCCGCACACTTCGAACTGGCCGCCCTGCCGGAAGGCGGCACTCTGGCACGCATCACCATTGCCAACGCTGATTGAAATGCACCTCTCCCCACGCGCCCTGATCGCCGAAGACGAACCCCTGCTGGCCGAGGACCTGCGCCAGGCCCTGGCCCGCGCCTGGCCCGAGTTGCAGATTGCCGCCATGGTGGGCGACGGCCTGAGTGCTGCCCGGCAGGCGCTGGCGCTGCAGCCCGATGTGCTGTTCTTCGACATCCGCATGCCGGGCCAAAGCGGCCTGGAGGCCGCCGCCGAACTGGCCGACGCCTGGCCAGAGGCGCAGCCGTTTCCCATCCTGGTCTTCGTGACCGCCTATGACCAGTACGCCATGGACGCCTTCGAGGCGCAGGCCGTGGACTACCTGCTCAAGCCCGTGCAGCCCGAGCGGCTGGCGCGCAGCGTGCAGCGCCTGCGCGAGCTGCTGGCCCAGCGCACGGTGGCCCCGGCCGGCGCTGCACTGGCGCAGGCGCTGGAGCAATTGCGGCACCTGGCCGGCGCCACGGCCCCCGCCGCCACCGCTACCGAGCCGCCGCTGCAGATGATCCAGGCCGGCGTGGGCACGCAGATCCAGATGGTGCCCGTGCACGACGTCGTCTACTTCGAGGCGGCCGACAAGTACGTGCGCGTGCTCACGGCCTCGCATGAGTACCTGGTGCGCACGCCGCTCAAGGAGCTGCTGCCCCGGCTGGACGCCGAGGAATTCTGGCAGGTGCACCGCGGCACGGTGGTGCGTGCGGCGGCCATTGCCAACGCCCAGCGCGACGAGGCCGGCCGGCTGTGGCTGCAGCTGCGCGAGCGAGCGGAAAAACTGGCCGTCAGCCGCCTCTACGCGCAGCGGTTCAAGGCGATGTAGGTGGCGATGTAGGTGGCGATGTAGACGCCGGCTCCGGTCAGCGCAGCGGCGGCTGATCGGGCAGGTCCAGCACGTCGTCCCAGGCCACGCCCTGCATCTCGTCCCAATGGGCGACGATCACGCAGCGGGGGCCATGCCCGGCCACGGGTGCAGATTGCTGGCCGGCCCGGTTCAGCCCCGCCAGCGTGCGCTGCACATGGTCGATCGATCCCCGGTCCAGCGCGGCCAGTGGCTCGTCGATCAGCAGCAGCGGCACGCCGCTGGCCCAGCCTGCCGCCATCCACAGCTTGCGCAGGCTGCCCGTGGACAGGGCCAGCAGGGGCTTGTGCAGGTGGGGCTCCAGCCCCAGGCCGTCGGCATGGGCCTGCCATGCCGCCTCGCTCCAGGCCGGGTACAACTGCCGCTGGGCCTGCACCCATTCCTGCGCGGGCCGGGCGCGCTCGGCATTGGACAGTTCGGCGCGCGGGTCGCGCCAGAACAGTGCGGGGCGCTGCGACGGGTCCGGCTGCTGTGGATACACCAGGCGCCCGGCCTGCAAGGGCAACTGGCCGGCCAGCATTTGCAGCAGGCTGGTCTTGCCGCAGCCCTCGCCGCCGCGCACCAGGCACAGGCCCACGGGCCAGTCGTGCGAGGCGCCATCCCACAGCAGCAGGCCCGGCTGCCCGAAGCGCAGGGCCTGCGCGCTCACCATCGGCGGCGCCATCGTTTGCTGTGCGGTGTCCATCTGAATGTCTTTCCGGTTCTGCGATGCGGACGATTGTGCACGCGGCACAATGCCGGGCTTTCCCTTTTCCCATCACGCAGGCGGACCCCAACATGACCCTCGACTACCTGGATTTCGACTACAGCGAAGACGACGAAGGCACGGGCTGCTGGGACGCCATGGCCAGCGTGCCCGCCACGCGCGTGCCGGCGCTGGCGGCCGAGGTGGAGCAATTGCTGGCCTGGGCACACCGCCGCTTCAAGGGCCGGCGCGGCCCCATCGAGGAAGGCGGCGACTGGGACTACGAGCTGCAGGCCCAGGACGACGGCGGCCAGCCGCTGGCCTGGCGCTTTGACGCAGCCACGGCGCGCCTGCAATCCGTGGCGGCGGGGGATGGCCGCACCACGGTGAACCTTTCGATCAGCGGCAGCGCGGCCTTCGGCGAAGCATTGCGCCAGGCCTTCGAGCTGCAGGACTGAACATCAGCGCGCGACAGCCTGCGGCCCCTGCACGGAGGCCGGCCCCAGCGGCTCCCAGCGCCCGGCCACGTTCTTGAGCAAGGTGTTGACGGCGGCCAGCCGCCGGTTGCGCACATCGATCAGGCTGCGCCGCGCAGACAGCACCGTGGTCTGGGCGCTGAGCACATTCAGATAGGCCACCGTGCCCGCGCGGTACTGGTTGTTGACGACATCCAGCGCCTTCTGCGCGGCGGCCACGGCCTCCACCTGCACCTGCTGCTCGCGCGCCAGGGCGGATGCGGTGACCAGGTTGTCCTCCACCTCCTGCAACGCCGTGAGCACGGTCTGGCGGTAGGTGGCAGCGGCCAGGTCCAGCGAGGCACGCGCCGACTCCACGGCCGCCGTGCGCGCGCCGCCGTCGAACAGCGCCAGCGCCAGCGACGGGCCCAGCGACCAGAACAGGTTGGGCGCACTCACCAGGTTGGACAGCGATGCACCCCGGTAGCCCGCCGTGGCCGACAACGTGAGCGCCGGGAAGAAGGCCGCGCGCGCCACGCCCACCTGGGCATTGGCGGCGGCCACGCGGCGTTCGGCCGCAGCAATGTCGGGGCGCTGCTCCAGCAGTTGGGACGACAGCATGGCCGGCACCTCGGGCGGCGGCGGCAGCTCGGCGCCGGCCTCCAGGCTGAAGGCCGCAGGCGGCAGGCCCAGCAGCGCGGCCAGGGCGTGCTCCAGCTGGGCGCGGCTGGTCTGCGCCTCGATGAGCTGGGCCTGGGTGCTTTTGTACTGCGCCTCGGCCTGGGCCACGTCGGCCGACGAGGCCACGCCCGCGCGGTAGCGGTTGTTGGTGAGCTTGAGGCTCTGCTCGTAGCCCTGCAGTGTTTCCTGCAGCAGCCGCACGCTGGCATCGGCCGCGCGCAGCGAGAAATAGGTCTGCGTGATCGATGCCTGGGCCGACAGGCGCGCGGCGGCCAGGTCGTCGCTGCTGGCCTGGGCGCTGGCCTGGCTGGCGCTGACCGTGCCCGACACGCGGCCCCACAGGTCCAGCTCCCAGCTGGCGTTCAGGCCCAGCGAGTAGTTGGTCGAGATGTTGCCGCTACTGCCGCTACTGCCGGTGTTGCCGCCCGTGCCTGATGCACCGGAGGCCCCGCCGCTGCGCGAGCGCGTGGCGCCGGCCGTGCTGCCCAGCGTGGGGAACAGCCCGGCCTGGCTGCTGGCCACGGCCGCCTGCGCGGCACGCAGGCGCGCGGCGGCCTGGGCAATGCTCTGGTTGCCGGTGGCGGCCTGCTGCTGCAGGCGGTTGAGCTGCTCGTCGCCGAACAGCTCCCACCAGTTGTCGGGCACTTGCGCACGCGACGGATCTGCGGGCCGCCAGATGCCGGCCTCGGCCGCCTCGGGCGTGGCTTCCTTGAACTGGGCCGGCACATCGAGTGCGGGGCGCTGGTAGGCGCTCTGCGTGGAGCAGCCGGCCAGCAGCGCGGCGGCCAGCCAGATCGCCGGGGTTTGGAGTGTCTTCAGCTGCATGGCCTTGGGCTTTCGGATTCGGTTCACTGGGGTGATGCGGCTGGCACAGGGGTGCCACGGTCCTTGCCCTGCACGCGGCCACGCAGGCCCATGACACGCTGGCGCAGCCTGTCCAGCAGCACATAGACCACGGGCGTGGTGTAGAGCGTGAGCAGCTGGCTCAGCATCAGGCCGCCCACGATGGCAATGCCCAGCGGCTGGCGCAGCTCGGCGCCATCGCCCCGGCCCAGGGCCAGCGGCAGTGCGCCGCAGATGGCCGCCAGGCTGGTCATGAGGATGGGGCGCAGCCGCAGCTCGCAGGCGCGGTAGATGGCCTGGGCCGCCGTGGCATGGCCGGCGCGCTGCCGCTCCAGCGCGAAGTCGATCATCATGATCGCGTTCTTCTTGACGATGCCGATCAGCAAAATCACCCCGATCAGCGCGATCAGCGAGAACTCCGTCTTGAACAGCATCAGCGCCATCAGCGCGCCCACGCCGGCCGAGGGCAGCGTGGACAGGATGGTCAGCGGGTGCACCAGGCTCTCATAGAGCACGCCCAGCACCAGGTAGATGGTGATGATGGCCGCCAGGATCAGCAGCGGCTGCCCCGACAGCGCCTGCTGGAAGGCCCCGGCCGTGCCGCTGAAGCTGCCGCGCACCGACACGGGCACGCCCAGCTCGGCCACGGCCGCGCGTATGGCGTCGCTGGCGTCCGACAGCGCCACGCCCTCGGCCAGGCTGAAGCTGATGGTGCTGGCCGGCGTGCCCCGGTCGTGGTTCACGGCCAGCGGCGTGTTGGTGGTGGTGATGCGCGCAAACGAGGTCAGCGGCACCTGCACGCCCTGGTTGTTCACGAAGAAGAAGCCGCGCAGCGTCTCGGGGCTTTGCAGGTAGCGGGGCGCGGCCTCCATCACCACGCGGTACTGGTTGAGCGGGTTGTAGATCACGCCCACCTGGCGCTGGCCGAAGGCGTTGTTGAGCGTGCCGTCGATCTGCGACACCGTCAGCCCCAGGCGCGTGGCCGCGTCGCGGTCGATCACCAGCGAGGTCTGCAGGCCGAAGTCAGAGACATCGCTGTTCACGTCCGTGAGCTGGGGCAGCTGCGACAGCACCTGGCGGATGCGCGGCTCCCAGGTGCGCAGGTCCTGGATGTCGTCGGCCTGCAATGTGTAGTCGTACGAGCCCGAGCTTTGCCGCCCGCCGATGCGGATATCGCTTTGCGTGACCATGAACAGCCGCGCCCCGGGCTCGTTCTTGAGCTTGTCGCGCAGGCGGTTGATCACCTCGTCGGAAGACACCTTGCGCTCGGCCAGCGGCTTGAGCGACATGAACATGTTGGCCGCATTGCGCTGGCCGCCGCCCGTGAAGCCCGTCACGTACTCCACGGCCGGGTCTTCCTGCACGATGGACAGGAAGCGCTTGAGCCGCTGCTCCATGGCCTGGTAGGAGGTGGACTGGTCGGCCCGGATGAAGCCCATCACGCGGCCCGTGTCCTGGCTGGGCATGAAACCCTTGTCGATGGCCATGTACAGGTGCACGTTCAGCGCCACCACGCCGGCCAGCACCAGCAGCACCAGCGGCTGGTGGCGCAGGCACCAGGCCAGGCTTGCGCGGTAGCCGGACATGGCACGCCGCTCGGCCCGGCCCACCCAGGCGCCGAAGCGGTCCCAGGCGCGCTGCAGGCCGTTGCGCGGCCGGCCCGGCTGCGGCACGCGCTGCGGCCGCAGCAGCGCCGCGCACATCATGGGCGTGGTGGTCAGCGACACCACCATCGAGATCAGAATGGCCGCCGACATCACCACCGCGAACTCGCGGAAGAACCGCCCCACGATGCCGCCCATGAACAGGATGGGCACGAACACCGCGATCAGCGACAGGCTCATGGACACCACGGTGAACCCGATCTCGCGCGCCCCGTCCAGCGCCGCGCGCAGCGCGGTCTTGCCGCGCTCCATGTGGCGCATCACGTTCTCCAGCACCACGATGGCATCGTCCACCACAAAGCCCGTGGCCACGGTCAGCGCCATCAGCGACAGGTTGTCCAGCGTATAGCCGGCCAGGTACATCACGCCGAACGTGCCCGCCAGCGACACCGGCACGGCCACGGCCGGAATCAGCGTGGCCCGGCCATTGCGCAGGAACAGGAACACCACCAGGATCACCAGCGCCACGGCGATCAACAGCGCCCGCTCCACCTCCACCACCGAGGCACGCAGCGTGGGCGTGCGGTCGGACACGATGGTCAGATCGATGGCCTCCGGAATGGACGCCTTGAGCTGCGGCAGCAAAGAGCGCACGCGCGCCACGGCCTCCAGGATGTTGGCATCGGGCTGCTTGAAGATCTGCAGCAGGATGGCGGGCTTGCCATTGGCCACGCCGTAGTTGCGCACGTCCTGCACCGAATCCGTGACATCGGCCACGTCCTGCAGCCGGATCGCATTGCCATTGCTCCAGCGCAGCACCAGCGGCGCATAGTCGGCCGCCACGCGCGCCTGGTCATTGGCGGTCACCTGCCAGTAATGGTCCTCGCGCTCCACCGCGCCCAGCGGCCGGTTGGCATTCGTGGCCGAAATGGCGGTACGCACCTGGTCCAGCGACACGCCATTGGCCGCCAGCTTCACCGGGTCCAGCTCCACGCGCACGGCCGGCAGCGCCCCGCCGCTGATGGACGCCTGGCCCACGCCCTCCACCTGCGAGAGCTTCTGCGCCAGCACGGTGGACGCCGCGTCATACATCTGCCCGCGCGTCAGCGCGCTGGACGTCAGCGCCAGGATCATGATCGGCGCATCGGCCGGATTCACCTTGCGATACGTCGGATTGCCCGGCATGCCCGAAGGCAGCAGCGTGCGCGCCGCATTGATGGCGGCCTGCACATCGCGCGCAGCGCTGTCCACCGTGCGCGACAGATCGAACTGCAGCGTGATGCGCGTACTGCCCAGGCTGGAGCTGGACGTGATCTCATTGACCCCCGCAATCGCCCCCAGCGCCCGCTCCAGCGGCGTCGCCACCGTCGCCGCCATCGTGTCGGGGCTTGCACCCGGCAGGCTGGCCGACACCGAAATCGTCGGATAGTCCACCTGCGGCAGCGGCGCCACCGGCAGCAGGAAATACGAAACCGCCCCCGCCAGCGCCAGGCCGATGGTCATCAGCATGGTGGCAATGGGCCGGAAGATGAACGGCGCCGAGAGATTGGAAAGCTGGCTCATGACCCACCCCCAAAAACCCCAGGCCGAGCGAAGCGATGGCCCGTCCCCCGGCCTTCCCCCCTCTGCCCACGCCTGCGTTGGGCGCGATGCGGGGTGGCAGCCCTGCCGAAGGACAGGGCTGCTTCGTCATCTGACTTGCCGCAGTTGTCTGAGCGGCGCGCGAAGCGCAAAGCGAGTTCTGCGGCACACCCCGCATCGTGCCCAACGCAGGTTGCCCGCAGCGAAGCGAAGGGTCGTGGGCAGTGGGGGCGCATTTCTTTGCCTACTTTCTTGCTGCGAGGCAAGAAAGTAGGTCGGCTGCCGGGCCGAGACCCGGCCAGCGGCGCCAGCCAAAAGCGCAGATCAAGCTCAAGCATGGGCCTGCTCCGAAGAAGCACCGCGACGATCCCGCCACCTCTGCGCCCACCCTTCAAAAGTCAGATAGATCACCGGCGTAGTGAACAGAGTCAGCAACTGACTCACCAGCAAGCCCCCCACCAACGTCACCCCCAACGGATGCCGCAACTCACTGCCCACCCCCGTCCCCAGCATCAACGGCAAGGCCCCCAGCAAAGCCGCCAGGGTCGTCATAAGAATAGGCCGGAACCGCAGCAGGCAGGCCTGGTAGATGGCCTCGCGCGGCGTGTGCCCCTCCTCGCGCTGCGCCTCCAGCGCGAAGTCGATCATCATGATCGCGTTCTTCTTGACGATGCCGATCAGCAGCACGATGCCGATGATGGCGATGATGTCCAGGTCCAGCCCCGCCAGCAGCAGGGCCAGCAGCGCGCCCACGCCGGCCGAGGGCAGCGTGGACAGGATGGTCACCGGGTGGATGGTGCTCTCATAGAGCACGCCCAGCACGATGTACATGGTGATCACCGCCGCCAGCACCAGCAGCAGCGTGTTGGACAGCGAGGCCTGGAAGGCCAGGGCCGCGCCCTGGAAGGCGGCATCCACCGACAGCGGCATATGGCCCTCGGTGCGCAACTGGGCCATCAGGTCCTGCACGGCCTTGACCGCATGGCCCAGCGACACGCCGGGCGCGGTGTTGAACGAGATGGTGGCGGCAGGCAGCTGGCCCACATGGTTCACGGCCAGGGCCATGGGCCGCTCGCTGACCGTGGCCACCGAAGACAGCGGCACGGGCGCGCCCGCGCTGGAGGCCACATAGATGGCCTGCAGCGACTCGGGCCCGATCTTGAACTGCGGCGCCACTTCCAGCACCACGCGGTACTGGTTGGACTGCGTGAAGATGGTGGAGATCAGCCGCTGGCCGAAGGCGTTGTACAGCGCCGTGTCGATGGCCGAGACCGTCACGCCCAGCCGGCTGGCCTGGGCCCGGTCGATCTGCACGAAGGCCTGCAGGCCCTGGTTCTGCAGGTCGCTGCCCACGTCCACCAGCTCGGGCAGGTCGTGCATGCGCTCGACCAGGGCCTGGGTGCTGGTGGTCAGCTGCGCCATGTCGGGCGAGGACATCAGCAGCTGGTACTGGGTGCGCGCCACGCGGTCCTCGATGGTCAGGTCCTGCACGGGCTGGGCGTACAGGCGTATGCCCGGGATCTGCAGCGCATCGTCGGACAGGCGGCGCAGCACGGCGGGCACGCCATCGCGCTGGCCGTGGGGCTTGAGGTCGATCAGCAGCCGGCCCGTGTTCAGCGTGGTGTTGCTGCCGTCGACGCCGATGAAGGACGAGATGCTCTGCACGGCCGGGTCCTTGAGCAGCAGCTCGGCCAGGGCCTGCTGGCGCTCGGCCATGGCGGCAAACGAGATGGACTGGTCGGCCTCGGTCGTAGCCTGGATGGTGCCCGTATCCTGGTCGGGGAAGAAGCCCTTGGGCACGGCAAAGTACAGCAGCACGGTCACGGCCAGCGTGGCCAGGAAGACGATCCAGGTCAGGCCCCGGCGGTCCAGCACCCAGGTGAGGATGCGGCCGTAGCCGGCAATGGTGCGGTCGAAGAAACGGCCCGTGGCGTGGTACAGGCGGCCATGCCGCTCTTCCTCGGCCCCTTCGGGCTGGTGGCGCAGCAGCCGCGCGCACAGCATGGGCGTGAGCGTCAGCGAGACCACGGCCGAGATCAGGATGGCCACCGCCATGGTGATGGCGAACTCGTGGAACAGCCGCCCCACCACGTCGCCCATGAACAGCAGCGGGATCAGCACGGCGATCAGCGAAATCGTCAGCGAGATGATGGTGAAGCCGATCTGCTTGGCGCCCTTGAGCGCGGCCTGCATGGGCGGCTCGCCCTTTTCCACGAAGCGCGCGATGTTCTCGATCATCACGATGGCATCGTCCACCACGAAGCCGGTGGAGATCGTCAGCGCCATCAGCGTGAGGTTGTTGATGGAAAAACCGGCCAGGTACATCACGCCGAAGGTGCCGATCAGCGACAGCGGCACGGCAAAGCTCGGTATCAGCGTGGCCGAGGCGCTGCGCAGGAAGACGAAGATCACCGCCACCACCAGGGCGATGGCCAGCATCAGTTCCAGCTGCATGTCGTTGACCGAGGCGCGGATGGTCACCGTGCGGTCGGTCAGCACCTGCACGTCCAGCGAGGCCGGCAGCGTCTCCTTGAGCTGGGGCAGCAGCGCCTTGATGCGGTCCACCGTCTCGATCACGTTGGCGCCGGGCTGGCGCCGGATGTTGAGGATCACGCCTGCGCGCGAGCCGCCCTCGGGCGTGCCGGCCCAGGCGGCCAGGCGCGTGTTCTCTGCATCGTCCACGGTCTGGGCGATGTCGGACAGGCGCACGGGCAGGCCGTTCTTGAAGGCGATGATGAGGTTGCGGTACTCGGCCGCCGACTGCAGCTGGTCGTTGGCATCGATGGTGGAGGCGCGCGCCGGGCCGTCGAAGCCGCCCTTGGCCTGCTTGACGTTGGCGGCGGCAATGGCGGTGCGCACATCGTCCAGCGTCATGCCCAGGCCGGCCAGCGCCGTCGGGTTGGCCTGGATGCGCACGGCAGGTCGGCGCCCGCCGGCAATCGCCACCAGGCCCACGCCGTTGACCTGCGAGAGCTTGGGCGCCAGGCGGTTTTCCACCAGGTCGTTGACGCGGATCACCGGCAGCGAGGGCGAGGTGATGGCCAGCGTGAGGATGGGCGCATCCGCCGGGTTGACCTTGCTGTACAGCGGGGGCATGGGCAGGTCGCTGGGCAACAGGTTGGAGCCCGCGTTGATGGCGGCCTGCACCTGCTGCTCGGCCACGTCCATGGCCATGTCCAGCGCAAAGCGCAGCGTGATCACCGAGGCGCCGCCCGAACTGGTGGACGACATCTGCGACAGCCCCGGCATCTGGCCGAGCTGGCGCTCCAGCGGCGCGGTGACGTTGGAGGTCATCACATCCGGGCTGGCGCCCGGGTACAGCGTGGTGACCTGGATGGTGGGGTAGTCCACCTCGGGCAGGGCCGAAATCGGCAACAGCCGGTAGGCCAGCAGGCCGGCGATCAGCACCGCCACCATCAGCAGCGATGTGGCGACGGGTCGCAGGATGAAGATGCGGGAAAGATTCATGGGGCCGCCTGGAAGGGCTTGCAGTCTTCAGGTGCCGGGGCGCTGCTCAGCGCCCGGCCGGAGCGGGAGCCGCCGGGGCAGCAGGCGCAGAGGGCGCGGCAGGCGTCGGGCCGGGCGAAGGCTGGGGCGATCCGGGCGACGGTGCCGGCGACCGGCCTGCGGGCGCGGAGCCTTCGGCCGCCGGCGCGGTCACGTTGCCGCCGTTGCCGCCACTGCCGCCACTGCCGCCACTGCCACCGTTACCCCCATTGCGCTGCCCACCGCGCTCGGCACGCAGCTTCTGCAGGTAGGCCTTGCGCTCGTCGGGGTTCATGGTCGCCAGCTTGGCGCGCACATCGGGTGGCAGGTTGCGCATGCCGCGCGGCTGGCCGGAGGCATCCTGCACGGCCTGGTCCACCTTCTGCACCTTGTCGGGCTCGATCACCGTGACCTTGGCGCCTTCGCGCAGGCGGTCAATGCCATCGACCACCACCTGCTCGCCGGGCTTGAGTTCGCCCTTCACGCTCACCCGGTCGCCATCAGTCACGCCCACGGCAATGCGCCGCTGCGTCACCGTGCCATCCTCCTGGACCAGGTAGACGTAGTTGTTCTGCACGGCCGTGGTCGGCACGGTCAGTGCCTGCTCCAGCCGGTCCACTTCCAGCTTGACGTTGACGAACTGGTTGGCGAACAGCCGGCCCTCGGCATTGTCGAAAGCGGCCTTGGCCTTGATGGTGCCGGTGGCGATGTCGATGCTGTTGTCCACCGCATTGAGGCGGCCGCGCCCCAGTTGCTGCTTCAGGTCACGGTCCCACAGTTCCACGGGCAGCTCGCGCCCCTCGGCCAGGCGCCGTGCCAGCGTGCCCACATGGGCCTCGGGCACGGAGAACACCGCATCGATGGGCTTGACCTGGGTGATGGTGACGATGCCGTTGGCATCCGAAGGATTGACCACATTGCCCCGGTCGGCCTGGCGCAGGCCCAGCCGGCCCGCAATGGGCGCCGTGATGCGCGTGTAGCTCAGTTGCAGCTTGGCCGCATCGGCCTGGGCCTGGTCGGCGGCCACCGTGCCCTGGTACTGGCGCACCAGCGCAGCCTGGGTATCGACCTGCTGGCCGGCAATGGAATCCTGGGCCTGCAGCTCCTTGTAGCGCTGCAGGTCCAGCTGGGCGTTCTTGAGCAGCGCCTGGTCGCGCTGCAGCGTGCCCTGGATCTGGTTGAAGCTGGCCTGGAAGCTGCGCGGATCGATCTCGGCCAGCAGCTGGCCGGCCTTGACCTCGTCGCCTTCCTTGAAATGCAGGCGCAGCAACTCGCCCGACACCTTGGCGCGCACCACGGCCGTGGCGCGCGGGTTCATGGTGCCGATGGCGCTGATCAGCACGCGCATGTCGCGCCGCTCCACCACGCCCACGGACACCGGCTGCGCCTGGGCACCCATGGCGCCGGGGCCGCCAGGCCCACCCGGCCCGCCGGGGCCGCGCCGGCCGCCTCCCGCACGCCCGCCACCCGGGCCGGGTGCACCGGCCGAGGCCTGCTCGCCCTGCGCCGGCGCCCGCTTGTTCCACCACCACAGCCCGCCCCCCGCCACCAGGGCCAGTGCCACCACGCCCCACATCAGGGCGGGCCGTACCCGGCCGCGCTGGCGTACGCCGTGGGCATCTGCAACAAAGGGGCTGCTTGACAGGCGTTTCATGGTCACTGCGGGAAGTCGTGGGAGGAAACCGTGGGTCCGGCCCCAGAACAGGGAACGGCGGCGGATGCGGCTATGGTAGCCAGTCCCATGCTCTCCAAAACGAGGCAGATCGCCGTTTTACGCAGGCATTACCCCCGCTTTACCCCGGCTTTACCCGCTCTGACATGGTCGTTTTCGGAACAGGTCGAGCACCCGTCGGCAGGGTCTCAGACAGGGCACGGCGCTCAAAACACTGTTGACCCAGGCACGGCCAATGCGGGGCGCATCAGCCCGAAAGTCCATTGAAAACAAGGCATTGCACCGCACCCCGGCGCGGCCCGCGCCTCGCCCCCCGTTGGACTGCCCCCCGCGCTTGTGGCTACGATGCGCGGCCGCAGGCCTGCAAGCGCAGGCCGCCATCCATCCGTCCCAGGAGAACACCATGACGACTGCCAACCCACGCCTGACCGACCACCCCGAAGAAGCCGCCGTGCGCGTGCCGCTGGAGCTGTACATGCGCGGCCATGCCGAGGACGACAGCGCCCACATGCGCGCCGCCTTCATGCCCACCGCCCGCATCGAAAGCGTGCGCGAAGGCCCGCTGACCTCCTGGGACATCGACACCTACTGCGCCCGCTTCAAGGGCCAGCCCGCCGCCGACGAGGCCACGCGCCGCCGCAGCATCGACGCCATCGACATCGGCGGCACGGCGGCCAGCGCCAAGATCACCCTGGTGCACGGTGCCATCACCTTCATCGACTACTTCGTGCTGCTCAAGACCGAGGCCGGCTGGAAGATTGCCAACAAGGCCTTCCATGCGGTGGTCTAACCCACCCCGCACACCAGCGGCGTGATGCCCTCGGGCCCGTCATCCTCCAGCGGCTGCGGGGGCTGGGCTGCGGCGAGCTTGCCTTCTTCCACGGTCATGCCGCGCGGCAGGGCCACGCCGTTCTTGGCGGCCAGGACCTCGGCCATGATGCTGACGGCGATTTCGGGAGGCGTCTTGCTGCCTATGTACAGGCCGATGGGGCCGCGCAGGCGCGCCAGTTGCGCGTCGCCCAGGCCGAAGTGCTCGCTCAGGCGCTGCAGGCGCAGGGCGGTGTTGCGGCGCGAGCCGATGGCGCCGACGTAGAAGGCCGGGGACTCCAGGGCTTCCATGAGGGCCAGGTCGTCGAGCTTGGGGTCGTGCGTGAGGCCAATGATGCAGGTGCGCGCATCGGCGCGCATGGTGCGCACGAGGTCGTCGGGCATCTCGCGCGACAGCTGCACGCCGGCCACGCTCCAGTGACGGCTGTATTCCTCGCGCGGGTCGCAGACGGTGACCGCAAAGCCGTTGAACAGCGCCATGGTGGCCAGGTATTCGGACAGTTGGCCTGCGCCGATGAGCAGCATGCGGTACTCGGGCCCGAAGCTGTTGGCGACCTGCTGCCCGGCATGCACCAGCGGCTCGGGCGCGTCGCTGACCTGCTGGGCGACCTGGCCCGTGGCCTTGTCCACGGTGCGCCGCACCATGCGGCCTTCGTCCAGCCATTGCACGAGTTGCTGCAGCGCAGCAGCGTCGGGATTGAATTCGAGCAGCAGCTCCAGCGTACCGCCGCAGGGCAGGCCGAAGCGGTGGGCCTCGTCGGCGCTGACGCCGTAGCGCAGCAGCCGGGGCGCGCCGTCGTGCAGGGCGTCGGCGTCCGAGGCATGGCTGTAGCGGGCGATCAGGTCGTCCTCGATGCAGCCGCCGGACACGGAGCCGACCACGGCGCCCGAGGCTCCCAGCGCCATGATGGAGCCGATGGGCCGGGGCGACGAGCCCCAGGTACGCACCACCGTGGCCAGCAGCGCGCGCTCGCCCTGAGCGCGCCATTGCGCGAGGTGGCGCAGAACATGAACATCCAGGTTTTCCATTGCAAATCTCCACGCCGGCACCTGGCTTGCCTGTGCAGCTGGGCGCCTGGCGTTTTTCGGCGGCTATTGTGCTGCGCCAGCGCGCATCGTTCAGGGTGGGTGGAAAAAGCCGTGGGTCGGCGCAAGGACTCAGTACCGAGAGAGCAGCCAGCCAGCCCCGAGGACGACGACGATGGCCAGCCCCCAGCACCACAGCGGGATGGCGCGGCGCGAGCGTTCCTCGGCCTCGGTGGCCGGTGCCGCATCCAGCGGAGTGGCCACGCCGGCTGCGGCGTCGTGCTCCCAGGCCTGGGCGTCCACGGTGGGCTCGATGTGACCGGTTTCATCGGCCAGGCCGGCAGGCAGGTGGGACAGGTCGGCGGTGTCGCCTGCATCGGCAGGCGCTGCCGGCGCGCGCGGGTGGCGCTGCTGCATCAGCGTGTCGAAGCGCGCGAAGAAGTCGTCGGCCATGTTGCGCGCGGCGCCGTCGATCAGCCGCTGGCCCAGCTGGGCGATCTTGCCGCCGACCTGGGCCTGCACGCTGTAGCTGAGCAGGCAACGCGGCTGGCCTGCGGCGTCATCGGGTTCGGGGGTGAGGGAGACGTCGGCCTCGCCCTTGCCGAAGCCGGCCACGCCGCCCTGGCCTTCAAAGGCGATGCGGTAGCGCTCGGGCGGCGTGATGTCGGACAGCGTGACCTTGCCGCTGAACTTGGCCGATACCGGCCCCACCTTGACCGCCATGCCCACGGCGTACTGGTCATCGCCCAGGGGTTCGAAGCGGTCGCAGCCGGCCAGGCAGGCCTTGAGCGTTTCGGGATCGTTGAGCGCCTCCCAGGCCTGCTGCTGGCTGACGGCAAGGGAACGGCTGGCTTGCATTTCCATGGCAATTCCTTTCTGCGATGGGGGGTGGCCGCAAGCGGCTCAGCGGCCTGGCGCCGCCAGCAGCCGCGCCAGGTGACCGGCCAGTTGCTGCAGCGATTCCAGGTTGTGTACCGCAAGCATGGCATGGGCATGACGATGCAGCACGGCCGCCCCCTGGGCCAGTGGGGCATACCCGTCAAAGCGCAGCAGCGGGTTGAGCCACAGCAGCCGCGCGCTATGGCGGCGCAGCCAGGCCAGTTCGCGGTCCAGCTCGGCGGCATCGCCGGTGTCCAGGCCGTCGCTGATGATGAGCACCAGGGTGCGCCGGCCCACCAGGCCTGAAACCCGGTGGCGCGCATGCAGGCGGCGCAGTTCGCCCAGGCTGCTGCCCAGGCGCGTGCCGCCGCCAAAGTCGGCAATGGTGGCGTTGGCGCGCTCGAGCATGGCGTCGGTATCGGCCTGGGCAAAGGCCGGGCCCAGGTCGCGCAGCTCGGTGCCGAAGCTGAAGACCTGGCGGCGCAGGCCCGCATGGCGCTGCGTGCTGGTGGCCGCGTGCAGGAAAGCCAGCAGCAGCCGCGCATAGCGCTCCATGGAGCCCGAGACATCGACCAGGGCCAGCCAGGGCAGCGGCAGGCGCCGCCGTTCGCGCCGCAGCAGCTGCAGCATTTCGCCGCCGTGGTGCGATGCCGCACGCAGGCTGGCAGCCCAGTCGGGCACCGCGCCGCGCTGGCCCGTGCGCGTGCGGCGGCTGCAGTAGCGGGGCAAGGGAAGGGCAATGTCCCGGGCCAGGCGCTGCACCAGCAGGTATTCGCTGGCGCTGAGCTGGTTGAAGTCGGCATGGCGCAGGCGGTGGCGCTCGCTGGCCGTCATGGCGGCGTCCAGCTTCAGCTCTTCATCGACGGCGGCCCTGCCCTCGCCTGCCTGGCGGGGCGACAGGGCTTCCTGCACGCGCGGGCGGTGGCGCGGCGCGGACGGCCGGGGCGCCTGCGGCAGCAACTGGGCCAGCAGTTGCCTGGCCACATCGGGATTGCGGAAGTAGGCGTCGAACAGTTCGCGGAACACGGCGCGGTCCTGGGCGTTGCTCACAAATACGGCCTCCAGCGCGGCGGCCATGTCCTCGCGCGCCAGGCCGACCAGGGACAGGGCCTGCTGGGCCAGCGCCATGCGCCCGCCATCCACAGGCACGCCCGCGCGGCGCAGCGCACGCGCAAAGCCGACCAGGTTGCCTGCCAGCTTGCCGCTGCGCGCATCGCCCAGCCAGCTGGTGCGCTCGCCCCCGTCGGCGGCACCGGCTGCCCCAGCCGTCACGGCGCGGGCTCCGGCGCCAGCAGTTGCTGCAGCCGCTCGGGCGTGAGCGCGGCCACGTCCTCGCGCTGCTTGAAGAGGATGCCGGCCGTGTCGTGCACGACTTCGGGATCGACCACCAGGGTGTCCAGCGCCACCAGGGCCTTGGCCCATTCCACGCTTTCGGCAATGCCGGGCACGCGCTGGAAGGCGTCGGCAAAGGGCTGGCTGCGCAGCCGTCCCACGAAGCTCGCCACCTGGGCGGTCAGGGCCTGCCCGGCCCCGGGCACCAGGGCGCGCACGATGGCCAGCTCGCGCTCGCGCCCGGGATAGTCCAGCCAGTGGTAGAGGCAGCGGCGCTTGACGGCGTCGTGCAGGTCGCGCGTGCGGTTGCTGGTGAGCACGGTCACGGGCGGCACGCGTGCCGCCACCGTGCCCAGCTCGGGAATGCTGACCTGGTACTCGCCCAGGTATTCGAGCAGGAAGGCCTCGAAGGGCTCGTCGGCGCGGTCGATCTCGTCGATCAGCAGCACGGCGCCGGGCTCGGGCTGCTGCAGGGCCTGCAGCAGCGGGCGGCTTACCAGGTAGCGCTCCTGGTACACCTCCTGCTCGGCGCGCTGCATGCGGTCCCGCTCCGGTGCAGCCGCGGGCTGCGCCGAGGCCAGCTCGGCCGCACGCAGGTGCAGCAGCTGGGCCGCGTAGTTCCATTCATACAGCGCCTCGCGCTGCTCCATGCCGTCATAGCACTGCAGCCGGATCAGGCGGCGCGCCAGCACGCGTGCCAGCGCCTGGGCCAGCGCGGTCTTGCCCACGCCGGGCTCGCCCTCCAGCAGCAGCGGCCGCTGCAGCCGCAGGGCCAGGAAGACGGCCGTGGCCAGGCGCCGGTCGGCGAAATAGCCTTCGGCCTGCAGCGCGGCGACCAGGGCGTCTATGGAGGCAATGGCTTGCTCGGAAGGCATCCGCCGTGTCACCCCAGCATCTGCGATACCGCACGCTGCGTCTGCACGCTGATCAACTGCGCCCGGTAGCGCGCGCTGGCATGCAGGTCGCTGTTGAGGTCGGCATGGTCGATCAGCACCTGGGCGGCCGCGTCGGGCGTGAAGCTCTGGTTGAGCGCGGCCTCCAGCCCCGCATGGCGGAACACGCTGAGCCCGGCGCCCGTGATGGCCACGCGCACGCCGCCGTCGGTCTGGGCGACGAAGACGCCCACCAGGGCGAAGCGCGAGGCGGGCTGCTTGAACTTGAGGTAGGCGGCCTTCTTCGGCACGGGAAAGCGCACGGCCGTGATCAGCTCGCCGCTGCCCAGCGCCGTGGTGTACATGCCCTGGAAGAAGTCGTCGGCCGCGATCTCGCGCCGGTCGGTGACGACGGTGGCGCCCAGGCCCAGCACGGCGCTGGGGTAGCAGGCAGCGGGGTCGTTGTTGGCCAGCGAACCGCCGATGGTGCCGCGCGCACGCACTTGGCGGTCGCCGATGCCGCCGGCCAGCTCGGCCAGGGCCGGGATGGCGGCCTGGACCTGCGGGTTGGCGGCCACGTCGGCATGGCGCGTCATGGCGCGGATTTCCACGGTCTGGCCGTTGACGGCAATGCCGGCCAGGCCCTGGACGCGGTTCAGGTCCACGATCTGTTCGGGCCGCGCCAGGCGCAGGCGCATCGATGGCAGCAGGCTCTGGCCTCCGGCCAGGTACTGGCCTCCCTGCGCGGCCAGCGCGGCGGCGTCGGCCGTGGTGCCAGGGGCTTCATAGGTGAATGCGTACATGGCGCTCTCCTCAGGAAGTGGCTGCGGCGTCGATGGCCGACCAGACACGGTGCGGGCTGGCCGGCATGTCCAGGTCCCTGACACCCAGGGGATGCAGTGCGTCGAGCACGGCATTGATGACGGCGGGCGGCGAGCCTATGGCCCCCGCCTCGCCGCAGCCCTTGGTGCCCAGCGGGTTGTGCGTGCAGGGCGTGCAGACGGTGCCGAGCTTGAACTCGGGGAAATCGTCGGCGCGCGGCATGGCGTAGTCCATGAAGCTGCCGGTGAGCAGCTGGCCGGTCTCGCGGTCGTAGACGCAGTTTTCCAGCAGCGCCTGGCCTATGCCCTGGGCCACGCCGCCGTGCACCTGGCCTTCGACGATCATGGGATTGATGATGGTGCCGAAGTCGTCCACGGCGCTGAAGCGGTCCACGCGCACCACGCCCGTGGCCGGGTCCACCTCGACCTCGCAGATGTAGGTGCCTGCGGGGAAGGTGAAGTTGGTGGGGTCGTAGAAGGCGGTTTCATTGAGGCCGGGCTCCAGCTTGTCCAGCGGATAGTTGTGCGGCACATAGGCGGTGAGCGCGATATGGGCGAAGGGGATTTTCTTGTCCGTGCCGCGCACCGTGAACTCGCCGCCCGCGAAGTCGATGTCGGCGTCGCTGGCTTCCATCAGGTGGGCCGCGATCTTTTTGGCCTTGGCCTCGATCTTGTCCAGCGCCTTCATGATGGCCGCGCCGCCCACGCTGATGGAGCGCGAGCCATAGGTGCCCATGCCGAAGGGCACACGGCCCGTGTCGCCGTGGACGATGTCCACGTTCTCTACGGGTATCCCCAGGCGCGCGGCCACCACCTGGGCAAAGGTGGTCTCGTGCCCCTGGCCGTGGCTGTGCGAGCCCGTGAACACGGTGACGCTGCCCGTGGGGTGCACGCGCACCTCGCCGCATTCGAACAGGCCGGCCCGCGCGCCCAGGGCGCCCGCGATGTTGCTGGGCGCCAGGCCGCAGGCTTCGATGTAGCTGCTGTAGCCCAGGCCGCGCCTGAGGCCCCGCGCCTCGCTGTCGGCACGGCGCGCGGCAAAGCCGGCCACGTCGGCCAGGGCCTCGGCCTTGTCCATGCAGGCGCCATAGTCGCCCACGTCGTACTGCAGGGCCACGGGCGTCTGGTAGGGGAAGCTGGTGACGAAGTTGCGCCGCCGTATCTCGGCCTGGGACAGGTTCAGCTGCCAGGCGCAGCGGCTGACCAGGCGCTCCAGCAGGTAGGTGGCCTCGGGCCGGCCCGCGCCCCGGTAGGCATCGACGGGCGCGGTGTGGGTGAACCAGGCATCGACTTCCACATAGACCTGGGGCGTGGCGTACTGGCCGGCCAGCAGGGTGGCATAGAGGATGGTGGGCACGGCGCTGGCGAAGGTGCTCAGGTAGGCGCCCAGGTTGGCATCCGTGTGCACGCGCATGGCCAGGAATTTGCCGCTGGCGTCCATGGCCATCTCGGCATGGCTGACGTGGTCGCGGCCATGGGCGTCGGTGAGGAAGGACTCGCTGCGGTCGGCCGTCCACTTGATGGAACGATTGAGCTTGCGCGCCCCCCAGGTCAGGCAGACATCCTCGGCATACAGGAAGATCTTGGAGCCGAAGCCGCCGCCCACGTCGGGCGCGATCACGCGCACCTTGTGCTCGGGCAGGCCCATGACGAAGGCCGTCATCAGCAGCCGCTCGACGTGCGGGTTCTGGTTGGCCACGTACAGCGTGTACTCGTCATTGGCGCGGCTGTAGCTGCCGATGGCCGCGCGCGGCTCCATGGCGTTGGGAATCAGGCGGTTGTTGACCAGGTCCAGCTGGGCGACGTGGGCGGCACCGGCGAACACGGCATCCACGGCGGCCTTGTCGCCGATGGCCCATTTGTAGCAGTGGTTGTCGGGGGCGATGTCATGCACCACCGCGCCGGGCACGCTGCCCGCCGCCGCGTCGGCCACCAGCACCACGGCGGGCAGCGGGTCGTAGTCCACCTCCACCAGCTCGGCCGCGTCGCGCGCCTGCTCCAGCGTCTCGGCCACGACCATGGCGACCTGGTCGCCCACGTAGCGCACGGTGTCCAGCGCCAGGATGGGATGCGGCGGCTCCTTCATGGGCTCGCCGTTGGTGCTGGTGATCAGCCAGCCGCAGGGCAGGCCGTTGATCTTGTCGGCCGCCACGTCGGCGCCCGTGAGCACGCCGATGACGCCGGGCGCGGCCTTGGCCGCGTCGGTGGACACGGAGCGCACACGCGCATGCGCGTGCGGCGAGCGCACGAACACCGCATGGGCCTGGGCGGCCAGCGCGATGTCGTCGGTGTACTGGCCCGCGCCCGTGAGGAAGCGGTAGTCCTCCTTGCGCTTGACGGGCTCGCCGATGTGGGGGAGCTTGGAAAAGTCGGATGCACCCATGGCTGTCTCCTTGTGGTGACCTGCGGCGCTCAGGCCGCAGGTCCTGCCATGGCCTGGCTGCCCTTTTTCACGGCAGCCACGATGTTCTGGTAGCCCGTGCAGCGGCACAGGTTGCCCTCCAGCGCCTCGCGGATCTCGCGATCGCCCGCGCACGGCTGGCGCTGGCACAGGTCCACGGCGCTCATGACCATGCCCGGCGTGCAAAAGCCGCATTGCAGGCCGTGGCACTCCTTGAAGGCCGCCTGCATGGGGTGCAGGCCGCCGTCGATATCCGCCAGCCCTTCGATGGTGCGCACCTCGCAGCCCTCGGCCTGCACGGCCAGCATGGCGCAGGACTTGACGGCGTGGCCGTCGACGATGACGGTGCAGGCTCCGCACTGGCTGGTGTCGCAGCCCACATGCGTGCCGGTCAGGCGCAGGTGCTCGCGCAGCGCATGCACGAGCAAGGTGTTGGGAGGAACATCAATGCGCTGCGCGCGCCCGTTGACGGTGAGCTGGACATTCATCGTGCTGTCTCCTGCCTGTGATCGGCGGTGATCTGGAACGTGGGGGAACGCCGGAAACCTCGCCTGCCATGGTCGCCCTGCCCGCAGGCGCCCGTTCTAGGGTTGACCCGCAAGCCCGGGCCGGGCGGCGCGGATATTCTCAAAATGACACAGTTGCCTGCGCAGCCTCCGCCATCAGCGGCCGGGTCTTCGCCTGCGCCCGCTTGTGCACCCGCTTCTGCACCCGCCTGCCAGCCCGTTCGCAATCCCTTGCCAGCCAGCCACAGGAGTCCCCGCCCCATGTTCGCCCTGAGCCCCGACGCCGCGCAGCCCTGCCCCGCCGATCCGCGCCACCAGCAGGTCGCCCGGGCCCGCAGCCTGGCTTTCGGCGATCAGGCGCTGGCCGGTTCACCGCCCGGCATCGCACCCTGGCTGTGGCGCTCCTGGCAGCGCTGCCTGGCGGCAGGCCGGCGCCCGGACGAGCGCGTGGTCTACGAAGCATTGGGGCCGCATGCGCTGCGCCAGACCCGTGATGGCCATGAGGTGCTGCTGCAGGCCGCGCGCCCCGTGATGGCCCAGTTGGTGGGCGCCGTGGGGGCCATGCACTACTTCAGCCTGCTGACCGATGCACGCGGCACGGTGCTGGAGGTGCAGGGGCCGCTGGAGCGCAGCGACATCCGCGTGCAGGCCATCGCCCGCGTGGGCGTGGACCTGTCCGAGCAGGGCGTGGGCACCACGGCCATTGGCGCGGCCCTGGCCGAGCACAGCCCCGTCTGGCTGCACCGGGCAGAGCATTTCTTCGAGGCCAACCGCCACTACAGCTGCGCGGGTGCGCCGCTGTCCGGCCCGGACGGGAGCTGCCTGGGCATGCTGGACATCACGGGCGTGGATGTGCCGGAGCGGCCCGAACTCATGCACCTGGCGCTGCGCTGTGCCCGCGCCATAGAGGACCGGCTGCTGCGCGCCCTGCCCCATGCCCTGCTGCTGCACCTGAACTGGCCCGGCGGGCCGCTGGGCCAGGAGGGCGAAGGCCTGCTGGCCGTGGACGCCGAAGGGCATGTGGCGGGCAGCAATACCCTGGCCCGCCAGCTGGTGCCCCAGCCGCTGTCGCTGCCGGGCCAGCCGCTGCACTGCAGCGAACTGCTGGCCATGCCCTGGACGGCGCTGGTGGACCATGCGCGCCAGCGCCCCAACGAGCCGCTGCGCCTGCCGCTGTGGTCGGGCCTGCGGCTGCAGGCCCTGGTGCAGCCCGGCCCCCAGCTGCGCCAGCTGCTGCCTGCGCTGGGCACGGCGGCACTCGCTGCCGCCGCCCAGGCCAGCCCGCTGCGCGCCAGCGAGGGCGTGCTGATCGAGCAGGCCCTGCAGGACGCCCAGGGCAATGTGACCCGGGCCGCCCGCGCGCTGGGCATCAGCCGCGCCACGCTGTACCGCAAACTGGGGGCCCGCAAGCCTCACACCACCACTTGAACGGGACGTTTCCTCGGGTTCACACGGATTTCTTTTAGGGGGAGCAGGCCGCCTGCGGCGGTCGGGTCTCCGTAGAATCGACGGCTTTGGTCCATGCGCCGACAAGAGCGCTGCGCGCCGGCCTACAGGCTGGCGTACGGCGACGGACCCAATACAGCCTACTTTTTGGAGACACCATGCAGGCTTTGCTCAAATTCTCAAGGGGGGTCGACTGGCTCAACAGCCTGGTCGGGCGATGGCTTATCTGGCTGATCCTGGCCTCCACGGTCATCAGCGGCATCAATGCCATCGTGCGCAAGGTGTTGCACACCAGCTCGAACGCCTACCTCGAAGTGCAGTGGTACCTGTTCGCGGCCTCTTTCCTGCTGGCCGCCGGCTACACGCTGCTGCAGGGCGAGCATGTGAAGGTGGATGTGATCGCCAGCCGCCTGTCCAAGCGCACGCAGATCTGGATCGACATCTTCGGCTTCGTCTTCTTCCTGACCCCCATGGCGCTGGCCATCCTGTGGTTCGGCACGCCCTTCGTGATCCAGGCCATGCAGACCGGCGAGATGTCGGGCAATGCAGGCGGCCTGGTGCGCTGGCCCGTCTACCTGATGATCCCCATCGGCTTCGGGCTGCTGCTGCTGCAGGGCATGTCGGAGCTGATCAAGCGCATCGCTTTCCTGAAGGGCCTGATCGACGATCCCACGGCCAAGAAGGGCGAGAAGACCGCCGAGGAAGACCTGGCCGACGCCCTGCGCGGGCTGGCAGGTGCCAAGGACAAAAGCGGGCAAAGCGCCTGATCGGGGAAACAGACATCATGGAATTCGTAATCCACAACCTGGCCCCGATCATGTTCGCGGGGCTGATACTTTTCCTGCTCGTGGGTTTTCCCGTGGCATTCAGCCTGGGCGCCTGCGGCCTGTTCTTCGCCTTTGTCGGCATCGAACTGGGCGTGCTGCCCGAAGCCCTGCTGCAGGCCCTTCCGCTGCGCATCTTCGGCATCATGCAGAACGAGACGATGCTGGCCATACCGTTCTTCACCCTCATGGGGCTGATACTGGAGCGAAGCGGCATGGCCGAGGACCTGCTGGAGACCGTGGGCCAGCTCTTCGGCCCCGTGCGCGGCGGCGTGGCCTTTGCGGTGATCTTCGTCGGTGCGCTGCTGGCGGCGACCACGGGCGTGGTCGCGGCATCGGTGATCTCCATGGGCCTGATCTCCCTGCCCATCATGATGCGCTACGGCTATGACCGCCGGGTGGCATCGGGCGTGATCGCGGCCTCGGGCACGCTGGCGCAGATCATTCCGCCCTCGCTGGTGCTGATCGTGCTGGCCGACCAGCTGGGCCGCAGCGTGGGCGACATGTACAAGGGCGCCTTCCTGCCGGGCCTGATGCTGACGGGCTGCTATGCGCTGTTCATCGTCGTGCTGGCCATCTTCAAGCCCGCCATGGTGCCCGCCCTGCCGCCCGAGGCGCGCACGCTGCGCGAGCCCAATGGCAATTCCGGCCTGCCTTCCACCCTGGTGCTGACCGTGCTGTGCGTGGCCGCCTCCATCGTGGTGGGACAGTACATGCCCCAGCTGCACACCTGGTGGTCCGGCGAGGTGGTGGAGAAGGTCGCGCTGGACGAGACCATCGTGGTGTCCATGTGCTTCGGCGTGGCCCTGGCCTTCATCGCCGCCATGTTCAACAAGCTCACGGGCCTGCACCTGCTCAGCCGCATGGCCGAGCGCGTGACCTTCGTGCTGATCCCGCCGCTGCTGCTGATCTTCCTGGTGCTGGGCACCATCTTCCTGGGCGTTGCAACCCCCACCGAAGGCGGCGCCATGGGCGCGCTGGGCGCGGCCATCATGGCCTTCGCTCGCGGCCGCCTGAACATGGACCTGCTCAAGCAGGCGCTGATGTCCACCACCAAGCTGTCGTGCTTCGTGATGTTCATCCTGATCGGCGCGACCATGTTCGGCCTGACCTTCCAGGGCGTGGACGGCCCCAAGTGGGTGGAGGAACTGCTGGTGTCCCTGCCCGGCGGCGAGATCGGCTTCCTGATCGTGGTCAACATCATGATCTTCGTGCTGGCCTTCTTCCTGGACTTCTTCGAGCTGTCCTTCATCGTCGTGCCGCTGCTGGCTCCCGTGGCCGACAAGCTGGGCATCGACCTGGTCTGGTTCGGCGTGCTGCTGGCCGTGAACATGCAGACCTCGTTCATGCACCCGCCCTTCGGCTTCGCGCTGTTCTTCCTGCGCAGCGTGGCCCCCGCCAAGGCCTACGTGGACAAGGTCACCAAGAAGATGACCGAGCCCGTGACCACCATGCAGATCTATGCAGGTGCCATCCCCTTCGTGGTGCTGCAGCTGTTCATGGTGGCCCTGATCATCATCTTCCCCGGCATCGTCTCCAGCGGGCTGGACAAGAAGGTGGAGTACGACCTGGACAAGGTGCGCCAGGAGATGGAGGCATCCATGCCAGAGGCCATCGACTTCAACGACCCCATGTTCAACGGCGACGGCGCGAACCAGCCGCCTGCCCCCGGAGCAACGCCTGGCGAGCCTTCGGCCCCGGGCAGCGAGGACGATGCACTCAAGGCGCTGCAGGACCAGTTGCAGCGCGAGCAACCGGCCACGCCGGGCGAGAGCAAGTCCGGCAGCTGATCGCAGGCTCCCTCAAGGACAGCAAAGGCCCCGCAACCGCGGGGCCTTTTTTCGTTCGGACCCCGGCGTGCGCCGGTCCCCTGCGCCCATGAAAAAAGCCGGGCAGTGCCCGGCTTTCCCGCATGACGCCCGAGGGCGCCGCGACTTCACAGCTTTTGCGCCGACATGAAGGCGTCGTAGCGCGCCTCGGCAAAGCGGAACCACAGCACCTCGTCGCGCTGGAAGTTGCGGTAGTCGCCGTAGATCTTCTTCCATGCAGGATTTTTCTCGGCCAGCTCCGCATAGACCGCCATGGTGGTCTTGTAGGAAGCATCGAGCACGGTCTGCGGGAAGGCCAGCACCTTGGCCTTGCTGGCCACCAGTTGCTTGAGCGCGCCGGGATTGCGCGCGTCGTAGCGGGCCTGGGTGACCACATGGGCCTCGTGCGAGGCGGCCTGCACCATGGCGCGCTGCTCGGGCGTCAGCGCGGCCAAAGCCTTCTGGTTCACGTAGAACTCGAGGTTCAGGCTGCCTTCCCACCAGCCGGGGTAGTAGTAGAACGGAGCGACCTTGTTGAAGCCCAGCTTGAGGTCGTCATAGGGGCCGATCCATTCGGCCGCATCGATGGTGCCCTTTTCCAGCGCCTGGTAGATTTCGCCGCCCGGGATGTTCTGGGGCACGCCGCCCATGCGCTCGATGATCCGGCCCGCGAAGCCGCCGATGCGGAACTTCAGGCCCTTGATGTCCTCGGGTGTCTTGACCTCCTTGCGGAACCAGCCCCCCATCTGGGCGCCCGTGTTGCCGCCCAGGAAGTTGACGATGCCGTATTCGGCATAGAACTCGCGCATCAGCTTGCCGCCGTTGCCGTCCACGATCCACGCCGTGAGCTGGCGCGAGTTCATGCCGAACGGAATGGCGCCGCCAATGGCGAAGGCCTCATTCTTGCCAAAGAAGTAGTAAGGCGCCGTGTGCGCGATCTCCACCGTGCCGTTCTGCACGCCATCGACCACGCCGAAGGCAGGCATCAGCTCGCCGGCCGCATGGACCGAGACCTCGAACTTGCCGCCCGACATCTCCTTGATCGCCTTGGAGAACACCTCGGCCGAGCCGTAGATGGTGTCCAGCGAGCGCGGGAAGCTCGACGCCAGGCGCCAGCGTATTGCCGCCTGCGCGTGAACGGCCGGTGCCGCTGCGGCAGTCAACACACCGGCCAGACCGGCGTGCTTGAGTGCTTTTCTTCTGTCCATCACTGTCTCCTCCTGGTTCGCTCTGCTTGAGAGCATTCAAAAAAGGCCGGACTGCTCTTGGCAGCCCGGCCCACATACATCCTCGGAACAACAAAAAAAGCCCGCTGTCCCCTGCTGCATTCAACAGAGGGGACGCGGGCTTGGCCTGCAGGCTTGGAAGGCATGGACCGTCCTTGTGCGTGCTGCTGGCTGGGGAGACCTGGCCTTACAGCTTGGCCGTGGTCATGTAGCTGTTGTAGCGGAACTCCGAGAAGCGCTCCCACAGCAGCTGGTCGCGCTGGAAGGTGCGCAGGCTCTGGTTGATCTTCTTGAACATGGGCGACTTGGCGTCATGCTCGGCCATGATCTCCATGACGGCCTTGTAGCCGGCATCCATGAAGTCCTTGGGGAAGGCCTTGAGCTGGGTCTTGTCGGCCACCAGCTTCTTGAGTGCCACGGGGTTGTTGGCATCGTACTTGGCCGTCATGTCGCGTGCCGCCACGTTGCAGGCTGCATCGACCATGGCCTTGTACTCGGGCGACAGGGCCGCATACGCCTTGGTGTTGATGAAGAACTCCAGCTCGGCGCCGCCTTCCCACCAGCCGGGGTAGTAGTAGTAGGGAGCAACCTTGTTGAAGCCCAGCTTCTGGTCGTCGTAGGGGCCCACGAATTCCACGGCATCCAGCGTGCCCTTTTCGAGCGCCTGGTAAACCTCGCCCACGGGCATGTTCTGGGCGACCACGCCAAGCTTGAGCATGGCGTCGCCGAACAGGCCGCCGCCCAGGCGCATCTTCAGGCCCTTGAGATCGGCCACCGACTTGATTTCCTTGCGGAACCAGCCGCCCATCTGGGTGCCCGTGTTGCCGGCGCTCTGGCTCTTGATGTTGTACTGGGCATAGAACTCGTCCATGAGCTTGCGGCCGCCGCCGTGCTCCATCCAGGCATCCATCTGGCGGGCGGTCAGGCCGAAGGGCACGGCGCAGCCGAAGGCGAAGATGTAGTCCTTGCCGGTGAAGTAATAGGGCGCCGTCAGCGCCATCTCGATGGTGCCGTTCTGGATGCCGTCGACCACGCCGAAGGCGGGCATCAGCTCACCGGCCGCATGCACCGAGACTTCGAACTTGCCGCCCGACATCGCCTTGAGCGTCTTGGAGAACATTTCGGCCGAGCCGAAGATGGTGTCCAGCGACTTGGGAAAGCTCGCAGCCAGACGCCAGCGGATCGCCTCCTGGGCATGGACTGCGGGTGCGGCTCCCACAGCCAGCACGCCAGCGATTCCCGCATGTTTGATGATCGAACGACGGTCCATGAATGTCTCTCCGCGATGTGTTGTGTCAGTCAGAAAAAGCCCCCACGCCCCCCTTGCTGCGCAAGGTCCGCGGCCACCCCGAGGGGGCCGCTTTCTGCCTTGGGGCGACCCGGCGGCAAAAAAAACGCACGTTCGCACGTGCATTCACACTGTATCAGGTGGTATCGATTCTAAAAACGCCGCAAAGCAAGCGCGGACGGGGTTTTCCCCCGCGTAGTTCTGCTCGGCTGGCCGGCTGCCCGGCGCCGCTCAGGCCACGGCGCGCTCGGGTGCCAGATGGGCGCGGACCGAAGCCTCGATGCCCGCCGCATCCAGGCCCTGCAGGGCCAGCAGCTTGGCGGGATCGCCGTGCTCGATGAACTCGTCGGGCAGGCCCAGCTGCAGCAGCTGGCGCGTGATGCCGGCGGCCTGCAGCGACTCGGCCACGGCGCTGCCTGCGCCGCCCATGATGCAGCCCTCTTCCACGGTGACGATGAGCTCGTGCGTGGAGGCCACCTGGCGCAGCAGTTCCTCGTCCAGCGGCTTGGCCCAGCGCATGTTGACCACGGTGGCGTCCAGCGCCTCGGCCGCAGCCAGGGCCGGGTACAGCAGGGTGCCGAAGGCCAGGATGGCGACCTGCTTCTTGGCAGACTCGCGGCGCACCTCGCCCTTGCCGAAGGGCAGGCCCTCCAGGCTCTCCAGCGGCGCCACACCCACGCCCGCGCCACGCGGGTAGCGCACGGCCACGGGATGGTCCTGCTCGTAGGCGGTGGTGAGCAGCTGGCGGCATTCGCGCTCGTCGGCCGGGCAGGCCATGCTCATGTGCGGAATGCAGCGCACGAAGGCGATGTCATACGCACCTGCGTGCGTGGCACCATCGGCGCCGACCAGGCCTGCGCGGTCCAGCGCAAAGACCACGGGCAGCTTTTGCAGCGCCACGTCGTGGATCAACTGGTCGTAGCCGCGCTGCAGGAAGGTCGAATAGATGGCGACCACGGGCTTGAGGCCCTCGCAGGCCATGCCGGCCGCGAAGGTGACCGCATGCTGCTCGGCAATGCCCACGTCGTAGTAGCGGCCCGGAAAGCGCTTGTGGAACTCCACCATGCCCGAGCCCTCGCGCATGGCGGGGGTGATGCCCACCAGGCGCTGGTCCTTGTCCGCCATGTCGCACAGCCAATGGCCGAAGACCTGGGTGAAGGTCTGCTTCGGGGGCGTGGCCGGCTTGACCAGGCCCACGCTGGGATCGAACTTGCCGGGGCCGTGGTAGGCCACGGGATCGGCCTCGGCCAGCTTGTAGCCCTGGCCCTTCTTCGTGACCACATGCAGGAACTGCGGGCCCTTGAGGCTCTTGATGTTCTCCAGCGTGGGGATCAGCGAATCGAGGTCATGCCCGTCGATGGGGCCGATGTAGTTGAAGCCGAAGTTCTCGAACAGCGTGGCCGGCACGACCATGCCCTTGGCCTGCTGCTCCAGCCGCTTGGCCAGCTCCAGCAGCGGCGGCACCTGCTTGAGCACGCTCTTGCCCATGTCGCGCGCCTTGGCGTAGAACTGTCCGCTCATGAGCTGGGCCAGGTAGCGGTTGAGCGCGCCCACGGGCGGGCTGATGCTCATGTCGTTGTCGTTGAGGATGACCAGCAGGTTGGCATCGGTCACGCCGGCGTTGTTCAGCGCCTCGAAGGCCATGCCGGCCGTCATGGCGCCGTCGCCGATGACGGCGATGGCGCGGCGGTCCTCGCCCTTTTGCTTGGCAGCCAGGGCCATGCCCAGGGCGGCCGAGATGCTGGTGGAGGAGTGCGCCGTGCCGAAGGTGTCGTACGGGCTCTCGGCGCGCTGCGGAAAGCCCGACAGGCCGCCGAACTGGCGCAGCGAGGCCATGCGCTCGCGCCGGCCCGTGAGGATCTTGTGCGGATAGGTCTGGTGGCCCACGTCCCAGACCACGCGGTCGTAGGGCGTGTCGAACACCGCATGCAGCGCCACCGTCAGCTCCACCGTCCCCAGGTTGGAACTCAGATGCCCGCCGGTCTTGGAGACGCTGTCGAGCACATAGGCACGCAGTTGCTGGGCCAGGGTCTTGAGTTCGGCACGCGACAGACGCCTCAGATCCGAGGGATCGTCGATGGTCTGCAGCAGGGAGTAGGTGTTCGTGGTCATGCTAGGTATCTTGGAGCGGCAAGGCCGCGGTCCGTATTGTCAGTGGGTGCGGCTCACGACCATGTCGGCCAGTGCCGCCAGGGCCCGCGTGTCCGGCAGGCCGCTGCGCGCCAGCGCCGCGTGCGCCAGGGCGCACAGCTCGTCGGCATGGGCGCGGGCCTGGTCCAGGCCCAGCAGCGAGACGTAGGTCGGCTTGTCGTTGGCCGCGTCCTTGCCGGCCGTCTTGCCCAGGGTGGCCGAGTCGGCCACCACGTCGAGGATGTCATCCACCACCTGGAAGGCCACGCCCAGCGCCTGCCCGTAGTCGGACAGCGCCTGCCAGGCCTGGGCATCCACGCCCTCATTGCAGGCTGCTCCCATGAGCACGCTGGCATGCAGCAGGGCGCCGGTCTTGAGGCGGTGCATCTCGCGCAGCTGGGCCTCGCTCAGTTGCAGGCCCACGCTGGCCAGGTCGATGGCCTGGCCACCGGCCATGCCCTGCGCGCCTGCGGCACGGCCCAGCAGCCGGCACAGCCGCGCCTGCAGGGCGTCCGGCATGCTGCCGACCTGATCGGGCTCGGGAACGAGCAGCTCGAAGGCCAGCGCCTGCAGCGCATCGCCAGCCAGCAAGGCCGAGGCTTCGCCGAACTGCACATGCACCGTGGGCTTGCCACGGCGCAGCACGTCGTTGTCCATGCAGGGCATGTCGTCGTGCACCAGCGAATAGGCATGGATCAGCTCCACCGCGCAGCCGGCACGCACGGCGGCGGGCTGCAGGCCATCCACGGCCTCGGCGGCGGCCCAGACCAGCAGCGGGCGCAGGCGCTTGCCGCCATCGAGCACGGCGTAGCGCATGGCCTCGCCCAGGCCCGCAGGCGCATCCACGCCCACCCATTGCGACAGCGCGCTTTCGGTGCGCGCCAGGCGATCGGTCATCCAGCAGGGGAAATCCAGCGCGCCGGGGCCGGCCGGCTGGGAAACATCGGAAGCGCAAGTCATCACGGCACTCATGGCAATCTTCAATCCTGGCTCCACGGGGCCAGCGTCCCCTCGTCAAGCACCTTGACCTGTTCCTGCACCGCGTCGAGCTGGCCGCGGCAATAGCCGAGCAGCTGCGCCGCGCGCTGGTAGCCTGTCAGCATCTGCTCCAGAGGCAGCTGGCCCGACTCGATCTGCGCGATGAGCTGCTCCAGCTCCTGCAGCGCGGATTCGTAACTGGTGGGCTCGGCAAGAGCCTTGGGAGCAGCCTTGGGCATGGTGCGATGGCGGTGCGTTGTGGGGAACCGACGATTCTAGGCGCCCCTCCATGACCGTGCCGCCAATAACCGGACAGCCCTTGACAGGCGGCATCCGGCGCGCGCAATACACGTACCGGGCATCCGGAAATAACCCCACGGGCTATAATCCCATTCCCCGTCAAACCGGCCCCTTGCCTGGGCATACGGTCGGGCTCATCGACAAGAGACAGCGCCTCGGGCGCCGCTTCTTTTCACGTCGTGAAGCCTGCCTCCATGTCCAGGAACGGCCGGTTTTGCTTTTTCCAATCCCGTGCGCACGCGCACCCTCCCTGTGGGGAGTCTTTAGGTCAGGTCACCCATGTCTGATTTAAGTCTTCAACTGCAGCAGGCCGCAAGCCAACTACCAGTTTCCAGTTACTTCGACCCTGCGTTGTTCCAGCGCGAGTTGGAGACCATCTTTCAACGCGGCCCGCGCTACGTGGGCCACCAACTGGCCGTTCCCGAGATAGGCGACTACTACGCCCTGCCCCAGGAAAAGGAAGGCCGTGCGCTGGTGCGCAACGCCAGGGGGCAGGTGGAGTTGATCTCCAACGTCTGCCGCCACCGCCAGGCCGTGATGCTCAAGGGCCGGGGCAATCTGATGACCGAAGGCAAGGGCCATGCGGGGGGCAACATCGTCTGCCCGCTGCACCGCTGGACCTACAGCACCAGCGGCGAGCTACTGGGCGCACCGCACTTCAGCCACGATCCCTGCCTGAACCTGAACAACTACCGGCTGCGCGAGTGGAACGGTCTGCTGTTCGAGGACAACGGCCGCGACATCGAGTCCGACCTGGCCGGCATGAAGCTGCGCGAGCAGCTGAGCTTCGAGGGCTTCGTGCTCGACCATGTCGAGATGCACGAGTGCAACTACAACTGGAAGACCTTCATCGAGGTCTACCTCGAGGACTACCACGTGGGTCCCTTCCACCCGGGCCTGGGCAACTTCGTGACCTGCGACGACCTGCAGTGGGAGTTTGCCAAGGAGTACTCGGTGCAGACCGTGGGCGTGGCGCCCGGCTTTGCCCAGCCCGGCTCGGACACCTACAAGAAGTGGCACGACGTGCTGCTGGCCTACCGCAACGGCGAGCTGCCCGAACGCGGCGCGATCTGGCTGACCTACTACCCGCACATCATGGTGGAGTGGTATCCGCACGTGCTCACGGTCTCGACCCTGCACCCGCTGGCGGTTGACCGGACGCTGAACGTGGTCGAGTTCTACTACCCCGAAGAGATCGCGGCCTTCGAGCCCGAATTCGTGCAGGCGCAAAAGGCCGCCTACATGGAGACCTGCATCGAGGACGACGAGATCGGCGAGCGCATGGACGCCGGCCGCAGGGCGCTGTACGAGCGCGGCGACAACGAGGTCGGCCCCTACCAGAGCCCCATGGAAGACGGCATGCAGCACTTCCATGAGTGGTATCGCGGCGTGATGGGTGACGCAGTCCCCGCACGCTGATCTGCTCCGGCTCTCCCGACGGCCCGCATTCGTGCGGGCCGTCTGCATTGGGCCGTCTGCATCGGGCCGTCTGTATTAGGCGGCAGGCCCGCTGCACAGCTCCTCTGAATGCAAGCGCCCTGATGTGCCCAATGGGCAGGGCTGGCGGCGGCAATGCATCCCGAGGCAAGTCCAATGTCTTGGCTTATGCAATACAGTTCCTTGCGCGTGTCCCTGCCACGGCCCTGGGCCGTACGCAGCCAGGCGGCATGCGCCAAAAACAAAACCCAACCCTTTTCTCGTCCAGCGCCGCGGTCCTTGTGCGGCTCTATCCGGTCATTTATATGCAAGCCCTGTGGATGGTGGCGGCCGCATTCGTTTTCGCGGTCATGAGTGTGTGTGTGAAGTTCGCCTCCCAGGATTTCAATGCGGCGGAAATCGTCTTCTACCGCGGACTGGTCAGCATGGTGGCGCTGTGGTGGCTGGCGCGCCACCAGGGCATCTCGCTGGCCACTCGCTACCCGCGCGAGCATGCCTGGCGCAGCTTCGTGGGCGTGACGTCCATGGGCGCCTGGTTCTACTCCATCGGCCATCTGCCGCTGGCCACGGCGGCCACGTTCAACTCCATGAGCAGCATCTGGATGGCGGTCTTTCTGATCGGCCAGGGCCTGCTGCTGCGCCACCAGCTGCGCCGCCAGCCTGAATCGCATGCGCTGCGCGCGCTGCCGCCGTTTCCCTGGAGCCTGGTCGCCACCGTGGCCCTGGGCTTCGTGGGCGTGATCCTGGTGCTGCGCCCCAGCGCGGCGCCGCAGGAATTCGTGGCCAGCGCGGGCGGCCTGATCGGCGGGGTGTTCGCCGCCATGGCCTATATGCAGGTGGCCACGCTGTCGCGCATGGGCGAGCCCGAGGCGCGCGTGGTCTTCTACTTCGCACTGGGCTCGGCCGTGGCCGGTGCCCTGGCCATGTGCTTTACGGGCGTGTCCGTCTGGCCGGGCTGGCGCGCGCTGTGGCTGCTGCCCGTGGGCGTGCTGGCCGCCGTGGCCCAGGTCTGCATGACGGCGGCCTACGCCTCGGCCAGCAACAGCCGCAACACCCTGGTCGTGGCCAACCTGCAGTATTCGGGCATCGTCTTCGCGGCCCTGCTGAGCCTGGCGATGTTCGGCGAAAGCGTGCCGCTGATCGGCTGGGCCGGCATTGGCCTGATCGTGGCCAGCGGCGCCCTGGCCACGGCCCTGCGTTCGCGCGGCTGACGCCGCCGGCCCGCCTGGGGCCGTCGCATAATGGATCGGATCTTTTGCCGCAGGCGCACCACCGCCTGCACAGGCCTTCGGAGTTCCGCATCCATGACTTCCAACACCTCCTACCAGACCCTGATCTCCGTCCAGGAGCTGGCCGCGCTGCAGGCCAGCGGCCGTCCGCTGATGGTCTTCGACTGCAGCTTCGACCTGACCCAGCCTGCGGCCGGCAAGGCCCAGTATCTGCAGGCGCATATTCCAGGCGCCGTCTTCGCCGACCTGGACCATGACCTCAGCGCAAAACACGGCGTGCCCGGCGCACATGGCAGCGTGGCGGCCAGCGAGCAGGCCGCCTCGGGCGGCCGCCATCCGCTGCCCAACCGCGAACGCTTTGCCGTGTGGCTGTCCAGCATCGGTTTTTCCAACGACATGCAGGCCGTGGTCTATGACCGCAATGGTGCCAACCACTGCGGGCGCCTGTGGTGGATGCTGCAATGGGCCGGCCATGGCGATGTGGCCGTGCTCGACGGAGGTCTCCAGGCCTGGCAGGCCGCAGGCCAGCCCGTGGCATCGGGCGAGGAAAGCGCGCGCTTCCAGTCCAACTTCGAGCTGCGCGAGCCGCTGCAGCAACTGGCAACGGCGCGGCAGGTGCTCGATGCACTGGGCAGCGCAGGCCAGACCGTGGTCGATGCACGCGCCCCGGCCCGCTACCGCGGGGAGGTCGAGCCGCTGGACCCTGTGGCCGGCCACATCCCGGGCGCGCTCAACCGGCCCTTCACCGAGAACATCGCCGCCGACGGCCGCTTCAAGCCTGCCGCCCTGCTGCGCGCGGAGTTCGACCAGCTGCTGGCAGGCCGCGATCCTTCCAGCGTGGTGCACCAGTGCGGCAGCGGCGTGAGCGCGCTGCCCAACCTGCTGGCCATGCGCATTGCGGGGCTGCCGCCCGCAAGGCTGTTCGCGGGCAGCTGGAGCGAGTGGTGCAGTGACCCGAAGAGGCCGGTGGAGCGCGGCTAATTCGGCTTATGCCTCCCCTTGGGGAGGCTGCACAATGACAGCACTGTGTCAAAAGGCCGACATGCAACAACGCCACTGCAGCGGCCTGCTCCCAAGCCCCCAGACGGCGGGGCCAGAGCGAAATCGAGTCATCCAAACCTTGCTACAGGTGTAAGGTAAATCTTACAAACGCCGTCTCACAACCAGACATCCGGCGCAGACCTGCCCCGACTTCAACGGCGAAGGGCCCTCCTCCACAATCCATCTCAACAGATCGCAACAGGTTGAACATCTTGTTTCTACCCGGGCGTTGCGGCTGCCGAGATGCAAAGGATGGTCCTATGAACAATGAACAGCTGCTTGCCGAAATCCGCGAAGCCAACCTCACTTACCTGATGCTGGCCCAGACCCTGATCCGCCAGGACAAGGCCGAAGCGGTGTTCCGCCTGGGACTGAACGAAGAATCGTGCGACCTGCTGGCCGCACTGTCGGCAGCCCAGGTGCTGAAGCTGGCCTCGCGCAACACCTTGCTCGCCAGCTTCCGGGTGGACGACGAAATGGTCTGGAGCTTGCTGACCAACCACAGCAGCAACAAGATCGGCAACGGTGCGACCAACACGCTGCACGCCAACATCCTGATGGCCAGCCGCGTCTCCGAAGTCCTCTGATCCGCCTGAAGAACTCTGGAGCCCGCCATGTCCACCCCCGCCAAAAGTGTCCTGAACGAGTCCAAGCAGATCGAGCGCGCCGCCATGCTCATCGAGATGGGTGCACGCATGCAGGTGCTCGAATCCGAGACCACGCTGTCCTACGAGCGCCTGATCCGCCTGTACAAGGAGATCGCCGGCAAGTCGCCTTCCAAGGGCCAGCTGCCGTTCTCGACCGACTGGTTCCTGACCTGGCAGGAGAACATCCACAGTTCGCTGTTCCTGAATATCTACGAATACCTGTCCAAGGGCGCCGAGCTGGATGCCGTTGAACAATTGACCAAGGCCTACCGTCTCTATACCGAGCAGATCCAGGCCGCCGAACTGGAAGCGCTGCTGTCCTTCACCCGCGCATGGCGCCTGGTGAAGTTCGTCGACGCGCAGATGCTGACCCGCACCCAGTGCACGGTGTGCAAGGGCCAGTTCGTGACCGAGCCCTACGAGAACGAGCGCCACTACCAGTGCGGCCTGTGCAATCCGCCCGCACGCGCCGGCAAGAGCAAGAGCGCCGGCTCGCTGATGCTGCACTGATGATCTGCACTGCGCATCGCAACCGCGATGCCGCCACAGGAATCCAGGAATCTAGACCGTCCCGCCGCCTGCCCTGGCGGCGCAGTCCCTGGCGAACTGCGGCAGTTTCTCGCCCGGCAGGGCGCGGCTGAAGTACCAGCCCTGCACCAGCAGATCGCCCTCGAAGCCCAGGGCCTGCAACTGCGCCTCGGTCTCCACGCCCTCGGCCACCACGTTCAGCTGCAGCGCCTCGCAAAAGCGCAGCAGGCCGTCCAGCACCAGCTCGCCCTTGGCATGGCCGCTGGCCACGACGAAGCTGCGGTCGATCTTGATGGCATCCACATCGAACTGGTGCAGGTAGCTCATGGAAGAGAAGCCGGTGCCGAAGTCATCGATGGACACCTTGGCGCCCAGCGCATGGATCTGCCCTATGGCGCGGCGGATCGCCTCCACATCGCCCACCATTTCTTCCTCCGTGATCTCCACGCCGACCTGCCCCCTGGCCTGGGCCAGCAGCAGCATCAGGCGCGAGCAGTACTCGGGCGAGGTCAACGTGGCACCCGACACATTGATGCTGATCGGCATGGCAAAGCCCTCCTGGCGCCAGTGCCGGCTCTGGCGCACGGCAGCGCCCGCCACCCACAGGTCCACCTCGCGCATCAGCCCCGCATCGGCCAGCCAGCGCAGGAAACTGCCGGGCTGCTGCAAGCGGCCCTGCGCGTCCCGCGCGCGCAGCAGGGCCTCGCAGCCCAGGCACAGGCCGCTGCGGTGCGAGACCTGGGGCTGGAATTCCAGGTGGAACTCGTACTCGCTGATGCGACGGATATGCGCCAGCATGGTCTCGCGCCGGGCCTGCGCCTGGTGCGCCTGCACCAGCGGATCGCGCACGATCAGGCCAGCCTCTTCGGGCAGGCGCGAGAACGTGGTGTCCAGCGCATGCAGCACGATGGCACCGTCGTCCTGGCCCAGCCGGTCGATGGCCCGCACGTAGGGCGCATAGATCAGCGCTCCCAGGGCCGTCAATGCCAGTTGCAGCACAACGGCCGCCATGTCCCCGCCCGTGCTCACATAGGCATTGAAGAGCACGGGCGCAGTCAGCGGCAGCACCATGGAGGCCGGTGCCACCCAGCCGGCCTGCACCACCGTGACGGCCACGACCAGGTTGATGGCGGGTACCGCGAGAAACGGCACGAGCAGGCGCAGGTTCAGGATGATCGGCAGCCCGAACAGCAGGATCTCGTTGACGTTGAGCAAGGAGATGGGCAGCGCCGCCAGCGCCAGCACGCGCAGGCCCCGCCCCCGGCAAAACAGCAGCACGGCCAGCGCCAGCGACAGCGTTGCGCCGGAGCCGCCGATGAAGACGAAGGAGCCCATCAGCCCGCCGCTGAGCGCCCAGGGCGCCTGCAGCCCCTGCGCCATCGCGGCGGCATTGGCCACCACCGCCTGGTCCAGCACCTGGAAGAAGGGTTGCATGGCGTAGTACCCCTGGACGCCGAAGAACCAGAGCACGGAATTGAGCAGTGCCAGCGTCAGCCCGCTGCGGTAGGGGGTCTCTGGGCCCGCGATGGCCAGCGGCAGTTCGGCCCGCGTGAGATCCGGCAGCACCTGTTGCAGGCCCAGCAGCAGCAGCACGAGCAGCACGGCAACAAGGGCGCCGGGAACGACGAGGTTCATGACCTCGCGCACGTTCTCGCTCACGAAGCCGGTGCGCGCGATGCGCGTCCAGCGCAGCCGGCTCAGGCGCGCCATCAGGGGCACGGTGATCAGGGGGGAGGCGATGGAGATGAACAGCACCAGGGTGGCCGCCGCGCGCGGATGCTCGCTCAGCAGATAGATGGCCATCTGCACATGCGCGAAGCACAGAAAGGTCACCGGCAGGCGCGGCAGCCGGTGGCGTATGGAGAGCATGTAGCCGATGGACGCGGCCACCAGCAGCGGCAGGATGCTGCCGATCTCCGCGTGCAGGCCTGCAAGCACCCGCACCACGGGTTCGGGCTGGCCGGACATCTGCGCCAGCGCCGACAGGATGAGGAACAGGGCCGAGACCAGCAGACAGGGAACCAGCCAGAGCAGGCCCTCGCGTATGGCCCGCATGGAGTTGGCGCCGGCCAGCCTGGCCAGGCGCTGTGTCAGGAACAGTTGCACGTCCGGAAAGCCGGCCCGTGACGTCTTGTTGCCCATGGCTCCCACCCTTTTCTTCCCGGCAGAAGTCAGGCGCTCCTGTCCGGAGCACATCGTACAACGCCGGCCGCAAAGGGCTGTTGCGGCCTCCAGAGAGCAGGATCAGCCCGTGTTGCGCACCCCGGCCGCGATGCCGTTGATGGACAGGTGGATGCCGGTCTTGATGCGCTCATCGGTCTGGCCTGCGCGCCAGCGGCGCACCAGCTCCACCTGCAGATGGTGCAGCGGATCGATGTAGGGGAAGCGATGGCGAATGGAGCGCGCCAGCGCTTCGTTGTGGGCCAGGCGCTGCTTGTCGCCCGTGATGCGCGCCAGCGCATCGACGGTGCTGTGCCACTCGGCCTCGATGGCGCTGAAGATACGGCGGCGCAGGCGCGCGTCCGGCACCAGGTCGGCATAGCGCGAGGCCAGGTTCAGGTCGCTCTTGGCCAGCACCATGTCCATGTTGGACAGCAGGGTACGGAAGAACGGCCACTGGCGGTACATCTTCTGCAGCAGGGCCAGCTGGGCCTTGCCATCCTTGCCCGGCTGGTCGATGAAGGCCTTGACCGCGGCGCCAAAGCCGTACCAGCCCGGCAGCGTGAGCCGGCACTGGCCCCAGCTGAAGCCCCAGGGAATGGCGCGCAGGTCCTCGATCTTCTGCGAGGGCTTGCGCGAGGCCGGGCGCGAGCCGATGTTCAGCTCGGCAATCTCGCGGATGGGCGTGCTGCTGAAGAAGTAGCTGGTGAAGCCGGGGGTCTCGTACACCAGGGCGCGGTAGGCGCCCATGCTGGCGTCGGACAGGAAGGCCGCCGCATCCAGGAAGGCGCGCGTGGCCGGCTTGGTCGGCTGCAGCAGCGTGGCCTCCAGCGTGGCGGCCACCAGGGTCTCCAGGTTGCGCCGGCCGATCTCGGGGTTGGCGTACTTGGAGGCGATGACCTCGCCCTGCTCGGTCAGCCGGATCTGGCCGCGCACCGTGCCCGGGGGCTGGGCCAGGATGGCCTGGTAGCTGGGGCCGCCGCCCCGGCCCACGGTGCCGCCGCGGCCATGGAACATGCGCAGGCTGATGCCATGGCTGTCGGCCAGCTCGTCGAACAGCTCGACCAGCGAGATCTCGGCGCGGTACAGCTCCCAGTTGCTGGTGAAGATGCCGCCGTCCTTGTTGCTGTCGCTGTAGCCCAGCATGATGTCCTGCTCGCCGCCGCTGCGCTGCACCATGGCCGCCACGCCGGGCAGCTGGAAGTAGCGGCGCATGATGGGCGAGGCGCTGCGCAGGTCGCCAATGGTCTCGAACAGCGGCACGACGATCACGTCGCAGATGGCGCCGTCGTCCAGCGTGCCGCGCAGCAGCCCGGCCTCCTTTTGCAGCAGCAGCACTTCCAGCAGGTCGCTGACCGATTCGGTGTGGCTGATGATGCAGTGGCGTATGGCCTCGGCGCCCAGGGCCGCGCGCAGGCGGCGCGCGGTCTCGAAGATGGCCAGTTCGCCGCGCGCATGCTCGGAATAGTCGGCGCCCACCACGCGCAGCGGCCGCGCCTCTTCCAGCAGGCGCACCAGCAGGGCGCACTTGGCGTCTTCCTGCAGGCCCGAGTAGTCGGGCTCCAGGCGCGCCGCAGCCAGCAGCTCGGCCACCACTTCCTCATGCTTGTCCGAGCTTTGGCGCAGGTCCACCGTGGCCAGGTGGAAACCGAAGACCTGCACGGCGCGCATCAGCGGGCGCAGGCGCTGGGGCGCCAGCACCTCGCCGTGATTGCGGCTCAGGGAATCATCGATGACGCGCAGGTCGGCCAGGAACTCCTCGGGCGAGGCATAGGCGTTCTGCGGCGCCACGGCATGGCGCGCGGCCTCGCCGCCCGTCAGGCCCTTGAGCGTGGCGGCCAGGCGCGCATAGATGCCGGTGAGCGCGCGGCGGTAGGGCTCGTCGGAGCGGTGCTCGTTGGTGTCGGGCGAGCGCTCTGCCAGGGCCTGCATCTCGGTGGACACATCAGTCAGGCGCTGGGACAGCGACAGCTCGCCGCCCAGGTAGTGCACCTCGCGCAGATAGTGGCGCAGCGCCACGTCGGCCTGGCGCGACAGCGCCAGCTCCAGGCTCTGGGCCGTCACATTGGGGTTGCCATCGCGGTCGCCGCCGATCCAGTGGCCCATGCGCAGGAAGCTGTGCACGGGCAGGGTGTTGCCCAGCTCCTGCTCCAGCTGCGCATACAGCTTGGGGATCTCGCGCAGGAAGGTGGCTTCGTAGTAGGACAGCGCGTTTTCGATCTCGTCGGCCACGGTGAGCTTGGAGTAGCGCAGCAGGCGTGTCTGCCACAGCTGGCTGACACGGGCGCGCAGCTGGGCCTCGTTGCGTTCCAGCTCGCGCGGGGTGAGCGCGTCCTTGGCGCTGTTGTACAGCTGGGCGCGGGCCACGATGTCCTCGCGCGCGGCCAGCAGTTGGGAGATGTCGCGCTCGGCCACCAGAATGCTCTGGCGCTGCACTTCCGTGGGGTGGGCCGTGAGCACGGGCGCCACATAGCTCTTGGCCAGCGTCTGCGCCACGGTGCCGGCCGAGATGCCGGCCCAGCGCAGGCGCGCCAGCGCCACTTCGATGCTGCCTTCCTGGGTGTTGCCCGCGCGCTCGTGCACGGCGCGGCGGCGGATGTGGTGGCGGTCCTCGGCGAGGTTGGCCAGATGGCTGAAATAGGTGAAGGCGCGGATCACGCTCACCGTCTGGTCCGTCGTCAGGCCCTTGAGCAGGCGCTTGAGCGCGCGGTCGGCGGTCTCGTCGGCATCGCGGCGGAAGGTCACCGACAGCTGGCGCACCTGCTCGATCAGCTCGAAGGCCGCCACGCCTTCCTGCTCGCGGATCACATCGCCCAGAATGCGCCCCAGCAGGCGTATGTCCTCGATCAGCGGCAGGTCCTTGTCCGTCTTGCGGACAGGCTTGTCATCACGCCTGTCATCTCGCGCATTGCTCTTGCGGGGGGCGGTGGCCATCAACGAATCTCCTGGAATCGGTCAGCGTATCGGTTTGCTTGGGCTTCGGTCCTGGTGCCGGGTTTACTGCGGCGCAGCATGCTAGCATCCCGCGCTCCCCCCGAGGCACCTGATGAACACCAAACCACTTCTCCCCCACTCCATCGTGATCGCCACGCGCGAGAGCCAGCTGGCACTGTGGCAGGCCGAGCATGTCCAGGCGCTGCTGCGCGCCCGGGGGCATGAAGTGGAATTGCTGGGCATGACCACCAAGGGCGACCAGATCCTGGACCGCACGCTGTCCAAGGTCGGCGGCAAGGGCCTGTTCGTCAAGGAGCTGGAAGTGGCGCTGGAAGAAGGACGCGCCCACATCGCCGTGCACTCGCTCAAGGACGTGCCCATGGAGCTGCCCGAAGGCTTTGTGCTGGCCTGCGTGATGGAGCGCGAAGACCCGCGCGACGCCTTTGTCTCCAATCGCTACACCGCGCTGGCCGAGCTGCCGCAGGGCGCCGTCGTCGGCACATCGAGCCTGCGCCGCCAGGCACTGCTGCAGGCCCTGCGCCCCGACCTGAAGATAGAGCCGCTGCGCGGCAACGTGAACACCCGCCTGCGCAAGCTGGACGAAGGCCACTACGACGCCATCGTGCTGGCCGCCGCAGGCCTGATGCGCCTGGGCCTGGCCGACCGCATCCGCGCCAGGTTCGAGCCCACCGGCATGCTGCCGGCCGCAGGCCAGGGCGCGCTGGGCATCGAGGTGCGCGCCGACCGCCAGGACCTGATCGACGCGCTGGCCCCGCTGGCCCACCAGACCACCTGGCTGACCGTGACCGCCGAGCGCGCCGTCAGCCGCTGCATGGGCGGCAGCTGCTCCATGCCGCTGGCGGCGCACGGCACATTCGACGGCCGGCAACTGCGCCTGGACGCAGCCTGGGGAGACCCGGAAGGCCGGCTGCCGCTGGTGCAGGTGCACGCCGATGCCACCGTCACCGACTTCGCCAGCGCCGACGCGCTGGGCCAGCACGTGGCTGCGCTGCTGCAGGCGGCGGGCGCCCAACCGGCCCCCAAGCTCTAGACGGCACGCCCACATGCCACCGCGCATACTCGTCACCCGCCCGGCCCATGACGCAGCCGCGTGGGTGGATGCGCTGCAGGCCCGTGGCCTGCCGGCCCAGCCGCTGGCGCTGATGGCCATAGGCCCCTGCCGCGATGCGGCCACGCAACAGGCCTTGCAGGCCGCCCGCAACGCGCTGCGCGAAGGCCCGGGCTACCGCGCCGTGATGTTCGTCAGCGGCAATGCCGTCCAGCATTTCTTCGGCACCGACCCCGCACGGCTTCCGGCCTCCACCCGCGCCTGGACGCCCGGCCCCGGCACGGCCCAGGCGCTGCTGGCCCTGGGCATTGCGCCAGCACAGATCGACGGCCCGCCACCGGACGCCGCCCAGTTCGAATCCGAAACGCTATGGCAGCGCGTGCATGACCAGATCCATGCGGGCGACCGCGTGCTCATCGTGCGCGGCGACAGCCAGGCAGGAGCGCCCAGGACCGTGCCGGCCACGGCAGGCGCCGGCCGCGATTGGCTGGCCGCCCGACTGCGCGAGGCCGGTGCCCAGGTCGAAATGCTGGCCGTCTACCAGCGCGAACTGCCTGCCTGGGATGCAGCCCAGACGGCACTGGCACGCCTGGCGGCCGAAGATGGCTCGCTCTGGCTGCTCAGCAGCGCCGAATCCGTTGCCAACCTGCAACAGCTCTTGCCGGGCCAATCGTGGCAAAAGGCGCGAGCGCTTGCTACGCACGAGCGAATCGCCGCCCAGGCCAAACAACTGGGATTCGGATATGTCAAGCAATGTCGGCCGGCTCTGGAGGACGTGGTTGCGTCGATAGAATCGACGCCATGAGTTCCGACGCAGCGCAAGACCGCCCCACCCCGCAGGACCTGACGCCCCCAGCCTCCGCCGCAGCATTCGCTGCCGGCTCCGCCCAAAGCAGCCCCGCTGCAGACCTGCGCAGCGGCTCCTCTGCCCTGGTCCTGGGCGTGGGCGCCGTGGCCGTGGCGGCGCTCATTGCCTGCGGCATGCTCTGGCAGCGCCTGGGCAATATCCAGGAACAGTTGGCCCGCCAGTCCGCGCAGTCCGGCTCCCAGTCGGTCGAGGCCCGCACCCTGGCGCGCGACGCCCAGGACCTGGCCCGCGACAGCGCGGCGCGCACCTCGGTCATGGAAGCGCGCATTGCCGAGCTGTCGCTGCAGCGCACGCAGCTCGACGAACTCCTGCAAAGCATGTCGCGCTCGCGTGACGAGAACCTGGTGGTGGACATAGATTCCTCCATCCGCCTGGCCCAGCAGCAGGCCGAGCTGTCCGGCAGCCTGCAGCCGCTGGTGGCCACGCTCAAGAACGCCCGCCAGCGCATAGAGCGCGCCGCACAGCCCCGTCTGGCTCCCGTGATGCGCGCGCTGGACCGCGACCTGGAGCGGCTGGCCCGCATGAGCGTGACCGACACGGCCGGCCTGCTCACCCGCATCGAGGACCTGGTGCGCCTGGTCGACGAGATGCCCCTGCTCAACGCCGTGGCCCAGCCACGCGCCAGCCGCCATCGCGGCGTGGCCGGCCAGGCGGCCCGCCAGCCCGAGCCCGCCCCCATCGAGGGCAGCCCCACCGAGTGGAGCTGGTGGCAGTCCTGGGGCGAGCGCGGCTGGACGGCCGTGCGCGAAGAGGCCCAGGACCTGCTGCGCGTCAGCCGCATCGACCACCCCGACGCCATCTTGCTGGCGCCCGAGCAGGCCTATTTCCTGCGCGAGAACCTCAAGCTCAAGCTGCTGAACTCGCGCCTGGCCCTGCTGTCGCGCCAGTGGGATGCGGCGCGTGCCGACCTGGCCGCCTCGGGCATGGCTGTGAACAAATACTTCGATCCTGCCGCGCGCCGCACCCAGATCGTGCAGGCCCAGCTGCAGCAGATCCAGGCCAATCTGCGCACCACCGAACAGCCGGCGCTGCAGGAAACCCTGGCGGCGCTGGCAACAGCCGCCGCAGGCCGCTGAGCAGCCGGGAGACAGACGAATGCGCGCTGCACTGTGGTTGATCGGTTTGTTCGGCATGGCCGTTGCGGCCGCCTTGTTCGCGGGCTCCAACCAGGGCACGGTGACCCTGTTCTGGGCGCCCTACCGGCTGGACCTGTCCCTGAACCTGGCCATTGCCATCATCGTGCTGGCCTTCGTGCTGCTGTATGCCGCGCTACGCGCCCTGGCCGCGCTGCTGCAGATGCCGCACCAGGCACGGCGCTGGCGCAGCCAGCAAAAAGAGCGCGCCATGCACCACAGCCTGCTGGAAGCCCTGTCGCACCAGCAGGCCGGCCGCTTTCTGCGCGCACGCAAGTCGGCACTGGCCGCCCTGGCGATGGAGGAATCCCTGGCCGAGGCCCATGCCGCCGTGCCACACGGCACGCGGCTGCGTGCGGCCGCCCACATGGTGGCCGCCGATGCCTCCCACGCCCTGCAGGACAGCCCGCAGCGCGACCATCACTGGCGCGAAGTCCTGGCCAATGCACCGGCCCAGGGCAATGCCCAGGAGCAGGAAATGCGCGAAGGCGCCCAGATGCGCGCCGCGCGCTGGGCCCTGGACGACCGCGACGCAGCTGATGCGCTGCGCCGCCTGGCCGAACTGCCCCAGGGCGCGGCACGCCGCACGATCGCGCTGCGCATCCGCCTGAAGGCCTCGCGCCTGGCCGGCCAGACATCGACGGCGCTGGACACGGCGCGCCTGCTGGCCAAGCACCGCGCCTTCTCGCCAGCGGCCGCCGCCAGCGTGGTGCGCGGCCTGGTGCTGGAGAGCATCAACGAGGCACGCGACACCACGCAGCTGCAGCACTTCTGGCTGTCGCTGGACGGTGAGGAACGTGCCATGCCCGAGATCGCGCTGCCGGCCGCATCGCGCCTCATGGCCCTGGGCGGCGAGGCCGCGCAGGCCCGCGCCTGGCTGCTGCCCGTGTGGGAACGCCTGCTGTCCCATGCCGGCCCGCGCAGCGAATCGCATCTGCCGCGCCTGGTCCAGGTGCTGGAGCCCTGCCTGGACGGCCTGGACGGCACCTGGCTGGCGCGCATCGAGGCGGCCACCAACAGCCATCCGCGCGAACCCCGCCTGCAATACCTGGCCGGCATGGCCTGCGTGCAGCGCCAGCTCTGGGGCAAGGCCCAGCAACTGCTGCTGCGCGCTGCGCCCCATCTGCAGGAAAGCGCACTGCGCACCCGTGCCTGGCAGCGCCTGGCCCTGATGGCCGAGCACCGGGGCGATGCCGACGCAGCCGCCGCCGCATGGAAGCAGGCGGCGCAGGCCGTGGTCATGCTGCCCGCCGATCCCGCCCGGCCCTGAACTCCCGCAGCCCGCGCGTAACGCTGGTACTGCGGGCACGGGTGCTGCGGCCTTCATCTTTTTTGAATTGAGCCGTCAATACCGCTGAACTCTTTTGGATTTGCCGCTTCCTACACTGCACGTTGTCCGCAGTGCACGAAGTTCTCGCAGAGCGCACCGCACCCTTTTTGCCATCCAGGGCCCCTTCACAGGGGCCCTGAACGGTTCCAAAGCCTGCCGCCATCCATGACAGAGTCCTCAGCCCGCGCCAACGCGCCAGCAAAATCCTCCTCCAGAGCCACGCGCTATACCGGCGTGGCCATGGCCGCCCACTGGGTGCTGGCACTGGGCCTGATCGCCGCCCTGGGCCTGGGCTGGTACATGACCGGCCTGCCGTTCTCCCCTTCGCGCCTGAAGCTGTACAACTGGCACAAGTGGCTGGGCGTCACGCTTTTGTCGCTGAGCCTGCTGCGCCTGCTCTGGCGCGTCACCCACCGCCCGCCCGAGCTGCCGCCCGCCGTGGCCCGTGCCATGCCGCAATGGCAGCACTGGGCCCACAACGGCACCCACCACGCCATGTACCTGCTGTTCTTCGCCGTGCCCCTGCTGGGCTGGGCCTACAGCTCGGCGGCCGGCTTTCCCATCGTCTTCCTCGGCATGCTGCCCCTGCCTGACTTCGTGAGCGCCAGCCCCGAACTGGCGGAAACCCTCAAGCCCCTGCACGGCTGGGCGGCCTGGGCCCTGGTCGTGCTGATTGCCATGCATGTGGGCGCCGCCCTCAAGCACCAGTTCATCGACCGCGACGGCCTGATCTCCCGCATGCTGCCGGGCCGCGCCTGAACCTTTCGCCAACCTCTCGCCAGCCAGGGCCGGAGTCCATCCGGCCCCAGCCACCCCCTGACCGGATTTTCCCGACCCCTAGGAGTCTCGCCATGCGCTTTTCCTCCACGCTGACCACCATCGCCCTGGCCGCTGCGGCCCTGGCTTCCCAAGCGGCACTGGCCGAGCAAAAGCTCGTGCCCGCCCAAAGCGCCGTGAACTTCACGGCCAAGCAGATGGGCGTGCCCCTGCAGGGCCACTTCAAGAAGTTCGATGCCCAGGTCCAGTTCGACACGGCCAAGCCCGACACCAGCAAGATCCGCTTCACCGTGGACACCGGCAGCGCCACCATGGGCGCCAAGGAAACCGACGCTGAACTGCCCAAGGCGGATTGGTTCAACGTCGCCAAATTCCCGCAGGCCGTGTTCGACTCCACCGCCGTCAAGGCGCTGGGCGGCGGCAAGTACCAGGTGGACGGCAAGCTCAGCATCAAGGGCCAGGTCCAGAACGTGAGCATTCCCGTGCAACTGGCCCAGTCCGGCACCACGACCACGGCCACCGGCACGCTGCCGCTCAAGCGCCTGCAATTCAAGATCGGCGAAGGCGAATGGGGCGATACCTCCATGGTGGCCGACGAGGTGCAGGTGCAGTTCAAGCTGGCACTGACCGGCGTGGGCAAGCTGTAAGCCGCGTCCCTGCCCAAGATCGGCCATTTTCTTTCCCGTTTCGTGCAACCCCAACCTAGGAGTTCTTTCATGCGCACTTCCGTGTTTGCCCTGGCCATTGCTGGCCTGTTCGCCACCGCTGTCCAGGCTGCTCCCGCAACCTACGCCATCGACCCGACGCACACCTTCGCCACGTTCGAGATCGACCACAACGGCGCCTCGACCAACCGCGTGCGCTTCGACAAGAAGAGCGGCACCGTGGAATTCGACCGTGACGCCAAGGCCGGCAAGGTCGAAGTCGTGCTGGAAATGGAATCGCTGAGCTCGGGCACCGCCGCCTTCGACAAGCACCTCAAGAGCGCCGACATCTTCAACGTGGCCAAGTTCCCCCAGGCCAAGTTCGTCTCCGACAAGTTCGTCTTCGACGGCGACAAGCTCAAGGAAGTCACCGGCCACCTGACCATCCTGGACAAGACCCAGCCCGTGACCATCAAGGCCAACAAGTTCACCTGCTACCCCAACGCCATGCTGCAAAAGCGCGAGACCTGCGGCGGCGACTTCGAAGCCGTGATCGACCGCACCGCCTTCGGCGTGAACTACGGCGTGGACTATGGCTTCCCCAAGCAAGTGCGCCTGGTGATGTCCATCGAAGCGGTCAAGCAGCAGTAAAACCGCATTCGCCGCAGTGCCTTTCAGGGCGCTGCCGCCCAAAGCCCGTGATCCGCAAGCCGGTCACGGGCTTTTTTTTGCCTTTTCTGAATTCCCCGGAAAAGACCTTGCCAACGCCCTCCATTCGCACCCGCTCCACAGAGGAACAGCGAGCACATTGGCGGCCTTTGCAAATGCATCAAATTGATAGCGATTTCACGGTCATTGAAAAGTCGCAGCATAACGATTCCTCGATATCGATAGATACAAATAGACATACTCCAAAAAACTTACTTTAAATTTCATTTTCCGATCACTCCCTGGCACTCACCCATGAAGCAGATCTCCATTGCCCCCGCCGTTGTCGCCGCCATTGCCGCCCATTCATTCCCAATGGCCGCCAATGCCCAGAGCATCACGGTCGCTCCGGCTGCCGCCGTCGCGGCAACCGCGATTCCGGTGGACAACCCTTGGAGTCTGTTGGCCCTTGCCATAGGGCTGGCCATGGCCGCCTGGCTGGTGCTGCGCAACCGGCAGCACCGGGCGCTCTTCATGGCGCTGTGCACCAGCGCCATCGTGTGCGCCACGCTGTGGCACAGCCCCGATCTGCGTGCCCAATTGACGGGCAGCTTTACCAACCCGGCGGGCGAGACACGGCCATTGCTCGTTGCGCAAATTGTCAATGGCGGCAATATCAATGGATTTTCTGCAGAAGATTTCACCAATGATTCCGGTGTGGCACTGAAAATCACCGCCATTCAGCCACCGAATTTGAATCAGTGTTTTCCCTCGGGCTTCACCCATCTCATGCCGCCAGGGGCACCGCCCGCATCGCCCCCGCCTCTTTGCGCCGTGGGCAACACCATTGCGCCCAATGGCACATGCCGGGTGAATGTGGAAACCATTTGCCGCGCCGAGGCAGCCCAGGCCACGGCCGGCGCCAGCCCCACCACGCTCAGCGTTCCCGGCGCGGGCCTGTCATTTGCCGCAGGCAGCACCGGCACGGTGAACGTCAGCAACAGCGGCGGCTCGGCAGCGCTCAATGTGCAGGCCACCATTCCCGCAGGCAGCGGCATCACCATCTCCTCCAACAGCTGCGCGGCAACGCTGCCTGCGGGCTCCAGCTGCGCCATCACCCTGACGGCACCCGCGGCGGAAGGCCCGACCACCGTCAGCATTGCCGGCAGCAACGCCGCAGCCACCACCACCCCGGTCACCGTGACAGGCGGCCCGGCCCCGACCACCACGCTGAGCATTCCCGCCACGCCGCTGTCGTTTGCGGCGGGCAGCACGGGATCGGTGACCATCACCAACAGCGGCGGCGCAAATGCGCTCAATGTGCAGGCCAGCATTCCTGCAGGCAGTGGCATCACGGTGTCCAACACCACCTGCCCTGCCGCCCTGGCACCCTCTGCCAACTGCACGATCACGTTGACCGCGCCCTCGGCGGAAGGCCCGACCGCCATCGGCTTCGGCGGCAGCAATACGGCATCCACTTCCGTGCCGGTCACGGTGTCGGCAACCGGCACGCCCACCACGCTGAACATTCCTGCGACGTCCGTGTCCTTCGGAGCGGGCGGCGCCGGCTCGGTGAGCATCACCAACAGCGGCAGCGCACCTGCGCTCAATGTGCAGGCCAGCATTCCCGGGGGCAGTGGCATCACGGTGTCCAACACCACCTGCTCCGCCATCCTGGCTCCCTCGGCCAGCTGCACGATCACGCTGACAGCCCCCTCGGCGGAAGGCCCGACCTCCATCGGCTTCGGCGGCAGCAACACGGCTTCCACGTCCGTGCCCGTCACGGTGACGACTGCCGTCCTGCCCGCCACGCTGACCATTCCCTCGGCGTCCCTGTCCTTCGGGGCGAACGGTGCTGGCTCGGTGACCATCACCAACAGCGGCAGCGCACCTGCGTTCAATGTGCAGGCCAGCATTCCGGCGGGCAGTGGCATCACGGTGTCCAACACCACCTGCGCCGCCATCCTGGCTCCCTCGGCCAGCTGCACGATCACGCTGACAGCCCCCTCGGCGGAAGGCCCGATCCCCATCGGCTTCGGCGGCAGCAATGCGCCCGCCGCTACCGCACAGGTCACGGTCACCGCACCCGTCGCGCCAACCGCGCCTACCGTTCCCCCGGCACCCGTGCTGTTCGGCGCCTACGGCGCAGGCTCAGTGACCATCACCAACAACGGAACGGCGCCTGCGTTCAATCTGCGGGCCATCATTCCGGTCGGCAGCGGCATCACGGTGGCCTCCTCCACCTGCCCGGCGTCACTGCCGGTGGGCGCAAGCTGCACCATCACACTGACGGCGGCAGGACCGGAAGGCCCCACGAACATCGGCGTTGGCGGCAGCAACACGCCGGCCACGACCGTGCCTGTCACGGTAACGACCCCTGTCACGCCGACTACGCTGAACATTCCCACTGCCCCCGTGTCCTTCGGCACCGGTGGCGCCGGTTCGGTGACCATCAACAACAGCGGAAGCGCACCCGCGTTCAACGTACAGGCCACCATTCCGGCCGGCAGCGGCATCACGGTGTCCAACACCACCTGCGCCGCCATCCTGGCCCCCGCTGCCAGCTGCACGATCACACTGACGGCCGCTGCGGCCGAAGGGCCGACCGACATCAGTTTCGGCGGCAGCAACACGCCGGCCACGACCGTGCCGATCACGGTGACAGCCCCCGTCGTGCCCACCACGCTGAACATTCCCACGACACCCCTGTCGTTCGGCACCGGCGGTGCAGGTTCGGTGACCATCACCAACAGCGGAAGCGCACCCGCGTTCAACGTACAGGCCACCATTCCGGCCGGCAGCGGCATCACGGTGTCCACCACCACCTGCCCCGCCATCCTGGCCCCCGCTGCCAGCTGCACGATCACGCTGACGGCCGCTGCGGCCGAAGGGCCGACCGCCATCAGCTTCGGCGGCACCAACACACCGGCGACGACGGTGCCGGTCACGGTGACGGTCCCCGTCACGCCGACCACGCTGGACATTCCCGCCGCACCCGTGTCGTTTGGCACCAGCGGAGCGGGCACGGTGACCATCACCAACAACGGGCCCGCACCGGCGTTCAACGTGCAAGCCACCATTCCGGTCGGCAGCGGCATCACGGTGGCGTCCAGCACCTGCCCCATCTCCCTGGCCCCCGGGGCCGGCTGCACGATCACGCTGACGGCTGCGGCCGCAGAAGGCCCGACCGCGGTCATCTTTGGCGGCAGCAATACGCCCACCACGACCGTGCAGGTCACGGTGACGGTGCCCGTTCCCACGGCCACGCTTTCGATACCCAGCGCTCCGCTGTCGTTCGCTGCGGGCGGCTCGACAACGGTCCTCATCAGCAACACCGGCGCTTCTGCAGCCTTCAACGTGACCGCCACGGCGCCGGCCGGTAGCGGAATCACCGTGCAGTCGAACACGTGCGGCGCCGCAATCGCCTCTTTGGCCAGCTGCGGCATCACCCTGACTGCGGCCGCCGCCGAAGGCCCCACGGCCATCAGCTTCGGCGGCAGCAATACGCTGGCCACGACCGTGCCGGTCACGGTGACGGCGCCCGTCACGCCGACCACGCTGGGCATGTCCACCACGCCCGTGTCGTTCAACACAGGCGCAACGGGCTCGGTGACCATCACCAACAATGGTGGGGCCCCTGCGCTCGACGTTCAGGCCACGATTCCAGCAGGCAGCGGCATCACGGTGTCGGCCAACACCTGTGGTTCATCGCTGGCAGCGGGGGCCAATTGCACGATCACGCTGACTGGAGCCACGCCGGAAGGTCCGACGGCCATCAGCTTCGCTGGCAGCAACACCACGGCAACGTCAGTGCAGTTCACCGTGACGGCGCCCAGCACCACGACCACGCTGGGGATCTCCGCATCGACCCTGACGATTGCTCCTGGCGACACGGGCTTCGTGACCATCACCAACACGGGATCGAATGCCGCCGCCAATATCGGCGCCACCATCCCCGGCGGCAGTGGGCTGTCCGTTTCCGGCAACACCTGCGGGCTGTCGCTGCCGGCCGGGGGGACTTGCACGGTGACCTTCACCGCAGGTTCGGACGAGGGGCCGACCAATGTCACCATCCAGGGCAGCAACACCGACACCGCAGCCGTGTCGATCACGGTCTCGGGTTCCATCGACATTGGCGCCTACCACCTCGATGGCAGCTGTGGTGTGCTTGGCGTCCTTGGCCCCGGCTTCACCCTCACGGCAGGCTCTGCGCCGCTTCCCGTCGGCACCACGGTGACCATCATCGGTTCGGGAGTTGCCAACATCGGTGTGTTCAGTGTGACGGGAGGCACAGCCAGCGTGTCGGTACTTTCCCCAACCTCCCGCCAGGTCACCCTGACCTCGGCACTGCCGGCAGGGGCCACGATCGCGTTCAGAACCACGCTGTCCATCAGCGTCGCCTTCACGCTGAATGGCTCGACGACGCTGCCCAACGGCTATGCGGGCACAGGCGGGAAGCCCGCTGGCAGCGTGAGTTCCACGCTCGTTCTCTGCAGCGCCACCTGATTGCAGGCGCTGCGGCAACACCCGGAAACCTCAGCGTCAGCAAGGCGGGGCCTCGAAGGCCCCGCCTTTTTTCTGTCCATCCCGCACCACGCCCGCCAGCCTGCGCACCCCTTGCTCGATGGCCTGCGGCTGCAGGCTCGCATAACCCAGGACCAGCCCGGCGCAGGACTGGCGGCGATGGGCATCACCGGCCGCATAGAGCGGCGAGATGGGGCGAACGCCCACGCCACGCTCTCGCGCCAACCGCACCAGGGCAATCTCATCGCGCTGATGCACGGCAGGCACCCAGGCCACCACATGCAGGCCGGAGGCCGAGCCTTCGACCTGCACCGCGCCCGGCAAGTGCCGCTCCAGCGCCTGCAGCAATGCCGCCCGCCGGCCTTCGTTGCGACGGCGGGCAGCGCGCACATGGCGCTCGTAGCTGCCGTCCTCGATCAGCGCGGCCAGCACCAGCTGGTCCAGGCGCGGCGCATGCCGGTCGGCCAGCCGCCGGGCTTCCCGGAACACGGGCACCAGGGACGGCGGCAGCACCAGGTAGCCCATGCGCATTTGCGGCGATAAGGCCTTGGAGAAAGTGCCGACATGGATGACGCAACCCACCTCGTCAATGGACTGCAGGGCGTCGATGGGGCGCAGCCCGTAGCGGAATTCGCCGTCGTAGTCGTCCTCCAGAATCCAGGCACCCGTGGCGCGCGCCCAGGCCAGCAGTTGCTGCCTGCGGCCTATGGGCAGCACGCCGCCCAGCGGAAACTGGTGCGAGGGTGTGACATAGGCCAGCCGCGCCTGGCGCCCGGCCAGCGCCGAGGTATCCAGGCCCTGTTCATCGACGGCCATTTCCTGCAGGCATGCGCCCTGGGCCTCGAACACGCGGCGCGCCATCAGGTAGCAGGGCTCTTCCATCAGCACGGTCTCGCCCGGATCGACCAGCACGCGCGCACACAGGTCGATGGCCTGCTGCGAGCCCTGCACCACCACGATCTGATCGGCCGAACAGACAAGCCCCCGCGCCCTGCGCAGATAGCCTTGCAGCGCCATGCGCAGCGCCGGCTCGCCTTCGGGCGCGTCGTAGGACAGGGAAGACTGGCGCTGCACGATGGCGCGGTTGTAGGCGCGCCGCCAGGCCAGCGTGGGAAAGTCGTCAAAGGCCAGGGCGCCGTAGAGAAAGTCGATCGGGGCCGGCCCACCATCGCCTGCTGCCGGCGGCAGGGCTGACGCCAGCGCATCCACCCGCTGCCCAAAGGAAGACAGCCGGGGACGGCCATGCTGCTGGGCCGCTGACGGCATGCTGCGCGCACGGCTGCGCTGCGCCGCGCCAGCCGCCACGCGCGCCCTGCTGCCTGGAGCGGTCTCCAGATAGCCTTCGGCCGCAAGCTGCTCGTAGGCGGCCGTGACGGTGGTGCGCGACACGCCCAGGTCCAGCGCCAGGGCGCGGGTGGAGGGCAGGCGTGCGCCCACGGCCAGGCTGCCGTCGGCCACCTGTGATTTCAGCCATTCGTGGAGGGTGCGGGCGCCGGGCGCTGCGCCGGCTTGGCGGGTGAAAGCGGATTTCAACTGGTCTGCCAAAAAATCATAAAACTGGATTTTTCATTGTGCCAGGGATGGTGGATAGTCCGGTTTCCCCCGATGCCGGCACACCAGCCCAGGAAGCGCCCATGTACACGCCCGCCCATTTCTCCCTCACCGATTCCGACAGCCTGCACGGCCTGATCCGCAGCCACCCCCTGGGCACGCTCGTCACCCAGGCCAACGGCGTGCTGGACGCCAACCACCTGCCGTTCCTGCTGGATGCGGACCCAGGGGAGATGGGCACGCTGAGCGCCCATGTGGCCCGCGCCAATCCCCTCTGGCAGCAGTGCCGCGACGGCGCCGAGGTGCTGGTCGTCTTCCGTGGCGCCGAAGGCTATATCTCGCCCAGCTGGTATCCGAGCAAGCACGAGACGCACCGCCTGGTGCCCACCTGGAACTACGAGGCCGTGCATGTGCACGGGCAAATCAGCATCCATGACGACGAGAAATTCGTGCGCGGCCTGGTCGGCCGGCTCACGCGGGTCCATGAGGCATCGCAGGCCCAGCCCTGGAAGATGTCCGACTCGCCGCGTGAATTCATCGACGGCATGCTGCAGGCCATCGTCGGCCTGCAGATCCGCATCACCCGCCTGGAGGGCAAGGCCAAGCTCAGCCAGAACCGGCAGGCCCGGGACCTGGAAGGAGCCATCGGCGCGCTGCGCGAGCGCGGACAGGAGCCGCTGGCCAGCGCCATGGATGCGGCGCCGCGCATCTAGCGCCAGCCACCCTCACACAGATTGCCAACCGCCGATGTACACATCCACCTTCACCTTTGCGCCGGGCGAATATGACGCGCCATTCCATGCCCTTGACGGCCGGATCGCCGAGATCGCCCGCGCCATCCCCGGCTATCTGGGCGAAGAGGCCTGGGAGAACCCAGCCACAGGCCTGGTCTCCAACGTCTACTACTGGCAGACCTGGGAGGCGCTGCAGCAACTGATGCGCCACCCTGCGCACCTCGAAGCCAAGCAGCAACAGGCGCGCTGGCTCAAGGGCTACCAGGTGGTGATCGCCCAGGTGGTGGGCAGCTACGGCGATGGCGGGATAGCGCACCCGCTGGCCACCACTGCGCAAGGCACTGCGCACCCGGCTCGCTGACCGGACCCGCTTTTGGCCCGATGATGGCGGCCATGCGATGGCGTTTTGATCCTGTTTCCCTGGCGTGGGCGGTGGCCCTGTTTGTCTTGCTCGTGCTGCTGGCCACCGTCGGCGCGCGCTGGGGCTGGGTGCGCAGCTTCTTCGGCGACGTGATGGCCGTGGCCTGGGTCTATGCCGTGTTCAAGACCGTGATCGCCGCGCGCGTGCTGACGCTGGCATCGGCCGCGCTGTGCGTGGGCCTGCTGGTGGAGCTGAGCCAGTTCCTGGCATCGACCTTCCAGTTGCACATTCCCAACCGCGCTTTGCGCATCGTGCTGGGCAGCACGGCCGACTGGTGGGATGTGCTGGCCTATGTGATGGGTTTTGCAGCCGTGCTGGCGGTGGAGGCTGCGTTCCAAAGCCGCAGAGCCAGGCCTGTGCTCTGATCAGGCCCGTACAGCGCAACCGCCGGCCTTGAGCACCCGCTTCGTCGAGGCCGGATACCGCTCCAGCTTGTCCACCGGCCGGCGCGGCCTGGCCACCAGCTCGCCACCGCAGTTGGGGCAGGCGCCGTGCAGCACATGATCCGCACAGCCGGCACAGAACGTGCACTCGAAGGTGCAGATGCGAGCCTCGGCAGACTCTGGCGGCAGGTCCTTGTCGCAGCATTCGCAGTTGGGTCGAAGCTCAAGCATCGGTGCACTCCGGGTGTGGTCCATGAAGACTGGGCATCCTAGTGGATGTGCTCTGACGGGGAGCGGTCCTCGCGCTCCATCTGCAGCGTCGTATGGTGCAGGTCGAAGCCGGCCTGCAGCCTGTCTTCGATATCGCGGCGCACCTGCTCGCCGTCCGCGCCGGGCAGCAGCACCACATGGCCGGTCAGCATGGGCTTGCTCTGCGTGACCGCCCACAGGTGGACATCGTGGATCGCTGCCACGCCCGCCGTGCCCGCAATCGTCTCGCGTACCGCCTGCAGGCTCATCCCCGAGGGCACGCCTTCCAGCAGGATGTTGATGCACTCGCGCAACAGGGTCCAGGTACGCGGGAACACCATGAAGCCGATGCCCACGGCCACCGCCGAGTCGATCCACCGCCAGCCCGTCAGCCAGATCAGCGCGGCACCGGCGAGCACGCCGACCGAGCCCAGCATGTCCGCCCATACCTCCAGATACGCGCCCTTCACGTTCAGGCTCTCATCCTTGCCGCCCGACAGCAGGCGCATGGAGAGCAGGTTGATCACCAGGCCCACGGCCGCCACCGCCATCATGCCCAGGGACTGGATTTCTGCAGGTGCCGACAGCCGGCGGTAGGCCTCATAGAGGATGTAGAAGGCCACGCCCAGCAGCACCAGCGCATTGATGGCGGCGGCCAGGATCTCGAAGCGCGCATAGCCGTAGGTGCGCATCAGGTCGGCTGCCTTGCGGCCGGCGCGTATGGCCACCAGGGCCAGCAGCAGCGCCATCGCATCGGTCAGCATGTGCATGGCGTCGGAGATCAGGGCCAGACTGCCCGTGACCATGCCGCCGATGATTTCCACCACCATGAAGGTGCCGGTCAATCCGAAGGCAAACCAGAGGCGGGATTCCGGCAGGGCACGCACGTCGCCGTGCTGATGGCTGTCGCTCATGAGATTCCTTGACTTGAAAACGGTTGTGAACAGAGGGCCGCTGCACCGATGGCGTCCATGGCAGGCAGGGGCTCGGACCTCCATGAGAAAGTGTGAAGTGACTTGAAGGTCAAGTGCTGCCGGCAACTCGGCACCGCAGGTGAACCAAACACCACAGCGCGCATATCCCTGCATTCATCGCAACATTTCATTTAGGTAAATTGATTACGAATAGTAGAATCAAAACATCCACCAAGGAGACATTCGATGAACACAAGCGCCCGTCCCGACCTGTCCACGCTGCCACCGCCCGCCGCCGTGCAGCAACTGCACCACTACGCCTACAAGGCCCGCGATGCCGAGGAGACCCGCCACTTCTACGAGGACATCCTGGGCCTGCCGCTCTATCACATCATCCAGAGCGACTACGTGCCCAGCACGGGCGAGTACTGCCCCTACACGCACTTCTTCTTCCGCCTGAAGGATGGGTCGTTCATCGCCTTCTTCGACATCGGCGACGACGAAAAGGCCCTGCCCTCGCCCAACACGCCGCTGTGGATCAACCACATTGCCTTCCGCGTGGACACGGTCGAGGAACTGGAGAACACCAAGGCCCGCCTGGTGGCGCATGGCATCGAGGTTCTGGGTGTGACCGACCACCACATCTTCAAGAGCATCTATTTCTTCGATCCCAACGGCATCCGCCTGGAGCTGTCGGCCCAGCTGGCCGACGAAGTGCAGATGGCGCGCGAAAGCACCACCGCCCACGCCCGCCTGAACGAGTGGACGGCACGCAAGGAGCAATGGCGCAAGGAACGCGCCGAAGGCAAGGCAGCCCAGCCGCTCAAGCCCCAGAGCAACGACCGGCCCGAGTTCGTCCCCGACGCAGCCTAGAGCGTGTTGTGCACTTTAAAGTGCCCGCGAAAGCCGGGGAACGGGCCCGGAACGAGGCGTAGCACGCGCCGCGGTTGCCACACCGCAAGCGGGCTGCAACGAAGGACCGGGCCCGTTCCCCGGCTTTCCCGAAGGGTTGGCTCTGTGCGCAGGCGCTCGCGGCGTTGCAGCGCTTGCCAAGGCATGAGCCTTGGCGGCGCACTGCGCCTTGCGATCACCAGCGCGCAGAGCCAACGCGGGCGCTTAAAAGTGCACAACACGCTCTCAATAAAACCCGGCGAACAGGCAGGCGGACGGGGTCGGTAGAATCCCCGTCAAACCGTCATCCATTTCGCATATGCAGACGGCATCCCTTCAACGGATGCCGTTTTCATTTGCCAAACGCCATTCGCACAATTCCCCGCAAGCAAGCCATGAGCGACACCATTGCCCAGCCAGGCCTCGACAGCCTGTCCAAATCGTTTGAACCCGCCGCCATCGAGGCCCAATGGGGCCCTGAATGGGAAAAGCGCGGCTACGGCGCAGCCGGCGTGCGCGGCACGGGCCAGGCAGATGCATCCCAGCCATCGTTCTCCGTCCAGCTGCCGCCGCCCAATGTGACAGGCACGCTGCACATGGGCCATGCGTTCAACCAGACCATCATGGACAGCCTCACGCGCTACCACCGCATGAAGGGCCACAACACGGTCTGGGTTCCCGGCACCGACCACGCGGGCATCGCCACCCAGATCGTGGTGGAGCGCCAGCTGCAGGAGCAGGGCATCGCCAGCCGCCACGACATGGGCGCGACGCCTCCCGAGGCGCGCAAGAACTTCGTGAGCAAGGTCTGGGAGTGGAAGAACCAGAGCGGCAACACCATCACCGGCCAGATGCGCCGCATGGGCGACAGCGTGGACTGGAGCCGCGAGTACTTCACCATGGACGACAAGCTGTCGTCCATCGTCAACGAGACCTTCGTGCGCCTGTACCAGCAGGGCCTGATCTACCGCGGCAAGCGCCTGGTGAACTGGGACCCCAAGCTGATGTCCGCCGTCTCCGACCTCGAGGTCGAGAATGAGGAAAAGGACGGCTCGCTGTGGCACATCGCCTATCCGCTGGCCGACGGCTCGGGCCAGCTCGTGGTGGCCACCACGCGCCCGGAAACCATGCTGGGCGACGCAGCCCTGATGGTCCACCCCGAGGACGAGCGCTACCAGGCGCTGATCGGCAAGACCGTGATCCTGCCCCTGGTGGGCCGCGAGATCCCCATCATTGCCGACGACTACGTGGACCGCGAGTTCGGCACGGGCGTGGTCAAGGTCACGCCTGCGCATGACAACAACGACTACGCCGTGGGCCAGCGCCACGGCCTGCCGATGATCTGCGTGCTGACGCTGACGGCCACCATCAACGACGAGGCGCCCGAGAAGTACCGCGGCATGGACCGCTTCGTGGCGCGCAAGGCCATCGTGGCCGACCTGGACGCGGCCGGCCTGCTGGTCGAGACCAAGAAGCACAAGCTCATGGTGCCCATCTGCACGCGCACGGGCCAGGTGATCGAGCCCATGCTGACCGACCAGTGGTTCGTGGCCATGAACAAGGTCGGCGAAGGCGATGCCACGGGCAAGTCCATCGCGCAGAAGGCCATCGATGCCGTCTCCAGCGGCCAGGTGCAGTTCGTGCCCGAGAACTGGGTCAACACCTACAACCAGTGGATGAACAACATCCAGGACTGGTGCATCTCGCGCCAGCTGTGGTGGGGCCACCAGATTCCCGCCTGGTACGACGAGGACGGCAAGGTCTACGTGGCCCGCACCGAGGAAGAAGCCCGCGCCCAGGCCCCCGGCAAGACGCTCACGCGCGACGAGGACGTGCTGGACACCTGGTACTCCTCGGCCCTGGTGCCGTTCTCCACCATGGGCTGGCCGAACCAGACCGAGGCGGCCGACGATGACTACAACCTCTACCTGCCCAGCTCGGTGCTGGTCACGGGCTACGACATCATCTTCTTCTGGGTCGCCCGGATGATCATGATGACCGCGCACTTCACAGGCCGCGTGCCCTTCCGCCATGTCTACATGCATGGCCTGGTGCGTGACGCCCAGGGCAAGAAGATGAGCAAGTCCGAGGGCAACGTGCTCGACCCCGTGGACCTGATCGACGGCATCGACCTGGACACCCTGCTGGACAAGCGCACGCAGGGCCTGCGCCGCCCCGAGACCGCGCCCCAGGTGCGCAAGAACACGCAAAAGGAATTCCCCGAGGGCATTCCCGCCTACGGCGCCGACGCGCTGCGCTTCACCTTCGCGGCCCTGGCCTCGCTGGGCCGCTCCATCAACTTCGACAGCAAGCGCTGCGAGGGCTACCGCAACTTCTGCAACAAGCTGTGGAACGCCAGCCGCTTTGTGCTGATGAACTGCGAAGGCCATGACTGCGGCCTGCTGCCCCACACCAAGGAGCAATGCCAGGCCGGCGGCGAGTTCGCGGGCTACATGCAGTTCAGCCAGCCCGACCGCTGGATCGCCTCGCAGCTGCAGAAGGTCGAGGCCGAAGTGGCCAAGGGCTTTGTCGAATTCCGCCTGGACAACGTGGCCAACGCGCTGTACGACTTCGTCTGGAACGAGTTCTGCGACTGGTACCTGGAAATCGCCAAGGTGCAGATCCAGACCGGCAACGAGGCCCAGCAGCGCGCCACGCGCCGCACGCTGATCCGCACGCTGGAAGCCATCCTGCGCCTGGCCCACCCCATCATCCCGTTCGTGACCGAAGCCCTGTGGCAGAAGGTCGCCCCGGTCGCCGGCCTGCCCGGCGAGTCCGTGGCCGTGGCCCGCTACCCCGAGGCCCAGCCCGAGAAGATCGACGAGGCCGCCATCGCCTACGTGGGCCGCATCAAGCAGATGATCGACGCCTGCCGCACGCTGCGCGGCGAAATGGGCGTGTCGCCCGCACAGCGCCTGCCGCTGCTGGCCGTGGCCAGCTCGGCCGATGAGTCGCAGTTCCTGCGCACCAATGCCGCCGTGCTGCAAAACCTGGCCAAGCTCAGCGAGGTCAAGGTGTTCGACGACGAAGCCGCCTGGGCCGAGGCCGCCCAGGCCGCGCCCGTCTGCGTGGTGGGCGAGGCGCGCCTGGCGCTGTTCGTGGAGATCGACGTGGCGGCCGAAAAGGCCCGCCTGTCCAAGGAAGCCGCACGCCTGGAAGGCGAGATCACCAAGGCCAATGCCAAGCTGGGCAACGAGGCCTTCGTGGCCAAGGCGCCCCCGGCCGTCATCGACCAGGAAAAGAAGCGCGTGGCCGACTTCGGCGCCACGCTGATCCGCATCCAGGAACAACTCGCCCGCCTGGGTTGACATGGAATCTCCCCCTGAGCGGCTGCGCCGCTTCCCCCTCTCTCGCTTCGCGGGAGGGGGACGACACCCTCGGCGCGGGGCGGCGCGGCCGGCTCAGGCCCTTCCTCGGTGTCCCTGATCTTGGGCTGCGCCAGTTTCATCGTCCGAGGGCATCAAGTCGCACAATGAAAGCTGAGACACTTAGCGAAGAAGACGCAAAGCCGCACGCTTTTTCCATCACCTGAATCCCAAGATTTTCATGAGTAATCAGACCCGTGTCCGCAAAGCCGTGTTTCCCGTTGCCGGGCTCGGCACGCGCTTTCTGCCCGCCACCAAGGCCTCTCCCAAGGAGATGCTGCCCGTGGTGGACAAGCCGCTGATCCAGTACGCCGTGGAAGAGGCCTACGAGGCAGGCATCCGCGACATGATCTTCGTCACCGGCCGCAGCAAGCGCGCCATCGAGGACCATTTCGACACCGCCTACGAGCTGGAAAACGAACTGGAGAACGCCGGCAAGCAGGCCATGCTGGAGCTGGTGCGCAGCATCAGCCCCGCCGACATGAACTGCCTGTTCGTGCGCCAGCCGCGCTCGCTGGGCCTGGGCCATGCCGTGCTGTGTGCCGAGCCGCTGGTGGGCAACGAGCCCTTTGCCGTGCTGCTGGCCGACGACCTGATGGTGGGCGAGCCTGGCGGCCCCGGCGTGATGGCGCAGATGACATCGGCCTTCCACAAGCAGGGCCGCTCCCTGCTGGCCGTCCAGGAAGTGCCGCTGGAGCAGACCAAGCGCTACGGCATCGTGGCTGGCGAGCCGGCCGGCGGTTCGCTGATGCGCATCGAGAAGATCGTGGAAAAGCCTGCGCCCGAGAAGGCCCCCTCGCGCATGGGCGTGGCTGGCCGCTACGTGCTGACACCGGCCATCTTCGAGGAGATCCGCAACCAGCCCAAGGGCGTGGGCGGCGAGATCCAGCTGACCGACGCCATCGAACGCCTGATGGCCCATGAAGCCGTCTACGCCTTCCAGTACCAGGGCAAGCGCTACGACTGCGGCAGCAAGGAAGGCTTTCTGCAGGCCACGGTGGAACTGGCGCTGCAGCACGAGGACGTGGGCGCGAGCTTCCGCGAATACCTGCAGGGCCTGAGCATCTGAGGCCGGGCCTTAGAGCCGCCCCTGCCCCATGCAAAAGGCCTGCGAAAGCAGGCCTTTTTCTTTGGAGCGAACCGCGTGCAGCCGCTCAGCGTCGGCGCAGGATATGGATGAACTCCGCACCCACGGTCTGCTGCTCCACCAGTTCATTGCCGGTCTGCTTGGCAAAGGCCTGGAAGTCGCGCAGCGAGCCCGTGTCGGTGGCCACCACCTTGAGCAGCTGGCCGCTGTCCAGTTCGGCCAGCGCCTTCTTGGCCTTGAGAATGGGCAGCGGGCAGTTGAGCCCGCGCGTGTCGATTTCCTTGTGAATTTCCATCGGATGCACCTCTTGAGCCTGGGATTCTAGGCGGCATCGCGGCTGAGGCCGGCAGCACTGTCTTGATCGGCGCGACTCGCTTCAGCCTCCTGGGCCTGCTCTGCACGCTTCCAGAAGTCACGGATCACAGGATCATGCCCCCGGCTGCGCAGCCACTTGGCCAGCGCCATGCCGGTGCCCGAAGGCCAGGCCTGGACTTTCTCGGGCTCCAGCAGGCGGTACTCGAGCAGCTCGGGCGACAGCCGCACCTGGCCGCTGGCGCGCACATGGAAGGCGATGATCACCTGGTTCATGCGCAGGAACTCATGCACGCTGATCAGCTCCAGCGACTCGGCCTGCAGGCCGGTTTCCTCCGCCACCTCGCGTGCCACGCCCTCCTCGGGCGACTCGCCGGCTTCCATGAAGCCCGTGATCAGGCCGAAGACCTTCTCGGGCCAGGCCGCATTGCGCGCCAGCAGCACCTTGCCGTCCAGCTCCACGATGGCGGCCAGCACCGGCGTGGGGTTGTTCCAGTGCGTCCAGCCGCACTCGGGGCAGCGCAGGCGCGATACATCGCCGCCGTCCTCGGCCTGGATCACCCACTGCAGGGGCGTTGCGCAGTGCGTGCAATAGCGGGTTTCATAGTGCATGGGCTGTTCCTGGTTTTTTGCTGTCCTGGCTCTATGCAAACAGGAAGGCCCGCCGGAAGGCGAGCCTGTCGCTGCGTCAGGCGGGGAAGACGCCCGTGGACAGATAGCGGTCGCCGCGGTCGCAGACCACGAAGACGATGGTGGCGTTGTTCTCGCGCTCGGCAATCTGCTGGGCCACCCAGCAGGCGCCCGCCGCAGAGATGCCGGCAAAGATGCCTTCCTCGCGCGCCAGGCGGCGCGCCATGTCCTCGGCATCGTCCTGGCCCACGAGCACGGTCTCGTCGATCAGCGAGGCGTCGTAGATCTTGGGCATGTATTCCTCGGGCCACTTGCGGATGCCTGGGATGCGCGAGCCCTCGGCCGGCTGGGCGCCCACGATGCGGATGGCCGGGTTCTTTTCCTTGAGGAACTTCGCCACGCCGGTGATCGTGCCCGTGGTGCCCATGGCGCTCACGAAATGCGTGATCTCGCCGCCGGTCTGCTCCCACAGCTCGGGGCCGGTGGTCTCGTAGTGGATGCGCGGGTTGTCGGGGTTGCCGAACTGGTCGAGCACCACGCCCTTGCCCTGGGCCACCATCTGGTCGGCCAGGTCGCGCGCGTATTCCATGCCGCCGCTCTTGGGCGTGAGGATCAGCTCGGCGCCATAGGCCTTCATCGTCTGGGCACGCTCGATGGACAGGTCCTCGGGCATGATCAGCACCATCCGGTAGCCCTTGATCGTGGCGGCCATGGCCAGCGCAATGCCGGTATTGCCCGAGGTGGCCTCGATCAGCGTATCACCGGGCTTGATGTCGCCGCGCTCTTCGGCGCGGCGGATCATCGACAGGGCCGGCCTGTCCTTGACCGAACCGGCCGGGTTGTTGCCTTCCAGCTTGCCCAGCACCACGTTGCCACGTTCCTGGCGAGACTGCGCACCGATGCGCTGCAATGCCACCAGGGGCGTGCGGCCGATGGCGTCTTCGATGGTCGGATAAATTTTCATAGCCTCACACTGTGCCATAATTCGCCCCTGCGCTAAGTAGCCCGGGTGGTGAAATTGGTAGACGCAGGGGACTCAAAATCCCCCGCCGCAAGGCGTGCCGGTTCGATTCCGGCCCCGGGCACCAGAGATTACGTAGCCGAAAAAGCAGTCCCCTGCTTTTTCGGCTATTTCTTTTCCGGCCGCTGTCTTCACAGCGTCCGCACAAACCTCAAGCCCCTTTGCATCCAGCCGTGTTCAACGGCTGCACTGCATTTCAAGGCCCTCCAGCCTGCACCAATCCTGCGTCCTCATGCCTTGGGCGGGATGACGCCTGCGCGCTTTTCGCCGCACAGGGCCCAACCTGTGCACAACTTTGGCATCAACCGCCTCTCAAGGCCTGCCAGGCCTGGACCTTGGCCCATGCTGAAGCCTGCTTGAAGCAGCACCATCCCAGCCCGCAGGCAGGGCTGCAGCCCTGCGTCAAATTCAGCCCCTTCCCTCTGAAAACAGCCACTTGCACCACCGTCATGCAGCCCTTGCCCAGCGCGGGCACCAGCCCGGTGCGCCCACGGTTCGGTCCTGTAAAAGCCCATGAAAAAAGCCACCCTGAGGTGGCTTTCTTTCTCCACAGATCCATTGAACAACCCTGTGGATAATCAGTGAACAGCAAGTGAACGAGGCGTCCAAGTGCTTGCATTCACTGGCCGCAGGCTAAGCTGCCTGCAAATCAGGCAACCTCCAGATCCAAGGGAAAACCCTCGATTCGGAAGGCGCCTGACTCACCTCGCCTCAGGCATCCGTGCGGCGGATCTGCGCGCGCCCTGCCGCCGTGATGTGCCATTGATGGCTGCTGTCCACTTCGACCAGTCCACGCTCGCGCAGCCTCTTGGACAGATGCTCGCGCGCCGCGCTTTCCAGCGACACGGGCTCGCCCATCTCCAGCTTCTTGAGCACTTCGAGTTCATCCACCGTCGGCTCGTACACGGGTGCGTGATATGTGGTTTCGGCCATCGCTACTCCTTCGCTATTCAAAGTCTCATGCCCCAGGACTCTCGGGGGCACGGACCCAAACATAGCCTTGGCCCGGGAGCCGCGCAATCGGTGGCCGCACCTTTTTTCGAGTTGTGGGCGATGATTGCACGCTTTGCGGCGGCGTCCCACAGGCGCCAAGGCCAGGCCCCGGCCTGACAACGGGCGATCCACGCTCTTGCCGCACCTGCCCCTTTGGCCGCTCCCTCACCCATCTGACCCAGGAATTCAGGTTTTCATGCTGTACGCCATCACCGCCTTGTTCGCCTTCCAGTTGCTGGGGGAGGCCATCGTCCAGCTCACGGGGCTGCCGCTTCCGGGCGCGCTCGTGGGCACGCTGCTGCTGCTGGGGGCGCTGCTGCTGCACGGCCGCCTGCCCGAGTCGCTGGAGAAGGCCGCCGGCGTGCTGCTGCAAAACATGATGCTGCTGTTCATTCCCGTCATTGCAGGCGTGATGCTGGAGTTCGACCGGCTGTCGCGCGAATGGCAGCCCTTTGTGATCGCCTGCGTGGCGGGTGCGGCCATCACCTTCCTGGCCACGGCCTTCACCTTCCGCTGGTGCCTGGAGCGCCAGCGCGCCCGCGAAGCGGCCGCCAGCCAGGGAGACAAGACATGAGCGCGCTCGCCACCCACTGGCACAGCGCCTGGCAGTCGCTCTCCGGCAACGCCTCCACCGCCCATCTGCCCTGGCTGGTGCTGACCATGGCCGTCTACCTGGCGGCCATGGCGCTGTACCGCCGAAGCGGCAACCATCCGCTTCTGATTCCCGTGTTCACGGCCGTGGTCGTCATCGTGGGCGTGCTGCTGGCCACGGGCACCTCCTATGCCAGCTACCGCAGCGGCGTCTCGCTGCTGGGGCTGCTGATCGGCCCGGCCACCGTCGCGCTGGCAATTCCGCTGTACGCCCAGCGCGAGCGCATCCGCGCGCTGTGGCTGCCCATCAGCGTGGCGCTGGCCGTGGGCTGCGTGGTGGCGTTGCTGTCGGCACTGCTGATCGGCTGGAGCCTGGGAGCGACGGTGCAGACGCTGGTGGCGCTGGCGCCCAAGTCGGCCACCATTCCCATTGCCCTGCCCATGGCCGAGCGCTTTGGCGGGCCGGCCTCGCTGGCGGCCGTGGCCGTGGCCATCACCGGCATTGCGGGCACGATGATGGCGCCGCTGCTGATCCGCCTGGTGCGCAGCGATGACCCGGCCGTGCAGGGTTTTGCCCTGGGACTTACGGCCCACGCCATCGGCACGGCACGCGCGCTGCAGGTGAATCCGACCATGGGCGCCTTCTCGGCCCTGGCCATGGGCCTGAACGGCGTGGCCACGGCCGTGGTCATGCCGCTGTGCCTGGCCGTGCTGCCCTGGTTTTGAGTGCGATTGCGGGTTTTCCCCAGAGACACCCCCACAAGCCTGTGGACAAGCGCCGCCAGCAGCAAGGATAAGTCAGTTAAGTGACTGTCATCGTTGAACAATCCAAAGCCTGCTTAATTTTCAGGCAGGCCGGTGCTCCCTGGCGCGCTGCTGCAGCCATGAAGAGAACACGCGCAGGGCGGGCGCGGGCTGCGCATCGGGCGCCAGGGCCGGCGTGACCAGGTAGTAGGCACGGTTGCCGCGCAGCGGCTGCGGGCAGGCAATGATGAGGTCGCCGCGCGCCAGTTCCTGCTCGATCAGCATGGGTGGCATCAGCGCCACGCCCAGGCCCTGGCTGGCCGCCACGGCCAGCATGGAGAACAGCTCCAGCCGCATGCCGTCCAGCGCGCGCGGCGCGGCCACGCCCATGGCATCGAACCACTGCTGCCAGCCGTAGGGCCGCGTGCTTTGCTGCAGCAGCGGCATCCGGGCCACGATATCCGCCCCCACGGGCAGCCAGGCGCGACCCGGCTCGCGCGCCTGCGCCGTGGCCAGCAGTTGCGGGCTGCACACGGGCACCACCTCTTCGTCCATCAGCCATTGCGCCTGCACACCGGGCCAGCGCGCCACCTGCTCGGGCGTGCCTGCATAGAGCGCGGCGTCGAACACGGTATCGGCGAAAAGGAAGGGCCGCGTCTGCACGTCGATATGCACCGTGACCTCGGGATGCTCACGCGCCAGCTGCGGCAGGCGCGGCAGCAGCCAGCGCGTGGCGAAGGTGGGCACGGCCGCCAGGTTGAGCGGGCCGCCTTCGCCCTGGTGGGCCATGATGTCCAGCGTGTCGCGCTCCAGGCCGTGCAGCCAGCGCGAGACCTGCTGGGCGTACTGCGTGCCCGCCTCCGTCAGCAGCACGCCGTGGCGCGTGCGCCGGAACAGCTGCACGCCCAGGAACTCCTCCAGCGCAATGATCTGGCGCGATACCGCGCTTTGCGTGAGCGACAGTTCCTGCGCCGCACGGGTATAGCTGATGTGGCGGGCGGCCGACTCGAAGCAGGCAAGGGCTTGGGTGGATGGCAGGGCTCTACGCATATCTCATGAATTCAACGCACTCCAATGGCACACATCATAGGGAATAACCCGCAACATGGAATCCATACATGCGCTTTACGCATTCATGGATGAACAAACATCGTTTGCGCCACGCGCAGGCCCGCTTCTAAGATGCGTCGCAACAACGCTCCATGGCCACAGCCTGCCCGGCTTTGGCATATGGCAGCGACCCGCCCTTGACCTCTTTGTTTTTTGGAGAAATCACGCCATGGCCCGCAACAGCTTCCAATGGGATGACCCCTTCCAGCTCGACCAGCAACTGAGCGAAGACGAGCGCATGATCCGCGACGCGGCCCATGCCTACTGCCAGGAGAAGCTGGCCCCCCGCGTGCTGGAAATGTTCCGCCACGAAAAGTCCGACGTGAGCATCTTCCGCGAGATGGGCGAACTGGGCCTGCTGGGCCCCACCATCCCCACGCAGTACGGCGGCGCCGGCCTGAACTACGTCAGCTATGGCCTGGTGGCGCGCGAGATCGAGCGCGTGGACTCGGGCTACCGCTCCATGGCCAGCGTGCAAAGCTCGCTGGTGATGGTTCCCATCAATGAATTCGGCACCGAAGACCAGAAGAACAGGTACCTGCCCAAGCTGGCCAGCGGCGAGTTCATCGGCTGCTTCGGCCTGACGGAACCCGACCACGGCTCCGACCCCGGCAGCATGTCCAGCCGCGCCTACAAGGTGGACGGCGGCTACCGCCTCAAGGGCAACAAGATGTGGATCACCAACAGCCCCGTGGCCGACGTGTTCGTGGTCTGGGCCAAGGAAGTGACCGAGGACGGCCATGTGGGCGAGATCCGCGGCTTCATCCTGGACAAGGGCATGAAGGGCCTGTCGGCCCCGGCCATCCACGGCAAGGTGGGCCTGCGCGCCTCCATCACGGGCGAGATCGTGATGGACGACGTCTTCGTTCCCGAGGAAAACGCCTTCCCCGAGGTGCGCGGCCTCAAGGGCCCCTTCACCTGCCTGAACAGCGCACGCTTCGGCATCGCCTGGGGCGCCCTGGGCGCAGCCGAGTTCTGCTGGCACACGGCGCGCCAGTACACGCTGGACCGCAAGCAGTTCGGCCGCCCCCTGGCTGCCAACCAGCTGATCCAGAAGAAGCTGGCCGACATGCAGACCGAGATCACCCTGGGCCTGCAGGCCGCGCTGCGCGTGGGCCGCATGAAGGACGAGCACCAGAACGTGATCGAGATCACCTCGCTGATCAAGCGCAACAACTGCGGCAAGTCGCTGGACATCGCCCGCATGGCGCGCGACATGATGGGTGGCAACGGCATCAGCGACGAGTTCGGCGTGGCCCGCCACTTGGTCAACCTGGAAGTGGTCAACACCTACGAAGGCACGCACGATGTGCATGCGCTGATCCTGGGCCGGGCCCAGACCGGCATCGCAGCGTTTTCGAACTGAAGCTCCCCCTGAGCCGCTGCGCGGCTTCCCCCTCTCTACTTGCTTCGCAAGGGAGGGGGACGACACCCTCGCTGCGGGGCGGCCCTTGCTTGGTGTCCCTCGCTTTGGGCCGCGCCCGTTTCATGCGAAGCGGGTGATGCATGACCAAGGGTCAGCCGACGACGGCAAGACCGCACTTCTGTCTTTTCATGTCCTCCACATCCTCCGCGCCGGCCGCATTGGCTGGCATCAAGGTGCTTGATCTTTCCCGCGTGCTGGCCGGGCCCTGGTGCACGCAGACACTGGCCGACCTGGGTGCCGATGTGATCAAGGTCGAGCGGCCCGTGGCCGGCGATGACACGCGCCACTGGGGGCCTCCGTTCCTGCCGCGCGACGATGGGCAGGCCACGCAGGAGGCCAGTTATTTCACGGCCTGCAACCGCAACAAGCGCTCGGTCACCATCGACATGTCCACCCCCGATGGGCAGCAGCTGATTCGCCAGATGGCGGCCGGGGCCGATGTGCTGGTGGAGAACTTCAAGGTCGGTGGCCTGGTGCAGTACGGGCTGGACTACGAAAGCCTCAAGGCGCTCAACCCGCGCCTGATCTATTGCTCGGTCACGGGTTTCGGCCAGACCGGCCCGTATGCCGAGCGCGCGGGCTACGACCTCATGGTGCAGGCCATGTGCGGGCTGATGAGCATCACCGGCCATGCCGACGAGGCGCCCGGAGGCGGCCCGCTCAAGGTGGGCGTGGCCGTGATCGACGTCTTCACGGGCCTGTATGCCAGCAATGCCATCCTGGCCGCGCTGCATGCGCGCCAGGCCTCGGGCCGGGGCCAGCACATCGACATGGCCCTGCTCGACGTGGGCATGGCCGTGCTGGCCAACCAGGCCGCCGGCTTTCTGGCCACGGGCGAATCGCCGGGCCGTGCCGGCAACATCCACCCCAGCCTGGCGCCCTACCAGGACTTCGCCACGGCCAACGGCAACGTGCTGCTGGCCATTGGCAACGACGGCCAGTTCGCGCGCTTTTGCGCCGCCGTCGGCGAAGCCGGCTGGGCGCAGGACGAGCGCTTTGCCACCAACACCGCGCGCGTGCGCAATCGCCAGGCGCTGCTGGAGCGGATGGTGCCCCTCATGAAGACACGCGGCACGGCCGAATGGATTGCGCTGCTGGAAGACAAGGCCGTGCCCTGCGGCCCCATCAACACCATCGCCCAGGCCTTCGACGACCCGCAGGTGCGTGCACGCGGCATACGCGTCGAGCTGCCGCGCGAGGCCGGCGACGGCATCTCGCGCATCGCCGGCGTGGCCAGCCCCATGCGCCTGAGCGATACCCCGCCCGTGCTGCGCAGCGCACCGCCCTCCCTGGGCCAGCACACCGATGAAGTGCTGGGCGAGCTGGGCATTGCGCCCATGGCCATCCAGGCGCTGCGCTCGCGCGGCGTGGTCTGATCGCCAGCGCCGCGCAACACCGCCTCCACATTTCTCAGCCCAAGCACCGCCATACGAATGTCCTAAAGAATCACGCCCTCCCACCCGTCGGTGCCTCACAACAAACGTCCACAACATCCATTCAAGGAGACAACACCATGACTCACACCTCCCGCATCGCGCTCGCCGGCATCCTCGGCGCCCTCGCGCTTTCGGGCGCAGCCCATGCCCAGGGCTACCCCACCAAGCCCATCAAGCTGCTCGTGCCCTTCGCGGCCGGCGGCACCACCGACCTGATCGCGCGCATCGTGGCCGAGCCGCTGGGCCGTGCCCTGGGCCAGCCCGTGGTGGTCGAGAACAAGGGCGGCGGCGGCGGCAGCATCGGCGCGGCCGAGACGGCGCGCTCCCAGCCCGATGGCTACAGCCTGGGCATCGCCACCGTGTCCACCACGGCCACCAACCCGGCGATCAACCCCAAGATCCCGTACAACGTGCTGACCGACTTCACGCCCATCGTGAACATCGCGGCCACGCCCAACATCATTGCGGCCAACCCCAAGTTCGCGGGCAAGAACTACCAGGAGTTTCTGGCCGAGGTGAAGAAGAACCCCGGCAAGTACTCCTACGCCTCGCCCGGCAACGGCAGCATCACCCATCTGATGATGGAGATGTTCAAGCTGTCCACGGGCACCGACATCACCCACGTGCCCTACCGTGGCAGCGGCCCCGCGCTGAACGACGCCGTGGCCGGCCAGGTTCCGCTGATCTTCGACAACCTGCCCTCCGCCCTGGGCTTCGTCAAGGAAAAGCGCCTGGTGCCCATCGTGGTGGCCGCGCCCCAGCGCCTGGCAGCGCTGCCCGATGTGCCCACCTTCAAGGAAGTGGGCCTGGCCCCCGTCAACCGCATGGCCTACTACGGCATCGTCGGCCCCAAGAACCTGCCGCGCGACATCGTGGACAAGGTCAACGCCGCCACGCGCAAGGTGCTGCAGGACCCGGCCATCAAGAAGCGCATCGAGGAAACCGGCTCGCTGATCGTGGCCGACACGCCCGAGCACTTCTTTGAAGAGATCAAGGCCGAACTGGCGGTCTACAAGGACGTGGTGCAAAAGCAGAACCTGACGATGGATTGAGCCTGCGCGTCACCCACTGACCATCCCCGCCACGGCGGGGATTCTTTTTCAGGCCTCGCCAGCGGCAGGCGACAGCAACGCCTCGCACACCTCGCACAGGCGCTCAGCCAGACTCCGGCCCGGCGCCGACAACTGGGCGCGCACATGCAGTGCCACCTCCACATCAGGCACGGGGGCGAAGCCGGCCATGCCGTCGAGCAGGCGGTGGCCGGGCCCGACCAGCCTGCGCGGCAGCAGGCTGATGCCCAGGCCCTGCTCCACGGCGGCTTCCAGGCTGGCCAGGCTGGCGCTCACATAGGCCAGGCGCCAGCGCCGGCCGGCGGCATCCAGCGCATGCGTCATCTCGCTGCGGTACAGGCCGCCCTGCGGAAACACCACCAGGGGCAAGGGATCCATCCCGTGGCAGGGATGCCGCGCACTGTCTATCCAGGCCAGCGGTTCGGGCCAGCGCGCCATGCCGGGCGTGCTGCCGCTGCGCTGCTTGACGATGGCCAGGTCCAGCTCGCCGGCCTGCAGTTGCTGCCATATCGCCTGCGACAGCCCGCTGGTCAGCTCCAGGCGCAACTGCGGCTGGCTGCGCGCCAGCGCGCCCAAGGCGGGCATCAAGGCATGGCCGGCAAAGTCCTCCGGTACGCCGATGCGCAGCACGGCTTCGGTGGCGCCAGCCAACTGCTCCACGGCCTCGTCCATGAGGGCCAGGATGCGTTGCGCATAGGCCAGCAAGCGCTCTCCTTCCAGCGTGCATTCCACATGGCGCCCGCTGCGGTCCAGCAGCGTGCAGCCCATTTGCTCCTCCAGCCTGCGGATCTGCTGGCTGACCGTGGACTGGGTCAGGTGCACGCCCTGCGCGGCACGCGTGAAGCTGCCGGTTTCGGCCACGGCGCAGAAGCTGCGCAGCAGGGTGGGGTCTATGGAAGAGGGTTGCATGGGGCGTGGGCGGATTTCAGTGGCTTTGTCACTGCCCGGCATTTGATCATTTAATTTTCCAATTGATGGGCCCCGTCCTAGACTGCGGCCTCAGCTCCCGATTGCCCAGCCATCCCCATGCAAGAACAAGAACACATCCGCCTGCTGCGCCATGCCGTGCAGCTGGCGCACGACAACCGCCTGCGGGGCGGCCGGCCCTTCGGCGCCCTGCTCGCGCGCGAGGGGCAGATCCTGTCCACGGGCGTCAACGAGATCGTGCAAAGCCATGATCCCAGCGCCCATGCCGAAATGCAGGCGCTGCGCGCAGGCACGCGCGCCCAGGCCAACCCCAGCCTGGCTGGCTGCACCATCTACGCCAGCGGCCACCCCTGCCCCATGTGCCTGGCGGCGCTGGTGATGGCCGGGGCCGAGCAGGTCTTCTTCGCCTTCGACAACGCGGATGCCCAGCCTTACGGCCTGTCCAGCGAAGGCGCCTACCAGCGGCTGCGCATGCCGCTGCAGCCGCCACCCCTGCCCCTGACGCGGCTGGACACGGGCATCACGGCGGCCCAGCTGTACGGCAACGCCCCCTGGGCCTGAAGCCATGTCGTCCATTGCGCCTGCACGCACCGAGGCGCCTGCCGCAGCGCACGCCATTCCAACGGCGCTGTGGCTGGCCACCGTGGTCCTGGTCACGCTGAACCTGCGCCCGTTTCTCACGGCCATCGGCCCGCTGGGCCCGCAGATACAGTCCGCCACGGGCATGGATCTGTCCACGCTGTCCTGGCTGACGCTGCTGCCCATGGCGTTGATGGGCGTGGGCGCCTGGCTGGCCCCGGCCGCGCTGCGGCGCCTGGGTCCGCGCCGCGCCGTGGTCGGGTCCTTGGCGGTGATTGCGCTGGGCTGCGCGCTGCGCGTGGCGGGCTCCAGTGCTGCCACCCTGCTGGCCACGGCCGCGCTGTGCGGCGCTGGCGTGGCCCTGGTGCAAGGCGTGCTGCCGGGCCTGATCAAGCGCCAGTCGCCCGCACGCATGGCCCAGATGATGGGGCTGTACTCGGCCGCGCTCATGGGCGGCGGGGCGCTCGGTGCCCAGATTTCGCCGCTGGCCGTGCAATGGGGACTGGACTGGCGCTTTGCACTGGCGCTCTGGACTGCGCCCGCCCTGCTGGCATTGGCGCTGGCGCGGCATGCGCTGCGCGCGTTGCCGGGTCCGGCGCCCATGGCAGCCCATGCCTCGCAAGACACCGGATGGCTGCGCCAGCGCCCGCGCACCTGGCTGCTGATGGCCTGCTTCGGCCTCATCAACGGCGGCTATGCGGCCATGGTGGCCTGGCTTGCGCCCTTCTACCAGACGCACGGCTGGAGCCCCGCGCAAAGCGGCGGCCTGGTGGCCCTGCTGTCGGTGGCCCAGGCCAGCGCCGCGCTGGGACTGCCCGTGCTGGCTGCGCGCCATGCCGACCGGCGGCCATGGCTGGGGTTCACGCTGCTGTGCCAGATCATCGGCCTGGCCGCGCTGGCCTGGTGGCCTGATGCAGCGCCGCTGCTCAACATCGTCATCCTCGGCATCGGCCTGGGTGGCTGCTTCGCGCTGATGATGGTGGTGGCGCTCGACCATCTTCCCCACCCCACGCAGGCCGGTGCGCTCAACGCGCTGATGCAGGGCGGCGGCTTTCTGATTGCGGCGCTGGCGCCCTATGTGATCGCCCGGCTGCACCAGTTCACGGGCGGATTCGGCGCCGGCTGGCTGGCCCAGATGGCCGCCGTGCTCGTGGTCTGCGTGCTGGTGTCCCGCCTGGCACCGCAGCGCTATGCCCAGGCCATGCGGGCACCCGGCGGCTGACCCGCTTCAGTGCGCGGCCTGGAAGCCGGCCGACCAGCGCACGAAGGCCCAGATGCACCAGGCCAGGCCCAGCGCCACCAGGCCACCGCCGATCCAGCCGATGTTCTGCATGCCCGCGTGCATGCTCACCTGGCTGCCCAGCAGCGCGCCGCCGCCAATGCCGATGTTGAAGATGCCCGAGAACATGGACATGCCCACATCGGTGGCGTCGGCCGCCAGCTTGAGCACCTGGGACTGCATGGCCAGGGCGAAGCAGATCATGGCGACACCCCAGACCGAGCTCATCACGTAGAGCGATGCCTCATGGCCCGAGGCCGGCACCAGCATCAGCAGGCTGGCCGACAGCACGCCAATGGCGGCCAGCAGGAAGCCGCGCGGATGGCGCAGCCCCCACCAGCTGAACATCACGCTGCCCACGATGCCCATGCCGCCGTACAGCAGCAGCACGGCCGTGGTCACCTTGCCCTCGAAGCCCGCGATGTCCTGCACGAAGGGCTCGATATAGCTGTAGGCCGTGAACTGCCCGGTGATCACGACCACCAGCAGGATGTAGATGGACAGCAGCGCCGGGCGGCGCAGCAGCATGGGCACGCTGGCCAGGTTGCCCGCGTTCTCGCTGGGCAGGCGCGGCAGCAGCCGGGCCAGGGCCACCATGACGATGGCGGCCACCCCGCCCACGGCCAGGAACGTCGTGCGCCAGCCCAGCCATTCGCCCACGATGCGGCCCAGCGGAATGCCCAGCACCATGGCCATGGAGGTGCCGGTGGCCAGCAGGCTCAGCGCCACGGCCTTCCTGCCGGGCGGCGCCACGCGCACGGCCAGCGAGGCGGTGATGGACCAGAACACCGCGTGCGACAGCGCAATGCCGATGCGGCTGACCATGAGCGAGGCAAAGCTCCAGGCCACGCCCGACAGCACATGGCTGGCCACGAACAGCGCGAACACGCCCATCAGCAGCTTGCGCCGCTCCACATTGCGCGTGAGCAGCATGAAGGGCAGCGAGGCCAGGGCCACGATCCAGGCATAGATGGTCAGCATCAGCCCGACCTGCTCGGTGGGCATGCCAAAGCTCGCGCCAATGCTGCTGAGCAGGCCCACGGGCACGAACTCGGTGGTATTGAAGACGAAGGCGCCCAGCGCCAGCGCGATCACGCTGAGCCAGGCCTGGGCGGCCGTGGGTGTGGATGACGCGGAAACGGAGCCGGCCGCAGCGGAGACGGAAGGGGGCATGGGGAACGTGGGGCCTTTTTTGTTGCAGCGCAATATTGTGCTGCGCCATGCGACCGCCTGATGTCAGCTGCCGCGCAGGCCCCAGTGCCGCCAGGGGGACTCAGGCCGGAGGCAGGTGGCAGACGGCCTCGATGTTGTGGCCGTCGGGGTCGAGCACGAAGGCCGCGTAATAGTCGTCGTGGTAGTGCGGTCGCAGGCCGGGCTCGCCGTTGCAGCGCCCGCCTGCCGCCAGGGCCGCCGCATGGAAGTCATCGACCATGTGGCGGTTGTCCACGCGGAAGGCCACATGGATGGGCGGCTGGTTGGGCGTGCCCCCGCTGATCCAGAAATCGGGCTTGGGCGGCTCGCCGAAGCCCGCAGTGTCCGTATGGCCCGTGACTTCGGCAGAAAGCTCCATGAGGATTTCATAGCCCAGCGGCGCCAGGGCGCGTGCATAGAAATCCTTGCTGCGCTCGAAGTCCGATACGAGGATTCCCGTGTGGTCGATCATGGCTGTGCTCCTGCCTGTTCATGACGGACACCAGCATGCCATGGAGACCGCTGCGGCACCAGTGGACTGGCGCAGGTGTTCAGTAAGCGACGGTGAAACGCTGGCGCAGGTGCAGGCCCTTGTCCAGCGCGTCGACCAGGGCCACGGCCAGGTCCGCTGCCGAAATCGTGCCGGGCTGGCCATCGGCCTGCATCAGCGGCTCATCCTTGCCCGTGCGGTATTGGCCTGTGCGTTCGCCATGGTCGCCCAGATGCAGGGCAATCGGAGGGCTCAGCATCGTCCAGTCCAGGCCCTGCTCCTTTTGCAGATCGTTGAGGGCATCGCGGGCAGCCGAGGCGCCGGGCTTGATGGCGGCCGGGAACTCGGGCGTGTCCACCAGTTGCTTGCCGGGTGCGATGTAGAGGCTGCCTGCGCCGCCGACCACAAGGTAGCGCTTGATGCCGGCCGCCTTGGTGCCCGCCACGATGGCGCGCGAGCCGCGCATGAAGTCCTCATAGATGTCGGGATTGCCCCAGCCCGCGTTGTAGGCGCTGACCACGGCGTCCGCGCCCGCCACGGCGCGCTGCACGGCGGCGGCGTCCAGTACATCGGCCTGCACGGCCTGAACCCGCGGCTGGGGCGCCAGCTTGGCGGGGTCGCGCACCAGGGCCACGACCTCATGGCCGCGCTGCAGCAGCTCCTTCAATACCGCCGAACCCACAAAGCCGGTTGCGCCAATCAATGCCACTTTCATCTTCGGTCCTTTATGGCGCCAGGGCGCCTGTTCACGATGGCATTGAGATTACGCCGTTCACAATGCGTGCGGTAGACGGCAATTTTTACCAAGACCTTGAAGTGCAGCTTCACAATACAGCCCATGGATGACTACAAACGCATGGCCGTTTTCGCCGCCGTGGTGCAGCACGGCTCCATGAGCGCCGCCGCGCGTGCCCTGGGCATGAGCCCCTCGGCCGTGAGCCAGCAGGTGCGCCAGCTCGAACGCGATGGCGGCGTCACCCTGCTGCACCGCTCCACCCGGCAGATCGCGCTGACCGACACCGGCGAGCGCTACTACCAGCAGTGCGCCGCCATGGCCCAGGCCGCCAGCCAGGCGCGGGCCGAGCTGGCGGCCGCGCGCGACGAGCCCGGCGGCGAGCTGCGCCTGTCAGCCACCGTGGGCTTTGCCCGCCACATCGCGCCGGCCCTGGGCCACTGGCTGGCCCGGCACCCCGCACTGCGCCTGCACCTGGATGTGGACGACGCGCCCATCGACCTCATACAAAGCCGCATCGACCTGGCCTTGCGCTTCGGCCGGCTGGCCGATTCCGGCTGGGCCGCCCGGCGCCTGGGCGCCATGCGCAACTGGCTGTGCGCCTCGCCCGCATGGATACAGGCCCAGGGTGGTAGCGGTGCCTGGCGCCACCCGGCACCGCTGGCCAGCATGCGCTGGCTGGGCCTGGCGCGCGAGGGCCAGGGCCAGGCCCTGCGTGCCGAGGCGCGCCACCCTGACACGGGCGAGACCTACAGCCTGCAGGTGCTGCCGCATGTGGCCAGCAACAACCAGCTGTCCATCCAGCAGATGTGCGAGGCCGGCCTGGGACTGGCCCTGCTGGGCAGCATGGACGTGGCCGACACGGTGGCCGAAGGCCGCCTGGTGCGCCTGCTGCCCGACTGGGACTTCGGCGGCCTCGACATCTGGGCGGTCACCCCGCAGCGCCAGGCCCAACCCGCCAAGGTGCGCCAGGCCATCGCTGCCTTGCAGGCCTATCTGGCCCGGTTGCCGGGCGTGGTCGATGCGCCGGCCCCGGCCTGAGGATCATGGACAGCGCACGAAAAAAAGCCCGCACGGGGCGGGCATGAAAACGAAGGAAGGACGCTCGCTCAGTCGAGGGCTGTCTTCTGGCCGTTCTTGAACACGCTCAGCGTGTACGAGGGGTTCTTCATCTCGCCGTTCTTCTCGAAGGCGATCTTCGAGGTCACGCCCGAGTAGTCGGCCTTCTGCAGGAAGGGGATGTAGACCTTGGGGTCCCAGGAGTTGGCGCGCTTCATGGCGTCGGCCAGCATCATGGTGGCGTCGTAGAAGTACGGGCTGTAGACCTGGAACTGGCCGGGGTACTTGGCGTCGTAGCGCTTTTTCCATTCCGTGCCGCCGGGCATCTTGGCCAGCGAGGCGCCGCCATCGGCGCAGATCACGTTGTCCAGCGGCTTGGCACCGGCCGCCACCTTGGCCAGCTCGGGCACGCACAGGCCGTCGCCGCCGAAGTACTTGGCATCGTTCAGGCCCAGTTGGGCCATCTGGCGCAGCATGGGGCCGGCCTGGCCGTACATGCCGCCGTAGAAGATGCCATCGGGCTTCTTGGCCTTGATCGAGGTCAGGATGGCCATGAAGTCCGTGGCCTTGTCGTTCGTGAACTCCGAGGCCACGACCTTCACGCCCAGCTTTTCCGCATCCTTCTTGAACACATTGGCCAGGCCCTGGCCGTAGGCCGTGCGGTCATCGATGATGGCCACGGTCTTGAGCTTGAGCGTCTGCGCCGCGTATTTGGCCAGTGCCGCGCCCAGCGCGTTGTCGTTGGCGATCACGCGGTAGGTGGTGTTCCAGCCGGGCTTGGTCAGGTCGGGGTTGGTGGCCGCGCCCGTGATCATGGGAATGCCGCAATCCTGGAAGACCTTGGACGAGGGAATGGCCACGCCCGAGTTGAGGAAGGCCACGGCGCCGGCGACCTTGTCGTCGCACAGCTTCTGCGAGGCGGCCGTGCCCTGCTTGGGATCGGCCACATCGTCCTCGGCCACCAGCTGGAACTTGACCTTCTTGCCGGCGATCTCCATGCCCTTGGCATTGAGCTCGTCGATGGCCATGCGCACGCCGTTTTCGTTGTCCTTGCCGAAATTGGCCTGGGGACCGGACACCGGGCCGATGTGGCCGATGCGGATCACCTGCTCCTGGGCCATGGCCACGCCACCCATGCCGGCCACGACGGCCGCAATACACAACTTCCGGGACATCTTCATCGCGCACTCCTCAGTTGAAACAGGCCGTCACGTTATTCCCGTCATCGCGGCTTGGCAATGCCGCGTGACGGGGCCGCGACACTCGGCACCAACTCAGTGTTTACGAGCATCCGTCCCCACCCAAAGCTGTGCTGGGTGGCGCGCCGCAACCGGCGACGCAGGCGGCGCTTGCAACTCAGGCCGCGCGGGCCTGGCCCAGCGCCTGCACCTGGGCCAGCTGGTCCAGGGCCGCCAGGCAGGCATGGGCCACCTCCACGCCCTTCTTCACGAAGTGGGCGCGGAAGAACTCCACATGGTCGCCGTGCTCGTGGAAGTCGCGCGGCGTGAGCACGGCGGAGAACACCGGCACCTCGGTGTCGAGCTGCACGCGCATCAGCCCGTCGATCACGGCCGAGGACACGAACTCATGGCGGTAGATGCCGCCATTGACCACCAGAGCGCAGGCGATGATGGCGTCGAAGCGGCCAGTGTCGGCCAGCTTCTTGGCCAGCAGCGGGATCTCGAAGGCGCCGGGCACATTGAAGTGGCTGATGTTCTGCGCGGCCACGCCCTGGGCCTGCAGCTCGGCCGCCATGGAGTCGCGCGCCTGGTGCACGACATCGGTATGCCAGCTCGCGCAGATGACGGCCACGCGGCTGCGGCCCGCGACGGCCCTCCACGGCGTGCCCGAGGCCGTGCCGTGTGCGGAGAAATTCAAGGAGACAGGAGTCTGATTCATGGTGCTCTTTCAAGATGAGACAAATGAATCAGGGCGCGCGCCATGGCGCCGCATGGCGCGGCGCAGCCCATGGGACAACCATGGGCATGGCGCCTGCCATGCAGGTGCTGCGCGATCTCTTTCATCCGGACTGTGACCGTCGGCTCTGGCATCTCACCAGATCTGCTGACCCCGGCCGGCCTTGCGGCTTGCCGGGCGCTCGCGGGCTCCTGGACACATGCCGAAAGACAGATCCAGATACCGCCGGTGGGGAATTTCGCCCCGCCCTGAGAACGCTGCTTTGCGGCGCACGGACTGCGCACCGCCAAAGACAGAGGCCATTCTAGCCGCGCCCGCAAGCCATTGCCGCGATCGGGGCGGCAGGCGCCCTTGCGCACCACGCCTGCGCAATTCATCTGGCAACACCTACAGAATATGGGCGAATTGCTATCAAAATAGAAGCTCCGCTGTCGCACTTGTTGCCTTGCAAGGACGACCCAGGTCAACCAATACGGCCTGTCAAACGTCATAGGAAGAGATCCAGACAGGAAACACGCCTTTGCCCGGACCCCATACCATGCCCCGTTCCAACGCCCCCACCGCGCAGTCACACCAGCAGCGTGACCTGCGCCCCCTGCGCACGCTGCGCCTGCTGGCCGGCCTTGGCCTCGCCGCCCTGGTCACCGCCTGCGCCGTGCCGCCCGATGGCTACTCGGACATGGGCTCCGGCTATCCCAGCTATCCGACCTACCCCAGCTACCCCTCTGGCGGCGGCGTCATCTACCCCTCCTATCCCACGCAGCCCGCCTATCCCGACAACGGCTGGTACGAACGCCAGCGCCTGCAGCGCGAGCGCGATCGCCTGCAGTACGAGCGCGAGCGCATTCAGCAGGAGCGCAACCGCGACGCCTGGCGCGACCGCCAGGAGCGCGAGCGTGAAATGCGCGAGCGCGACCGGGACCGTGACCGCCAGGCACAGGACCGCGACCGCCAGTTGCGCGAACGCATGCAGGAGCAGCAGCGCCGCGAAGCCGAGCGCCAGCAGCGGGACCGCGAGCGCGATCAGGGCCAGCAGCAACGCGATCGTGAACGCCAGCAACGCGACCGGGAACAGCAGCAGCGTGACCGCGAGCAGCAGCAACGCGCCATCGAGCGCATGCAGCGCGAAAGCCAGGGCGGCGGCAACCCCTACCCCACGCAGGATCCGCGCCACTGGCGTTGAACGGCTGACCAGCGGCATGTCCAGCCCCCTGCGCTCCGCACCATAATCGGCAATGCACCACATCCCTGTGCCGCTTGTGATGGGAAAGGAAACCGCCATGCACCGCACCCAAGACCTTTGCCAGCGCCTGGCGCTTGTACCGATGCTTGTAACGCTGGTGGTGGCGCTCACCGCAGGCCCGGCCTCGGCACAGGTCATCCGCTGCACGGACGCCAAGACCGGCCGCGTCACCTACACCAACAGCAGTTGCAAGGACGGCGAGAACCGCGTGCAGGTGCAGGAAGCCCCCAGCCCCGAAGAGCTGGAACGCGAGCGCGCGCAGTCCGCCGCCGCCATAGAGCGCAAGAACCAGCAACTGACCCGCGAAGAGGCCGAGCGCCGCGCGCGCGCCCAGCAGCAGGAGCGCGAGGCGCGCAGCCGGCGCGAGCGCGAAAACTCGGCCCAGCGCGACAGCGGCGACTCCCCTGCCTGCCAGCAGGCGCGCCGCCGTCTGGACACCATCCTGGCCGAGTCCAATCCCGATCCCGCCACCTGGGGCCCGCGCAGCCAGGCCGCCCAGCAGCAAATGGAAATGGCCTGCCTGGGCCCCAAGGCCTATGAGCAGCTGCAGCAATCGCGCGCATTGCAGCCCAATGCCATCAACCGGCCGTGGATCGTCGGGCGCCCCGTGCCGCCGCAGCCGCTGCCGCCTTCGGCGCCCATCTCGCACTGCAACGTGTTCCGCTGCTACGACACCAACGGCGGCATCCATCCGCGCTGATTCACGCGCGCAGGCCCTGCTCCACGGTGGGGTAGCGCAGGCGCAGGCCCAGCTCGGCCTTCAGGCGCTGGTTGCGCAGGCGGCGTGACTCCCCCATGAAGCTCAGAAGGCTGGCCGGCAGCTCGCGCTGTGCCTGCTCGCGCGTGATGCGCGCGGGGCGCGGCAGGCCGTAGAGATCGGCCGCAAAGTCGAAATAGTCCCCCATGCGCAGCTGCGTATCGTCGCTGGCGTGGTAGATGCGCTGCGGCCGGCCGCGCCACAGCGCCCGCACGCAGGCGCGGGCCAGGTCGTCGGCATGGATGTGGTTGGTGTAGACATCCTCTGCGGCACACAGCAGGGGCGTGCCGCGCAGCAGGCGCCCGCGCGGCGTACCGTTTTCCCGGTCCGGCGCATAGATCCCCGGGATGCGCAAAATGCTGGCGCGCAGGCCGCCGCGCCCGGCAAAGCGCACGGCACGCTCGGCGTTCACGCGGCGCTGGGCACGCGACGTGGCCGGTGCGGGCGGGCGGCTTTCATCGATCCAGGCGCCCTCGCAGTTGCCATAGACGCCGGAGGTCGAGCCATAGACCAGGCTCGCCGGCCGGCCGCGACGGCGCAGCACGCGCAGCAGGGCCGTGGTGCGCGGGTCCAGCCACCAGCCCTCTTCGCCAGCGGGCGGATTGGGCGGCGGCGCCAGGTGGACGACGCGCGTGGCCAGGCCGGCCAGACGGCGCAGCGTGGCAGGTGCGTCCAGATCGCCCAGCAGCGGCGTGATGCCGCGCCCGCGCAGATCCTGCAGGCGCTCGGCGCCACGCGTCAGGGCCAGCACGCGCGGGCCCCGTCGTGCGACGCCGGAGCGCGCGCCGGGCGCGCCCGCCAATGCACCAGCCACGCGCAGCCCCACGTCGCCGCAGCCGACGATGAGCACGCGTTCGCGTCGAAAGCGCGCCGGCAGCGCGCCCAATGGGTTTTGGTTTGAGGGCAAAATCCTGGCCTGTTGCGAGGGCGGCCACCCGCGCGCCGCCGGTCGCGGCAGCGGCATGTCCGTCCGGGAAAGAAGATCGCCGGCGCGCTCCACGCGCCCGCCAGCGCCCCCGAGGATACCGAGAACATGACCGAGATAGCCAACGCTTCCCACGAAATCACCGTACAGCCCAGCGGCCGCGCCTTCGCCACGCAGGGCAGCGAGACCATCCTGGCCGCCGCCATCCGCTCCGGCGTGGGCCTGCCCTATGGCTGCAAGGACGGTGCCTGCGGTTCCTGCAAGTGCAAGAAGCTCAGTGGCGATGTCACCCATGGCCCGCATGCCGACAAGGCGCTGACCGCCCAGGAAGAGGCCGACGGCTATGTGCTCACCTGCTGCGCCAGGCCAGCCACCTCGGTGGTGCTGGAGTCGCGCCAGGTCACCGATGCCAGCGCCTTTCCCATCAAGAAAATGCCCGTGCGCGTGGCCACGCTGGAGAAGAAGTCGCACGACGTGATGCAGGTGCGCCTGCAACTGCCCGCCGCAGACAAGTTCCGCTACCACGCAGGCCAATACGTGGAGTTCATCCTGCGCGACGGCGCCCGCCGCGCCTACTCCATGGCCACGGCCCCCCACGTGCAGGACACGGCGCCGGGGCTGGAGCTGCACATCCGCCACATGCCGGGCGGCAAGTTCACCGACCATGTGTTCGGCGCCATGAAGGAAAAGGAAATCCTGCGCGTGGAAGGACCGTTCGGCAGCTTCTTCCTGCGCGAAGACAGCGACAAGCCCGTCATCCTGCTGGCCTCGGGCACGGGCTTCGCCCCCATCAAGGCGCTGCTGGAGCACATCCGCCACAAGGACATCCACCGCTCCGTCACCCTGTATTGGGGCGGCCGCCGCCCCGAAGACCTCTACATGGATGCCTGGGTGCGCGAACAGGCCGAAGCCATGCCGCAGCTGTGCTACGTGCCCGTGGTCTCGGATGCCCTGCCCGAAGACGCCTGGACCGGCCGCACGGGCTTCGTGCACCAGGCCGTGCTGGACGATTTTGCCGACCTCTCGGGCCACCAGGTCTATGCCTGCGGCGCGCCCATCGTGGTCGATTCCGCGCACCAGGCCTATGTGCACCAGCGTGGACTGCCCGACGAAGAGTTCTACGCCGACGCATTCACCACGGAAGCCGACAAGGCAGCCTGAAGCCAGGACAGATCAATCAATACGCAGAAAAACTGCTCTGCATACCTGCGCGCAGCCAGGTGTCGCAATTTTTTTGCACAATAGCGCCCCTATGAACCGTAGAAACAGCCTTCTCTCGGTCATGGCGGCCGCTGCTGCCCTGGCCTCCCCGCTTGCCCTGGCGCAAGAGCCCATCCGCCTGATCGTGCCCTATGCGCCCGGCGGTCCGCTGGACATCACCTCGCGCGCGCTGGCCGAGCGGGTGCGTGACTCCCTGGGAGTGGTGATCATCGACAACAAGGCCGGCGCCGGCGGCAACATCGGTGCCGACGCCATTGCCCGCGCCACGCCGGACGGCATGACCATCGGCCTGGCCGCCACGGCCACCCATGCCGTCAATCCCTGGCTGTACGCCAAGATGCCCTATGACGCGGGCAAGGACTTCGCCGGCATCACCCAGATGGTGCGCGTGCCCAATGTGCTGGTGATGAACGCGGCCCGTGCCGAGCAGCTCAAGATCCACAGCGTGGCCGACCTGATCGCCTACGCCAAGGCCAACCCCGGCAAGCTCAACTACGGCAGCGGCGGCAACGGCAGCGCGGGCCACCTGGCCGGCGAAATGCTCAAGCAAAAGGCCGGTATCTTCGCCCTTCACGTGCCCTATCGCGGCGCCAACCCGGCCCAGCTGGCCCTGCTGTCGGGCGAGGTGGACTTCAACATCGACAACCTGGCCGCCGCTGCACCCAACATCCGCTCGGGCAAGCTCAAGGCGCTGGCCGTGACCACGCTGAACCCCACCACGCTGCTGCCCGGCGTGCCCGCACTGTCCAAGACCTTCCCCGGCTTTTCCATCGACACCTGGTGGGGCCTGGTGGCCCCGGCCGGCACGCCCAAGCCCGTGCTGGACAAGCTGAGTAAGGCCTTTGGCGATGCACTGGCCGCGCCCGAGACCAAGACCCGCTTCGAGACCCTGATGGCCGAGCCCGTGTCCTCCACACCCGCCGAATTCGACAGGTTCATGGCCGCCGAGCGCGCCAAGTACCAGCCCATCGTCAAGGCCTCCGGAGCGAAGGTGGACTGAGCCGATCCACCGCGTCCCGACTGGCAAAAAGCCGCAGCCGCCCTCAGGGCGCTGCGGCTTTTTCATTCAGGCCACTACTGTCGGGATTCAGGCTTGTCGGAGATGCCAGCCAGGCTTGTGCGCCAGGCGGATGCCCTGTCCCGCCACGGCCTGCAGTTGCGCGGGCGTGATGCGCTCTGGCGCGATCTCGGCCAGCGGCACGAGCACGAAGGCGCGCTCGTGCATGCGCGGGTGCGGCACGCTCAGGCGCGGCAGCGCGATGCGCTCGTCGTCCCACAGTTCGATGTCCAGGTCCAGCGTGCGCGGCGCGTTGCGGTAGGGACGCTCGCGGCCGGCCGCCAGTTCGATGGCCTGCAGCGCATCGAGCAGCGCCAGCGGCTGCAGCGTGGTGTGCACGGCGGCCACGGCGTTCAGGTAGTCCGGGCCGCTGGAATCGACGGGTGCCGTGCTGTAGAGGGAGGACACGGCCACAAGGCGCGTGCCCGGCAGGCCGCCAATGGCCTGCAGCGCCTGGGCCAGCGCCTGGCCCCGGTCGCCCAGATTGGCGCCCAGGCCAATGGCGACCCAGTGCCCCGGCTCAGTCATCCCCACCCACGGCGCCATCACCACCGCCCTGTGGCTTGCGGCGACGGCGGCGGCGCTTCTTGGGCGCTGCCCCTTCCTCACCTTCCACCTGGGGCAAGGCGGCGGCAGGTGCGTCGGCCTGCTGCGCTTCGCCAGCGCCGGCGTCCTCGCGCGCAGGGCGGGCCTTGGCCACGCGGTGCACCTTGGGCTCGGCGCTGCGCTGGCGGGCGCGCTGCTCGTCGCGGGCCTGGGCGATCAGGTCGTCGCGGCGCGCGTCGTCGGCGTTCTGGAATTCCTGCCACCAGCTGGCCAGGCTTTCATCGACCTCGCCGATGTCGGCGCGCAGGCGCATGAAGTCGAAGCCCGCGCGGAAACGCGGCTGGGCCACCAGGCTGAATGGCGTGGCGCCGGTGCGCTTGTCGAAGCGCGGCTGCATGACCCAGATCTCGCGCATGTCGGCGGCCAGCTTGCCGCGGCCCGAGACATCGCCGATGCGCTGGTCGAACACTTCGTCGATGGATTCCTGCAGCGCGGGGAAGGGGTGCTGGCGCTGGTTCAGGCGGCGTTCCCAGCCGGTCTTGACGTCATGCCACAGCACGCAGGCCAGCAGGAAGCTGGGCGCCACGGGCTTGCCTTCCTCGACACGGCGGTCGGTATCGGTCAGCGCGGCGCGCACAAAGGGCTGCTCCGCGCGCTCGACCACCACATCCAGCAGCGAGTAGATGCCGCGCGCCAGGCCCAGGCCGCGCAACTGCTCCACCGAAGCCAGCGCGTGGCCGGTCTGCAGCAGCTTGAGCATTTCATCGAACAGGCGGCTTTGCGGCACATCGGCCAGCAAGGGCTCGCATTCCACCAGGGGCTTGGCGGTCTTGGGCTCGATCTTGAAGCCCTTGCCCGCCAGCTTGGCCGCGAAGCGCACGGCGCGGATGATGCGCACCGGGTCTTCGCGGTAGCGCGTGGCCGGGTCGCCGATCATGCGCAGCATGCGCTTCTTGGCGTCGTCGATGCCCTTGTGATAGTCCACCACGATCTGCGTGCGCGGGTCGTAGTACATGGCGTTGATGGTGAAGTCGCGGCGCGTGGCGTCCTGGTCCTGCGGGCCCCAGACGTTGTCGCGCAGCACGCGGCCGCTGGCGTCCACCGCATGGTGCATGCCGGCGAGCTGGGCCTTGCTGGTGCGCTCGTTGCCGCTCACGGCCTCGGCCGCGCTGTTGTCCAGGAAGGCGCGGAAGGTGGAGACTTCGATGACCTCGTTCTCGCGTCCACGGCCATAGACCACGTGCACGATGCGAAAGCGCTTGCCGATGATGAAGGCGCGGCGGAACAGGCCCTTGACCTGCTCGGGCGTGGCATTGGTGGCCACGTCGAAGTCCTTGGGGCGCAGGCCCAGCAGCAGATCGCGCACGGCGCCGCCGACGATGTAGGCCTCGTAGCCGGCGTCCTGCAGCGTCTCGACCACGTCGATGGCACGCCGGTCCACCAGGTTGGGGTCGATGCCGTGCACCTGCACGGGCACTTCCTGGCGCTTGCCGAAGGGGGACTTGCGGGCGCGGGGGGCAGCCGAGGTCTTGCCCAGCAGCTTGTCGATGATGTTCTTGATCATGGTGCTTCGCCAAACAGGTCCAGAATGCGCCAGCCACGTTCCTGGGCCAGGGCGCGCAGCCGTGCGTCGGGGTTGGTGGCCACGGGGTGGTCCACGCGTTCGAGCAGGGGCACGTCGTTCCAGGAGTCGCTGTAGAAGAAGCTCTCCACGCCGCCCCAGTCCAGGCCACGCGCATCCAGCCACTGCTGCATGCGCTGGACCTTGCCGTCGCGCATGCTGGGCGTTCCACGGATCTCGCCCGTGAACCAGCCCTGGGCGTCGCGCTCCAGTTCCACGGCAATCAGCTCCTGCACGCCCAGTGCGGCTGCGATGGGGCGCGTCACGAACTCGTTGGTGGCCGTGACGATGATGATCTGGTCGCCCGCCTGCTGGTGCGTGCGCAGCAGCTCCAGTGCCTGGGGACGGATCGCGGGGGTGATCACCTCGCGCATGAAGCGCTCATGCGCCTCGCCGGCCTGTTGCGCGCCACGGCCGCAGAAGGCCTCGGTGGCAAAGCGCACATAGTCGTGCACGTCGAGCGTGCCAGCCTGGTAGTGCGCGAAGAACTCGGCGTTGCGGCGGCCGAACTCGGCCGGATCGGTCCAGCCGATGCGCGTCGTGAACTCGCCCCACTCGTAGTCCGAATCGAGCGGCAGCAGCGTATGGTCCAGGTCGAACAACGCCAGCCGGGGCCGGAGTTGCTTCTGATCAGAGGTCATGCATATCCTAAAAAAATGGGTCCCGCGCTGCCCTTGCAACGCAGGCTCCGCCGGCTCCCGCAGTCCCTGCCCACACGAGAATGTGGGCTCATTCGGTTTCCAGCATCGTCTTGAGCAACGGAATGGTGATGGCGCGCTTGTTGCGAAGCGCAAAGCCGTCGAGCATGTCGAGCAGCTGCATCAGGCTGCCCAGGTCGCGTGAGAAGCGCTTGAGCATGTAGTCCATCACATCGTCGCCCAGAAAAACGCCACGGGCATCGGCCTCCTGGCGCAGCACCGCGCGGCGCGCGGTTTCATCGAGCAGTTGCAGCTGGAACACATGGCCCCAGCCCAGCCGCGTGCGCAGATCCTCGCGCAGCTTCAGGTCGGCCGGCGGCAGGGGGCCGGCTCCCAGCACCCAGCGCGGCGAGCCCGTGGCCGGGCTCGTCGCATTCACGAACCAGTTGAAGGCCCGCGCCTGCTGCAGCGGAGTGTAGATGTCCACGTCGTCCATCAGCACCGCCGCCCAGCGCTCGTCGAACGGCGGCGGGAACAGGGTGGAAGCATCCATCCAGCCCACCATGGCGCCCTGCTCGCGCAGCGCCTCGCGCACGGCCTTGAGCAGGTGGGTCTTGCCCGAGCCCGACTCGCCCCAAAGATAGGTGGGTACCGGCGTGCGGGCGGTCTGCATGCGGCCGTCGCCCACCCAGTGGCGCAGATGATCGATCACTGCGGCATTGGGACCGACGAAAAAGCGCGACAGCGTCGGACTCGACGCCATGCTGATATCCAGAGCCAGCTGCTTCATCTGCGACATACGCGCAGCGCCCCCTTTCCTGTGTCCAGGCGGGTCCATGCGGCAAAAGCAGGCAGAGGAATCGGCAACGGCATTGGGTTGAGAGCAAAGACAGGCCCGCCTCGGCGCAGCGCTGCGGCAAGGCGGACAACGCCCGGGAGCTCCCGGGCGGACGAGGGATTTTAGTCTGCGCGGCGCCCGGCACGGCGGCAGCCGGCCCGCATGTGCAACGAAAGCCCCCTCGAAGCCCACTGGCGCGCGCGCCTGCCGGCGGCCGGCGCCGTAGAATCCCGGGGTTCCAGCCCGGCATCGGGCCTACCGCACCGTACCCATCCATGAGCTCTTCTGCCCCCTCCTCTACCCCGATTTCCTACAAAGACGCCGGCGTCGACATCGTCGCTGGCGATGCGCTGGTCGAGCGCATCAAGCCGCTGGCCAAGAAGACCATGCGCGAAGGCGTGATGGCCGGCATCGGAGGCTTCGGCGCGCTGTTCGAGGTGCCCAAGCGCTACAAGGAGCCCGTGCTGGTCTCGGGCACCGATGGCGTGGGCACCAAGCTCAAGTTGGCCTTCGAGTGGAACATGCACGACACCGTGGGCATCGACCTGGTGGCCATGAGCGTCAATGACGTGCTGGTCCAGGGCGCCGAGCCCCTGTTCTTCCTCGACTATTTCGCCTGCGGCAAGCTGGACGTGGACACGGCCGCTGCCGTGGTCGGCGGCATTGCACGCGGCTGCGAGCTGTCGGGCTGCGCACTGATCGGCGGCGAAACCGCCGAAATGCCCGGCATGTACCCGGCCGGTGAATACGACCTGGCGGGCTTTGCCGTCGGCGCCGTCGAAAAGTCCAAGATCCTCACGGGCCAGAGCGTGGCCGCAGGCGACGTGGTGCTGGGCCTGGCCTCGGCCGGCGTGCACTCCAATGGCTTTTCCCTGGTGCGCAAGTGCATCGAGCGCGCCGAAGCCCAGGGCAGCCTGCCCGAATCGCTGGACGGCAAGCCGTTCAAGCAGGCCATCATGGAACCCACGCGCCTGTACGTGAAGAACGTGCTGGCCGCACTGGAGCAGCACCCCATCAAGGCGCTGGCCCACATCACCGGCGGCGGCCTGCTGGAGAACATCCCCCGCGTGCTGCCCGAAGGCCTGGCCGCCCACCTGGATGCCGGCAGCTGGCCCCAGACCGAGCTGTTCGCCTGGCTGCAGAAGACGGCCGGCATCGACGCCGTGGAAATGAACCGCACCTTCAACAACGGCATCGGCATGGTCGTTGTCGTGCCCGCCGAAGCTGCCCAAGCCACGGCCGCCACGCTCAAGCAGCTGGGCGAGACGGTCTACACCATCGGACGCATCGCCGCACGCGGCGAGGGCGAGCCTGTCGAGGTCCGCTGACCACGGGCCCGCAGCGCATGACCCAGCACCTGCCCTCGCCCATCATCTCCCCGCAGCCCGCGCCCACGCGCGGCGTGACGCTTTCCAGCTATGTGCTGATGGCAGGCGCCCTGCTGCTGATCATGTGGCAGGGCCTGTTGCCGGGCATGCTCTGTGTCTGCGTGGGCTTTCTGGTCACGCGTGCCCTTGCCGGGCTGCTGGCACGGGCCCAGCCCAAGGCCCGGCGCGGCTCGCTGCCGCGCTGGACCCAATTGGTGGCAGCCACCATCGTCATTCTTGCGCCGCTGGCCCTGCTGAGCGGCGCGCTCTCGCATACACGCACCTACATCACCGACGCGCCGCAGCAGTACCGCGAGCTGCTCGACTATCTGGCCCACACGGTGCTGGAGCTGCGTGACAAGCTGCCCGCCGACATGGCCGACCAGTTGCCGGACGGCGCGCAGGAAATCCAGCACCTGCTGGCCAGCTACCTGGCGGCCAAGGCCGGTGCCCTGGCCCATGCGGGCCGCGCCTGGCTTACCGGCCTGCTGTACGCCTATGTGGGCCTGATCATCGGCGCGCTGGCCGCCGTGCGCCCCATCACCACGCGCCGCCCGCCCCTGGTGGCTGCGCTGCGCGAACGCATCCGGCTCATGGGGCTGGCCTTCCGCCAGATCGTGGCGGCGCAGTTCTGGATTGCGGCCTTCAACACCTTCCTGACGGCCATCTTCCTGCTGGGCGTGCTGCCGCACTGGAACCTGACCCTGCCCTACACGCCAGCCCTGATCACGCTGACCTTCATCGCGGGCCTGGTGCCCATCGTGGGCAACCTGCTGTGCAATGCGGTGATCACCATCGTGGGGCTGTCGGTCTCCCCGGTGGCCGCCGCGGCCTGCCTGGGCTTTCTGATCCTGATCCACAAGGCCGAGTACGTGATCAACGCCAAGGTGGTGGGCCAGCGCACGCACATGGGCGTTTGGGAGCTGCTGGCCGTGATGTTCGTGGCCGAGTCGGTGTTCGGCCCCGCAGGCCTGGTGGCGGCGCCGCTGTTCTACGCCTATCTCAAGAAAGAGCTGGAAGCCGTCCGGCTGGTCTGAGCAGCGCTCCGACCCTGGGGGCTGCCCCCGCTACAGCCCCCTGAGCCGCCGGATCACCTCGCGCACGGCCACGGCCTGCGCGCCCTGCTGGGAATGCAGGAAGCGCTCCAGGTCTTCGAGCGCACGCTCGGTCACTCCCCACTGCGCATAGGCCAGCCCCCGGTCCCGGAAGATCTCCGGCATGTCGGGCCGCAGCACGGCCAGCCGGTTGAGCACGGCCACCAGCAGCGGCCAGTCGCGCCGCGCATGGTGGATCTCCTGCAGATTGCGCAGCATGCGCTCCAGGATGTCGCGCGGCGATGCGCCCTGCAGGTACATGCCCAGCGGAGCCGCCTCCTCGGCGGACAGGCCGGCGTTCTGCCAGAAGGGCTCCAGCCGCTCGGCCAGGCTGTTGGCCGAGAAGGATTCACCGCTCAGCGGGTCCATCACCACCTGCCCCTGGGGCAGGCGCAGCTTGACCAGGAAATGCCCGGGAAAGCTCACGCCCTGTGCCGGCAGATCGATGGCCGCAGCCAGCTCCAGCCAGATCAGCGCCACACTGATGGGAATGCCGCGCCGCGTCTGCAGCACATGGTGGATGTAGCTGTTGGACGGGTCGTAGTAATCGTTGAGATTGCCGCCAAAGCCCAGCTCGCCATAGAAGAACTGGTTGAGCACGCGCAGGCGCTGCAGGGAATCGGTTTCGCCGGCCAGGCGCTGGAGCAGGCGCACCTGCAGCCGGTCCAGCTCGGCGCTGGCCGCCTGCAGGTCGAGATCGGGCACGGCATCCTGGGCGATGCTGATTGCCGCCTCCATCAACGGCAGGTGGTCATCGCTTTGCACCAGCGCTGCAAAGTATTGCAGGGCCGTTGGCGTGTCTTCGTAACTCCAGCTCATGATGCTTTGTATATTGCAGCGCCCAAGCCTGCAATTATGCGGGTTTGGGCGATGCCTCTCAGCGCCGCAGCAGTGCGCGCAGCTTGAGCCCCGCCGCCCACAGCGCACCGAAGTACAGCAGCACCGAGGCGGCCATCAGCGCGGCGAGCAGGCCCACACGCTGCCAGCCGTTGGCGCGCAGCGCGATCCAGTCGAAATGCTGACTGCCCCAGGTCAGCAGCACGGCCAGCAGGCTGCTGGCCGCGACTACCTGCAAGCCCAGCCGTCCCCAGCCCGGCTTGGGACGGTAGACGCCCCGGCGCAGCAGACCCCACAGCAGCCAGCCCGCGTTGACCAGGGCCGCCAGGCCGATGGACAGCGCCAGGCCGGTATGCGCCATGAAGGGCACCAGGACCAGGTTGAGCAGTTGGGTGATGACCAGCACCACGATGGCGATCTTGACGGGCGTGCGGATGTCCTGGCTGGCGTAGTAGCCTGGCGCCAGCACCTTGATGGCCACCAGGCCCACCAGGCCTGCGCCGTAGCCGACCAACGCCAGGGCGATCTGGCCCACGTCGCTGTCCTGCAGCGCACCGCGGTGGAACAGCGTGGCCACCAGCGGCTCGGCAAAAGTGAGCAGGCCCACAGCGCACGGCACGGACAGCAGCACCACCAGGCGCAGCCCCCAGTCCAGCATGGCCGAGTAGCGCTCCGAGTCGTCGGCCGCCTTGGCAGCGGCCAGCTGGGGGGTGAGCACCACGCCCAGCGCCACGCCCAGCAGCGCCGTCGGAAACTCCATGAGCCGGTCGGCATAGAACAGCCACGTCACGCTGCCCGGTTGCAGATAGGAGGCGATCTGGGTGTTGATCATCAGCGAGACCTGGGCCACGCCCACGCCCAGCAGGGCCGGCGCCATCAGCTTGAGGATGCGGCGCACGCCGGCCTCGGCCCAGGCTTCGCGCAGCGCAGCTGGCGAAAAGCCGATGCGCGGCAGCAGGCCCAGGCGCGCCAGCGCAGGCAGCTGCACTGCCAGCTGCAGCACGCCGCCCAGCATCACGCCACCGGCCATGGCATAGATGGGCTCGATGCCACGCGCCTGCAGCCAGGGCGCGCCCCAGAAGGCGGCGGCGATCATGGCCAGGTTCAGCAGCACCGGCGTGGCGGCCGAGACGGCAAAGCGCCGCCAGGTATTGAGCACGCCGGCAGACAGCGCCACCAGGGACATGAAGCCGATGTAGGGGAACATCCAGCGTGTCATCAGCACGGCGGCGTCATAGCCCTCGGGCGACTGGCGCAGGCCGCTGGCCAGCAGCCAGACCAGCAGCGGCGCGCCCACCACGCCCAGCACGCAGGTCACCAGCAGCACCCAGAACAGCAGCGTGGCCACGTGCGAGATCAGCGTGCGCGTAGCCTCTTCTCCCTCCTTGGCCTTGCTGGCGGCCAGCACCGGCACGAAGGCCTGGCTGAAGGCCCCCTCGGCGAACAGCCGCCGAAAGAGATTGGGAATCCTGAAGGCGACATTGAACGCATCGGTCAGCGCATTGGCTCCGAACATGGAGGCCATGAGCAGATCGCGCACCAGCCCGGTGATTCGGGAGGCCAGCGTCAGCAGGGAAACGGTGGAGGCGGCTTTGAACAGTGACACCGTGGGGAGTGTATGCGCTGGCATGCCCCGTCGGCCGGCGCTCCAGGCGGGCCTGGCCGCTCTTGCACTCCGTTGCAACAGGCCGGCCCGCGCGGCCTGGGCCCTCAAGGCCCCGTCCGGGCTGCGTGCTATAATCCCGCGCTTCGCCGACAACATCCTCAGACACTAGGAATACATATCATGGCATCCAAGCCCGCAAAGAAGAACCCCCGTCTCGCCTCCGGCCGCAAGCGCGTCCGCCAGGACACCAAGCTCAACGCAGCCAACACCTCGCTGCGTTCCAAGTACCGCACCGCCGTCAAGAAGGTCGAAAAGGCCGTTCTGACTGGCGACAAGGCCAAGGCAACCGAACTGTTTGCCGCAGCCCAATCCGTTCTGGACACGATCGCCGACAAGGGCATCTTCCACAAGAACAAGGCCGCTCGCGACAAGAGCCGCCTGTCCGCCAAGGTCAAGGCCCTGGCCGCCGCCTAATCCAATTAGGCAACCGCACGGATGGCTCCGGCCATCTGCCGTTTGTAACGGGTGCGCTGTCAGCGAACGAGAAAACCGCCTTCGGGCGGTTTTTTTGTGCCTGAACGATGCTCCTGCATCCACAGGATCCACCAAAAAAGCCCCACCCTCCGGAGCACAGGCGAAAAAAAACGCACCCCAGGCGCGCTTCACATCGGACGGGAACGACCCGCAAAAAAAAAGAAGCCGGCCTCAGCGGGCCGGCTCGTCCGGTATCAGGCAGGCCTCGGCAACCTGCAGGTTGTTGTCCTTGGCGAAGTTCAGGCAGAAATCCCAGGCCATGGGCTCGTAGTCGCGCAGGTCGCGGTGCACGACCACGCACTTGACGCCATTGAGCGTTGTGGGAACACACCAGGGCGAGTAGCTCAGGTGGCTGCCGCGCTGGGCACCACCGGGGCGAAACTGGCTCATGACGCCTGCCAGCCGCTCGGCCCAGTCGCTGGGCCGGAAAGTCTTGCCTTCGTGGGTGATGCCCTGGATGAACAGTTCTTTGCTGGAGGGAGAGACCATCAGGATGCACGCCAAAATACGACTTGCCCAACAAGGAACAAAACAGGCGACCTGCCAAGGGGCACGGCGCCCTGCCACGTCCTGTTTGCGCAAGTCCTTCAAAAAAGTCAGAGCCCACAGGCAGGATCGCTGCCAGCAGGCCAAGCCGGCATTTTATCTCTTATATAAGAGCTGAGGCCTTGTTGCAGCGCACTACCCAAGTGTGGCGTAGGTTCATTGCATGGCTGTGATGCGCAAACCGCAACGGTAGGCCATCGCGCGGCCCCTAGAATCGGGCTTCGCTGTTTTTCAGGCATCTGCGGCGGCAACGCCCGGATGCCGTTTACTTTCCAGCTCAGGAGATTTTTGCAATGACCGCTTTCATTGAGGCTGCCTCGCCCCACGTGATGAACACCTATGGCCGCGTACCGATCGCTCTGGAGCGAGGCCAGGGCTGCCGCGTGTGGGACGTCAACGGCAAGCAGTACCTCGATGCGCTGGGCGGCATTGCAGTGAACACGCTGGGCCACAACCACCCCAAGCTGGTGCCTGCATTGCAGGACCAGGTGGCCAAGCTCATCCACACCTCCAACTACTACCACGTGCCCGGCCAGGAAACGCTGGCCAAGCTGCTGACCGAGCGCGCGAAGATGACCAATGTCTTCTTCTGCAGCACGGGCCTGGAGGCCAACGAGGCCGCCATCAAGATCGCGCGCAAGTACGGCGTGGACAAGGGCATCGCCAAGCCGGTGATCGTGGTCTACGAGCATGCCTTCCACGGCCGCTCCATCGCCACCATGACGGCCACGGGCAACCCCAAGGTGCGCGACGGCTTCGGCCCGCTGCTCGACGGCTTCCTGCGCGTGCCGGTGAACGACTTCGAGGCGCTCCAGAAGGCCACGGCCGGCAACCCCGACGTGGTGGCCGTGATGATGGAGCCCATCCAGGGCGAAGGCGGCCTGCACCCCATGCGCATCGAGTACATGCAGCAGGTGCGCGCACTGTGCGATGCCAACGGCTGGCTGATGATGTTCGACGAAGTCCAGGCCGGCATGGGCCGCACGGGCAAGTGGTTCGCCCACCAGTGGGCCGGCATCATCCCCGACGTGATGACCCTGGCCAAGGGCCTGGGCTCGGGCGTGCCCATCGGCGCCGTCGTGGCCCATGGCAAGGCGGCCACCGTGCTGCAGCCGGGCAACCATGGCTCCACCTTCGGCGGCAATCCGCTGGCCATGCGCGCGGGCATCGAAACCATCCGCATCATGGAAGAGGACGGCCTGCTGGCCCACACCACCAAGGTGGGCGACCACCTGAAGGCCACGCTGCAAAAGGAACTGGCCGACGTCAAGGGCGTGGTCGATGTGCGCGGCCAGGGCCTGATCATCGGCATCGAGCTGAACAAGCCCTGCGGCGCCCTGCTGGGCCGTGGCGCCGAAGCCGGCCTGCTGTTCAGCGTGACCGCCGACACCGTGGTGCGCCTGGTGCCGCCGCTGATCATGACCGAGGCCGAAGCCGACGAAGTGGTCGCCAAGCTCAAGCCCCTGATCGTGCAATTCCTGTCCGAATGAGTACCTGCCTATGACTGCCATCAAGCACTATCTGCAGTTTTCCGACTTCACGGCCGACGAGTACGCCTATGTGCTCGAACGCGCGGCCCTGATCAAGAAGAAGTTCAAGGGCTACGAAAAGCACCACACGCTCAGCGACCGCACGCTGGCCATGATCTTCGAGAAGGCCAGCACGCGCACCCGCGTGAGCTTCGAGGCGGGCATGTACCAGCTCGGCGGCTCGGTGGTCCACCTGACCACGGGCGACAGCCAGCTGGGCCGCGCCGAGCCCATCGAGGACAGCGCACGCGTCATCAGCCGCATGACCGACCTGGTGATGATCCGCACCTATGGCCAGGACAAGATCGTGCGCTTTGCCGAATACTCGCGCGTTCCCGTCATCAACGGCCTGACCAACGAGTTCCACCCCTGCCAGATCCTGGCCGACATCTTCACCTTCATCGAGCACCGCGGCTCGATCCAGGGCAAGACCGTCGCCTGGGTCGGCGACGGCAACAACATGGCCAACACCTGGCTGCAGGCGGCCGACCTGCTGGGCTTCACCGTCCACGTCAGCACGCCGGGCGGCTACGAGGTGGACGAGAAGCTGGCCTTTGGCGGCAAGACCCCGCGCGAGGGCTGCTACAAGGTCTTCAAGGACCCGCTGGACGCCTGCAAGGGCGCCGACCTGGTGACCACCGACGTGTGGACCAGCATGGGCTACGAGGCCGAGAACGAAGCCCGCAAGAAGGCCTTTGCCGACTGGTGCGTGGACGCCGAAATGATGGCCGCCGCACGTGGCGATGCCCTGTTCATGCACTGCCTGCCCGCCCACCGCGGCGAGGAAGTGGAGGCCGAGGTCATCGACGGGCCGCAGTCCGTGGTCTGGGATGAGGCGGAGAACCGGATGCATGTGCAGAAAGCTCTGATGGAATACCTGCTGCTGGGCCGCCAGCCGAACTGACAACGCAGTCCGCTCAAAAAAGAATGCCTGCAGGCTTTGCGCCTGCAGGCATTCTTTTTTCCCGGCGGAAGTTCGGGCCGTGGCCTTACGGCCCCCGCTTGTCCGGTGCGCAACTGTCTCCGCCGCAGGCACTGCAGCCGCCACAGCCGCCCGCATCCTTGGGCGCCAGCGCCGGATGCATCTGCCCGGCCTTCTGGCGCCAGCGCGCGGGCAGATAGCGCCAGACCAGGGACACGCCGGCCAGGGCCACGATCAGACCCACGATGATGTTTTGCCACATGGTCCGTGCTCCTTTCAGCCCGCGCCCAATGCGATGGCCACGCGGTAGGTGATGAAGCTGGCAAGGTAGGCCAGCGCGAACAGATAGCCGGTCATCAGCAGCGGATAGCGCCAGCCGTTGGTCTCGCGCCGCACGGCGGCCAGCGTGGAGATGCACTGGGGCGCGAACACGAACCAGGCCAGCAGCGACAGCGCCGTGGCCATAGACCAGGTGTGGGCGATCAGCGGGCCCAGTTGCTCGGCCATGGCCTCGTCGCTGGCGGCGGACAGGGCATAGACCGTGCCCATGGCGCTGACGGCCACCTCGCGTGCGGCCATGCCGGGCACCAATGCAATGGCGATCTGCCAGTTGAAGCCGATCGGCGCCAGCACCACCTCCAGCCAGCCACCGATGCGGCCCGCAAAGCTGTAGCGGATGGCCGCTTCGGTGACGCCATCGGGCGGCGCCGGGTAGCTGGCCAGGAACCACAGCACGATGCTCACGGTCAGGATGATGCCGCCGACGCGGCGCAGGAAGATCATGGCGCGCTCGTACAGGCCCAGGGCCAGGCTGCGCGGGCTGGGCCAGCGGTAGGAGGGCAGCTCCATCAGCAGCGGCGTGGGTCCGGCGCTGCGGCCGGCCAACTTGGCCACGCCGGCCACGGCCATGGCGCTGACGATGCCGGCCACGTACAGCGCAAACAGCACCAGGCCCTGCAGGTTGAAGATGCCGCCCACCGTGCGCTCGGGAATGAAGGCGCTGATCAGCAGCGCATAGACCGGCAGGCGCGCCGAGCAGGTCATCAGCGGCGCGATCATGATGGTCACCAGGCGGTCGCGCCAGCTGGTGATGGAGCGCGTGGCCATGATGCCGGGCACAGCGCAGGCGAAGCTGGACAGCAGCGGAATGAAGGAGCGGCCCGACAGGCCGACCTTGCCCATGATGCGGTCCAGCATGAAGGCGGCACGCGGCAGGTAGCCCGAGTCCTCCAGCGCAAGGATGAACAGGAACAGGATCAGGATCTGCGGCAGGAAGACCAGCACCGCGCCGGTGCCCGCGATCACGCCGTCGGCCAGCAGGCTGCGCAGCGCGCCTTCGGGCATGTGCTCGTTGACCAGAGCCGAGACGGCCGAGACGCCGCCCTCGATGCCGTCCATCAGCGGCTGCGCCCAGCTGAACACGGCCTGGAACATCAGGAACAGCGTGGCCGCCAGCAGCAGCATGCCCCACAGCGGGTGCAGCACCACGGCGTCGATGCGGTCATCGCGCCGGGTGTCCACCACGGGCTCCTTGACACAGTCGGCCATGATGCGGGCCACCTGCTGGTGCAGGGCCAGCACCTGCTCGCGCGCATCGCCCGGGCGGGCCGGGGCCTGCAGCTGCGGCGCTGCCAGGGCGCGCGCTTCGGGGCCGTCCAGCCATTGCAGCAGTTCGCGCGCGCCGTCCTGGCGCACGCCCACCGTGGACAGCACGGGCATGCCCAGGGCGCGTGACAACGCTTCGCGGTCGATATCGATGCCCTGGCGCCTGGCCATGTCGCTCATGTTCAGCACCAGCAGCATGGGCAGGCCCAGGCGCTGGGCTTCCAGCACCAGGCGCAGGTTCAGGCGCAGATGGGTGGCGTCGGTGACGCAGACCAGCAGTTCGGGCGGCGCCTCGCGCGCGTGGCGGCCCGAGACGATGTCGCGCGTGATGCGTTCGTCCTCGCTGTGGGCGTGCAGGCTGTAGGTGCCCGGCAGGTCCAGCACGCGCACACGCCGGCCGCTGGCCGTGCTCAGCCAGCCTTCCTTGCGCTCCACGGTCACGCCCGCGTAGTTGGCCACCTTCTGGCGTGCGCCGGTCAGCAGGTTGAACAGCGCCGTCTTGCCGCAGTTGGGATTGCCCAGCAAGGCCAGGCGCAGTGCGGAATCACCGCTGCCGCCGCCCTGGGCAGGCTGCAGCGGCTGGATGAGCTTGGGAGAGGACGACGCGCTCATGCCACCGCCTCCGGCGCCACGCGCACCAGGGCCGCCTCATGGCGGCGCAGCGCGAACGTGGCCTGGCCCACGCGCACGGCCAGCGGGTCGTCGCCCGGAAAGCCTGCGGCCAGGATGCGAACGGGCTCGCCCGGCAGGAAACCGATTTCCATGAGGCGCAGCAGCAGTTCCTGCTCGACGGCATCGCGCGCCGCATGGAGTTCGACCACGCGCGCCGGAACCTGGCGCGGCAGCGCATCCAGGGTGGTGGCCGCAGCGGTGGCCGGGCTTGGAGAGCTGGGAGGCGCGGACAGTGCGGACGGAGCCGTGGCGTCCGTCCCGGGATTCATCGAATGCATGGCGTGTTGTATCAACTGATTTTTATTCTCATTTTGATTTTGATCGAATCCCCGTGGGAAGCCCGCGCATGGTATCGGAGTAAGAGGCAGGGTCTTGCCAAATGGCCGTCATGGTTTTTGGCCGGTTCCAGGCGCCCCGCACGCGTGCGCGCGACAATCGCGCTCCCACGATCCGCACCTGCACCTGCTTGCCCACGCCATGACCCATCCCTGCCTGAACTGCGGCGCCTGCTGCGCATCGTTTCGCGTGGACTTTTCCGTGCACGAGTCGCAGGAGCATGGCGGCCGCGTGCCGGCCGGGCTGATCGAGGAAGTCACCGACTACACCTGCCGCATGCGCGGCACGGACTGGTCGCGCCCGCGCTGCGCAGCGCTGGTGGGCAAGGTGGGCGAGAAGGCCCATTGCGGCATCTACGAGTGGCGGCCCTCGCCTTGCCGCGAATTTGCGGCCGGCAGCGATGCCTGCAACCGCGTGCGCGTGCGCCATGGCATGCAGGCGCTGGACAGCGGCCTGCTGTAGCAACCAGCCAGGCGCCAACAGCCGCCACCACCAGCCGCTATTCCACGGGCAGCCCCGCCAACTGCCCCTTGAACTCCTGCAGCGAGAAATGCGTGTGCACCTGGCGCACGCCGGGCAGCCGGTGCAGGCGGGTGAGCAGCAGGTCCGAATAGGCATCGAGATCGCGCGCCACGACGACCAGCAGGAAGTCCTCCGGCCCCGAGATGCCGTGGAACATCACGACCTCGGGGATGGCGCAGACCGCTTCCTGGAAGTGGCGCGATGACTCCTCGTTCTGATGGTCTATGCCCACCATCACGAAGGCCAGCACGCCAAAGCCGATGGCGCGCCGGCTCAGCGCGGCGTGGTAGCCGGTGATCACGCCCTCATCCTCCAGCCGCTTGATGCGCCGCCACGACGGCGATTGCGACAAGTGCACGCGTTGCGCCAATTCGCCCGAGGTCAGCCGCGCGTTGTCCTGCAAGGCGCGGATCAGCAGCCGGTCCGTTCTGTCGATCTCGATTGACATAAACCACCTATGAATTCATGTTTCACAGAATAACTTATCCAAGATCAAGCGCATTTAGGGATAACTACTAAACGCCCTGCGAAGGCCGTAACTAGCATCCGCCTCCGAAGCCCCCCACAGCAACGGAGACAACAACCCATGCCAGCCTTCGAAGACATCGTCCAGCGCGAAGCCGGACTCCAACAGCAGCTGTCCGCCGGACAGATGACCATGATCGCCATCGGCGGTGCCGTCGGCACCGGCCTGTTCCTGGGCAGCGGCTTTGCCATCGGCTTCGCCGGGCCCAGCGTGCTGATCAGCTATGCCATCGGCGCGCTGATCTCGCTGCTGCTCATGGGCTGCCTGGCCGAGATGACGGTGGCCCACCCGACCTCGGGCTCGTTCGGCGCCTATGCCGAGCACTACATCGCACCCTGGGCCGGCTTCGTGGTGCGCTATGCCTACTGGGCCTGCGTGGTGCTGGCCGTAGGCACCGAGGTGACGGCCGTGGGCCTGTACATGGGCTACTGGTTCCCCGAGGTGCCGCGCTGGGCCTGGGTGGTGATCTTCTCGGGCGCGCTGATCGGCGTGAACATGATGAGCGTCAAGGCCTTCGGCGCCGTGGAGTACAGCTTCTCCATGATCAAGATCATCGCCATCGTGGCCTTCATCGTGGTCGGCGCCTGGGTGGTGTTCGGCACCCGGCCGGCCGGCGTGGGCTTTGCCAACTACGTCAACAACGGCGGCTTCTTCCCCAACGGCCTGTGGGGCACCTGGGTGGGCGTGATCATCGCCATCTTCAGCTACCTGAGCATCGAGATGATCGCCGTGGCCGCCGGCGAGGCCAAAGACCCGCAGCGCGCCGTCACCAGCGCCTTCCGCTCCACCATGGTGCGCCTGGTGGTGTTCTACCTGGCCACGATCGCGCTGATGCTGGCCATCGTGCCGTGGTCGGCCGCCGGCAAGGACGGCAGCCCCTTCGTGAAGGTGATGGAGATCATCGGCCTGCCCGGCGCGGCCAGCGTGGTCAATTTCGTGGTGCTGGTGGCGGCCCTTTCGGCCATGAACAGCCAGCTGTACATCACCACCCGCATGATGTTCAGCCTCTCGCGCGCCGGCCATGCGCCCGCCGTGCTGGGCCGCGTGAACTCGCGCGGCGTGCCGCTGCCGGCGCTGCTGCTGTCCTGCCTGGGCATTGCCGTGGCCACGCTGTTCAACATCGTCAACCCCGAGCAGTCCTTCATGCTGATGATGGCCGTGGCCATGTTCGGCGCCATGTTCACGTGGTTCATGATTTTCGTGACCCACCTGTTCTTCCGCATCCACTGGGTGCGCCAGGGCAACAAGCCGCTGGCCTTCCGCATGTGGGGCTTTCCGGTGCTGACGCTGCTGGGCGCGGCGCTGATGCTGGCCGCCCTGGTGTCCACGCTGTTCACCGACGTGTTCCGCCTGACCGTGCTCACCGGCCTGCCCTTCCTGCTGCTGCTGGGCGCCATCTACGCCATCTGGTACCGCAAGCCGGCCGGCGAGACCGCAACCGCTTCTCAAGCCAATACCCCAACCCAGGCCCAGGCCCGGTGACATCCGGCCTCCCGTTTTTCTCCATCCCTTAGAAACATGACGACTCTTGCCCCCCTCGATACCGCCCGCGCCTCGATGTTCAGCCACGTCCCGCCCTACCCCGGAGATCCCATCCTGTCGCTGATGGAAGCCTTTCAGCAGGACCCGCGCACCGACAAGGTCAGCCTGAGCATCGGCCTGTATTTCGACGAGGCCGGCCGCCTGCCCGTGCTGGACTCCGTGCGCCAGGCTGGCGATGTCCTGGCCCGCGAGCAAAGCCCCAGCGGCTACCTGCCCATCGAAGGCATAGCCCCCTACCGCCAGCTGGTGCAGAACCTGGTGTTCGGCGCTGAGCACGAGGCCGTGCGCGCGCAGCGCATCGCCACCGTGCAGACCCTGGGCGGCTCGGGCGCGCTCAAGCTGGGCGCGGACTTCATCAAGCACTATTTCCCCGACGCCGAGGTCTGGCTCAGCGATCCCACCTGGGACAACCATCTGGCCATCTTCCAGGGCGCGGGCCTGCGCACCCACAGCTACCCCTACTACGACGCGGCCACGGGCAGCCTGCGCTTCGACGCCATGCTGCAGACACTGCGCAGCCTGCCCTCGGGCAGCGTGGTGCTGCTGCATGCCAGCTGCCACAACCCCACGGGCGTGGACCTGTCGCGCGAGCAGTGGCAGCAACTGATCCCCGTGATCGTGGAGCGCGGCCTGATCCCCTTCGTGGACATGGCCTACCAGGGCTTTGGCGATGGGCTCGATGAAGACGCCTGGTCCGTGCGCGCGCTGGCCGATGCGGGCGCCCAGGCCTTTGTGGCCAATTCGTTTTCCAAGAACTTCTCGCTGTATGGCGAACGCGTGGGCGGCCTCAGCGTGGTCTGCAACGACGCGGCCACGGCCGGCAATGTGCTGGGCCAGCTCAAGGCCACGGTGCGCAGCAACTATTCCTCGCCCCCCACGCGTGGCGCGCGCCTGGTGCAGCAGGTGCTGGCGTCGCCCGAGCTGAGCGCCCAATGGGCGCAGGAGCTGGCGCAGATGCGCGGGCGCATCAAGGACATGCGCGCCCAGCTGCACGGCGCGCTGCATGAACGCTTTGGCGAGCGGCGCGACTTCGGCTTCCTGCTGACCCAGCGCGGCATGTTCAGCTACACCGGCATCAGCGAGCCCCAGGTCCACCGCCTGCGCGACGAGCACGGCGTGTACCTGATCCGCTCGGGCCGCATGTGCATGTCGGGCCTGTCCGGCGCCAACGTGCAGTACGTGGCCGACGCCATTGCCACGGTGCTGGAGGCACCGCAATGAGCGGCTGCCCCGTCCATGGCGGCCTGACCGAGCGCATCGTCGCCGAGGAAAGGGCACAGCTGGATTTCAGCCAGTCCATGAGCTATGGCGACTACCTGCAGCTGGACGCCATCCTGGGCGCACAGCAACTGCTGTCGCCCACGCATGACGAGTTGCTGTTCATCATCCAGCACCAGACCAGCGAGCTGTGGATGAAGCTGATGCTGCACGAGCTGGGCGCGGCCACGGCCGCCGTGGCGGCCGACCGCCATGCCGATGCCTTCAAGATGCTGGCCCGCGTGAGCCGCATCATGGAGCAGCTGGTGGGCGCCTGGTCCGTGCTGGCCACCATGACGCCTACCGAGTACACGGCCATGCGCCCGTATCTCGCCAGCTCCAGCGGCTTCCAGAGCTACCAGTACCGCTGCATCGAGTTCGCGCTGGGCAACAAGAACGCCGCCATGCTCCAGCCCCATGCCCACCGGCCCGACCTGCTGGCCCGGGTGGATGCAGCATGGCGCGCACCTTCCCTGTACGACGAGGCCCTGCGCCTGCTGGCACGCCAGGGCCTGGCCATTCCTGCCGGGCACCTGGAACGCGACTGGACCCAGCCCTACACGGCCAGCCCCGAGGTCGAGGCCGCCTGGGCCCAGGTCTACCGCGACCCGCAGTCGCACTGGGACCTGTACCAACTGGGCGAAAAGCTGGCCGACATCGAGGACGCCTTCCGCCTGTGGCGCTTTCGCCATGTGACCACGGTGGAGCGCGTCATCGGCTTCAAGCGCGGCACGGGTGGGACCGGCGGCGTCAGCTATTTGCGCAAGATGCTGGACGTGGTGCTGTTCCCCGAAATCTGGTCCGTGAGAACGAAACTGTGACCCCTGAGCGGCTTTGCCGCTTCCCCCGCTCTCGCTGCGCGGGCGCGGGACGACACCATCGCTGCGGGACGGCCCTTGCTCGGCGTCCGCCGATGGGCCGCGCCAAGTTTCCGACGCAAGAACACCATGCCTTCGCATGTAGTCAAGACACAAGGAAATCCATGAAGCAAATCATCGACGTGGGACTGCCGCCGCTCAAGCAGCCCTTCTCCTGGGCCGTCAAGGCCAGCGGCCAGATGCTGTTCACGGCCCACGGCCCCGTGCGGCCCGACGGCAGCATCGACACCGGCCCCATCGAACAGCAGGCGCGCCTGACCTTCACCAACCTGCGCAACGCGCTGCAGGCCGCAGGCGGCACGCTGGCGCATGTGACCCAGGTGCTGATCTACATGACCGACGTGGCCGACATGCCGGCCATCGACGCCGTGTACCGCGAGTTCTTCGAGGCGCCCTATCCCAACCGCTCCAGCATGGGGATTTCGGCGCTGGTGGTGCCGGGCATGAAGCTGGAGATCGTGGCCTACGCCATGCTCCCCTAGAGGATGTGACGGACATGCCGGCGCCCCGCAATTGCGTTCAATACAGGGGCGGCGTGCGGGACGAGACTGCGGGCCTTGTGCAGTCCTGCGTCCGCGCGAAATCTCATGTCCTCCTCGCTGCTCGCCATGGGCGTCTTCACCCTCGTCGGCGCCATCACGCCCGGCCCCGTCAATGTGCTGGCCCTGCGCCACGGCGCAGCCCGCTCGCGCCTGGTCTCTGCCGCCTATGTGCTGGGCGCCAGCGCCAGCTATGCGGCCGTGGTCTGGGTCATGGGCCAGGGCGCACAGTGGCTGCTGCAGACGCTGCCGCAACTTTCCACGGCCGCACAGTGGCTGTGTGCCGCCTATCTGCTGTGGCTGGCCTGGCGGCTGGCCAACGCACCTGTGGGCCAGGCCGGTGCGCAGCAGCAGGCCGGATCGCAGCGCACGCTGCAGGCCCTGCTGCAAGCGCTGTTGCAGGGCACGGCCGTGCAGACGCTCAATCCCAAGGCCTGGCTGGTGGCGCTGGCCGGCGTGGGCCTGTTCGTGCTGCCCCACGCGAATGCGCCGTGGGCACTGCTGCAGTTTTGCGCCATTTCGCTGCTGGCCTGCCTGGTGGGGGTCGGCAGCTGGGCGCTGCTGGGGCAGCTGCTTTCGGGCTGGCTGCGCACCGAACGCCGCCAGCGCCTGTTCCACCGCCTGCTGGCCCTGCTGCTGGTCGCCAGCGTGGCGGCCATGCTGGCATGATGGCTGGCCGCCATGACTTCAACCTCTCCCCACCGCTTCCACCGCCATCCGGCCGCCCCCTGGGCCGAGCTGCGCGACAGTGCGCGCTCGCCGCATTGCTTTCGGCTGCACATGCATGCCGAGTATTCGATCGGCATCGTGGACGCGGGCCGCACCGTGTTCCACCATGCCCACGGCCCGCAGCCTGTGGAGGCGGGCGGCGTGGTGCTGATCGAGCCCGGCGCCTGGCATGCCTGCAATCCCGACCCCGGCGCGCCGTGGTCCTACCGCATGCTGTTTGTCGATGCCGACTGGCTGCACGCGCGGCTGAGCGTGGCCGCGCTGCGCTTTCCCCGGCGCACGCTCACGGATGCGGACATCGGCCGCCTGGTGGATGGCCTGTGCCGCCCCGTCGATGGCACGGCGGCCGCCGACCGCCTGGCCCTGGGCCTGAAGCACCTGCTGGACCGCTGTGCCCAGCCCGCAGCCTTGCCCCTGCCCGGCGATGCGGCGGCCCTGGCCCCCGCACTGCAGCGCCTGCATGCGGGGCCCGATGCGGGCCTGACCGTGCAGTCTCTGGCCCAGGAATGCGGCATGAGCGCCACGCGCTTCATCCGCCGCTTCAAGGCGGCCACGGGCATGACGCCCGGCAGCTACCGCCTGAACCTGCGCATCAACGGCGCGCGCCGCCTGCTGGCCACGGGCGCAGCGCTGTCCGATGCAGCCTATGCCATGGGCTTTGCCGACCAGGCGCACCTGCAGCGCGCCTTCAAGGCACACCATGCGCTGACGCCGGGCTGCTACGCACGCGGCGCCTGAGCCGGACCCTCCCATGGTTTTGCATCGGCCAGCCCGGGGCCGGCGGTGAAAGCGCAGATACTTACGCCTTCCGCTTTCAGCCCCCACCTGCCGCGCACCATGGCCGCCTTCCAAGACATTCAGCAACGAGAAACCGGCCTGCGCCAGCAGCTGTCCGCCGCCCAGATGGTGATGATCGCCATTGGCGGCGCCATCGGCACCGGCCTGTTCATGGGCAGCGCCTTCGCCATCGGCTTCGCCGGCCCCAGCGTGCTGGTCAGCTATGCCATCGGCGCGCTGATCTCGCTGCTGCTGATGGGCTGCCTGGCCGAGATGACGGTGGCCCACCCGACCTCGGGCTCGTTCGGCGCCTATGCCGAGCACTACATCAGCCCGCTGGCCGGCTTCATGGTCCGCTATGCCTACTGGGCCGCCGTGGTGCTGGCCGTGGGCATGGAGGTGACGGCCATCGGCATCTACATGGGCTACTGGTTCCCGGACGTGCCGCGCTGGATATGGGTGCTGGTGTTCTCGGGCGCGCTGGTGGCCGTCAACGCCAGCAGCGTCAAGGCCTTCGGCCAGGTGGAGTACGGCTTTTCCATGGTCAAGATCATCGCCATCGTGGCCTTCATCCTGATCGGCGCCTGGGTGGTGTTCGGCTCGCAGCCCCAGGGCATCGGCTTTTTCAACTACACGGCCGATGGCGGCTTCTTCCCCAAGGGCCTGTGGGGCACCTGGGTGGCCGTGATCATCGCCATCTTCAGCTACCTGAGCCTGGAGGCCGTGGCCGTGGCGGCCGGCGAGGCCGAGGACCCCAAGCGCGCCATCACCCGGGCCTTTCGCACCACCATGGCGCGCCTGGTGATCTTCTACCTGGCCACGATCGCGCTGATGCTGGCCATCGTGCCCTGGCAGCAGGCCGGCACGGACAAGAGCCCCTTCGTGAAGGTGATGGAGATCATCGGCATCCCGGGCGCTGCCAGCATCATCAACTTCGTGGTGCTGGTGGCCGCGCTGTCGGCCATGAACAGCCAGCTGTATGTGACCTCGCGCATGATGTTCAGCCTGTCGCGCGGCGGCTATGCGCCCTCGGTGTTCGGACGGCTGAACAGCCGCGGCGTGCCCGTGGCGGCCATTGCCATCTCCTGCCTGGGCATTGCCGTGGCCGTGGCCGTGAACCTGTGGAAGCCCGAGGGTTCGCTGCTGTGGATGATGTCCGTGTCCATGTTCGGCGCCATGTTCACCTGGTTCATGATCTTCGTGACCCATCTGTTCTTCCGCGCGCGCTGGTCGCGCGAGCATCCGGGCCAGCGCCTGCAGTTCCGCATGTGGGGCTTTCCGCTGTTCACGCTGGCCGGCGCCGCGCTGATGCTGGGCGTGATCGTCACCACCTATTTCACCGAGGTCTTCCACATGACGCTGCTCACGGGCCTGCCCTTCCTGGGCCTGCTGGCCCTGGTGTACGCGCTGTGGTACCGGCCCCGCGCACAAGCGCGCAAGAAGGACTGAAGCCATGACCCGCAGACTCTGGGACATCTCCCCGGCCGTGCAGGCCGCCAGCCCCGTCTTTCCCGGCGACACGGCCTACAGCCAGCAATGGTGCGCCACCATCGGTCCGGGCTGCCCGGTCAATGTCAGCGCCATCACGCTGTCGCCCCATGTGGGAGCGCATGCCGATGCACCGCTGCACTATGACGCCGACGGGGCATCCATCGGCAACGTGGACCTGGACGCCTTCCTCGGCCCCTGCCGCGTGATCCACGCCATCGGCAAGGGACCGCTGGTTGAATGGGAGCACATCGCCCACGCCGTGGAGCATCTCCCGGCACGCGTGCTGGTGCGCACCTACGAGCGCGCCCCCACCACCTGGGACCAGGAACTGGCAGCCTATGCACCGGCCACGGTCGAGCGGCTGGCCGACCTGGGCGTGAAGCTCATCGGCATAGACACGGCCAGCATCGACCCGGCCAGCAGCAAGAGCCTGGACAGCCACCAGGTGATCCGCCGGCGCGGCCTGCGCGTGCTGGAGAACCTGGTGCTGGACGAGGTGGCCGAGGGCGACTACGAGCTCATCGCCCTGCCGCTCAAGCTGGTCGAGGCCGATGCCTCGCCCGTGCGCGCCGTGCTGCGCGCCCTGGCCTGATCCCTGCCCGCATTGCGGCGCCGGCCCAGCCCGCGCCTTTCGCCTTTTAGAAACCCAAGGAGACCCCGTGACGAGCCTGCAAGACTGCCTCACCCTCGATGCGCAAGACCCGCTGCGCGCCCTGCGCGACCAATTCACGCTGCCCGAAGGCGTGATCTACCTTGACGGCAATTCGCTGGGCGCCAGCCCCCGCGCCGCCGCCGCGCGCGTGGCCGAGGTGGTGCAGCAGGAATGGGCGCAGGGCCTGATCCGCTCGTGGAACGATGCCGGATGGATCAGCCTGCCCCAGCGCCTGGGCGACCAGTTCGCCCCCTGGCTGGGCGTGGGCGCGGGTGAGCTGGTGTTCACCGACACGGCCTCCATCAACCTCTACAAGGTGCTGACAGCGGCGGCCCGCATCGCGCGCGAGGACGCGCCGCAGCGCAAGCGCCTGATCAGCGAGCGCAGCAACTTCCCCACCGACCTCTATATCGCCCAGTCGGTCTGCCAGGAATACGGGCTGGAGCTGGTGCTGCTCGAACCCGAGGAGATTGCCGGCGCGCTGACCGACGAGGTGGCCATCTGCATGCTCACCCATGTGAACTACCGCACGGGCGCCATGCACGACATGGCTGCCGTGACGGCTGCCGCGCAGGGCAAGGGCATTCTCTGCGTCTGGGACCTGTGCCACAGCGCGGGTGCCGTGCCTGTCGATCTCAAGGGCGCGAATGCAGACTTCGCCATCGGCTGCAGCTACAAGTACCTCAACGGCGGCCCCGGTGCGCCGGCCTTTGTCTGGGCCAACCCGCGCCTGATCAACCGCTTCTGGCAGCCGCTGTCGGGCTGGTTCGGCCATGCCGAGCCTTTCAAGTTCGTGCCGGACTACCACCCGGCCCAGGGCATACAGCGCTACCTGTGCGGCACCCAGCCCATGGTCAGCCTGAGCGTGCTGCAGTGCGGCCTGGATGTGTTCACGGCCGTGGAGCCGCTGGGCGGCATGGACGCGCTGCGCAACAAGTCGCTGGCGCTGACCGACCTGTTCATCGCCCTGGTCGAGGAACGCTGCCAGGGCCACGGCCTGGGCCTGGCCACGCCGCGCGAGCACGGCCGGCGCGGCTCCCAGGTCTGCCTCACGCGCGAGGAGGGACTGGGCGTGGACGGCAAGGACAGCGGCGCCTATGCCATCGTGCAGGCGCTGATCGCGCGCGGCGTGATCGGCGACTTCCGCAAGGGCGACGGCACGGGCCTGCACAAGGACATCCTGCGCTTCGGCTTCACGCCGCTGTACGTGGGATTCGAAGATGTCTGGCATGCCGTGGAGCACCTGCGCCAGGTGCTGGAATCAGGCGAATGGCGCAAGCCGGAGTTCAACCGCGTCAATGCGGTGACCTGAAGCCTGGAGCCCGGCGCTCAGAACGCCGTGGACGACAGCGAGGCCCAGAGATGGGCCGCGACCAGGGCGCGCCAGGGCGCGAAGTCCCGCAGCCACAACTCGGTCTGCACCGCGTCCATGGCGTCCGTCTTCAGCAGCAGGGCCAGGGCCCGGCGCACGGCCACATCGCCGTGCAGCGGGCCGTCCAGGTGGCCATAGCCGCGCAGCAGCATGTAGTTCACGGTCCACGGGCCTATGCCCTTGAGGGCCAGCAGCCGCTCGCGGATCTCGGCCACCGGCAGTTCAGGCAGGGCCGCCCAGTCGTCCAGCGGCAATTCACCCGACTGCACGGCCTGCGCCAGCAGGCGCAGCGTGTGCGTCTTGCTCCGCGAAAAGCCGGCTGCGCGCAAATCCTCCTCACCGAGCTGTGCCAGCTGGGCGGCCTCCGGCATGCACCACAGCTGCTGCGGCGCGTCGGCATGGCCATCGTGCAGCGCCACCGGCTGGCCGGCTGCAGCGATCAGGCGGCGGCGCAGCGACACGGCTGCCGCCACGCTGATCTGCTGCCCGGTGACGGCCCAGCTCAGCGCCTCCCAGGGCGTGCAGGCCGCCGGCACATGCAGGCCACGCTGGCGCGCCAGCAGCGGCCCCAGCCGCGCATGGCGGCCAAAACGGCGCTCGAATTCGCCCACATCCTGGGACAGTCCGAACATGCGCCGCAGCATGGCGGCCAGCACATCGTCCATGCCGGCGATGGCGCCTGCACCGGCGGGCAGGCGCCATCGGGCCTGTACCACGGCCGCCTCTTCGCAATGCTGCGTCAGCTCCAGGGTGAGCAGCGTGGGAAGGCCTTTCCACATCAGGCCCTTGTGCATGCGGATGGTGTCGCCGTCCTGCAGATCGCATTCGGACAGGCGCTGGGCATCGCGCCGGTGAAAGCCCCAGAACTCGTTCATGCGGTAGCCGGCCGGCAGCGTCAGTTGCTGCTGCGCCTGATGGATCTGGCCGGTGCCTCGCCCTTGCCCGCTCATGCGCTTCCTGCCTGGCGCAGCGGTGCGTGCCCAGCGTCCTTGCCAGCCGCCTCCTGCGCCTGGCGCGCCTCGCGCAGCAGCAGGGCACGCTTGCGCTCCACGCCCCAGCGGTAGCCGGAGATGCTGCCGTCGTTGCGCACCACGCGGTGGCAGGGCACGGCCACGGCAATCGGGTTGGCAGCGACGGCGCTGGCCACGGCGCGGGCGCCCGTGGGCATGCCCAGGCGCAGGGCCAGTTCCGAATAGCTCAGGGTCTGGCCGGCCGGAATGGCGCACAGCGCCTGCCACACGCGCTGCTGGAAGACCGTGCCCTGCACGTCCAGCGGCAGCGCCAGGCCGCGGCGCGGCTGCTCGACCAGGGCCACGACCTGGGCCACGGTGTGCTCGAAGCCCGCATCGCCACCCACCAGCTCGGCCAGCGGAAAGCGCTGCTGCAGGTCCTGCACCAGGGCCTCGGCGTCGTCGCCCAGCAGCACGCAGCACACGCCGCGCTCGGTGCTGGCCACGAGGATGCTGCCCAGCGTGCATTCGGCCACGGCAAAGCGGATGGTCTGGCGCATGCCGCCGCGCCGGTAGTCGCCGGGCGCCATGCCCAGCATGGCGCCTGCGTCGCGGTAGAAACTGCTGCTGGCCGCATAGCCGCTGGAGTAGGCCGCATCGGTGACCGAGTCGCTCTGGCCCGGCTGCAGCGCCGCGCGCAGGGCATGCGCGCGATGGGCCTTGGCATAGGCCTTGGGCGTGAGGCCCGTGGCCTGCTTGAACAATCGGTGCAGTTGCCAGGGGCTCAGGCCCGAGCGTTCGGCCAGCTGGCCCAGGGCGGGTGGGGGCTCCTCGGTCTCCAGCCAGCGGCAGCATCGGGCCACCAGGGCCGCGGGGTTGGCAGTGGCATCGCTGGCTTGATTCATGGCTTGGTTGGACACGGCATGTCTTTCTGGGTCATCGGATGCCCTACTCTACGCAGCCCGGACCACCTGCGCATCCCGCTTCTTGCAACCCGCAGGATTTCAGCGCGGGATTCGGTTACGCTGCGCCCTGCATTTTCCGCGTCGAGACTTGCGAGACTCCCACATGACCACCGAACACTCAGGCTGCCCCATGAACAGCCCCGGCCGCACCGAATCCATCGTCAAAGAGGAGCGCGCCCAGCTGGACTTCAGCCAGTCCATGAGCTATGGCGACTACCTGCACCTGGACCAGATCCTCACGGCACAGCATCCGCTGTCGCCCGCGCATGACGAGATGCTGTTCATCATCCAGCACCAGACCAGCGAGCTGTGGATGAAGCTGATGCTGCATGAGGTCCGAGCCGCCACGGCCGCCATCGCAGGCGGCACGCGTGCCGACGCCTTCAAGATGCTGGCCCGCGTGAGCCGCATCATGGAGCAACTGGTCAGTGCCTGGACCGTGCTGTCCACCATGACCCCGCCCGAGTACACGGCCATGCGTCCCTACCTGGCCAACTCCAGCGGCTTCCAGAGCTACCAGTACCGCTGCATCGAGTTCTCGCTGGGCAACAAGAACGCCGCCATGCTCCAGCCCCATGCCCACCGGCCCGACCTGCTGGCCCAGGTGGAGGCGGCATGGCGCTCGCCCTCGCTCTACGACGTGTCCCTGCAGCTGCTGGCGCGCGAAGGCATCGACGTGCCCGCCGACCGGCTGGAGCGCGACTGGACCCAGCCCTATGAGGCAAGCGAAGGCGTCAAGCAGGCCTGGATCACCGTCTACCGCGATCCCCACAAGCACTGGGACCTGTACCAGCTCGGCGAAAAGCTGGCCGACATCGAGGACGCCTTCCGCCTGTGGCGCTTCCGCCACCTGACCACGGTGGAGCGCGTCATCGGCTTCAAGCGCGGCACGGGCGGCACCGGCGGCGTCAGCTATCTGCGCAAGATGCTGGACGTGGTGCTGTTCCCCGAAATCTGGGTGCTGCGCACCGAGCTGTAAGAACTGGCGGGCGCCACCGACGGCAGGCCGCTGCGGTGGCGACAGCGGGCAGGCGCGCAAACGGGTAAGCTGCGGCGCCAGGAGAAATACCGTGTCCGCAGCGCCACAACAGCCCCCACACAACAACATACACACAGAGGCTTCGCAGACCTCCCCCGCAGCACCGCCGCCGCGCAGCCAGCTGCTGTGGGCCATGCTGCTGTCCCTGCTCTCGGCCTTTGCGCTGAGCCAGGCCTTTCGCACCACCACCTCGGTCATGGCCACGGGTCTTCAGCAGGATTTCGGGCTCACGGCCCAGTCGCTGGGCGCCTTCGCCGGCCTGTTCGGCCTGTCCTTCGGCGTGGCCCAGTTGCTGATGGGCATCGGCATGGACCTCTACGGCCTGCGGCGCACGGTGCTGCTGTCGTTTCCGCTGGCGATTGCGGGGTCGGCACTGTCCGCCGCTGCACCCAATTACGGCTGGCTGATGGTGGGCCAGTTGCTGATCGGCGTGGGCTGCTCGCCCGCCTTTCTGGCCTGCACCATGTTCATCTCGCGCCACTTTCCCATGGACCGCTTTGCCTTTCTGTCGGGCGTGGGCATGGGTGTCGGTGGACTGGGGCTGCTGTTCACAGGCACGCCACTGGCCTGGCTGGTCCAGCATTTCGGCTGGCGCTCGGGCTTTGCGCTGCTGGCCGTGATGTCGGCCCTGTCGTGGCTGCTGATCTGGTGGCGCGTGCACGAGCCTGCCCGCAGCGGAGCACAGACCGCCGCACGGGAAAGCTGGGGCGTGGCGGCACGCCGCATGGCCGAGCTGTTCACGCTGCCGCATACGCTGGGCATCGTCCTGCTGGCCATGGCCTGCTATGCATCGTTTCTGGCGCTGCGCGGCCTGTGGCTGGGGCCGCTGCTCATCCATCGCTATGGCTTTTCGCTGGTGGAAAGCGGCAATGTGGCGCTGGTCGTATCGATGATCTCGCTGTTCAGCCCCGCGATTTTCGGGCGCATGGATCCCGGCCCAGGACGGCGCCGGCGCTGGCTCACCAATTACTCGCTGCTCATGGGCAGCCTGTTCATGCTCATGGCCTTTTTGCACCATGGCTGGACCAATGTGGCGCTGATCTTCGCCATGGGCCTGCTGTCGGGCTATTCGGTGCTGCAGTACGCCGACGTGCGCGCTTCCTACCCCCCCGAGATGACCGGCCGCGCACTGTCGCTGTTCACCATGGCCATGTTCCTGGGCGTGGCCCTGGTGCAATGGTTCACGGGCTGGGTGGCGGCCTGGGCCGAGGCCTGGGGCGTGGAGCCCTACAAGGCCGTGATGATCTCGATTGCAGCCACGCTGGTGGGCGCGTCGACCGCGTTCCGTTTCCTGCCCTCCTCGCCGCTGCTGCGCCAGGCATCCGCCGCCTAGCGGCCGGAGTCTGTGTCTCTACAAGGCGTTGGCGGCCGAGCCATCGCCACGGTACAGCCAGGGCAGATCCATCAGCCTGGAGCCCAGCAGGCGGAGCGACAGGTCACGCCCCCAGCGCACGGGACCCGTGGCATGGAAGATGCGGCCGTTGCGCTGCGAGCGTGCCTGCACGCGCGCGTTGCGCTGCCAGCGGTTGAGCGCGTAGCGGCGCAGGCGCATGTTGACGTCGAGATCGTGCATGGACAGGGCGCGCTGCAGCTCCGCTGCATCTTCAATCGCCATGCCCGCACCCTGGGCCAGATAGGGGCGCATGGGATGGGCCGCATCGCCCAGCAAGGCCACCACGCCGCGCGCCATCTGCGCGGCCGATTGCACGGGCGGGCGGTCCCCCACCGGCCACAGCCGCCAGTCGCCACCGGCTGCAGGCACATGCTGGACCAGGTCCAGCAGCTGGGGGCAACTGCCCTGCAGCACCCGCACCAGATCGTCCAGATTGCCCGCATGGTCCCAGTTCGCCAGATCCTCGGGCGCCGGGCCCTGGATGATGATCACCAGGTTCTGCAGCTCGCCCCGGCGCACGGGGTACTGGATGGCATGCATGCGCGAGCCCAGCCAGGCCGTGACATCGGTGGCTCGCAGGCGCTTGGGCAACTGGGCCTGGTGTACCAGGGCGCGGTAGGCCAGGTGCCCGGTGACACGCGGCGGGCCGTCGCCCAGCAACTGCTGGCGCAGAACGCTGCGCACGCCATCGGCGGCGACCAGGGCATCGCCTTCGATCAGCTTGCCGGCCCGGGTTCGCACGGTGACCACGCCGTCGGTCTCGGAAAAGCTCTCGATGGGCTGACCCAGGTTCAGGTGCATGCCCGGATAAGTCTGAGCGGCTTCCCGCAGCAATTGCTGCAGATCGGCCCGGTGGATGGTGGCGTAGGCCGCGCCATAGCGTTGCACGGACTCGCTGCCCAAGGGCATGTGCGCCAATTCCTGCCCGGTGACTGCGCTGCGCACACGCAGGCTGCCCGGCAATGCCACCACCTGCTGCAGCGGTTTTTGCAGGCCCCAGGCCTGAAGCCGCCGCACGACATTCGGACCGATCTGGATTCCGGCGCCCACTTCACTGAGCGCGGGCGCCTGCTCGAAAAGACGCACTTCCCAACCCGCCCGCGACGCACCGATGGCGGCGGCCAGGCCACCAATGCCGCCGCCGGCAATCAACACCTGCTTGTTCATGTGCGTATTGTGCCCCTGCCGCCACCCATGGCGGCCGGGGCCTGATTATTCAAGTCGGACACCGCTGAAGAAAATCAAAGAATGCTCGGAATCTTCTGAAACATGCGCACATCCCCCAGGCATTGAGGCGCATCAAGATCCCAAAAACGGGCATCCCGCCACGCACCAAACTGCCATAAAGGACATCGCCCCGCCATCACCTGTGCGGCGCGGCCAAAAATCGGCCTTTGCATCGCCGCTCTGGAAATGTCCATACACGGATCCACACTTTACGCCTCAGATGATAGAGATTCTCAACTGAGACAATCTTTTGACAAATGGCCGTGACAATGAAAAAAGCCCGCACTGGGCGGGCTCTTTCATGCGCGACGGGAAAATCAGATGACAAACTTCTCACGGTCCTGATTCTGAATCCACTTTGGCGGCTTGCCGCGTCCGGTCCAGGTTTGGCCGGTTGCGGGATCGCGGTACTTGGGAGCCACTTTGGCGCCGGTTGTGCCAGCGGTACGACCACGAGCTGCAGGAAACACGTCATCGGCAGTCAGACCATATTCGGCAATCAAGTTGCGAACCTGTCCCACGGCGTCGGCAAGCTCGCGCTTGCGTGCTTCCTGGATCTGTTGCTCCAGTTCCTGTCGCTGCTTCAGCAGTTCCTTGTAAGAGCTCATGGTATGCGCCTTGAAAGTAGTTTAAGAGCTTTCATTATAAAAACATAATCAGCCCATGGCGCAAGACGCATGTAAGCAAAACCCACAATATCGCTGCTGCCTATTGCGAAGAGTAGTTCTCGGATAAATCCGATATGGCCAGCACCTTGTCAATGCGTTTGCCATCGAGATCGATCACCTCGAAGATCCAACCCGCACAGCTGACCCGTTCCCCCAGAATGGGCAAATGACCGCTTTCTGCCATGAGAAGGCCCGCCACGGTGTTGTATCGGCCGCGGTGCTCATCGGGAAGATCACGAATATCGAGGCGCGCCTTCAGCTCCGATATGGGCATCAGACCGTCCAATAGCCAGGAGCCATCCTCACGCTGCATGGCCCAGGCTTCTGCCTCGGTCACAGGCTGTAACTCGCCGGTAATCGCCTCGAGCAAATCCCGGGGCGTCATGATGCCCTGCACCACGCCATATTCGTCCACCACAAACACCATGCGCCCGGACCGGGCACGCAATTGCTCCAGCAGCTCCATGGCGCTGAGCGTCTCGGGCAGGAAAGAAGCCGGGAGCACATGTTCGTACAGCGTGGTGCCGGCGGCATCCGAGCCCAATGCCAGCAGGCGCGCCACGCTGATGATGCCGACCACGTCATCCAGCGAATTACGGCACACCGGGTACCAGGAATGCCCGCCCTTCGAGTGGTCGTCGGCCGAGGCCTGCAATGCCTCGGTGACGGTCATGTCGGCATCCAGCCATTGCACGTCGCCGCGCGGGACCATGATCGACGTCAGTGAGCGGTCGTCGAGGTGAAAGACGTTTTGCACCATCTGGTGCTCGTTGGCCTCGATCACTCCGGCATCCCGCCCTTCGGCGAGGCTTGCCACGATTTCCTCTTCGGTCACGGCGCGCGCTGCGGATTCATTGATGCGCAGCAGAGTCAGCATGGCGCGCGTGGAAAAGGCCAGCAGCCGCACAAAGGGCTTTGCGGCGGATGCCACCCAGGTCATGGGCCGGGAAACCACCGTGGCCACGGTTTCGGGATAAAGCTGGCCTATGCGCTTTGGCACCAGCTCTCCGAAGACGATGGTGACGAAGGTGATCACGGTCACGACGAGCGCCGTGGCAGAAATGCTGGCCGCGCGTTCCGGAATTCCCAGGCCCAGCAGCCATGCGGCCAGCCCGTCACTGAAGGCCGCCTCGCCCAAAATGCCGTTGAGCAGGCCGATGGAGGTGATGCCCACCTGCACCGAAGAAAGAAATTGCGTGGGGTTTTCGAGCAAGGCCAGTGCTGCCACCGCACCCTTGTCGCCTGTTTCAGCCAGTGCCACCAACCGAGCCTTGCGGCTGGAGGCCAGTGCCAATTCGGACATTGCAAACACCCCATTGAGCAGCGTAAGCAACGCGATCAGCAGAAAATCCATGGTTCGTATATCAGAAAGAAGACCATGGCACTTTACTGTATCGGCGATATCCAGGGATGCCACGACGCCTTTGAGCGCCTGCTGCACCGCGTGGACTTCTCCGCCAGCCGCGATACCTTGTACATCCTGGGCGACCTTGTGAACCGCGGTCCGGAATCGGACAAGGTGCTGCGCACCTGCATGGCCGCCGGCGACTCCATGCGCGCCCTGCTGGGCAACCATGACCTGCACCTGCTGGCCGCCGCCCAGGGCGTGCGCCGCAGCAGCCGGCGCGACACGCTGGCCCGGGTGCTGGATGCGCCCGACCGCGATCAGCTGCTGGACTGGCTGCGCCACCAGCCGCTGGCGCGCAGCCACCGCATGGCGCATGGCGAGGAACTGCTGATGGTCCATGCCGGCGTGCTGCCGCAGTGGAGCAGCCAGGAAGTGATGGCGCTGGCGGGCGAGGTGCATGCGGTACTGCGCAGCAAGCAGTTGCCCGATTTCTTGCAGGCCATGTACGGCAACCAGCCCGATCGCTGGTCACCCGACCTGCAGGGCTGGGAGCGCCTGCGGGTCATCGTCAACGCCTTGACCCGGCTGCGCTTTTGCACCGCACAGGGTGTCATGGATTTCGACAGCACCGAGTCGGCCGAGCAGGCGGCGCCCGGCCTCATGCCCTGGTTCGATGTGCCGGGCCGCGCCACGGCGAGCGCAACGATTGCGTTTGGCCACTGGTCGACGCTGGGCCACATCAGCCGGCCCGACCTGGTGGCGCTGGACACCGGCTGCGTTTGGGGCGGCTGCCTGAGCATGATGCGTTTCGGCGATCACCTGGCGGACCGGGAACTGATCCAGGTGGACTGCCCGCAGGCGCAGGCCCCGGGCTGACCTGGACGACGCCGATGGGCGAGCGCCCATGAAAAAACGCCTGCAAGGCAGGCGTTTATCGTGAGGCAGGCGGCTTGCGCGGTGCTCAGACCTCGGAAGTGGCGACGGGTGCCACAGGCGGGACCGGCGCGACGGGCGCAACAGGCGCCTTGAACAGCGCGGCCAGCTTGCGCTTGGGCTTGATGCCGCTGCCCGCCTTGGGCGCGGCAGCACCCTGGCTGTCCCAGCTCGCATCGACGCTGGCGGTTGCCTCGTAGGGCTTGTCGAAGAACGGGTCCGAGTGCGCCGGGCGCTGGGCCATGCGCGAGCCGCGATGGCCAAAACCGGAACTGCCCCGCGACGCATCACCGCCGCGATCGCCACGCTCGGCGCCGCGATCCCGTTCACGACCGTAGCCGCCGCTGCTTTGGCGCGGCAGCTCGTCAAAACGGTGACCACGCGGTGCGCTGCCACGGAAATCTTCCATGGGGCAGGCCTCGACGTTGATCTTCTTCTTGATGAGCTTCTCGATCTCGCCCACCAGGCGCGCATCGTGGTTGGTCACCAGGGTCACGGCAATGCCGGAGGCGCCTGCGCGGCCCGTGCGGCCGATGCGGTGCACATAGTCTTCGGCGTTGAAGGGCACGTCGTAGTTGAAGACGGCCGGCACGTCCTTGATGTCCAGGCCACGGGCCGCGACATCGGTACACACCAGCAGATCCACCTCGCCGCGCTTGAAGGCTTCAAGCGCCTTCAGGCGCTCGTCCTGGCTCTTGTCGCCGTGCAGCGCCGTTGCGCGCAGGCCATCACGCTCCAGGGCACGCGTCAGGCGCGCACAGCCCAGCTTGCTGTTGGAGAAGACGAAGGCCTGGCGGATGTCGCGCTGCTTGAGCAGGGAGCGCAGCGCATAGCGCTTGTCGTCGTCGCTGACGCTGTAGAAGCGCTGCTCCACCGTGGACGCCGTCTCGTTGGGGCGGGCCACTTCGATGGTGACGGGGTCCTGCAGGTAGCTGCTGGCCAGGCGCTTGATCTCGGGCGAGAAGGTGGCGCTGAACAGCAAGGTGGTGCGTGTCTTGGGCAGGTGGGACAGGATGCGCTGCAGATCGGGCAAAAAGCCGATGTCCAGCATGCGGTCTGCCTCGTCAAGCACCACGTACTCGACCTGGTTGAGCACGGCGTTCTTGGCTTCGATGTGGTCAAGCAGACGGCCCGGCGTGGCCACCAGCACCTCGACGCCCTTCTTGAGCTCCAGCGTCTGCGGCTTCATGTCCATGCCGCCGAACACCACGGTGCTGCGCAGCTTGGTGTACTTCGCATACTGGGCGATCTGCTGGGCCACCTGGTCCGCCAGTTCGCGTGTGGGCAAAAGCACCAACGCCCGCACGGGGTGGCGTGCAGGCGAAGCGGAGGTATTTTCGTGGCGCATCAGCCGCTGCAGCAACGGCAGCGAGAACGCCGCCGTCTTGCCTGTGCCGGTCTGGGCGGCGCCCATGACATCCTTGCCGGTCAGAACGACCGGAATGGCCTGTGCCTGGATGGGCGTCATGGACTCGTAGCCCATGTCGGCCACGGCGCGCGCCAGGGACTCAGCCAGCTGGAGATTGGAGAAAGAGCTTGTCATTGAGAGCGCTATTGTCGCACCTAGCGCGATTTGTGCGTTGCAATAACGCCAATTGGCACCTGGACAAGCATGGCGTTGTGTGAGCGCAACCCGCAAAAACCCGGTATGAGGGCCCGCAATGCGGGCATTTTTTCATCGCCGGGCAGCCTCCAGATGAAAAAGCGGCCCCTCGCAGGGGCCGGCGAAGCTTGCGCAGCAACGCGAGCGTGGGGGGTACTTCTCAGAGGGACGCGGCCGAAAAAGTGTCGCAGGACTTGACGCTGCCGGTACGCAGGCCGGTGCTGAACCAGCGCTGGCGTTGGGCGCTGGTGCCGTGCGTGAAGCTGTCCGGCACCACGGCGCCGCCGCCTGCGCGCTGCAGGGCGTCGTCGCCGATCTTGGATGCCGCATTCATGGCCGACTCCACATCGCCCTGCTCCAGGATCTGGCGGGCGCTTTGCGCGCGGTTCGCCCAGACGCCTGCCAGGCAATCGGCCTGCAGTTCCAGCTTGACCGACAGGTGGTTGTATTCGACCTTGCTGACGCGGCCACGGGCGCGGTCCACCTGGGCGCTGATGCCCAGCAGGTTCTGCACGTGGTGGCCCACCTCGTGGGCAATCACATAGGCCTGGGCGAAATCGCCGGGCGCGCCCAGCTGGTTCTTGAGCGTTTCGTAGAAGCCCAGGTCGATATACACCTTCTGGTCGGCAGGGCAGTAGAAGGGCCCCATGGCCGACTGCCCCGTGCCGCAGGCCGTGGGCGTTGCGCCACGGAACAGCACGAGCTTGGGATCGGTATATTGGGCGCCGCCCTGGCGGAACACATCGCGCCAGACATCTTCGGTATCGGCCAGCACGGTGGAGACAAAGCGGGCGAGCTTGTCATCGGCCGGCGGCTTGTGGGCCGGGCCCTGAGGCTGCTGCACCTGCACCGGCGAGCCGCCGCTGAGCGCACCCAGGATGGTCAGCGGGTTGATGCCCAGCACCCAGCCGCCGACCAGGGCGATGACGATGGTGCCAATGCCTATGCTGCGTCCGCCGAAGACGGGGCCGCCGCCACCGCCACCCTCGTCACGGCGGTCTTCCACATTGTCCGACTCGCGGTTGCCATCCCATCTCATGGTGTTCACTCCTGGATCTGTGCTGCAGCCTGCAGCATCGGGCGGCGATATTACGTCGGAACCTGCGGGACTGCAGCGACCGCAGCTGCGGCAATGATACGGCGTGTATCAGCGCACGGGCTGCACCGCCATGGGGGCGGTGGCCGGTGGCGCCTGGCTGCGCAGGACCTGCTCGCGGGCCACCAGCACCATGGCGGCCAGCAGCGCGGCGACGATGCCCAGGCCGATGACGACCGCCAGGCCCAGCCCCCATCCGCCGCGCCTGCGCCGCTCGCGTGCAGGCTCGCCGGGCCGGCGGGGCGCGGGAGCCTGCTCGCTGGGCGGCTGTTCGCGCTGCCACGGCTCGGGCGCGGGTCCGCGCCGCTGCTGCTCATAGCGCGGGGCCGATTCCTTGCGCGGAGCTTCGGGCCGCGCCGAACCGTCCCAGCGGGGCTCTTCGCGCGGATAAGAAGGCTTTTGTGACATAGGCGACATCGTAGTGCCTGCGCAGGCCCTCACGGGCCTGTGCGCAGCACTGGACACATCGTGAATTGGTCGATCCAAGCCTACTGTGTACAGTCGCGGCCATGAGCCATTCCAGCATGCCCTCCTCCACCGCCCTTGACGCCCAGGCCACGGCCGGGCTGTTGCCCTGGAACGAACTGGCCGAAGAGATCGCCGCCCTGCTGCTGCAGCCCCAGGCAGCGCAGGTGCCGGCGCGCATCGTGATGCCCCTGCCGGCCGGTGGCAGCCTGTTTTGCATGCCCGCCACCGACGGCCAGGTGGCCATGACCAAGCTGATCAGCTTCACGCCCGGCAACGCCGGCACGCCGCGCGCCACCATCCAGGGGGATGTGGTGGTCTTCGACGTGGCCACGGGCGAGCGCCGCCTGATCCTGGACGGCCCCACGGTCACGGCGCGGCGCACGGCCGCCGTGTCGCTGCTGGCCGCGCAAAGGCTGGCGCCGAATCCGCAGGGTCCGTTGCTGATCGTGGGCGCCGGCGTGCAGGGCCTGGCCCATTTGCAGGCCTTTGCCGCAGGCCTGGGCGTGCGCGAGGTTCAGGTGGCATCGCGCAGCGCGCAGAGCGCCCAGGCGCTGGTCGACCAGGCGCGGGCCATGGGACTGCAGGCCACCGCCGTGGAGGATGTGGAGGCGGCGGCGCGCCACTGCCCGCTGATCGTGACCTGCACGCCCGCCCGGGCCGTGGTGCTGCGCGAGGCGCCGCGCAGCGATGCCTTCATCTCGGCCGTGGGCGCCTTCACGCCGCAGATGGTGGAGCTGGCACCCGGCCTGTGCCAGGGCTTGCTGCAGTCGGGCCGCGTGGTGGTCGATACCGGGGATGCGCTGCATGAGGCCGGTGACCTGCTGCAGGCCGGCATCGATGTCGCCGCCCTGCCCACGCTGGAGCAGGTGGTGCGCGAGCAATGGCCGCGCTCGGATTCGCCCGTGCTGTTCAAATGCTGCGGCTGGGGTGGCTGGGATCTGGCAGCCACCCGCCTGGCCATGCGCCGGGCCGCACTCCAGAACAGTTGAAAGCGGATTTCTGCGTTGAACGAGCTTTTCCCCCCGGATTCCCCCGCCCCGGATTCCAGCACCGCGCCCAGCCGCTGGCAGCGCCTGGGCCTGCGCACGCAATTGGCCCTGGTCTTCGGCTCGCTGCTGGTGGGCGTGACGGTGCTGATGTCCCTGGCATTCGGCGAGCTGCTGCGCTGGCGCATGGAGCGCGAGGTCAGCGTCTCGCTGCATGCCATGGCCTCCAACGCCGCCCGGCAGCTGTCCGATGGACTGTTCAGCCGCGCCCATACCGTGGAAGTGCTGGCCGCCTCGCCGGAGCTCTGGATCCAGGGGCTGGAGGCCCCGGGCGTGGGAGCACTGCTCAACCGCGCCCGTTCACTGACGCCCACCAGCCTCTGGATCGGCGTGGCCGACGCCGAGGGCACGGTGCGCAGCGCGACCGACCAGGTGCTGGTGGGCCTCGATGTCAGCGACCGGCCCTGGTTCGAGCCGGGCCTGCAGCGCGTCCATGTGGGCGATGTGCGCGCCTCCTCGCCTGTGATGTCCGCCTTGCTGCCGCCTGCGGCCGACGGCGCGCCGCGCCGGTTCATGGACTTCGCGGCGCCCATTCGCGTGGGCGATCTCACCCAGGGCGTGCTGTGCATGCACAGCAGTTGGGAATGGGTGCGCGAAACCATGCAGACCCTGCAGCAGGCCGACAGCGCCGACCGGCAGATCGGCCTGTTCATCTTCGACCGGCGTGGACGGCTCATCCACGCGCCGGGCGACAGCCTGGAGCCGTTGCTGGCCCTGGACCAGCGCCTGCCGGTGGCCCATACCGTGTCTGCCGATACGGCCGATGTCACGCTGCAGCCCGTACAGGTGGCGCGCTGGCAGGACAGCCCGCAGAGCTTTCTGACGGCCACCGTGCCGCTGCAGGCCCACAACCGGGCAACGGCCATGGGCTGGCACATCGTGGCCCGCCAGCCGCATGACAGCGCCTACGCGCCCGCGCGCCAGGCCATGCACCAGGTGCTGGCCGGCGGCCTGGCGGCCGCGCTGGTGGCCGCCGTCATCGCCTGGCTGGTGGCGCGCAGGCTGAGCCAGGATCTCAAGCGCCTGGCCCGTGCCGCCAATGGCATCGACGGAAGCGGTGCGGCCTCCGACATCCCGCAGTTGCACAGCAGCCGCGAAGTACACCGCCTTTCGCAAGCGCTGCGCGGCAGCATTGCCCAGTTGCGCTCGGCCAACGAGGCCATGGAGCGCCAGGTGCGCGAGCGCACGCTGCAGCTGCAGCAGGCCAATGCCGAACTGGAGCACCAGGCGCGCAGCGACCCGCTCACGGGCCTGCTCAACCGCCGCGGCTTCGACTTCCAGCTGGACTTTGCCATGGCGCTGGCGCGCCGCAGCGGCCGCCCCTTGAGCGTGCTCGTCATCGACGTGGACTACTTCAAGCGCATCAACGACCAGCACGGCCATGACATGGGCGACGCCGTGCTGCGCACCCTGGCGCGCGCCTTCCGCATGCGGCTGCGCGAGTCCGACGTGCTGGCCCGCATGGGCGGCGAAGAGTTCCTGGCGCTGCTGCCCGACACCACGGCCGATGCCGCCGTGGTCATTGCCGAGCAACTGCGCGAACTGCTGGCCTCCACGCCCATGGCCCACGGCGAGCCCGTCACCGCCAGCGTGGGCGTGGCCACGCTGCGCGGCACCACGGACACTGCCACCGCCATGCTGCGCCGTGGCGACGAAGCGCTGTACGAGGCCAAGGGCGCAGGCCGCAACAACGTGCAGCTGCAGCGCTGAGGCGGCCCCGCGCCGCTTTTCCCGCCCTCGATTTCCTGGCTGCCGCACAACACCTGTGCGACAAAAAACACCACACTAATACTCAAATTGAGCATATTATTCGCAGCCATCACCAGCCCTTTCCACAGTCCCGGACGGCCACCATGCAGCTCAAATCCGTGCAGTACGACAAGCCCCATTTCTCCCTCGCCGGCCAGTGCGGCATCGGCGAGGCCTGGGCCCGCATTCCTCCCGAACTTGACCGCGCCCAGCGCCTTCGGACCGCCGAGCGCATACGCGCCCTGCTGCACGAGCGCGATGCGGTGCTCGTAGCCCATTACTACGTGGACGGCGAACTGCAGGACCTGGCGCGCGAGACCGGCGGCTGCGTGGGCGATTCGCTGGAGATGGCACGCTTCGGCGCCCAGCACCAGGCCAGCACCCTGGTCGTGGCAGGCGTGCGCTTCATGGGAGAGACCGCCAAGATCCTCAGCCCGGAAAAGCGGGTGCTCATGCCCGACGACGACGCCAGCTGCTCGCTGGACCTGGGCTGCCCGGCAGACGAGTTCAGCGCCTTTTGCGACGCCCACCCGGACCGCACGGTCGTGGTCTACGCCAACACCAGCGCGGCGGTGAAGGCGCGCGCCGACTGGGTGGTCACATCGTCAGTGGGACAGGACATCGTGGCCCACCTGCACGCCTGCGGCGAGAAGATCCTCTGGGCCCCCGACCGCCACCTGGGCGCCCACATCCAGCGCCAGACCGGCGCCGACATGCTGCTGTGGCATGGCTCCTGCCTGGTCCATGACGAGTTCAAGGCCGACGAACTGGCCGCCATGGCGCTGGAGTATCCGCAGGCCGCCATCCTCGTGCACCCCGAGTCGCCGGCCGCCGTGGCCGCCCAGGCCGATGTGGTGGGCTCCACCACCCAGCTCATCAACGCGGCAGGCCGGCTGCCCACCGACACCTTCATCGTCGCCACCGACCAGGGCATCCTGCACGACATGCGCATGCGCTACCCGGGCAAGACCTTCCTGCCCGCGCCCACGGCCGGCCAGGGCGCCACCTGCAAGAGCTGCGCCATGTGCCCTTGGATGGCGATGAACAGCCTGCAGGGCGTGGAGCTGGCCCTGGAGCAGGGCCTGTGCGCCATCGAGGTGGACCCCGCCATCGCCCAGGCCGCGCGCCGACCCATCGAACGCATGCTGGCTTTCGCGGCCGGCCACCGCCAGCCCGTGCGCGCCAGCGGCGACCTTGCGCGCGATGCGGCGCTCTTCCAGCATTTCGGTCCCGCCTGAGGACAGCGCCATGACACAGCCTTGCACAGACGTACTCATCATCGGCGCCGGCCTGGCCGGCATGGCCGCCGCCCTGTCACTGCCGCCGCATCTGCGCGTGGCCCTGCTCAGCAAGGGCGCGGCCGAGGAATGCGCCAGCGCCTGGGCCCAGGGCGGCATTGCCGCCGTGCTGGATGCACAGGACAGCATCGACGAACACCTGGCAGACACCCTGGTTGCGGGCGCAGGCCAGTGCGATGCACAGGCCGTGCGCGCCATCCTTGCACAGGCGCCTGCCGCCATCGATTGGCTGGTGGCCCACGGCGTGCCTTTCACGCGCGACGACAGCGGTGGCCTGCACCTCACGCGCGAGGGCGGCCACGGCCGCCGCCGCATCGTGCATGCCGCCGACTGCACCGGCCAGGCCGTGCACGCCACCCTGCTGCGCGCCTGCCGGGAGCGCGCGAACATCGATTTGCATGAGCACACCAGCGCGCTGGACCTGCTGACCGAAGGACAGCCTGCGCACTGCACAGGCGCGCAGGTGCGCTTGCCCGATGGCCGCCAGCAGCGCTGGCATGCCGCGCATACCGTGCTGGCCACGGGCGGGCTGGGGCAGGTCTATCCCGCCACCACCAACCCGGCCACCGCCACGGGCGACGGCGTGGCCATGGCCTGGCGCGCGGGCTGCCGCGTGGGTGATCTGGAGTTCATGCAGTTCCATCCCACGGCCCTGCAGGTGGGCGGCCGTGCGGCCGGCCTGGTCTCCGAGGCATTGCGTGGAGAAGGCGCCCTGCTGCGCCTGCCGGACGGCACGCGCTTCATGCCTGCCCATGACGAGCGGGCCGAACTGGCGCCGCGCGACATCGTGGCCCGGGCCATCCGGCACGAGATGGACCGCCATGGCCTGGCCTTCGTGCACCTGGACATCACCCACCGGCCACGTGCCTGGCTGCAGTCACATTTCCCCGGTGTGATGGCTCTGTGCGCCAGCCATGGCATCGACATTGCCACGCAGCCGATTCCCGTGGCCCCATGCGCCCACTACGCCTGCGGCGGCGTGCTGGCCGGCATCGACGGGCGCACGGATGTCGATGGCCTGCACGCCATTGGCGAGGTGGCGCGCACCGGCCTGCACGGCGCCAACCGGCTGGCCAGCAATTCGCTGCTCGAATGCGTGGTGATGGGGCGGGCTGCCGCCCGGGCCATCGCGCAGCAGCCGGCTGCCGCCCCGGCGCCGGCCCGGCCGACCGAAACCCTGCAGGCCGGCGCACAGGAGCAGGACACGGCCGCCGTCGCGCAGGAGTTGCGCCAGCTCATGCAGGACTGCGTGGGCATACAGCGCAGCGACCAGGGCCTGGCGCAGGCCGTGCAGCGCATTGCGGCATGGCGTGAAAGGCTGGCGCCTGCCGCAGGCCATGCGCTGCGCAACCAGCTCGATGTCTGCTGGCTCATGGCCACGGCTGCCGCTGCGCGGCGCGAGAGCTGCGGTGCGCATTCGCGCATCGACGCCGCCCTGGCGCTGGTGGAATGAAAAATGGCCCCCACGCTCCCCTTGCTGCGCAAGGTCCGCTGCCCCCCGAGGGGGCTGCTTTTCATCTTGGGGCGGCCCGGCGATGAAAAATGGCCCCCACGCTCCCCCTGCTGCGCAAGGTCCGCTGCCCCCCGAGGGGGCTGCTTTTCATCTTGGGGCGGCCCGGCGATGAAAAAGGCCCGCAGCTTTCGCTGCGGGCCTTGTCTTCCGGGCCAAAGCCGTCAGGCCTTGGGAAGCGTCACGCCCACCTGCCCCTGGTACTTGCCGCCACGGTCGCGGTAGCTGACCTCGCAGACATCGTCGGGATCGCTCTCGAAGAACAGCACCTGGGCGCAGCCCTCGCCGGCGTAGATGCGGGCGGGCAGCGGCGTGGTGTTGGAGAACTCCAGCGTCACATAGCCTTCCCATTCGGGCTCGAAGGGGGTGACGTTGACGATGATGCCGCAGCGCGCGTAGGTGCTCTTGCCCAGGCAGATGGTCAGCACGTTGCGCGGGATGCGGAAGTACTCGACCGTGCGCGCCAGCGCGAAGCTGTTGGGCGGGATGATGCAGCTGTCGCCCTCGAAATCGACGAAGCTTTTCTCATCGAAGTTCTTGGGGTCCACCACGGTGCTGTGGATGTTGGTGAACACCTTGAATTCGGGTGCGCAGCGGATGTCGTAGCCATAGCTGCTGGTGCCGTAGCTGATGATCTTGCGGCCATCGACGTTGCGAACCTGGGCCGGCTCGAAAGGCTCGATCATGCCGTGATCCTCGGCCATGCGACGGATCCACTTGTCGCTCTTGATGCTCATGGCAATTCCTCGTTCCCTAGCTGCACTTGTCAGGCGCCAGCACCCGGCAGGGCACTGGCGCAAAGGCGCTATTTTGCTTGAGAAACGACGGTGCGCTCGATCAGGCGGTCATCGCCCAGGATGATCATGGCGAACAGCAGCTCGTCCAGGCTCTCGGCCTGGCGGGTCTTGCGCTCGAGCAGCGGCGTGCAGGCCGGGTTGATGACCACGAAGTCGGCCTCGCAGCCCGGCTGCAGGTTGCCCACCTGCCCCGCCAGGCCCAGGGCGCGCGCCGCGCCCGCCGTGTGCTGCCACCACAGGTTGCCGGGCGACAGGCTCAGGCCCTGCTTGGTCTGGCCCTCGCGGCCCGCCACGTAGGCGGCCTGCATGGTGCGGAAGGGGCTGAAGCTCATGCCGCCGCCCACGTCGCTGGCCAGGCCGTAGAGGAACTGCGCGGCATCGGCCCGCGCAAAGTCGAAGAAGCCGCTGCCCAGAAACAGGTTGCTGGTGGGGCTGACGGCCGCAGCGGTGCTGCGTTCACGCATCAGGGCGCGGTCTTCATCGTCCAGGTGAATGCAGTGCGCGTAGACGGCGCGCTCGCGCATCAGGCCGAAGTCGTCGTAGACCGACAGGTAGCTGCGCGCCTTCGGAAAGAGCTCGGCCACCCAGCGCACTTCATCCAGGTTCTCGGCCACATGGGACTGGATCCAGACATCGGCGTAGCGTGCGGCCAGCTCGCCCGCGCCGCGCAGCTGCTCATGCGTGCTGGTGGGCGCAAAGCGCGGCGTGATCGCGTAGCCCAGGCGGTCCACGCCATGCCAGCGCTGGATCAGGTTTTCGGTGTCGATCAGGCTTTGCTCGGTCTGGTCGCGCACGCCGTCGGGGCTGTGGCGGTCCTGCAGCACCTTGCCCGTGATCATGCGCATGCCGCGCGCCTGCGACGCGCCCATGAGCGCATCGACGGAACCCGGGTGCGAGGTGGCAAAGGCCAGCGCCGTGGTCACGCCGTTGCGCTGCAGCTCGTCCAGGAAGAACTCGGCCACGCTGTCGGCATGGGCGCGTTCGCAAAAGGCCGACTCGTGCGGAAAGGTGTATTTCTCCAGCCAGGGCAGCAGGCCGGCGGCGGGCGCGCCGATCACATCGGTCTGCGGATAGTGGATGTGCAGGTCGATGAAGCCCGGCGCGAGGATGCGGCCCGGCAGATGGGTGACTTCGGCGCCCGGCTGTCCGGTGAACTGCGCCTGCAGCGCCTGCCAGCTGCCGGCGGCGACGACGCGCTGCTGCCCCCTGTCATCCGGGGCGACGGCCAGCAGGCCGTCTTCGTCGTAGAGCGCCTGGCCATCGTCGGCAAAACGCAGCAATGAGGAACGGTAGATTTGCATGCCGCCAAGCTTAGCGGGCGGACAGGCAGATGCCATATCCGCAGCGCTATAGGCGTCATCGGCAGGCGCCATCCTAGGGTTTACGCCAGGACCGGACGCCCCACGGGCCGCATCACTTGGGCAGGGTGGCCTGCACGCCTTCCACCAGCCAGTTCATCTGCAGGATCTGCGCATCGTCCAGCTGCTTGCCGGCTGGAATGCGCACCTGGCCCTGGTTGTCGCGCACCGGCTGGTCGCCGGCCTTGAAGGGCTGCAGACGGCCCTGGGCCATGTCCTTTTGGCGCTGCAGCACTTCCTCGCGCACGGCAGGCGGCAGCCTGGGGCCGAAGCCCTCCACGCGGATCATGCCCTCGCGCACGCCGCCCCAGGTGTCCTGGCTCTTCCAGCGGCCGTCCAGCACCGCTTTGGCGCGCGCCGTGTAGTAGTCGCCCCACTGGTGGGTGACGGCCAGCAACTGGGCGTCGGGCCCGTCCTTGCGCATGTCGGAGTGGTAGGCAATCGCCATGCGGCCGCGCTCCTGGGCGGCCTGCATCACGGCGGTGGATGCGACCTGGAAGGACACCACGTCCACGCCGCCGTTGAACAGCGCCATGGCCGCATCGCGCTCGCGCGGCGGGTCGAACCAGGTATCCAGCCAGACCACCTTGACCGTGGCCTTGGGATTGACCGAACGCATGCCCAGCGTGAAGGCGTTGATGCCCTGCAGCACCTCGGGAATCGGAAAGCCGACCACGAAGCCGGCCACGCCCGTCTTGCTGGCACGGCCTGCGGCAATGCCCGACAGATAGCGGCCCTCGTAGTAGCGCGCATTCGAGGTGGCCACGTTGTCGGCGCGCTTGAAGCCCGTGACCGACTCGAACTTCACCTGCGGGAAGTCGCGCGCCACGCGCATCACGGACTCGGTGTAGCCGAAGCTGGTGGTGAAGATCAGCTGGTTGCCGCTGGCGGCCAGGTCGCGCAGCACGCGCTCGGCGTCGGGGCCCTCGGGCACGCTGTCCACCGCACGCGTCTGCACGCGCGGGCCCAGCGCCGCCTGCAATGCGCGCCGGCCCTCGTCGTGCTGGCGCGTCCAGCCGGCGTCGAGCACGGGCGTCAGATAGACGAAGGCGGCCTTGAGGGGCGCGGAACCTGCGGGGGATGAAGGGGCGGGATGGCCTTGGGACAAGGCCGTGGATACAAGACTTGCGGCCGCGACTGCGGCTGCGAGGTTTTTGTACATGGTGTTCCTCTACATGGCCCGGAAATGAAAACGCACCTGCCGTGGGCAGCGGCCGGTGCGGGGCGCGATTATAGGCAGCGGCCCTGAGGGCTGCCTGGGCCTGCGCTTATGGCCTCCATAAGGGACGGCAGATACCGTCCACTAGAGCGCAGAACCCGCGCGGGTACTTAAAAGTGCTTAACACGCTCTAAGATCGTCGGCAAATTCCAACCCCCAGCAACCACCAAGGAGTACAGGACCATGCCGATGTTCGTCGATACCTCGCCCCCGGGGCAGTGCCTTTTTTGCCGCCTCGTGGCGGGCGAGATCCCGTCCGCCAAGGTGTTCGAGGACGAGCAGACCATCGCCTTCATGGACATCGGCCAGGTCAACCCCGGCCATGTGCTGGTGGCCAGCAAGCTCCATGCCGTGACCCTGCTGGACCTCACGCCCGACGAGGCCGGCGCCGTGATGCGCACGGCCCAGCGCGTGGCGCAGGCCGTGCAGGCAGCGTTCGACCCCGATGGCATCAGCCTGTTCCAGGCCAACGGCGCGGCGGGCGGGCAGACTGTCTTCCACTTCCACCTGCATGTGCTGCCGCGCCACGAGGGCGACGGCGTGGGCCTGGGCTGGCCGCGCAAGGAGCCCGGCATGCAGGCGCTGCAGGACCATGCCGAGCGTCTCAGGCAGGCGCTGGCCTGAGCGGACTCAGGCCAGGGCGGCGTAGCGGGCGAACACGGCCTCCAGCTGGCGCATCCAGTGGGCGCGCTGCTGGGGCGTGACGAAGCTGGCGTCAAAGCTGTTGACCGCCAGCTGCCAGGCCTGCTGCGAGTTCATGCCGGTGGCGGCGAACAGCTGCAGGTAGTTCTCGTTCACATAGCCGCCGAAATAGGCCGGATCATCGGAGTTGACCGTGACCTTGAGCCCTGCCTCCAAGAGCTGGGGCAGGTTGTGCTGGGCCAGGTCGGACACCACGCACAGCTTGAGGTTGGACAGCGGGCACACGGTCAGCGGCACGCCGTCGCGGACCAGGCGCTGCATCAGGGCCTCGTCGCGCGCGGCCTGCACGCCGTGGTCTATGCGCTCGGAATGCAGCACGTCCAGCGCGCCCCAGATATAGGCGGGAGGTCCCTCCTCGCCCGCATGCGCGACCAGGTGCAGGCCCAGCTCGCGGCAGCGCGCGAACACGCGGGCGAACTTCTCGGGCGGGTTGCCAACCTCGCTGCTGTCCAGCCCTACGCCGATGAAGCGGTCGCGCAGCGGCAGCGCGGCCTCCAGCGTGGCGAAGGCGTCCTCTTCGCTGAGGTGGCGCAGAAAGCTCAGGATCAGCGCCGACGAGATGCCCTGCTCTATCTCCGCATCGCGGCAGGCGCGGTACAGGCCGTTGATCACGGTCTCCATGCCCACGCCGCGCTGGGTGTGGGTCTGGGGGTCGAAGAAGATCTCGGCATGGACCACGTTGTCCTGCGCGGCACGCGTCAGGTAGGCGCGGCCCATGTCGTAGAAATCCTGCTCGTACAGCAGCACGCTGGCGCCGGCGTAGTAGATGTCCAGAAAGCTTTGCAGGTCGGTGAAGGCATAGGCGCGGCGCAGGTCTTCCACGCTGGCATAGGGCAGCTTCACGCCGTTGCGCTGGGCCAGCGCGAAGATCAGTTCGGGCTCCAGCGAGCCTTCGATGTGCATGTGCAGCTCGGCCTTGGGCATGGCCTTGAGCAATTGGGGCAGATGCGCGGCATCCACGGCGGGTACGGTGTGCATCAGCAGACTCCGAAGGTGATGCCGCTGGCCCGGAGGTAGCGGCGGTAGGCGGACGACATGCGGTCGGCCGCAGAGTGCATTTCGGCGCGCGGGTCCAGCGGCAGGCACTTGGGCTGCTGCGACTCCAGCACGGGCTGGTCCTGGCAGAAGATGGTGTGCTGGAATTCCTGCAGCTGTGCGTCGGGCGAGTCGAAGTCTGCCACGGCCAGCCGGAACCAGACGCGGCTGGTCTCGGGCGTGACGGGGCAGATGAACAGGGCGATGGACTCGCGCCAGCCGGCCCGGGTGGTGCCGGACTCGGGCAGCTTGGTCAGCACGGCAGCATAGGGCGCCGTGACTTCGTAGGTGTATTCGACTTCGGCCGCGCTGGTGGAGTGCAGGTTGGACTGCGGCTGCACGGCCTTGCAGCCCGTGGCCAGCACGCCCGTGGCCGTGGTCTCCACGGCATAGGCTTCGATGGCCGTGGCATCGCGGCTGCCCAGCCAGCCTTCGTGGACAAAGCCGAAGTGCGACATGTCCAGGAAGTTCTCGATGATGCGCGGCGCGCTGGCGGCCACATCGTAGGGGCCGCAGTTGAGCTTGCGCAGGTGCACGTCCGCCTCGGCTTCAAAGGCTGGAAGGGCCGCCAGGGCCGCCAGGGCCGGAACAGCCGAGAGCTCCTCGCCCGTGGCCAGCCGCACCCAGACCAGGCCGTAGGCTTCCTGTGCCTCGAAGGCCTTCACGCATTGCGAGGGCGGCGGCGTGAAGCTGGGCAGGGCCGGCACCTTGACGCACTGGCCGCTGTCGGCGAACTGCCAGCCGTGGTAGGGGCATTCAAGGTGGCCGTTTTCGACACGGCCCATGGACAGGCGTGCGCCACGGTGCGGGCAGCGGTCCACGAAGACGCGGACCAGGCCTTGCGGATCGCGCCACAGCACCAGGGGCTGGTCCAGCAGTTGCACGCCCAGCGGCGCATCGACAACTTCGTGGGCCTGGGCCACGGGATGCCAGAGGGAGTTTTCGATCATGGGGGGAATCTCTTGCTGTCTGTCTGTGCCGCGGCGGCGGGCAGGCCGCGGCTGGGAGCGAGCATAAACCCACTCGATGCGCAGCACAGGTACGGCACAAGTACGGTAAAGGTGCGGCACCTGTTCAGCACCTGTGCGGCGCATGAACGCCAAGGCCGCCCGAAGGCGGCCTTGGCGGCAGCGGGCAACCCGGCCTGCGCCGGGCGGCCTGGCGTCTGTCTTACTTGCTGTCCTGGCCCGGCACCTTGCCTTCCACGCCCTTGACGTAGAAGTTGATGCCCGTGAGGAACTTGTCCTCGGCCACGGCGTCGGCGGCCAGCAGTTCCTTGCCGTCCTGGCCTGCGATCGGGCCCTTCCAGATATGGAAGGTGCCGTCCTTCAGGCCCTTCTTGACCTCTTCGATCTTCGCCTTGGCTTCGGCGGGCACGTCATCGGCCAGCGAGACGATGTCGATCGCGCCTTCCTTCACGCCCCACCAGGTCTGCTGGCTGCTCCACTTGCCGTCCAGCATCTCGCGCACGGTCTTGGTGTAGTAGGGTGTCCAGTTGATGATGGCCGAGCCCAGGTGGGCCTTGGGGCCGTAGGCCGTCATGTCGGAGTCCCAGCCGAAGGCGCGCTTGCCCTTTTCCTCGGCCGTCTTGAGCACGGCGGCGGAGTCGGTGTTCTGGAACAGGATGTCGGCGCCGCCGTTGATCAGCGAAGTCGCAGCCTCGGTTTCCTTCGGGGGTGCGAACCACTCGTTGACCCAGACCACCTTGGTCTTGATCTTGGGGTTCATGGACTGCGCGCCCAGCGTGAAGCTGTTGATGTTGCGCAGCACTTCGGGAATCGGCACGGAGCCGACCACGCCCAGCACATTGGACTTGGTCATGGAGCCCGCGATGATGCCGGCCAGGTAGGCACCTTCGTAGGTGCGGCTGTCGTAGGTGCTGACGTTGGCGGCGGTCTTGTAGCCGGTGGCGTGCTCGAACTTCACATCGGGGAAGTCGGGAGCGATCTTCTGGATGGGCTCCATGTAGCCGAAGGTGGTGCCGAAGACCAGCTTGTTGCCGTTGGCGGCCATGTCGCGCAGCACGCGCTCGGCGTCGGCGCCCTCGGGCACGCTCTCCACATAGGAGGTCTTGATCTTGTCGCCGAATTCCTTCTCCAGCGCCAGGCGGCCCTGGTCGTGGGCAAAGGTGTAGCCGCCGTCACCGACGGGGCCCACGTAGGCGAAGGCGATCTTCAAAGGCTCGGTTGCAGCGGCAGCAGGGGCCTCGGCAACGGGAGCGGGCGCAGGCGCGGCCTCCTCCTTCTTGCCACAGCCGGCCAGCGCGGCGGCGGCCACGGCCGACAGCGCTGCCACCTTGATCAGGGAGCGTTTGTGAAGATCAGTCATCGAAGTTTCCTCAAGTGGTCCTGCGGCAGGCAGGAAGAAGGCAGGTCTGCAGGGCGCAGGCCCGCCGCGATGGGTCCAGAGAATAAAGCAAGAATGACGCCAGCCGGCCTGTTCATGGGCTGCGTGCCCCTGGAAAACGACATTTTCCGGGGTGCGCACGGAATCGGTGCATGAACAGGACGGCGCCAGCCCTCAGGAACTGCCCAGCATCGCCACCAGGCGTTCCACCGCACGGCGGTGCCCGGTCTCCAGCGCGGCAGGATCGGCGGGATCGAACACCGCGAGGCCGATGCACGGGGGAATGCCGGTGACCTCGAAGGCCACGCCGGCACCATCGCGGTAGATCTCGTTGGACAGGGACACGAAGAAGTTGCCCGGCAAGGGCTTGACCAGGGAGTTGGACAGTGAGCCCGCCGTTGGCTGGCCCACCTGGGTCACCTGGGGCAGCGCCCGCATCATCAGCGTGAAGGTCTCGGCGGCGCTGACGGTCAGATCGCTGGTCAGCACATGCACGGGCCTGGCATAGGTCTGGCTGCCCCTGGGCTCGACATACCAGCTTTGTTCGCTGCGGCCCTGCGGGCGATGCGCCTGCTTGGTGAAGCCCAGCACGCGCTGCCGCGTGAAACTGCCCGCCATCTCGGCGCTGACCTGGTCGAGTCCGCCCAGGGTGTTGAGCGACACATCGACGATCAGCGCGCGCGTGTCCGCCAGCGCGCCCAGCGCGCGGTCCATCTCTGCCCGCGCCGCGGCCATGTCCTTGTGCGCATCGAAGGGGCTGGAAAACTCGCCCATGCTGCCGATCTCGATGTAGCCCACATTGCCCGGCAACCGACCCCAGACCATGGTTCCTCCCAGCACGGGGCCGCTGCCACCCTGCAGGCGGGATGCCAGGTCCTCACGGACCCGCGCCTTCCACAGCTCCTGGAAAACCAGGAAGTCCTTGACCTCGGTCTGCGCCTCGAAGGCCTGGCGCAGGCGCTTCGTGGTGGGCTTGTTGCCCCCCAGGAAGGCATAGCTCAGCGCGCCGTCGCGCGAGCGGATCAGGGCGGTATGCACGTCGTTGAAGTCCTTCAGCGCCTCGCTCATCACGGCCTGCAGGGCATCGTCGTTGGCAGCGGCCGCCGCCCGGGGTGCCAAGCGGCTGGTGATCTGCGGCCAGTCGATGTTGCGTTCCTTGAGAAAGGCGTAGTCCAGGGCAATCACGTCGCTCAGGGCCTTGAAGGTGGTGGCAGGGTCGGTCGCCGGCGCATTGCGGCAGGCCGAGGGCACGCTGCCCAGGCGCTCCAGGGAGTAGGTGGCAGGAAAGCCCGGCAGCTCGAACAGCTCGGCGCGGATGCCATGCAGATTGGCCGTGGTGCGGTAGCTGTATCCCTTGAACTGCTCCACCGTGCCGCCTGCAGCGCCGGCCTGGGGGTAGCACAGGGCTCCGGCCTCCTGGTAGCGCGCCACGGAATTCGACTTGAACTCCATCAGCGTGCCTTCTCCAAGGATGCGCCATACGCCCTCCAGGTCGCCGGACGTGCGGCCATCCACCACGACCTGGCCGCTGCGCTCCGACAGAATCTTGGAGTCGTCGCCGCCGCAGGCCGCCAGCAGCAGGGATGACAGGGCCGCGGCAAGCAGCCAGCGGGGTTGGGTGGGAGCGGGAACTCGAACGTGCATGAAACGCCTCCGTGCAATAAATGAAGAGGTCCGCACTGTCGGCGGCGGGCCTGAAGAAAACCGGACGGCCGCCTGAAGGAATCCTGAAGACCCTGTCTGGGAAAATCCGGCATTGCCCCCACCGGCCCCGCGCCCTGCCCCATGAAGCTATTGCTGGTTGAAGACGATCTGGACCTTGGCAACGGGGTGCGCCTGGCGCTGCAGGACCAGCGCTTCGATGTCACCTGGGTTCGCCGCATCGCCGAGGCCCGCCCCCTGCTGGACCAAGGCGCCTGCGACCTGCTGGTGCTGGATCTGGGCCTTCCCGATGGCGACGGACTGTCGCTGCTGGCACGCGTGCGGCGTGAACGCAAGGACCTGCCCATCCTGATCTTGACGGCGCGGGACGGGCTGGACGACCGCCTGCGCGGGCTCGACGGCGGAGCCGATGACTACGTGGTCAAGCCCTTTGCGCTGGCCGAACTGCTGTCGCGCATCCGCGCGCTCAGGCGTCGCAGCCTGGGCACGGAAGAGCAGGTCTTCGACGTGCGCGGACTGGTGCTGAACGAACGAAGCCGGCGTGTCAGCGTCTTCAGCCGCGAGATCGATCTGTCGCCCAGCGAATTCGCCCTGCTGGCCGCCCTGATCCGCCGCCCCGACCAGGTGTTCAGCCGCCACATGCTCGAAGAGGAGGTGCTGCCGGGCAGCGGGCGCTATGCGAGCAACAGCCTGGAGGTGCACATCTCCAGCCTGCGGCGGCAGATCGGCGAAGGCTATGTGCGCACGGTGCGCGGCGTCGGCTATGTGCTGGACCGCCAGCCTTATGAAGGCAGGCGGCGATGAAGGCCGCAGCCTGCCTGCGCCGCGCCTGGCGCGCAAGGGCCGAGCCCAGCCTGATCCGGCGCCTGGTGCTTGCCCAGGCCGTGGTGCTGGTCGTGGTGTGGATCGCCCTCGGCGCGCTGCTGATGGTGGAGTTCCAGAGCGATGCCTCGGAGCTGGACCCGTTGCGCCACGACGCGGTACTGGCGGTTGCCGGCCCCCTGCTGGACCGCCCTGCCGCGCTGCAGGAAGCCCTCGCCCGCATCGACCTGGCCCGCAGAACCGAAGGGCAGCTGCCCGATCAGCCGCGCTGGCGCGTGAACATGATGGTGTGGCACGGACCGCAGCTGCTGTTTGCCTCGCCCGGCCTTTCCGCCCCCATCGTGCAGACCGCCACGGATCGCATCGAGACAGTCACGGCGGCCGGGGAACGCTGGCGCGCCATGACGCGCTCCGATGCCTCGGGCCAGTTGCGCGTGACGCTGGCCATCTCCAATGAGCCCGGGCGCGGCATGCTCACGCTGGCCTCCAGCAGCCTGCTGGTGCTGCCCCTGCTGATCAGCGCGCCGCTGCTGATTTTTCCGGCATGGGCCGCCGTGTGGCTTGCGCTCAGGCCCTGGCGACGCCTCAGTGCCGAAATCGCGCGCCGTGGCATGGGCGACCTTGCGCCGCTGGGTTTTCAGCCGCGCCACCGCGAGCTCAAGCCCCTGGCCCACTCTGTCAACCGCCTGCTTCAGAGCGTCAGGGACGGGCTGGCCAGGGAGCGCAGCTTCATCGCCGATGCCGCCCATGAGCTGCGCACACCCGTGGCCGCCATCCGCGTGCACGCGGAAGCCCTGAACAACCTGCCTTTGCCGGCAGGGCTGGCCGACCGCCTGGGCGCACGCCTGGATGCGCTGGTCGGCTGCAGCGCACGCGCGTCCCGCCTGGTGGACCAGATGCTGGCACTGATGCGGGCCGACGCCGGGCCCTCCGCGCCGGGCATGCAATCGCTGGAGATCGACAGACTGCTGCAGCAGCGCCTGGGTTGTCTGGCGGGCCTGGCCCGCGAGCGCGGCGTGGAGCTTGATCTGGACGCCGAAGGCCCGCTGCCGCTGTGGGCCGAACGCCAGGCAATGGAATCCCTGATCGACAACCTGGTGGACAACGCCATCAAGTACAGCCCGCCAGGCGGCCTGGTGCGCGTGCGCGCGCGCCGGGATGCGGCCACGCAGGCGATGGTGCTCGAAGTCATGGACGAGGGACCGGGCATTGCGCCGGCCTGGCGCAGCCGTGTCTTCGACCGCTTTTTCCGCGCGCCCGACCAGGCGGTGGCGGGCAGCGGGCTGGGCCTGGCCATCGTGGCGGCCGTGGTGCGCCAGCATGGGGGGAGCATCGACTGCGATGACGCGGACGATGGCCCCGGACTGTGCATGCGCGTCAGCTTCCCCGGCGGGACTGCCCCGCACTAGACAAGCCGCCGCGCATGCGGCGCCTGCGCTTACTTGGCGCCCGGCACCTTGCCTTCGACGCCGTTGACGAAGAAGTTGATGCTGGTCATGAAGCCCAGGTCGCCAACCTGGCCTGCCGTCAGCACTTCCTTGCCGGCGTTGTCCTTGATGGGGCCGGTCCAGACGGCGAAGCTGCCGTCCTTCAAGCCGTCGCGTGCCTTGGCGACCTTGTCCTTGATGTCCTGGGGCACGTCGTCGGCGATCTTCACGAGGTCGATGGCGCCTTCCTTCACGCCCCACCAGAACGAGCCGCCCTGCCACTTGCCGTCCAGCGTGTCCTGGGTGACCTTGCTGTAGTAAGGCGTCCAGTCGATCACGGCCGAGCCCAGGTGGGCCTTGGGCGCGAAGGCGCTCATGTCGCCGTCCTTGCCGAAGGCGCGCGCACCGCGTTCCTCGGCCGTCTTGAGCACGGCCGGGGAGTTGGTGTTCTGGTAGAGCACGTCCACGCCGCCGTTGATCAGCGAAGTGGCGGCCTCGGACTCCTTGGGTGGGGCGAACCATTCGTTGACCCAGACCACCTTGGCCTTGATCGAGGGATCGACGCTTTGCGCACCCAGCACGAAGCTGTTGATGTTGCGCACCACTTCAGGAATCGGCACCGAGGCCACGACGCCGACGGTCTTGGTCTTGGTCATGCCGCCAGCCACGATGCCGGCCAGGTACGCGCCCTCGAAGGTCTTGGTGTCGTAGGTGGCCACGTTATCGGCGTTCTTGTAGCCGGTGGCGTGCTCGAACTTCACGTCCTTGAGGTCGGCCGCGACCTTCTGCACGAACTCCTGGTAGCCGAAGCTGGTCGCGAAGATCAGCTTGTTGCCCTGGCCGGCCATGTCGCGCATCACGCGCTCGGCATCGGCGCTCTCGGGCACGCTTTCGACGAAGGAGGTTTCCACCTTGTCGCCGAACTTCTCCTGGATGGCCTTGCGGCCCAGCTCGTGCTGGAAGGTCCAGCCACCGTCGCCGATGGGGCTGACGTACATGAAGCCGATCTTGAGCTTCTCGGCCGGCGCCTGGGCGGCAGGCGCGGCAGCGGGAGCGGGCGCTGCGGCCTCTTCCTTCTTGCCGCAGGCGGTCAGGGCCGCCACCGAGATGGCCGACAGGCCGATCATCTTCACAAGCGTGCTTTTCAGGCCAGGTTTCAGGGTGCGTTCGCGCAAAGCGGGCATGCGTTTGTCCTTTTGTGGTTCTGGAGGGAGAGAGAAAAAATGAAAGCGTCAGGAGCCCGGATAGAAGGGCTTGCCCAGCGAGGCCGGCATGTTGGCACGGATCCAGGCCGGATTGCGCGAGATCAGCACCAGCACGACGATGGTCGCCAGGTAGGGCAGCATGGACAGCAGCTGGCTGGCCACCTGCACGCCCGTGGCCTGCAGGTGGAACTGCAGCATGGTCACGCCGCCGAACAGGTAGGCGCCCAGCAGCACGCGCGCAGGGCGCCAGGTGGCAAAGGTGGTCAGCGCCAGCGCGATCCAGCCCCGGCCCGACACCATGCCCTCCACCCACAGCGGCGTATAGACGGTGGAGATGTAGGCGCCGGCCAGCCCGCACATGGCGCCGCCGAAGACCACGGCCGCCAGGCGGATGCGGCGCACCGGGTAGCCCAGCGCATGGGCCGACTGGGGCGACTCACCCACGGCGCGCAGCACCAGGCCGGCCCGCGTGCGGTAAAGGAACCAGACCAGGGCCGCCGCAATGACCACCGCGCCATAGACCAGCGGGTGCAGGCGGAACAGCGCCGTGCCCACCACGGGCAGGTCGGACAGCCAGGGCACGGCGAACTTGGGCAGCTCGGGCAGGCGCGCCTGCACATAGCCCAGGCCCAGGAAGGCCGAGAAGCCCGTGCCGAACAGCGACAGGGCCAGCCCCGTCGCGTACTGGTTGGTGTTCAGCCAGATCACCAGCACGCCGAAGATGGCGGCCAACAGCGCGCCCGCACCCATGCCGGCCAGAAAGCCCACGGTGGTGCTGCCCGTGTGGACCACGGCGGCAAAGCCCGCGATGGCGGCGCACAGCATCATGCCCTCGGCACCCAGGTTGACGATGCCGGCCTTTTCATTGATCAGCAGGCCCAGCGCGGCCAGCGCCAGCACGGTGCCGGCGCTGAGCGTGGAGCCCAGCAGCAGTGCATAGGATTCCATCAGCGGGCCTCCTTGACGGCAGGCGCCGCTGCGGGCGGGACCACGGGCGTGCGGGACACCCAGCGCACGCGGTAGGCCACCAGCGTGTCGCAGGCCAGCAGCGTGAACAGCAGCAGGCCCTGGAACACGCCGGTCAGCGCCTTGGGCAGGCCCAGGCGCGACTGGGCGAGTTCGCCCCCGATATAGAACATGCTCATGAGAATCGCGGAAAAGATCATGCCCACGGGATGCAGGCGGCCGACGAAGGCCACGATGATGGCGGCGAAGCCGTAGCCGGCCGGGACATAGGGAGTGAGCTGGCCCAGCGGGCCGGCCACTTCCAGCGCACCGGCCAGGCCGGCGGCGGCGCCCGAGATCAGCAGCGCCGTCCACAGCGCGCGGCGCGAGGAAAAGCCCGCGTAGCGCGCAGCAGCCGGGGCCAGGCCACCGACCTGCAGCGCAAAGCCGGCGCGGGTGCGGAACAGGAAGACCCACAGCATGGCCGCCGCAGCCAGCGCCAGCAGCAGGCCGATATTGGTGCGCATGCCCTGCATGAGCTTGGGGATCTGCGTGACGCGCTCGAAGGTCTTGGTCTGCGGGAAGTTGTAGCCCATGGGGTCCTTCCACGGACCGTAGACCAGAAAGCCCAGCACCAGGGTGGCCACGTAGACCAGCATCAGGCTGACCAGGATTTCATTGGCGTTGAAGCGGTCGCGCAGCAGGGCCACGATGCCGGCCCAGACCATGCCGCCGAGCATGCCGGCCACCAGGATGGCGGGCACGATCCACGGGCCCGTGGTCTTGTCCGCCAGCAGCGCCACGCCGCCTGCGGCCACGGCGCCGATCACGAACTGGCCTTCGGCACCGATGTTCCAGACATTGGAGCGAAAGCACACGGCCAGCCCCAGCGCGATCAGCAGCAGCGGCGTGGCCTTGACGGCCAGCTCGCCCAGCGCATAGGTGGACTTGACGGGGTCCCAGAAGAAGGCCTGCAGGCCGCGCACCGGGTCCTTGCCCAGCATCACGAACAGGCACACGCCGATCAGCACGGTGATGGCCAGCGCCAGCACGGGCGAACCGTAGGTCCACAGCTTCGAGGCCTGGGGGCGTTGCTCAAGCTTGAACATGGGCGCCTCCCCTGGCGGCATTCTGGGCGGCGTTCGGGGTGGCAGCACCGTCCCACAGGCCGCTCATCCACTCGCCGATCTGCTGCACGGTGGCATCGGCCCGCGCCACCGAGGGCGACAGCCGGCCCTTGGCCACCACATGCAGGCGGTCACATATTTCGAACAATTCGTCCAACTCCTCGCTGAGCACCAGCACGGCGCAGCCTTCGTCACGCAATTGCAGGATGGCGCCGCGGATCTGCGCGGCCGCCCCCACGTCCACCCCCCAGGTAGGCTGGGAGATGATGAGCAGCTTGGGCCTGGCATCGATCTCGCGGCCCACGATGAATTTCTGCAGGTTGCCGCCCGACAGCGACTGCGCCGCCGCGTTGGGGCCACCGGCCTTGACGTTGAAGCGCGCGATGATGGCGCGCGCCTGCTCCTGCAACTGGCCCATGCGGATCCACCCGCCCGCGCCCAGCGCGGTCTTGCGCGTCAGCAGCAGGTTGTGCGCCAGGCCCATGCTGGGCACGGCGCCACGGCCAAGACGCTCCTCCGGCACGAAGTGCAGGCCCAGCGCACGGCGCCGGCCGGGGCCCAGGCGCCCCGCCTCCCGGCCGGCAATCTGCACCATTTCGGGCGCTGCGCGCGTGTCCTCGCCGGACAGGGCGTACAGCAATTCCTTCTGGCCATTGCCCGAGACACCGGCGATGCCCACGACTTCGCCCGCGCGCACATCGAGCTGTATGCCATGCAGGTCCACGCCGAAGGGCTCCGAGCGTGGCAGCGCCAGGCCCTGCACGCGCAGCACGCTGGCGCCGACCTGGGATTCGCGGTGCGTGAGCTCGGGCGGCTCCGAGCCGATCATCAGCCGCGACAGCGAGGCATTGCTCTCCACGGCCGGGTTGCACACGCCGGTCACCTGCCCGCCGCGCAGAACGGTACAGGCCGTGCACAGCGAACGGATCTCGTGCAGCTTGTGGCTGATGTAGAGGATGGAGCAGCCCTCGGACGCCAGGCGGCGCAGCACGACGAAGAGCTTTTCCACCGCCTGCGGCGTGAGCACCGAGGTGGGCTCGTCAAGAATGAGCACGCGCGGGTGCGTGAGCAGGGCGCGGATGATTTCCACGCGCTGCATCTCGCCCACGCTCAGCGTGTGCACGGGGCGGTGGGGATCGACCTCCAGCCCGTAGTCATGCGCCGTGGACTCGATGCGCTTCACCACCTCGGCCAGCGGCAGGCTCTTGTCCAGGCCCAGCCAGACGTTCTCGGCCACGGACAGCGTGTCGAACAGGCTGAAATGCTGGAACACCATGGCGATGCCCAGCTGGCGCGCCTCCTGCGGGTTGCGGATGTGGACCGGCTTGCCATCGACCTCGATGCGGCCCTCGTCGGGCTTGACGGCGCCGTAGATGATCTTCATCAGCGTGGACTTGCCGGCACCGTTCTCACCCAGGATGGCATGCACTTCGCCGGCGCCCACGGTCAGCGAAATGCCGTTGTTGGCCACCACCGCCGGATAGCGCTTGGTGATGCCTGTCAGCTGCAGCCGGGGCGGCGCTGCGGCTGGCAGGGGGACTGTATCGGGGGGATTCATGCCTGGGATTGTCTTTCAATTTCTGCAACAAACTGGAACACAAGTCCTTGAAACCGCCTTGGCGGCCCTCATATCGACCACCACTTTGTTCACCAAAAAGGCGGTTCCTGCCGCCCTCACCTAGCGGGCACGGGACATCAGGGCCACATGCCGCACGGCGTCGCGCAGCCAGCGCGTGGAGGCTCCCATGTGCGTGCGGGCATGCCACAACTGGTAGTACACCAGCGGCGCGAACTCCACCGGGCAGGGCAGGATCACCAGGGGCAGGCGCTGGCTGAAGCGCTCGCAGAACAGCCGCCCCGTGGTCAGCACCAGCAAGCTGGTGGCCACGATGTCGGGGATCAGGCTGAAATGCGCGCAGCGCGCCGCCACCTGGCGCTGCAGGCCCATGCGGGACAGCTGGTCGTCGATCACGCCGCGCGCACCCGGATAGGTGGGCGTGGGCGCGATGTGCTCGGCCTCCAGCCACTGGGCCACGTCCCAGCCGCGGCGCACGGCCGGGTGCTGGGGGCTGACCAGGCAGACCACCTCGTCCTCGAACAGGCTGGCCATGTGCAGGCCCTGCGGCGGCTCGGGCCAGTTGCCGATCACCACGTCCACATCGCCCTGGGCCAGTTGCACCTCGTAGTGCGCGTCGCCGTTGAGGGCCAGGATGTCCACGGGGCAGCCGGGCGCCTCGGTCTTGAGATGGGCCACCAGGCGCGGCAGGAACAGCGGGTCCAGGTAGTCGCTGGCGGCGATGCGGAAGGTGCGCGTGGAGGTGCGGGGATCGAAATGCCGTGCATCGCTGAACAGACCCTCGGCCGCGCGCAGGATGTCGGCGGCCGGCTGCACCATGCGCAGCCCGGCCTCGGTGGGCTGCATGTGCGCGCCCGAGCGCACCAGCAGCGAATCGCCGGCCAGGTCGCGCAGGCGTTTGAGCGCAGCGGACACCGCCGGCTGGTGCATGCCCAGGCGCAATGCGGCACGCGAGACGCTGCGCTCGGTCAGCACCGTGTGCAGCACCCGTATCAGGTGCAGATCAATCTTGTCGAACAGGGCCTGGTCGCGCATGTAGCGAAGCAATCAGCGAAAAAAAGAGCGGTCGCGCCGGGGACGCGCCGCAGGTCATGGGGAGCCCGCAGCGTAACCCAGCCATGCCCCCCGCAAGCTAGATACAAGCACCAAGAATGCCCTGGGCAGGGGCGGTTAAACACTTGTGCACGCAGCACATGCAATATGCGAGCCAGTCGCTGGCAAACCATTGTCCAAACCTATACAGACTTGCAGACTGTTAGCGTGATTCAATGAAATCGCTTCAAAAGGAAGTGGATTGCAGGAGACAAGACGATGAAACAGCCAACCCCTTTTTTGGGCATCGTGGCCGCAGCCACGCTCGCCAGTGTGCTGACCGCCTGCGGCGGCAGCGGTGACTCAGGCCTGGGTGTCATCGAGATACGCAGCCTGTCCAACCGGGCCGACATGATCAGCGACGGCAATGCCTATATTGAAATTGTGCTGCCCAAGGGCAGCCCGCCCGGTGCACTGAAGGTGGCGCTCAATGGCACGGATGTCACCGCCCGCTTCGCCCAGCGCGCCAATGGCCGGATTCTGGGCCGGGTCGAGGGATTGAAGGTGGGCGCCAACACCCTCACCGCCACGGCGGCCGGCAGCGCGAGGGCACGGCTGGACATCACCAACCATGGCCGGGGCGATCCCATCTTCGCCGGGCCGCAGACCGCGCCGTGGATCTGCGCCACGCGCAATGGCGCGCAAGCCACCGTTTCCGTGCCCGGCACGGCACTTTCGGCGACCGTGACCACGCGCGTCAGCGGTCTGGATACCGATCCGGTGGATGTCCAGTGCAATACCAGGACCCAGTACACCTACTACTACATGCCCAAGGCCAGGCAAGGCAGCGCCTGCACGATGGGTCCGGCAGGCGCCACGCCCTGCCATGTGGCCTACGACCCATCGCAGCGCCCGGCCGACAGCGAGATCGCCGACTTCACCAACGACCGCGGAGATACGGTCAAGCACCTGCTGCGCATGGAAACTGGCGTCATGGGCCGCGGCACCTTCCAGATCCTGGCCTACCATGACCCCGCGCAGGCCTGGACGCCCTGGGAGCCGCAAAAGGGATGGAACGGCAAGGTGCTGTGGCGATTCGGCGCAGCCGCTTCCGGCAATCGCTTCCAGGAGCCGGCGGTCAACCTCCTCGACCAGTTCAGCGGCAGCCTGCCTTTCGACCCCAACGCGCTCGCGGCAGGCCACATGGTCGTGAAAGCCATGCTGACCAACCACCTGCACAACAACAATGAGTTGCTGGCCGCCGAGAACATGATGCGCATCAAGGAGCATCTGATCGAGAACTACGGCGAAGTGCGCTACACCATGGGCGACGGCGACTCGGGTGGCTCCATGATGCAGACAGTGATCGCCTCCGCCATGCCGGGTCTGCTGCAGGGCATACAGACGGGGCTGAGCTATCCCGATGCGGTGTCCACCTGGATGGAAACACGCGACTGCGGCCTGCTGTCCAGCTACTACAGGACGGCCGCAGGACAGGCACTGAGCGACACCGCGAAGGCCGCCATCAATGGCCATCCGGCCAGCTACTGCGACAAATGGGTAGGGAGCTTCATCGCCCCCCAGAACCCCCGGCTGCCCGACAACTGCGGCGTGGGCTTTCCCGCCTCCATCGTCTACGACCCGCGCACACGCGGCCAGGGCGTGCGCTGCTCGATCCACGACATGCTGGTCCCGGTGTTCGGGACGTTCAAGGACACCGACGGCCACACCAAGCCGCAGCTGCCGTATGACAACACGGGCCTGCAGTACGGACTCAAGGCACTGCAGTCGGGCGCCATCGACGCGGAGGCTTTCGTGCAGCTCAACGAAGGCATCGGCAGCTACACCAACGACATGGACTGGACCGGCGGCACTGCGTCCCGGCCGGCAGCCCGCGAGCGCGCAGTGGCCAGCCTGCTGCCCAGGCTCTACAGCAGTGGCCTCACCAGCAACGGCAGGAACCTGTCCCAGGTGGCCATCATTGACCTGCGGCCCGAGGGCGGCAGCGACATCCACATGACCTGGCGCAGCCTGCAGCAACGCGCACGGCTGGATGCCGCCAACGGCCACCATGACAACCATGTGATCCGTGCCAGCAAGGGCATGGTCCCGCTGCTGATCGCCCCGGCCATGCGACGCGAGGCCTTTGTCATGATGGACCGCTGGCTGACCGCCGTGGAGCGCGACACCACCGCCGCTGCGCTGGCACAGAAAGTGGTGCGCAACAGGCCTTCGGATGTCAGGGATGGATGCATCGCCGCAACGGGAGCCGCCCCTTCGGATCTCGACAAAGTCCTGGCTCTGGACGACCCAGCCTGTCCCCTCAAGCCGACCCTGTCGCCACGCCAGGTGGCCGGAGGTCCGCTCGCGGAGGACATCTACCAGTGCCAGCTCAAGCCCCTTTCGTTCACCAGCCCGGAGTACGCCGGCATCACCTTCAGCCCGGCCCAGCAAAAGCGCCTTGCCGCAGTGTTTGCGGCGGGAGTGTGCGACTGGAGCCAGGCCGGAACGGGCCAGAGCCAGGAGGCGGCCTTCCTGACCGATTTCAGTGCCGGCCCGGCGGGCACCAAGGCCGGGCCTGCGCCGGTCTCGCGCAACGATTGAGTTGCACCCTGCGCGAAGTCCCGCAGGGGTCCGGGGGCCGGTGATCAGGGTTTGCAGCGTGCCAATTCATGCAATGAAGCAGCAGACTTTCATTGAAGATTTGCATCAAGCACCATGCAGCCGCCCACGATCAACGCCGTCCTCAAGTCCGCGCCCTTTGCGCCCCACCTGAGCAGGGCCCACCTGCTCAGGTTGCGGCGGGAGGTGCTGTTGCGGCACATACCGGCCGGCACCCCGCTTTGCCACAAGACGCACCGGGCCGGCCACTGGGCCGGTGTCGTCCAGGGAGCGGTCAAGATCCATGCGCTGTCGCCTACCGGGCGCAGCACCACGCTGGCCACCTTTACCCCGGGTTGCTGGTTCGGCGAGGGCACACTGCTCAAGAACGAATGCTGGCCGTTCGACGCGACGGCGATCGAGGATACGCTGGTGGCACTGATGCCGGCCAGCACCTTTCACTGGCTGCTGGAGCGCAGCCTCGGCTTCAACCGCTTCCTGCTGGACCAGCTCAATGCGCGCCTGGGCCAGTTCATCGGCCGCTGCGAGCATGCGCGGCTGCACCATTCCAGCCGCCATGTGGCGCACTGCATCTCGGAGCTGACCGATTCGAGGCTGTATCCGGACACCGGCAACCGGCACCTGGGCATGTCGCAGGAGGAGTTGGCCAGCCTGGCCGGCGTGTCGCGCCAGATCGTCAATCGCACCCTGGGGGAGCTGGAGGACATCGGAGCGGTCCGCGTCTCCTATGGCGCATTGACCCTGATCGATCCCGAGGGACTGCGGCGCTTCAGCGAATCCTTCGAGTGAGGCACGGCCCCGGCGCTCAGGCGGCCTCCAGCACCTCGACGCGGTTGCGGCCCTTGCGCTTGGCCGCATAGCAGGCCATGTCGGCCGAGCGCAGCGCGCTGCTGACCGTGTGCTGGCGGGCATCGAGCACCACCATGCCGACGCTCACACCCATCAGGTAGCGCTGGCCCTCGTGCGCGCCTTCCCAGTCCTGCACGGCCATGCACAGGCTTTGCGCCAGCAGCATGCCCTGCTCCGCCGAGATGCCCGCCAGCAGCACGGCGAATTCATCACCGCCCAGGCGCGCCACCCAGCCCAGCGGCCGGACCACGCTGTCGATCAGCCGGGCCATGTGGCACAGCACCTCGTCGCCGGCCGCATGGCCTCCCTGCTGGTTGACGTGGGCGAAGTGGTCCAGGTCCAGGAACAGGATCACGCCATGCTGCGGCAGGCCGACGGTCTCCTCCTCCGCCTCTTGCGCCTCCTCGACCGTGGCGACGGCGGTGTTGTCGCTCTGCTGCAGGGCGGATTCACCCTGCTGCAGCGCCTCGGCCGGCAAGCGCTGGGCGGCACTGCATTCCTGCAGCCATTCATGCAGACGCATGGCAAAGGCCTCGCGATTGGGCAGCAGGGTCAGCGGATCGTGCATGGCCTTCCAGCCCGGCTGCTCGCGCACCAGTCGCTGCATGGTCACGTCCTCGACCACCCAGACCAGGGTGGGGTCTGCCGGCACCACGGCGCGCGGCTCCAGGCCGCGCTGCAGGCGCTGCAGGCTCTGGCCGTGCAGGCGCACCCAGATGGGGCGGCCGTCCTTGCGGACAAAGCACTGCTCGCTGTCGAACTGGCCGTACATGTCCAGGTCCTTGCGCACGCGCTCCAGCAATTGGATGTGCGCCGCGTCGGAGGCGCACAGCTGGCGTATCGCCTGCCCCTGCAGCTCGCGCGGCGGGTAGCCGAGCATGCGCGCGGCCTGCAGGCCCACCAACTCCAGATGCGCCGACCGCGTGACCACCAGGCCCACGGGCGCGTAGTCCATCAGCGTCTGCAGCTGCAGTTGCAGCCGGCCGACCTCGTGCGCCTGCTCCTGCCCCATCTGCCCCAGGCGATGCAGGGCCTGCCACAGCGTGGAGGCTTCGCCCCAGGCATGGGTCCAGGGCATGCGCCAGCCGCCTTCCTCGGCATGGCCCGGCTCGGGTTCGGGCGCGGGATCGGGCTCCTCGGCCATCAGCCTTCCCTGGCTCGCCAGCCATTGGCGTGCAGTGCGGTGCAGGGCCGCCATGGGTTCGGTGACCAGGATCAGCAGCAGGACCAGCAGGCCAGCGACACCGGCCACGGCGGCCAGCAGCCACCACAGCACGCGCGGCGCCAGGCTGGGTGCGATGGCTTCCTCGGGGGTGATCCTGACCACCAGCCACTGCGGCAGCGGCATGCCTGCCGTCGTCACCAGGTAGCCCGCGCGCCGCTGGGTGTCGGGGCCCACCTGCACTGCGCCGGCCGCGGGGTCCTGCAGCCAGTCCGCGCCCAGGCCGGGCTCGGCCTCGGCGCGCGCCGACCAGCGCGAGGGGTCGGAATGGGCCAGGATCTGCCCGTCGCGCTGCATGACCAGCAGGCGCCCGCCGGAGCGCGAGGGATCGATGCTGGGCGGCAGCAGGGCCTGGGCGGACATGCGCACTCCGGCCGACAGCACGCCGCTGACCGTGCCATTGCCGGTGCGCAGCGGCACGGCGTACAGCAACTCCATCATTCCGGGATCAGCGCCCTTGCGCACCATGGTGGAGACCACGGGCCGGCCATCGGCCAGGCTGCGCCGCATCACGTCGCGCACGCCTTCGTCCAGATCGACCAGGGGCTCGGAACGGCCGCCGCGCAGGCTGAGCTGCAGCTGGCCACGCGCGTCGGCCAGTTGCAGGGTGTCGAACAGCCGCACGGATGCGTCTCCGCGCAGCATCTCGCCCATCAGGCGGCTCGGGTCGCTGCCCTGGTCGGCAATGCCCTGGGCCAGCACCCACAGCAGGCGCTGCTGCTGCTCCAGCCGAGCGGCCAGCATGCGCGCCACGGTATCGACCTCGTCGGCCTGCCGGGCCATGGCGCGCTCCAGCGTCTGCTGGCGCATGTTGTGCGAGACCCACCAGGCACTGCCAAGGCCCGCCAGCAGCACGGCCGCAGCGGCCAGTGCCAGCACCGTGCAGCGCATGGCGCCCCAGCCTGGGGCCGCGCGCGGCCGCGAGGGCGAACCCGACAGCTGCGGAGCATCCTGGGATGCCAGCAGTACCTGGAAAAAGGGAGATCGGCGGGCGTCCAGTGACATGACGCCATCAATATATGCAGGCCCGAAAGCCGTCCCACTGGGTGGAACCCGCGAACCAGTGGTTACCCCGCCCCGCAAGGCCCGGCGCTTGCAGGCCGGCACCCGTCAGCGGCGTGGGAATCAGCCTACGGCGAGCACTTCGAGGGCCGCCGGCTTGGGCAGATCGATGACATTGCCCCGGCCCGCGATGAGCCCGTGCTCACGCAACTGGCGCAGCACGCGCGAGAAGGTCTCGGGCGCAATGCCGAGCTGGGCGGCGATCAGCCGCTTGCGCAGGTGCAACGTCACGCGCAGGCCGCCAGCTTCGTGCGGCATGGCATGGCGCAGCAGCCACTGGGCGCAGCGCGCCTCGGCGTCCTTGGACAGGCGGCTCACCGCCAGCTCGGTCTGCGCGCAGTAGGCCTGGGCCATGTCCTGCAGCAGTTGCTGGGCGGGCGACGGCAGCTGCGATACGGCCTTCAGGAAGTCGGTCTGGGGCAGTTGCTGCACGCGGACATCGCTGTCGGCCAGCATGTCCAGGCTGCTGCCGCGCCGCTGCAGCACAAAGGCGGCGTCCAGCCAGGCCGGCCCCTCCACGACACCGAGCTGGTGGCGCATCTGCCCACCCTGGCCTATGCCCAGGAGCACGCGACCGCGCTCCAGATACATCACCGTATCCGGCGACTGCCGACGCAGCCTGAGCCAGGTACCCGCGGCCAACACCTGGGCGGAACCCGGCGCGAAGGCGAAAGCTTGCAAGGAAGACAGGGCGAACATGCATGCAACTTTGCCGGCTTTGCTCCCGCCGCGTTTTGAGCCATGTCAATCCGCCGCCAGCACACCGGTCCGCAGGCGGCATACTTGTCACAAGCATGTCACCAGTGAAACGTAATGTATCCAACTGAAAAGTTGAGCCCATGATCGATCCCCAGATGCTCGCCAGCCTGCCCGCTGCCGCGGCCGTGCTCTCCGCCGCCGTGCGGTCCGGCGCAGGCCCCGTGGCGCAGCTCATGCGCGCGGGCGGCCTGTACTGCGTCTTCCAGCCGCTGGCCGATCTGCGCAGCGGCAGCATCTATGCGCACGAGGCGCTGATCCGCGGCCCCCGGGGCATGCCGTTGCACACGCCCGACGCCCTGCTCAAGGGCGCTGCGGCCGAGGGCATTCTTCGGGAATTCGAGCTGCTTGCGGTCTGCGTGGCGCTGCAGGACTGGGGCCGGCAGAGTGCGCCGGGCCGGCTGTTCGTCAACCTCAGCGCCCAGGCGCTGGTGCAGGCCGTCGGGGTCTGCGGCCCCGGCATGGTCGGGGACACGGTGCGCAGCTTCGGCGTGCAGGCCCGCTCCCTGGTGGTGGAGATCACCGAACACGACCATGTGACCGACATGCCCGCCGTCTGCGCCGCCGTGAAGGCCGTGCATGCCACGGGCGGGCGCCTGGCGCTGGATGACTTTGGCGACGGCCGCTCCAGCCTGCGCCTGTGGTCCGAGGCCAAGCCCGACTTCGTCAAGATCGACAAATACTTCATCCACCAGATCGAGCAACGCCCGGCCACGCTGCAGCTGCTGCAGGCCATCAAGGGCATTGCCGAGGTCTTCGGCACCACGCTGATCGCCGAAGGCATAGAGACCGAGGACGAGCTGCGCACCCTGCGCGACCTGGGCATTCCATATGGCCAGGGCTGGCTGCTGGGCCGCCCTGCCGAAACCGCCCAGCCCCAGATCAGCACGCAGGCGCGCAGCGTGGCGCAGGACCCGCGCGTGGCCGTGCTGCCCCACCAGGGCCACAGCGCCCGCCCGGGCGTGCTGCGCAACCTGATGGTGATGCAGGCGCCCTGCGTGATGCCTGCGGCCAGCAACGACGAGGTGGCCGAGCTGTTCCAGGCCGGGCAGCAGCTGCATGCCATTGCCGTCGTGGAGGCCGGCCGGCCGCTGGCGCTCATCAACCGCCAGCAGTTCATGAACCACTACGCCACGCTGTACTTCCGTGAAGTCCACGGGCGCAAGCCCTGCCTGGCCTTTGCCAATGTGCAGCCGCGCATCGTGGAGCTGGACTGCGATGTGGACCAGCTCGTCGGCATCCTGACCTCGCAGGACCAGCGCTACCTGAGCGACGGCTTCATCGTCACCGACAACGGCCGCTATGTGGGCCTGGGCACGGGCGAGCAGCTGGTGCGCCGCGTGACCGAGGCCCGCATCGAGGCCGCGCGCCACGCCAACCCGCTGACCTTCCTGCCCGGCAACATCCCCATCAGCCTGCACATGCAGCGACTGCTGGACAGCGGCGCCGGCTTCGTGGCCTGCTACGCCGACCTCAACCACTTCAAGCCCTTCAACGACCACTACGGCTACTGGCGCGGCGACCAGATGATCCGCCTGGTGGCGCGGCTGGCCGTGGCGCACTGCGATGCGCGGCGCGACTTCGTGGGCCATGTGGGCGGGGACGACTTCATGCTGCTGCTGCAAAGCGAGGACTGGCAGCGGCGCTGCGAAGGCATTGTGGGCGCCTTCGCAGGCGAGGCGCGCCAGCTGTTCGACGACCAGGCGCGCGAGGCCGGAGGCATCTGGGCCGAGGACCGACACGGCATCCGGCGATTCTTTGCCTGCACCACGCTGTCCATCGGCGTGGTGCGCGTCACGCCGGGCAGCATGCTGGCACCCGAGGACATCGCCAACCTCGCGGCCCTGGCCAAGCAGCAGGCCAAGGCGCAAAGCCTGCCGGGGCGCGGCGCCATCGCGCTGCACACGCCGCCCGATGAAGCGCGGCGCCCGGCCCTGCACGGCACCGCGACGGCCTGGCCTGCCTGAAACAGAAAGCCCGCAGGCTCTTGCGAGGCTGCGGGCTGGTGGCTGGCCGCCGAACGCTGACAGCAAACGCTGACAGCGTGTGGGCGCGGCCCAGCGATCAGTTCACCGATGCACCAGACTCGTACCAGCGCTTGACCATGCTGCGCTCGTCATCGTTCAGGGCACCCGGATTGCCAAAGGGCATCTTGCGCAGTTGCACCACCTGCTGGTAGATCTGCTGGGCGTGGGCCTTGACCTGCTCGGGCGAGTCCAGGCGCACATTCTTTTGCTGCAGGGCGGCACCGTGGCAGACCACGCAATGCTGCTGCAAGAAGGGCGCCATCTGGGCATAGCCCACGGCGCCGTCGGCGGCGGGAGCAGCGGTCGCAACGGGTGCAGCAGCTTCGGCACCGGGCGCCGCCGTCGCAGCGGGCTCGGCACCAGCAGGCGCCTGCACGGCGGCGGGACCCGGTGCGGGGGCTGCGGCAGGCGCAGACACAGGGGCGGCGGCAGGCGCCGGTGCAGGCTTGAGCCAGACGGCCGTGCCGATCAGCACCAGCACGCCGACCAGGGCGTAGGGCCAGGGATGGGCATTGCGGCCCAGCTTGAAGCCGTGGCGCATCACGAAGAACTGGCGGATGGCAGCGCCCGCGAACATCATCAGGATCAGCACCAGCCAGTTCAGCTCATGGCTGTAAAGCCAGCCGTAGTGGTTGGACAGCATGGCGAACAGCACCGGCAGCGTGAAATACGTGTTGTGCACGCTGCGCTGCTTGCCGCGCTTGCCGTGGATGGGGTCCACGGGCTGGCCTTCCTTCAGGGCCTTCACCACCGTGCGCTGGCCGGGGATGATCCAGAAGAACACGTTGGCGCTCATCGAGGTCGCCAGCATGGCGCCCATCAGCAGGAAGGCGGCCTGGCCCGGGAAGATGTGGCAGGCCAGGAAGGCCGCAATGCACACCAGCACCAGCACCATGGCGCCCACCGTGGCGTCGCCGTTCTTCTTCTGGCCGAAGACGCGGCAGATGCCGTCGTACAGCAGCCAGAACACGACCAGGAAGGCCAGGGCCGAGGCAATGGCCGCAGCCGAGCCCATGGCGTTGGGATCGGCCGGATTGACGAGGTAGATCTTGGCGTTCCACAGATACGACACCGTCAGCAGCGCAAAGCCGCTGAGCCAGGTGGTGTAGCTTTCCCAGTAGAACCAGTGCAGGTGGTCCGGCAGCTTTGGCGGGGAGACATTGAACTTGACGGGGTGGTAGAACCCACCGCCGTGCACGGCCCAGAGTTCGCCGCTGACGCCCTGCTTCTTGAGGTCGTCATCGACAGGCGGCGTCAGGCTGCTGTCGAGGAAGACGAAATAGAAGGAGGAACCGACCCAGGCGATGGCCGTAATGACGTGGAGCCACCGCAACAGCAGGTTGGCCCAGTCGAGAATGTAGCTTTCCATAGCTCTCAACCTTGGCAGCGTGGGGGCCGCCGGTGTTCAACCTGCTCACCACTGCGGGCGCTCTGAGCAGAAGAAAAAGGCCGCGCACCCGGTAGATATACCGCCGGTGCACCGCTGCGACCATTTCGTAGACACAAAGTGTATGCAATTTTTCGACAGCCAGCCGGCTTGCGCGACATCAATTCACTAGAGATTTCCCTGATTCTGCGCAGGCGCGGCGCTGCGCCGCTGCAGCAGCTGCGCCGCCACGGCCACCGCGATCACCTCAGGCTCCTTGCCCTTGATGCCGGGCACGCCGATGGGGCATGTCACATGGTCCAGCTCCGCATCGCTGAAGCCGCGCTCGCGCAGCCTGCGCCGGAAGGTGGCCCATTTGGTGGCGCTGCCGATCAGGCCCACATAGGGCAGGTCGCCGTGCTGGCGCTGGCGGCTCAGGCATTGGGCGACCACCTCCAGGTCCTCGGCATGGCTGAAGCTCATGATCAGCACCTGGGAGCCGGTGGGCAGGTCGGCCACGGCGGATTGCACGGGATCGGAGTATTCACACTGCACGAGCTCGTGCTCTTCCTCGGGGAAGACCGAATCGCGGCTGTCCACCCACATCACGCGGTAGGGAAGATTGCACAGCAGGCGCACCAGCGCATGGCCGACGTGGCCTGCGCCAAACAGCGCCACGCAGTCGCGCGGCGGCTGCAGCCGCTCGCGCAGCATGTCCATGCGGCCCTGGGGCACCAGCACGAACCTCAGCATCACCACGCCGCCGCAGCACTGACCCAGGCTGGGGCCCAGCGGATAGCGGTGCTGGTGCTCGGCAAGGGCGGGACCGGCCTGCCCAGGCTGTCCGGGCAATCCGGCCTGAAGCGCCGCGTCGCGCAGCAGGCTGCGCGCGCGGTCGATGGCGTCGAACTCCAGGTGCCCGCCGCCAATGGTGCCGGCCACGCGGTCGGCAAACACGGCCATCCAGGCGCCGCGCTCGCGCGGCACCGAGCCGCGCGACTCCATCACCTCGACCCAGCACAGCGGCCCCTGCGCAAAGCCCTGCTCGACTTTCTTGAACGTGTCACTCCACATGGGCGCACCTGACAGCCCGTCGTGGCGCCTGCGGGCTTCGTTGGAATTTGTTGCGGGATTTTCCGCTGCGGCACTTGAGTTTTGCGCTCCGACTGCCGGTGCCGCAGCGTTTCAGGATACGCTCGCAATCATGCCCGATTCCCCCGATTCCTCTCAGCACAGTTCCGTGCAAAAGCCACGTTCCGGCCGTCCCTGGCTGTGGGCGGGACTGATGGCCGCCATTGCCTCCCTGGTCACGGCCTGCAAGTCGCCACCCGGCCCCGGCCCGCGCCCCGACGAGGCCACATCCAGCGCACAGCTGCAGTACCGCAAGGTGGCGGCCAATCATCTGTACACGCGCAATGCCGAGCGCATCTACAAGGGCCAGTTGCCGCCCATGCTCTACGCGATCGGCGTGCTGCAGGTGCAGATCGACCGCAACGGCCAGGTCCAGCGCCTGCACTGGATGCGCGCGCCCAGCCATGCCCCCGAAGTGGTGAGCGAGATCGAGCGCCTGGTGCGCGCCGCCGCGCCCTTCCCCGCCCCGGCCGGCGCCGCCCGCATCACCTATACCGATACCTGGCTCTGGGACAAGTCCGGTCGCTTCCAGCTCGACACGCTGACCGAAGGCCAGCTCTGAGCCTCAGGCCGCCAAGGACTGGTTCATGCCGGTTCATGCCGGTTCAGGCAGATTCACGCGGCTGGCCGTCGGCAAAGCTCCTGGCGCTTCTGAGCAGGCAGGTCACGGCATAGAGCACCAGGTCGTCCGGGGCATCGTCGTTCACGCGGTCGATGACCTCGATGGCATAGCCCAGGTCCTGCGACAACTGCGGCAGCACGCCTGCCGCACGGTTGCCGGCCTGCAGGCTGGCCACCGCCTGGTCAGCGCTGGCGTGGTAGCCGCGCAGCAAATCACGCGCGGCACACACCATGGCCGAGCCGGCGCGCTCTGCATGCAGCTCCAGCACGCCCAGGGCCGCGCCCATGTGGCACAGCGCATCGACCGCCAGCACCTCCTGGTGCTGTGGTGAGTATCTTCGGTGGCTGCGGCCCGATGGGTTGACTGTCTTCATGGCTCCCCTTGCGCGGGACCGTGCTGGTCCCGAAGCAACAATACCTTTCAGGTCCCTTGCAGTCAATACCTTTCCGGTCCATGATTGCCGGCGATGAAACAGACCGATCCTCAGTACAAGCTGCGCCTGCCGCAGGAACTCAAGGACCTCGTCGAGGAGGCAGCCAAGCGCACCGGCCGTTCCATGAACGCCGAAGTCGTGGCCCGGCTGCAGACCACGTTCGAGGCCCCTCTGCTCGGCCGCCTGTCGGCCGCGACGGACCCTGCGCTGGAATGCGAGGAGCCCGTGAGCATCTACGACATCAAGATGAGCGCCGAAGCCGTGGAGCGCATCGAAAAGCGCCTCGAACGCATAGAGCAGGCCTTGCTCCCGCCCGCTGCGCCGGGCAGCGCCAATGAAGACGGCGCCGCTGGCGCCGACTGAGACAACCGCACAAAGAAAAACCGGCCCGCAGGCCGGTTTCGTTCAAAGGCCCATCAGGGCCGGGATCACTCGACCACCTTGGTGATCTTCGAGCCCTGCAGCGACACGCCGGCTTCCAGGCCCGCATTGGTCAGCACATAGCTGGTCACGGGGCCCTGGGCGGTCGTGGTGTCCACGCTGCCATTGGCGCCCACCTTGCCTGCGGCCACCGTGGCATCGGCGCCCACGGACCAGCCCTCGCTGGCCAGGAACTTGTCCAGCGCTTCCTGGGTGTTGAACACATAGATCACAGCCTTGGACTGGCCACCGGCCTGCCAGCCCACCGAGGCGCCTGTCGTGCTGTAGTAGCCCTTGTTCTGGCCGCCGACGCGCAGCACGCCGCGGCCATGCTCGACACCGATGACGAAGCTGCCGCCGATCACCGAGGGGAAGATCAGCACGCCCTTGGAGCGGGCCACCATTTCCTTGGAGCCTGGCGCCGTCTGGTACAGCCGCTCCAGCGCGGCGTTGGCGCGCGCATTGACGGTGGTGGCATCAGCGCGCGGCGCGGACTGGGTTTCCGGCTTGGTGGTGGTGCAGCCGACCATGGCAATGCTGCCGGCCGCCAGTGCAGTGGCCATCACGACGGTACGCAAAGAAAACTGACGCATGGGAAAACCTGCCTTTCTTGATTGGACGTTTTGGGGAGACCCCATCGGTTCATTGGATTGATCACCTTGCCTCCCGGTCCCGGGCACCCCTTCCAGTGCTCGCAAACCGTTTCTGAGACAGGCTGGGGACGATGCTAGGCCGCTTTGCGGTACTTGTGATGAGACATGTCACAAGTTGCGCCATAGGACTACAGGCCCGCAGGAAATGTCTGAAAATCCCGTGCCGGGCTGCCACAGCCGACACCGAAAGCGCGCTGATGCCAGAATGCACGCACAGCAACACCCGGCCCACCGGGCCTATCCACACCGAGGGAGTTCATGAAGTTCTGGAGCCACTTTCACCATCCCCAGGCAGCCATGGTGCTGCTGCGCGTCACGCTCGCGGTCCTGTTGCTTTTTCACGGCTGGGCCAAGCTGCGCTACGGCATAGGCAGCATCGAGCGCATGGTGGAGTCCACGGGCGCGCCGGGCTGGCTGGCCTATGCGGTCTATCTGGGTGAGGTGGTGGCGCCGCTGCTGCTGCTGGTCGGCCTGTGGGTGGTGCCTGCGGCGCTGGTGATTGCGATCAACATGGTCGTGGCCTTTGCGCTGGTGCACACGGGCCAGGTGATGCAGCTGCACAGCTCGGGAGGCTGGGCGCTGGAGCTGCAGGCCTTCTTCTTCATCACGGCCCTGGTCGTGGCCATGGGGCACGCCAAGGGCAAGTAGCCCGCACGCTTGCTGGAGCCCCAAAAGCAACGGCCCGCAATGCGGGCCGTTTTTCGTTTCAGGGCTCACTCCAGGCCATCCCCCGACAGCCTGCCTGCAGCAGGGCTCAGGAGCCCCGGTACGTGGAATAGCTCCAGGGGCTGACCAGCAGGGGCACGTGGTAGTGCTGGTCGGCATGGGCCACGCCGAAGTCCAGGCTCACCTTGTTGAGGAAGTTGGGCTCGGGCAGTTGCACGCCACGGGCCTTGAAGTAGGCCGCCACGTCGAAGGTCAGGCGGTAGGTGCCGGTCCTGAGGCTGTTGTTGTCGAACAGCGGCGCATCGGTGCGGCCGTCGTGGTTGAGCACCAGGCTCTTGATCAGCGTGGCCTGGTCGCCATCGGTGGAATACAGCGCGACAGCCATGCCGGCTGCGGGGCAGCCATTCATGGTGTCGAGGACGTGGGTGCTCAGGCCCATGGAAATCTCCTGTGCGGCGGGAGCTGGCCCGCCCGGTTGTCATTGGTTGGTCAATGCACGGAGCGCGGCGCGCGACAGCACTCGCGGCCCTGCCCTGCATTCGCAAAGTGTATACAGTTTTTGTACGCCCTTGAAGGGCGTTGCACGGCCGACACCTAGGCAGATACCCGCACTTTCGGCGCCCGGGCCGGCGCGCGGGAAGGCTGCCGACGCCATGCTTCTACACTGTGGTCCGCCGCCGCCCCGGCCGCAGGACTATCCGGCCAGCGCACACAGGGCGGCACAGGACTCGCGCTCTTTTTCCACTGTTCCACTGTTTCATCTGCCAAGGAGATACCGATGCAACTTCGCTCCCCCTTGCTTGCAACCAGCCTGGCGCTGGCCATTGCCAGCCTGGCCGCCTGCAGCAGCACGCAGCCGCCCGCGGCTTCGGCGGCGCCAGCACCCGTGGCCGCAGCGCCTGCCCCGGCAGCGGCGCCCATCACGCAGAGCAGCGCGGCCCAGGCCGCCAGCGCCGCCTATGACTTCGACATGGATGTGTTCCATCCCGTCGTGGGCAGGAGCGGCATGGTGGCCAGCGAGCAGGAGCTGGCCTCGCGCATCGGCCTGCAGATCCTGAAGTCCGGCGGCAATGCGGTGGACGCCGCCGTGGCCATGGGCTTTGCGCTGGCCGTGGCCCTGCCCAACGCAGGCAACATCGGCGGCGGCGGCTTCATGGTGGTGCATGACGCCAAGAGCGGCAAGAACATTGCGCTGGACTTCCGCGAGGTCGCGCCCTCCAAGGCCACGCGCGACATGTACGTGGGTGCGGATGGCAAGGTCATCGATGGCAAATCGCTCTACACCCACTACGCCGTGGGCGTGCCCGGCACCGTGGCCGGCATGGAGCATGCGCTGAAGAAATGGGGATCGCTGCCTTTGTCCACGGTGATTGCGCCGGCCGCAAAGCTGGCCGACAAGGGCTTTACGGTCAGCGAGACCCTGGCCAAGATCCTGGAACAGGAAAAGAAGAACATGGGCCAGTGGCCCGCCACCCAGGCCATCTTCTGGCGCAACGGCGAGCCCCTCAAGCGCGGCGACCGCCTGGTGCAAAAGGACCTGGCGCAGTCGCTGCGCCTGATCGGCCAGCAGGGCTCCAAGGTGTTCTACGAAGGCTCCATCGCCCGCAAGATCGCGGCCGAGATGGCGCCGCATGCAGGCGCCCTCTCGCTGCAGGACCTCAAGAGCTACAAGGTCGCCGAGCGCGAGCCGCTGCGCGGCACCTACCGCGGCTACGAGATCGTGACCATGCCGCCTCCGTCCTCCGGCGGCGCCCACCTGATCCAGATCCTCAACATGATGGAACGCTGGCCCATGAACCAGTGGGGCGTCAACAGCGCGCAGAGCATCCACTACATGGCGGAAAGCATGAAGCTGGCCTATGCCGACCGTGCCGAATACCTGGGTGATCCCGACTTCGTGACCGTGCCGCTCAAGGGCCTGACCTCCAAGCGCTATGCCGAGGCACTGGCCGCCGGCATCGACCCCTACCAGGCGCGCGCCGGCAAGGACATCCGCCCCGGCAAGCCCCAGCCCTACGAGAGCGACCAGACCACGCACTACTCGGTGGTGGACAAGGCGGGCAACGCCGTGGCCGTGACCTATACGCTGAACACCAACTTCGGCAGCGGCATCGTGGCCAAGGGCACGGGCATCCTGCTCAACAACGAGATGGACGATTTCTCGGCCAAGCCCGGCGTGGCCAACGCGTATGGACTGGTCGGCGGCGATGCCAATGCGGTGGCCGCAGGCAAGCGCCCGCTGTCGTCGATGACGCCGACCATGGTGCTCAAGGGCGGCAAGCCCGTGCTGGTCACCGGCAGCCCCGGCGGCGCACGCATCATCACCACCGTGCTGCAGACCGTGGTCAACACCATCGACTTCGGCATGAACCCGGCCGAGGCCGCCGCCACGCCGCGCTTTCACCACCAGTGGACGCCCGATGAGCTGCGCGTGGAAAAGGGCATCAGCCCCGACACCGTGGCCCTGCTCAAGTCGCGCGGCCACAACGTTGCCGTGAAGGCGTCTATGGGCCGCACCCAGACCATCGAGCTGCGCGACGGCATGCTCTACGGCGCCTCCGACCCACGCAACCCCGACGGGCAGACACTGGGATATTGAAGCAAGAAAAAGCCGCGCCCGTTGCCGAGCGCGGCTTTTCACAACAGGGCGGCGCAAGGCCGCCCTCCCACCAATCGTTGTCTCAAAGGCCGGCCATCAGTCCTGGACCTTCTGGCCCACTTCGAAGTTGGCCTGGATCTCCAGCGCACGCACCATGCCCGAGTGATCCCAGTTCGCGCCGCCGTGGGCCACGCAGCTGTTGAACAGCTCCTGGGCCTGGGCGGTGTTGGGCAGGGACACGCCGAGCTGGCGCGCGCTGCTCAGGGCCAGGTTCAGGTCCTTCTGGTGCAGCGAGATGCGGAAGCCCGGATCGAACGTGCGCTTGATCATGCGCTCGGCATGCACCTCCAGGATCTTGGACGAGGCAAAGCCGCCCAGCAGCGCCTCGCGCACGCGGGCCGGGTCGGCACCGGCGCGCGACGCGAACAGCAGGGCCTCGGCCACGGCCTCGATGTTCAGCGCCACGATGATCTGGTTGGCCACCTTGGCGGTCTGGCCGTCGCCGTTGCCGCCCACCAGGGTGATGTTCTTGCCCATGCGCTCGAACAGCGGCTTGACGCGCGCGAACACGTCCTCCGGGCCGCCGACCATGATGGACAGGGTGGCGTTCTTGGCGCCCACCTCGCCGCCGGAGACCGGCGCATCCAGGTACTGGGCGCCGATGGCCTCGATGCGGCGAGCGAAGTCCTTGGTGGCCACGGGCGAGATGGAGCTCATGTCCACCACCACCTTGCCGCTGCTGCCCTTGAGGCCGGCGGCCACGCCGTCCTCGCCGAACAGCACCTTCTCGACATCGGGCGTGTCGGGCAGCATCAGGAAAATGATGTCGGCCCGCTCGGCCACGCCGCGCGCCGTGGTGCACTGGGTGGCGCTGCTCTCGGCGATCTGCGCGGGGATCTTGCCCAGGGTGTTCACGAACAGCTGGTGGCCAGCCGTGAGCAGGTGGCCCGCCATGGGCGCGCCCATGATGCCCAGGCCCACGAAACCAAGCTTGAGAGAGGATGCATTCATGCTGTGTACTCCTTGTCGTTTTTGAAAAGCTGAAAAAAACTTCGGCGGCGCTCAGGCGGCGACTGCCGCGCGCACGCTGGTGTGGGCGTCCAGCCAGCCCAGGCCCGATTCGGTATCGCGCGCGGGCTTGTACTCGCAGCCCACCCAGCCCTGGTAGCCGATGCGGTCCAGGTGCGCGAACAGGAAGGGGTAGTTGATCTCGCCCGTGCCCGGCTCGTTGCGGCCCGGGTTGTCGGCCAGCTGCACGTGGCCGATGCGCGCCAGGTGCTTTTGCAGCGTGGCCGCCAGCTCGCCCTCGGTGCGCTGCGCGTGGTAGATGTCGTACTGCACGAAGGCGTTGGGCGCGCCCACCTCGTCGAGGATGGACAGGGCCTCGTCCGTGCGGTTCAGGTAGAAGCCGGGAATGTCGAAGGGGTTGATGGGCTCGATCAGCAGGCGCAGATTGGCCGCGCTCAGCGCCGATGCGGCAAAGCGCAGGTTGTCCACGAAGGTGCGGCGCAGCAGCGCGGCATCGGCACCGGCAGGCGCCTTGCCGGCCAGGCAGTTGAGCTGGGGCACGCCCAGCGCATGGCCATAGGTCACGGCCTTGGCCACGCCGGCGCGGAACTCGTCCACGCGGTCGGGGTGGCAGGCAATGCCGCGCTCGCCAGCATCCCAGTCGCCGGCAGGCAGGTTGTGCAGCACGATCTGCAGGCCGTGGGCGTCCACGCGCTCCTTGATCTCTTCGACCGTATGGGCGTAGGGAAACAGGAATTCCACGGCCTCGAAGCCGGCTCGCGCCGCGCGCTCGAAGCGGTCGAGGAAGGGCACCTCGGTGAACAGCATGCTGAGGTTGGCAGCAAAACGGGGCATGTCAGAAGTCTCCGGTTGTCGTTTGGTGGGTGGGTGGCGGCAGGGCCGCAAGGCGCCCCGCCGGTAAAAATGCCCAAGGGGCAATGGAAATCGGAACCCCCGAGTGCCTGCACCGCCCGCAATGCAGGCATTGGCGCAGCGCCAGCCAGGGATGCCAGGCAAGGGCTGCCCCGCAGCGATGGCATCGTCCCCCTCCGAAGAGAGGGGGAAGCGGCGCAGCCGCTCAGGGGGTGCCTTGCTTCAGTCCAACAGGGCCAGGGCGCTGGGCACGTCGGCAGGCGCTGCGGCCAGATCCTCGAACTCGATCACGTTGTCGATCTCGGCGCCCATGGAGATATTGGTCATGCGCTCCAGGATGACCTCGACGACGACCGGCGTGCGGTGCTCTGCCATCCAGGCCTCGGCCTGCTGCATGGCGGGCGCGAAGTCCTCGGGACGGTGTACGCGGATGGCCTTGCAGCCCAGGCCCTCGACCACCTTGACGTGGTCCACGCCATAGCCTTTGGACTCTTCCTTGTCGTCGACATTGATGTTGTCGAAGGCCAGCTGCACGCAGTAGTCGATGGAGAAGGCGCGCTGCGCCTGGCGGATCAGGCCCAGGTAGCTGTTGTTGACCAGCACATGGATGTAGGGCAGCTTGAACTGCGCGCCCACGGCCAGCTCCTCGATCATGAACTGGAAGTCATAGTCGCCCGACAGCGCCACGATCTTGCGGGCCGGGTCGGCCACGCGCACGCCCAGGGCGGCCGGAACGGTCCAGCCCAGCGGGCCGGCCTGGCCGCAGTTGATCCAGTTGCGCGGCTTGTAGACATGCAGGAACTGCGCGCCGGCAATCTGCGACAGGCCGATGGTGGAGACATAGCAGGTGTCCTTGTCCAGGCTGCGGTTCATGCACTGGTAGACGCGCTGCGGCTTCATGGGCACGTTGTCGAAATTGGTCTTGCGCAGGTACTCCACATTGTTCTTGCGGGCCTGGCATTCGGCCACCCAGCCGCTGCGGTCCTTCAGGCGGCCAGCCGCCTTCCACTCGCGCGCCACCTCCACGAAGAGCTTGAGCGCGGCGCCTGCGTCCGAGACGATGCCGTAGTCGGGCGCGAACACGCGGCCGATCTGCGTGGGCTCGATGTCCACGTGCACGAACTTGCGGCCCTTGGTGTAGACCTCGACCGAGCCCGTGTGGCGGTTGGCCCAGCGGTTGCCGATGCCCAGCACGAAGTCGGAGGCCAGCATGGTGGCATTGCCGTAGCGGTGGCTGGTCTGCAGGCCGCACATGCCGGCCATCAGGCGGTGGTCATCGGGAATGGTGCCCCAGCCCATCAGGGTGGGAATCACGGGCACGTCCAGCAGCTCGGCGAACTCCACCAGCAGTTCGGAAGCGTCGGCATTGATCACGCCGCCGCCCGAGACCAGCAGCGGGCGCTCGGACTCGTTGAGCATGGCGATAGCCTTTTCCACCTGCTTGCGCGTGGCGGCAGGCTTGTAGACAGGCAGGGGCTCGTAGGTGTCGATGTCGAACTCGATCTCGGCCAGCTGCACGTCGATGGGCAGGTCGATCAGCACGGGGCCGGGGCGGCCCGAGCGCATCAGGTGGAAGGCCTGCTGGAAAGCGCGCGGCACCTGGGCCGGCTCCAGCACCGTGGTGGCCCACTTGGTCACGGTCTTGGCGATGGAGGCAATGTCCACGGCCTGGAAATCTTCCTTGTGCAAACGCGAGCGCGGCGCCTGGCCCGTGATGCAGAGAATCGGAATCGAATCCGCGCTGGCCGAGTACAGGCCCGTGATCATGTCCGTGCCGGCCGGGCCGCTGGTGCCGATGCACACGCCGATGTTGCCGGCCACGGCGCGGGTGTAGCCCTCGGCCATGTGGCTTGCGCCTTCGACGTGGCGCGCCAGGATATGGCCGATGCCGCCATGGTCCTTGAGCGCTGCGTACAGCGGGTTGATGGCGGCACCGGGAACGCCGAATGCGACGGTCACGCCTTCTTTTTCCAGCACGCGGACTGCGGCTTCGATTGCTTTCATTTTTGCCATGGGAGGTCTCCTTCAAATTGGAGTCAACTCTAGGCAGACAGGCCGATTGGCGGAACGCCTGCGCAGACCATAAAATTTATTCCGTACAGGAATAACTACCAATGAAAAAGGAGACAACGCCATGGACAGACTCGATGCCATGCACATGTTCGTGCGCGTGGTGGAGACCAGCAGCTTCACCAAGGTCGCTCACGAATTCGCCACCACCCAGCCCACGGTCACCAAGCAGATCGCAGCCATGGAAGCGCGCCTGAAAGTGCGCCTGCTCAACCGCAACACGCGCGGCGTGAGCCTGACCGAAGCGGGCGCGCTGTACTACGAGAAATGCAAGACCATCGTCAACGACGTGGCCGAGGCGGACAAGGTGGTCCAGGTGCGCCAGACCCAGGTGCAGGGCCAGCTGCGCATTGGCAGCTCGGTGGCCTTTGGCCGGCGCGTGCTGATACCGCTGGCGCTGGAGTTCATGGCGCACAACCCCCAGGTGCAGGTCGACCTGAGCTTCGAGGACCGCTACACCGACTTGGTGGCCAACGGCATCGACGTGGCCCTGCGCCTGGGCAAGCTGGCCGACTCCAGCCTGGGCGCACGCACGCTGGGCGTGAACCCCTGGGTGCTGGTGGCCTCGCCCACCTACCTGCGCAAGCGCGGCACGCCGCGCCGCCCCTCCGACCTCAAGGAACATGCCACGCTGATCTACAGCAGCGTGCAGGGCAACGACATCTGGCGCCTGCGCAACGCCAGCGGAGAACCGGTCTCGGTGGCGGTCACGGGCCGGCTGCGCTCCAACAACCTCTCGGCCCTGCTGGCGGCCTCACGCTCGCACATGGGCATCGCCGCCCTGCCCCGCTACGTGGCCCACGATTCCCTGGAAGCCGGCCGCGTGGTCGAAGTCCTCAAGACCTGCCGCCTGCCCGAGCAGGAAATCCACGCCGTCTACCCCTCGCCGCGCCTGGTGCCGCAGAAGGTGCAGTCCTTCATCGCCTTCCTGCAGGGGCGGTTCGATGCCGAGTGGTGGGAGACGCTGCCGCGCGGGGCGTGAGCGCCTGAAACAGGCGAGCCTGAAACAAGTGGCCGGGCGCACGCCCCGGCCTCGAAAAACAACCACCCGGCAGGAGCAAAAACCTAGAGAACCAGAATCGCCCGAAAGTCGTTCACGTTGGTATGCGTAGGACCGGTCACCACCAGATCCCCCAACGCATCAAAGAACCCATACGCATCATTGCGATCCAGATACTCGGCAATCCGCATACCCTGGTCCTGGGCCCGCGCCAACGTATCCGGTGACACGCGCGCTCCCGCGTTGTCTTCCACGCCATCGATGCCATCGGTATCGGCCGCCAGCGCCCAGACCTTCTCCTGCCCCTGCAGGGCCTGGGCCAGGCCCATGCAGAACTCTCCAGCCCGGCCACCGCGTCCCTTGGGCGTGCCGGCCGGGCGCTGCCGGATGGTGACCGTGGTCTCGCCGCCGGACAGGATCACGCAGGGCTTTGCAAACGGCTGGCCGTGGCGCGCCACGGCGCGCGCCAGGGCGGCGTGGACCTTGGCGACTTCGCGCGATTCGCCCTCGATCTCGTCGGACAGCACATGGGTGCGCAGGCCTGCGGCCTCGGCCACGCGTGCGGCCGCCTCCAGCGAGTGCTGGGGCGTGGCGATCATGTGTACCTCGTGGCCCGCAAAGCGCGCGTCGCCGGGCTTGGGGGTTTCCAGCTCGCCCGCCTCCAGCGCGCGGCGCACGGATTCGGGCACGTCGATGCGGTAGCGCGCGAGGATGGCCAGCGCGTCGGCGCAGCTGCTGGCATCGGGCACTGTGGGGCCGCTGGCGATGATGGAGGGATCGTCGCCCGGCACATCGCTGATGGTCAGAGTGACCACGCGCGCAGGCGCGCAGGCCGCGCCCAGGCGCCCGCCCTTGATGCGCGACAGGTGCTTGCGCACGCAGTTCATCTCGCCGATGGCGGCGCCGCTTTCCAGCAGGGCGCGGTTGATGCGCTGCTTTTCCTCCAGGTCGATGCCTTCGGCAGGCAGGGTCAGCAGGGCCGAGCCGCCGCCCGAGATCAGGCACAGCACGAGGTCGTCCTCGGTCAGCCCTTCGGTCAGTGCGAGGATGCGTTCGGCGGCGGCCAGGCCTGCCGCATCGGGCACGGGGTGGGCGGCCTCGACCACCTCAATGCGCTGCGCCAGCCCTTCGGGGCGCGGCGGGATGTGGTGGTAGCGCGTGACCACGAGGCCGGACAGCGGCGCGTCCGCTGGCCACAGCGCCTCCAGCGCCTGGGCCATGGAGCCGCCGGCCTTGCCCGCGCCCAGCACCAGGGTGCGGCCCTTGGGAGGCTTTGGCAGGCATTGGGCCATGCTGTACAGGGGCTGCGCATCCTTGACCGCAGCGCGGTAGAGGTCGAGCAGAAAGGCTTGGGGATCGGTGAGGTGCAGGTCCGTGGTGCTGGTCATGGTGTGTTGTCTCCGCCGGGCATTATGGAATTTCCTGCACCGGCGGTGGCATGCGGTCAAGTCACAACTGATTCGCCCGGCCTCGTTCCTCGCGCCAACTCAACTCAATCCAGGGCCACCTTGGCATCCTTCACCAGCCTGGCGAAGCGGTCGGTGTCGTCGCGGATCTGGCGCGCCATCTGCTCGGGCGATCCGCCGATGGGCTCGGCGCCTATCTCTTCCATCTTCCTGCGGAACTGCGGGGACTCGATGATGCGGTTCATGTCCGCGCCCAGCCGCGCCAGTACCTCCCGGGGCGTGGCGGCCGGTGCCAGCACGCCGAACCAGGTGCCCATGTCGAAGCCCTTGAGCCCGGCCTCGTCCAGCGTGGGCACATCGGGCAGGGCCACCGAGCGCCGGGCCGTGGTCACGGCCAGCGCGCGCAGCTTGCCAGCCTTGATGTGGGGCAGCACAGGCGTGACGGTATCGAAGGACATGGCGATCTGCCCGCCCAGCAGATCCGTGGTCAGCGGCCCGCTGCCCTTGTAGGGCACGTGCAGCAGCTGCACGCCGCCCATGGACTCGAACTGCGCGCCGATCAGGTGCTGGCCCGTGCCCGCGCCGTTGGAGCCATAGGCCAGCTTGCCGGGCTGGGCCCGAGCCTGGGCCAGCAGCTCCTGCACGGTTTTGGCGGGCACCTGCGGATTGACCACCAGCACATTGGGGACCACGGCCACCACGGTGATGGGCGCCAGGTCCTTCTGGAAGTCATAGCCCAGCCTGCGGTAGACGCTGGTGGCAATGGTGTGGTGCACGGCGCCCATGAGCAGGGTGTAGCCGTCAGGTTTCGCCTTGACCACATGGTCGGCGCCCAGGGTGGCGCCCGCGCCGGGGCGGTTTTCCACGACCACGGGCTGGCCCAGACTCTTGGACAGCTCCTGGCCCAGCGCACGTGCCAGCACGTCGGTGGTGCCGCCTGCGGGAAACGGCACGATGAGGTTGACGGGGCGCGCCGGCCAGGCCTGGGCCCAGGCCGAAGACATGGCGGCTGCAATGGTGGCGGTGGCCAGCGCGCACGCGGCGGCAACCCTGGTGATGCGGTTCATGGCTTGTCTCCTGTCTGTTCTTTTGTGGGTTATCGGACCATGCAGCGCACGCTCAGGCAGGCACGGGCTCGGCCTGGACCTCGGCGGTCTGCGCGCGCAGCCGAGTGCAGACCGCGTCGGTGACCTGGCGCGTGGTGGCCTTGCCGCCCAGGTCGCGCGTGTGCAGCGCGGCATCGGCCGTCACCTGCTCCACGGCCTGCATCAGGCGCTGCGCGGCGCGGTGCTTGCCCAGGTGCTCCAGCAGCATCACGCAGCTCCAGAAGGTGCCCACGGGGTTGGCCAGGCCCTGGCCCATGATGTCGAAGGCCGATCCGTGGATGGGCTCGAACATGCTGGGATAGCGGCGCTCCGGGTCGATGTTGCCCGTGGGCGCAATGCCCAGGCTGCCGGCCAGCGCGGCCGCCAGGTCGCTGAGGATGTCGGCATGCAGGTTGGTGGCGACCAGGGTGTCCAGCGAGGCGGGGCGGTTGACCATGCGCGCCGTGGCCGCGTCCACCAGCTCCTTGTCCCAGCGCACGTCGGGAAACTCGGCGGCCACCTGCACCGCAATCTCGTCCCACATCACCATGGCATGGCGCTGGGCGTTGGACTTGGTGATCACCGTCAGCAGCTTGCGCGGCCGCGACTGCGCCAGGCGGAAGGCAAAGCGCATGATGCGCTCCACGCCCGCGCGGGTCATCATGCTCACGTCGGTGGCCACCTCGATGGGATGGCCCTGGTGGGCGCGGCCGCCCACGCCCGCGTATTCGCCTTCGGAGTTCTCGCGCACGATGACCCAGTCCAGGTCCTCTCGCGCGCAGCGCTTGAGCGGCGCATCGATGCCGGGCAGGATGCGCGTGGGCCGCACATTGGCGTACTGATCGAACCCCTGGCAGATCTTCAGGCGCAGGCCCCACAGCGTGACATGGTCGGGAATGTGCGGGTCGCCGGCCGAGCCGAACAGGATGGCGTCCTGGCCGCGCAGCGCGTCCAGCCCGTCGGCCGGCATCATCTCGCCGTGCGCGCGGTACCAGTCGCCGCCCCAGCCGAAACTGGTGAAGGCAAAGCCCAGGCCGGGCTGGGTTTCGGCCAGCGCCTGCAGCACCTCCTGCCCTGCGGGCACCACTTCCTTGCCGATGCCATCGCCGGGAATGCAGGCGATGCGGTATGTCTTTGTCATGAGGGCTCCTTGGATTGCGGTGGATGAAGCGCCATGCGGTTCCATGGCCTTGTCCGTGAATCTATCGATGGAACAACGCCGCGCGCGCCTCTAGAGTGATGGCATCGTTCACTTTGATTCAACAATGAGCACACCCGTCTCAGCGCCATCGGAGATGGCCTTCTTCTGCCTGCTGGCCCGCAGCGCCAGCCTGTCGGCCACGGCCCGCGAGCTGGGCATCACCACGCCGGCGGCCAGCAAGCGCCTGTCCCAGATGGAGGCGCGGCTGGGCGTGCAACTGGTCAGCCGCACGACGCGGCGCCTGGGCCTGACCGATGAGGGCCAGACCTACCTGGCCCATGCGCGGCGCATCCTGGACGACATTGCCGCCATGGAGCAGGCCGTGGCCGGCATGCCCGGGCAGCCGCAGGGCCTGCTGCGCATCAATGCCACGCTGGGATTCGGTCGCAGCCATATCGCGCCGCTGATCGCCAGCTTCGTGCGCAGGCACCCGCAGATCCAGGTGCAGCTGCAGCTGTCGGCCTCGCCGCCGCCCCTGGTCGATGACAGCTTCGACCTGTGCATACGCTTTGGCGAACCGCCGGACGCGCGCATCATCGCGCGGCGCCTGGCGCCCAACCGGCGGCTGCTGTGCGCGTCTGCCGCCTACCTGGCACGGCGCGGCACGCCAGCCACCCCGCGCGAGCTGATGCAGCACGACTGCATCGACATCCGCCAGGGCGACGACACCCACGGCGTCTGGCGCTTCACCCACAACGGCCCCGGCCGCAAGACCGAGGCCATCCGCCTGCGCGACAGCCTGAGCACCAACGATGGCGAGATCGCCGTGGGCTGGGCCCTGGCCGGCCTGGGCATCGTCATGCGCGCCGAATGGGATGTCGCCCGCTACCTGCGCAGCGGCCGCCTGGTGCAGGTGCTGGCCGACCATGCCACGGCGCCGGCCGACATCCATGTGGTCTATCCGCAGCGGCATGCGGCAACCCAGCGCGTGCAGCGCTTTGTCGAGCACCTGGCACGGCACTTCGACACGGCCGCGCCCGGTTTCTGAAAAGGCATGCCGTATGCGGGGAAACGCCAATAAGCAGTAGACAGAAACTGTATACAACTCTTGTGACCAGCCGCTATGATGGCTGAATGGAGACTTCCACCACCAGTTTCATTGTCGAGAGCCTGACCCGGGCCATCGTCGAACACCGTCTTCTGCCCGGCACCAAGCTGGCCGAGCAGAAATTGGCAGACCATTTCGGCGTCTCGCGCACCCTGGTGCGCCAGGCGCTGTTCCAGCTGTCGCAAAACCGCCTGATCCGGCTCGAACCCGCGCGCGGGGCCTTCGTGGCCACGCCCTCGGTGGACGAGGCGCGCCAGGTCTTCGCCGTGCGCCGCATGCTCGAAGCCGAGATGGTGCGCGCCTTCATCGCCCAGAGCACGCCGGCCAAGATCCGCGCGCTGCGGCAGCACGTGGCGGCCGAGAAAAAGGCCATGGACGGCAACGACGTCGGCCAGCGTACCGAGCTGCTGGGCGACTTCCACGTGCGCATGGCCGAGCTCATGGGCAACGAGGTGCTGGCCCAGTTGCTGGGCGAACTGATCTCGCGCTGCGCGCTGATCACGCTGATGTACCAGTCCAGCACGGCCGCCGAGCATTCCCATGACGAGCATGCCGAAATCGTCACGGCCCTGGCCGGCGGCGACGCCGACCACGCCGTGCAGCTCATGCAGCAGCACCTGGACCACGTGGAAGCCGGCCTGACCTTCGACCGCGACATGCCGACCAGCGATCTTTCGATGGCCCTTTCCTCCGTATCCGCATGACCTACGACGCCACTGCCCCCTATCCCCGCGACCTGATCGGCTACGGTCGCACGCCCCCCCACGCCCGCTGGCCAGGCCAGGCCCGCGTGGCCGTGCAGTTCGTCCTCAACTATGAAGAGGGCGGCGAGAACTGCGTGCTGCACGGCGACGCCGCCAGCGAGCAGTTCCTGTCCGAAATGTTCAACCCGGCCGCCTACCCCGAGCGCCACATGAGCATGGAAGGCATCTATGAATACGGCTCGCGCGCAGGCGTCTGGCGCATCCTGCGCGAGTTCGAGAAGCGCGGCCTGCCGCTGACCGTGTTCGGCGTGGCCACGGCCCTGCAAAAGCACCGTGAGCTGGCCCAGGCCTTCGACGAGCTGGGCCATGAAGTGGCCTGCCACGGCCTCAAGTGGATCCACTACCAGAACATTCCCGCCGAGGTCGAGCGCGAGCACATGCGCCAGTGCATGGAGATCTTCGGCGAGCTGTACGGCCACGATGGCGACCACGGCCTGGGCTGGTACACGGGCCGCGACAGCCCCAACACCCACCGCCTGGTGGCCGACGACGGCCGCTTCGCCTACGACAGCGACTACTACGGCGACGACCTGCCCTTCTGGATGAAGGTCGGCAGGAGCGACGGCAGCACCCGCAGCCAGCTCATCGTGCCCTACACGCTGGACTGCAACGACATGCGCTTCGCCCTGCCCCAGGGCTACTCGCACGCCGACCCGTTCTTCCAATACCTGAAGGACACGTTCGACGCCCTCTACGCCGAGGGCGATCCGGCCGGCGATGACTCCCCCAAGATGATGAGCATTGGCATGCACTGCCGCCTGCTGGGCCGCCCCGGCCGCATCACGGCACTGCAGCGCTTTCTGGACCACATTCAGCGGCACGACAAGGTCTGGGTCTGCCGCCGCATCGACCTCGCGCGCCACTGGGCGCACCACCATCCCGACAAGGAATAACGCAGCATGGCTCTGACGCTGGAACAACTCAACGCCGCCGACCTGGCCACCGCCGCCGGTCTGCTCGACGGCCTCTACGAACACTCGCCCTGGATTGCCGAGGCCGCGCTGGCCCAGCGCCCCTTCCGCTCGCTGGCACAGATCAAGTACGCCATGGCCCAGGTGCTGGACAAGGCGCCCGTGCAGGCCAAGCTCGACCTGATCCGCGCCCACCCGGAGCTGGCCGGCAAGGCCATGGAGACCAACACGCTCACGGCCGAATCCACCAACGAGCAGAACAAGGCCGGCCTGACGCGCTGCACGCCCGAGGAGCTGGAGCACATCCGCAAGCTCAACGCCGAGTACGGCAAGCGCTTCGGCTTTCCCTTCATCCTGGCCGTGCGCGGTCCGCGCGGCGCGGGCCTGGCCAAGGCCGAGATCATCGAGACCTTCGAGCGCCGCCTGCACAACCACCCCGACTTCGAGCTGGGCGAGGCGCTGCGCAACATCCACCGCATTGCCGAGATCCGCCTGAACGACAAGTTCGGCTACACGCCCGAGCTGGGCAACGATGTCTGGGACTGGCAGGAAAAGCTGGCCCAGCACAGCGACCCCGGCTATGCCGAAAAGGGCCAGCTCACCGTCACCTACCTGACCGATGCCCACCGCGCCTGCGCCCAGCGCATCAGCCACTGGATGCGCGACTGCGGCTTCGACGAGGTCGAGATCGACGCCGTGGGCAACGTCGTGGGCCGCTACAAGGCAGCCACCGAGGACGCCAAGACCCTGCTGACCGGCAGCCACTACGACACCGTGCGCAACGGCGGCAAGTACGACGGCCGCCTGGGCATCTTCGTGCCCATGGCCTGCGTGCGCGAGCTGCACCGCCAGGGCAAGCGCCTGCCGTTCCACATCGAGGTCGTGGGCTTTTCCGAAGAGGAAGGCCAGCGCTACAAGGCCACCTTCCTGGGCTCGGGCGCACTGATCGGCGACTTCAGGCAGGAATGGCTGGAGCAAAAGGATGCCGACGGCATCACCCTGCGCGAGGCCATGCAGCATGCCGGCCTGTGCATTGACGACATTCCGAAGCTGCAGCGCGATCCGGCCCGCTACCTGGGCTTCATCGAAGTGCACATCGAACAGGGCCCGGTGCTCAACGAGCTGGACATCCCGCTGGGCATCGTCACCTCCATCAACGGCAGCGCGCGCTACATCTGCGAGATGATCGGCATGGCCAGCCACGCCGGCACCACGCCCATGGACCGCCGCCGCGATGCCGCCTGCGGCGTGGCCGAGCTGGCGCTGTACATCGAAAAGCGCGCCGCGCGCGACGGCACCTCGGTGGCCACCATGGGCCAGCTCAATGTGCCCAGCGGCTCGGTCAACGTGGTCCCCGGCCGCTGCCAGTTCAGCCTGGACCTGCGCGCGCCCACCAACGAACAGCGCGACGCCATGGTGGCCGACATCCTGGCCGAGATCGAGGCCATCGCCCAGCGCCGTGGCCTGCGCTACAGCACCGAGCTGGCCATGAAGGCCGCCGCCGCCCCCAGCGCCCCCGAATGGCAGCAGCGCTGGGAAGCCGCCGTGGACGCCCTGGGCGTGCCCCTGTACCGCATGCCCAGCGGCGCCGGCCACGACGCCATGAAGCTGCACGAAATCATGCCCCAGGCCATGCTGTTCGTGCGCGGCCTGAACGCCGGCATCAGCCACAACCCGCTGGAAAGCTCCACCGCCGACGACATGCAACTGTCCGTCGATGCCTTCTCCCACGTACTGAACCAGCTGGCCCAAGAGCAGCAATGACCGACATGAACCAAGACAAGCAAGCCACCTACGCCGCCCTGGACGCCTGGATCGACCAGCACTTCGATGAAGAGGTGCAATTCCTGCAGGCCCTGGTCCAGGTTCCGACCGACACCCCGCCCGGCAACAACGCACCCCACGCCGAGCGCACGGCCGAGCTGCTCAAGACCCTGGGCTACGAGGCCGAGAAGCACACCGTGCCCGAGGCCGAGGTCAAGGCCTACGGCATGGAATCCATCACCAACCTGATCGTGCGCCGCCCCTACGGCAGCGCAGGTGACGCCGGCGGCGGCCTGACCATCGCGCTGAACGCCCACGGCGACGTGGTGCCGCCCGGTGAAGGCTGGACCCAGGACCCCTATGGCGCCGCCATCGAGGACGGCAAGCTCTACGGCCGCGCCGCCGCTGTGAGCAAGAGCGACTTCGCCACCTTCACCTACGCCGTGCGTGCGCTCGAAGCCGTGGCCAGGCCATCCAAGGGCGCGGTGGAACTGCACTTCACCTATGACGAGGAATTCGGCGGCATCCTGGGCCCCGGCTGGCTGCTGGCCAACAACCTCACCAAGCCCGACCTCATGGTCGCGGCCGGCTTCAGCTACGAAGTCGTCACCGCCCACAACGGCTGCCTGCAGATGGAAGTGACCGTGCAGGGCAAGATGGCCCACGCCGCCGTGCCCCACACGGGCGTGGACGCGCTGCAGGCCGCCGTGGTGCTGATGAACGCGCTGTACGCCGAGAACACCAAGTACCAGCAGGTGACCTCCAAGGTGCCGGGCATCAAGCACCCCTACCTGAACATCGGCCGCATCGAAGGCGGCACCAACACCAACGTGGTGCCCGGCAAGGTCGTGCTCAAGATCGACCGCCGCATGATCCCCGAGGAGAACCCGGCCGAGGTCGAGGCCAGCATCCGCGCCGTCATCGCCCAGGCCATTGCCGACTTCAACGCCAAGGGCGGCTACACGGGCGAGGATGCCGTGCGCGTGGACATCAAGCGCCTGCTGCTGGCCAATGCCATGACGCCGCTGGCGGGCAACAAGCCCCTGGTGGACGCCATCCAGGCCCATGGCGAAGCCGTGTTCGGCGAAAAGCCCCCGGCCGTGGGCACGCCGCTGTACACCGACGTGCGCCTGTACGTGGAGCGCGGCATTCCCGGCGTGATCTACGGCGCCGGCCCGCGCACCGTGCTGGAGTCCCATGCCAAGCGCGCCGACGAACGCCTGGTGCTGGAGGACCTGCGCCGCGCCACCAAGGTCATCGCGCGCATGCTGTGCGACCTGACCGCCTGACCGCCTGACGGCCCGCATCAAGGCCTGACACCCAAGCCCGGCGCCGCCGGGCTTTTTTGCGCCCGGGCACCGCATCGGGGCACATGCACCGCCGCAGCCCATGCCGTGCGCCAGAGCCGCGCACGAGCCACGCACGAGCCGCGTCCAAGTCGCGCCAAGCCGCGCGGTAGCGGCCGCCAGGCACCAGCACGGTGCCTGGCGCTTGCCTGGCGGCTGGCATCCATCTTGCAATGCACCATGGCACTCCCGCCCTGGCAGGCGATGCGCACCAAAACGGGTTGGCGCGACTGCCGCAACAGGGTTTACCGGGAGCAGAAATTTCCCATGATCTGTATACACTTTTTGTATGGATGTTGGCGCCGAACCCTGCCACGCCGGCGTCCGTTCCCATAAATCCCGAGGAGACAAATCCCCATGCAATCTTCCGTTCATCCCGTCGATGAGATGCTGCCCGCAGGCAAGCTCACGGCGCTGGGCCTGCAGCACGTTCTCGTGATGTATGCGGGCGCCGTGGCCGTGCCCCTGATCGTCGGCCGCGCACTCAACCTGCCGCCCGAGCAGGTGGCCCACCTGATCTCGGCCGACCTGTTTTGCTGCGGCCTGATCACGCTGATCCAGGCCATGGGCGCGACCCAGTGGTTCGGCATCAAGCTGCCCGTGATGATGGGCGTGACCTTCGCCAGCGTGGCGCCCATGGTGTCCATGGCGCAGAGCACGGGCGGCTCGGCGGGGGCGGGGCTGATCTTCGGCTCGGTGATAGGGGCGGGGATCGTGTCCATCCTCATCGCCCCGCTGATCAGCCGCATGCTGCGCTTTTTCCCGCCCGTGGTGACCGGCACCATCATTGCCGTCATCGGCATCAGCCTGATGCGCGTGGGCGTGAACTGGATCTTCGGCAACCCCGTCGGCCCCACCGCTCCCAGCGTGCCCAACCCCGAGCACCTGAAATGGCTGGCCGACGCCCAGGCCACGGCCGGCGCGCCGGGCTCCTCGCTGCCGCCCGTGCCCAAGGGTTTCGCGGTGGTGCCCACCATCCCCAACCCCAAGTACGGCGACCTGACCGGCGTGGGCATCTCGGCCATCGTGCTGCTGTCCATCCTGCTGATCGCGCGCTTTGCCAAGGGCTTCCTGGCCAACGTCTCGGTGCTCATGGGCATCCTGATCGGCGGCGTGCTGTCCGTGGCCATGGGCCTGATGGACTTCAGCAAGGTCGCCAAGGCCGAATGGTTCACGATGGTGCTGCCCTTCGAGATCGCCACGCCGGTGTTCGACCCCATCCTCATCCTCACCATGAGCCTGGTGATGGTGGTGGTGATGATCGAGTCCACCGGCATGTTCCTGGCCCTGGGCGACATGACCGATCGCAAGATCAGCCAGGACGAGCTGACGCGCGGCCTGCGCACTGACGGCCTGGGCACGCTGATCGGCGGCATCTTCAACACCTTCCCCTACACCAGCTTCTCGCAGAACGTGGGCCTGGTCGCCGTCACCGGCGTCAAGAGCCGCTGGGTCTGCGTGGCCGGCGGCGTGATCCTGATCGTGCTGGGCGTGCTGCCCAAGATGGGCGCCCTGGTCGAGTCCCTGCCCACCGTGGTGCTGGGCGGCGCGGGCCTGGTGATGTTCGGCATGGTGGCCTCCACCGGCATCCGCATCCTGAGCAACGTGGATTTCCAGACCAATCGCAACAACGCCATGATCGTCGCCGTGTCCATCGGCGTGGGCATGATTCCGCTGGTGGCGCCGAATTTCCGCCAATGGATGCCCCACGGCATTCATCCGTTGATCGAATCCGGTATCCTGCTGGCCTCGATTACCGCGGTGGCATTGAACATTTTCTTCAACGGAGCCAGCAGCGATACCTCTGCTGCCGTCCGGGCCGCACGCCAGGCAGACGCCCACTGATGAAACAGTGCCCGCCCTGGCGGGCACGCCCAACAATCGCCCGGCCTACCCGCCGGGCTGTGCGCCCCCTGCCGTCCATAGGCGCCAGGGGGCTTGTTGTCGAAATCCCTGAGGCAAAACTGTCCTGACCCTCATAGGCTGTAGCTATCCGGTAAGCTCCGAGAGCATTTGCAGAGAATTCCTGTATGACCCAAAACCTGTCCAACGCCGAACAAGCCCTGCGCGACGCAGCCCGCGAATACCATCGCAGCCCCAACAAGGGCAAGATCTCCGTCACGCCCACCAAGCCCTTGTCCAACCAGCGCGACCTGTCGCTGGCCTATTCGCCCGGCGTGGCCTACCCCTGCCTGGACATCCAGGCCGACCCCTCGCTGGCCGCCGAATACACGGCGCGCGGCAACCTGGTCGGCGTCATCACCAACGGCACGGCCGTGCTGGGCCTGGGCGACATCGGCCCGCTGGCCGGCAAGCCTGTGATGGAAGGCAAGGGCTGCCTGTTCAAGAAGTTCGCCGGCGTCGACGTGTTCGACATCGAACTGGCCGAGCGCGATCCGGACAAGCTGATCGAGATCATCGCCTCGCTCGAACCCACGCTTGGCGGCATCAACCTCGAGGACATCAAGGCGCCCGAGTGCTTCTACATCGAGCAGGAGCTGTCCAAGCGCATGAACATCCCCGTGTTCCATGACGACCAGCACGGCACGGCCATCATCTCCAGCGCCGCCCTGCTCAACGGGCTGGAGCTGGTGGACAAGCAGATCGGCAACGTCAAGATCGCCGTCTCCGGCGCCGGCGCCGCTGCCATCGCCTGCGTGAACGTGATGGTGGGCCTGGGCGTCAAGCGCGAAAACGTCTTCATGTGCGACTCCAAGGGCGTGATCTACGAAGGCCGCCCCGGTGGCCTGGACGCCTCCAAGGCCCAGTACGCGCAAAAGACGGACGCCCGCACCCTGGCTGATGCCGTCAAGGATGCCGACGTCTTCCTGGGCTGCTCGGCTCCCGGCGTGCTCACTGCCGACATGGTCAAGACCATGGCCGACAAGCCCATCATCCTGGCCCTGGCCAACCCCGAGCCCGAGATCCGCCCCGAGCTGGCCAAGGCCGTGCGCCCGGACTGCATCATGGCCACGGGCCGCTCGGACTACCCCAACCAGGTCAACAACGTCCTGTGCTTCCCCTACATCTTCCGTGGCGCGCTGGACTGCGGCGCCACCAAGATCACCGAAGCCATGAAGCTGGCCTGCGTGCGCGAAATCGCCGCACTGGCCAAGCAGGACGTCAGCGATGAGGTCGCCGCCGCCTACCAGGGCAAGGAGCTGAAGTTCGGCCCCGACTACCTGATCCCCACGCCCTTCGACACCCGCCTGATCCTGCGCATCGCGCCGGCCGTGGCCAAGGCTGCCGAAGAGTCCGGCGTCGCCACCCGCCCCATCGCCGACTACGACGCCTACCGCGAGAGCCTGACCCGCTTCGTCTACCAGACCAGCATGTTCATGCGTCCGGTGTTCGCCGCTGCCAAGGCCAACCAGCAGCGCGTGGCCTATGCCGAAGGCGAAGACGAGCGCGTGCTGCGCGCCGCCCAGGTCGCCGTCGATGACGGCCTGGCCAAGCCCATCCTGATCGGCCGCCCCGCCGTGATCGAGGCCCGCATCGCCAAGGCCGGCCTGCGCCTGGTGCTGGGCAAGGACGTGGAGATCTGCAACCCCGAGGACGATCCGCGCTTCCGCCAGTATTGGGAAACCTACCACCGCCTGATGGGCCGCAACGGCGTCACGCCCGAGACCGCCAAGGCCGCCGTGCGCCGCTCCAACACGCTGATCGCCGCGCTCATGGTCCACCTGGGCGATGCCGACGCCATGCTCTGCGGCCTGGTCGGCAAGTTCGACAGCCACCTGGCCCATGTGCGCGACGTGCTCGGCCTCAAGCAAGGCGCTGGCGAATTCGCCACCGTCAACGCCGTGATGCTGGACAGCGGCACGCTGTTCATCGCCGACACCTACATCAACGAGGCGCCCAACGCCACCGAGCTGGCCGACATTGCCCGCCTGGCGGCCGAGGAAGTGGCCCGCTTCGGCCTGCCGCCCAAGGTGGCCTTCCTGTCGCACAGCAACTACGGCTCGTCCAGCCGCCCCTCGGCGCTGAAGATGCGCGCCGCGCGCGACCTGTTCGCCGCCGCCAACCCCGACGTGGAATGCGACGGCGAAATGCACGGCGACTCCGCCCTGTCTGAAGCCATCCGCGACCGCGCCCTGCTCGAGTCCTCGCTGCACGGCGAGGCCAACGTGCTGATCTGCCCCAACCTGGACGCCGCGAACATCCTGTTCAACGTGCTCAAGACCACGGGCGGCCACGGCACGACCATCGGCCCCATCCTGCTGGGCGGCGCTGCCGCAGCCCATGTGCTGACCCCCTCCGCCACCGTGCGCCGCGTGGTCAACATGACGGCCCTGGCCGCAGCCCAGGCCATCGCTGCCCGCGGCTGATCCGCGCCGCACCCAAAAAAGGCGCCCCTTCACAGGGGCGCCTTTTTTACGCCCCCTGCCCCGGCAGGAGCGGCATAAGCCCGGCTAGAATACGCAGCTTCGGAGGTTTGGGTGAGTGGTTTAAACCAGCAGTCTTGAAAACTGCCGACGGGCAACCGTCCGTGAGTTCGAATCTCACAGCCTCCGCCAGATAGCCATATAAATCAATAGGTTACGAGGCACAAAAGAGCAATACCCACAGAAGTGCCCACATAAAAAAGCGCCCCGATGCCGCAAGGCAGCGGGGCGTTCCTGCGTCTGGGGCATTGGCGGGCGCCTCAGCGTGGCGGCTCGTGGTTGGTGACGAAGTCGGCGGGCACGTCCGGCCCCCAGACGTAGAGCGAATCCTCGGGAGGATGGTCGGCCGCAGGCCACACCGCGCCCGCCTCGACAAAGTCGATGTCACAGGAGTACTCGGCGAAGCTGCCCCACGGATCGCGCACATAGCGAAAGAAGTTGGAGCCCAGCACATGCCTGCCCACGCCCCAGCCCTGCGCATAGCCCGCCTCGGCCATCTGCCGGGCGCCGCTGCCCACGGCATCGACAGAAGGCACGCACCAGCTGCTGTGGTGCAGGCCGGGTCCATGCGATGCGGCCAGTGCCAGCAGGTGGTGGTCGCTGCCGTGCGGGCTGTGCAGGAAGGCGATGACCGAGCCCGAGCGGTCCGAGAGCCTGAGTCCCAGCACATCGGTGTAGAACGCCAGCGCGGCATCCACGTCTGCGCAGAACAAAAGCACATGCGACAGGTGCAGCGGCCGGATCTGCGGCATGAGGCTGCGAGCCGGCGCGCGGCCGGCATTGCGGCAGGCCGGCGGCAGCACGTGCGGTGCGGGCGCCGACGGAGAGCTCTTGGCGGCTGCACGCAGCTGGATGGGCACCCCGTCGGGGCTGGCGATCCAGATACCGTCGGCCTGGGCACCGGCCGGCGCAGGAATGCGTGCGATCCCCGCGCCGTCGATCCGGCGCGAGAAGGCATCGAGATCGGCCGCATGGATGCCCAGGCTCAGCCACTGCAGCCGCTTGTGCGTTGCGGCCTCCAGCACCCGCGCCCAGCGGTGGGGGTGCCCGTAGGTGTGCAGCGCCAGCGCGCCGTCGATGTCGCGCACCTCGAGCCCGAAACTGGCGTAGAAATGCCGCGCCGCTTCGAGATCGGGCACGCTGAAGACAAACTCATCGATCGAATGCACGGCCGGCTGCCCGGCCGTGCCGGATGGCGTTCCGTATGTCGTTCCAGATGGCGTGGGAAGGCTGCTCATGGTGTCCCCTCCTTTGCATGCTCACTGTGCGAAGACCGGCGGGCAGCGCCACGCGGCCGGTGGGCGGGCGAGGCCATCACCGCACCCGCTGGAGCTGCCGCCCAAGAACCCCGCCGTCCAGCGTCATGACATCGCCGGACTTCAGGAAGCGGGGCGGCTTCATGCCCAGGCCGACACCTGCGGGCGTGCCGGTGATGACAAGGTCGCCGGGCAGCAGCGTCATGAACTGGCTCAGATAGGACACGAGACAGGCCACCGGAAAAATCATGTCTGCCGTGCTGCTGCGCTGCATGACCTCGCCATTGACGGACAGCGTCAGTTCGATGGCCTGGGGGTCGGGCAGCTCGTCGGTGGTGACCAGCCACGGCCCGACCGGGCCGAAGCCATCGAAGCTCTTGCCCTTTCCCCACTGGCCGTTGCGCTTGATCTGCCAGTCACGCTCGGAGATGTCGTTGGCCAGCAGGTAGCCGGCCACATGCGCGAGCGCACCTTCCACGGGGATGCGGCTTGCGCGCGTGCCGATCACAAAGCCCAGTTCGATCTCCCAGTCGGTGGCAACCGACGCTTCGGGCAGGCGCACCTCGTCGTCCGGCCCGGCCAGCGATGAAAGCGCCTTGTGAAAGACCACGGGCTCCTTCGGAATGTCGAGACCCGACTCCTCGGCATGCCGCCGGTAGTTGAGCCCGATGGCAACGAACTGGCGCGTGCCGGCGACAGGGGCGCCCAGGCGGCTGCCATGCGCCACCAGCGGCAACCGCTGCAGATCGACGGCGGCCAGAGCGGCCAGCCTGCCGGGCGCCATCCACTCGGGCGTGAAATCGGGCACCAGGTCCGACAGGTCGCGCGCCTGGCCTTGGGAATCGATGGCGCCGGGCTTCTCGCAGCCGCTGGCGCCGTGGCGTATCAGTTTCATGGTCTGTCTCCTGGAACGGGAAGTGGGAAGTGGAAAGTGGGAAGGAAATGGATCGGGACGCGGACGCGGGCCCTGCATGCGGGTTGAGCCTCAGAAGCTATGCCGCACGCCGGCAGCGAAGCCGTTCTGCGAACGCCCGGGGGCGGGCGCGGCGCCTGGCGCCGCATTGCTGACCGACAGCGCAAGTGCTCCCTCGTTGGACAGATGCCCTGCGGTCGCATACAGCGTGGTGCGCTTGGACAGCGAATACTGGGCCCGCAGGGCAAAGAGCCGGGCCCCGTCGTCGCTTCGCCTGAAACGCAGATCCAAGGCCTGCGCGTCGAGGGTCAGGGCCGGTGTGGCGGCGACACTGGCGCCCAGATACCAGAGATCGCTGCGTGGCGCATCGGGACGGCCGTCGTTGTGGCGGGCAATGACCCCGGCGCCGAGCTTCCATGCTCCCCAGCGCACCCATCCCGCGGCGGTGGAGCGACGGTCCTTGCGCGCGCTGCTGGTCAGGCCTGCGAAGGCGCCGGGGCCTCCACGGATTTCATCGACGGCCAGCGCGATGCCCCAGGCCTTGGCCTCGTACTTGAGCATTGCCGACCATTGCCGGCAGGCGCTGGAGTCGCCCGGCTGCTCGCCGGGGCAGTTGGTTCCCGCGGGACCGGGGCCCGCGTTGACGGCATCACGCCCCAGGCTGTAGGTCGCGCCGACAGTGAAGCCGCCAAGGCCGGCGCGCCACGCAAGCGCGTTGTCCGCACGCGCATTGGGCAGGTAGCTGTCCAGCGAGGCCGCGCCGTAGGCATTCGGGCCGAGGATGTCCGCATCGAGCTGGGACCAGTACAGCATGGTGTACTGGCGCCCCAGTGTGAGGCTGCCCCAGTCGCCGGACAGGCCGACAAAGGCCTGGCGCCCCCAGGCGCGCCCGCCCTGGTTCAGCACGCCCGCGTCGAGCGCCAGGCCCTGCTCCATCGTGAACAGGGCACGCAGGCCGCCGCCCAGGTCCTCCGAGCCGCGCAGGCCGATGCGCGACGGCACGCTGCCGGTGAGGCCCGGCATGCGGTTCAGCGAAGCGCCCCCCTGGCCCACATCGGTCAGGTGCTCGACGGATGCATCGAGCAGGCCATAGAGCGTGACGCCCTGGGCCAGGGCGGGTGCCGAGGGCACGGCAGCAGCACCGGCCAGGCATAGCGCGGCGCGAACAGGAAAGGAGGGGTGTGGCATGTTGTCTCCTGAAAGTGATGGATGTCGGCAAGGACGGCGAAGGCTCAGACTCAGGCGCAGGCCGGCGTCCCCCGGCCGGACTGGCCAGGGTCACGAAAGCGCAAGGCCGGACGGCCCGGGGAGCAGGCGGCCGGATGGGCCGGGGCTAGCCGGGCCCCACCGGCGGGCTGCGATGGCCCAGCGCCAGCGCCATGACCTCGGTCGGCTGCGCCGCACCGTCGCCGCGCCAGGCGATGTGGTGGTCCGGGCGGATCAGGACACGGTCGGCGCCATACAGCGCACGCGTCTGCCCGTCTTCGCCCCTCACCACATCCAGCCGGATGCCGTATTGCGCAGCAGCCTGCCTCCAGGGCTCCAGCCCGTCCGGGCCGAATGCAAGCAGTGTGAAATCGCGTCCGAACTCATCGAGCAGGGACCGGTCCGGCCCCGTTGCCACATGCGGAGCGCGCGTGCCGGGATAGCCGCCGGGCAGGTAGCGGTTGGGCTCGTCCGGCGGGGGCTCGGCCAACTCCCGGGCGACGACGGGGCTGTCGGCATAGCGCAGGCCCAGTTGCAGCCCCGGGATGTTGAACTCGCGTGCCACATGCTCCGAAAGTGCCTGCCCGAGCGCATGGCGGGCGCCGTCGCCCGCAGGCCCCTCCTGCTCCACTGCGGCCGTGACCGGCAGGCATCCGATGCTGTCGGCCATGCTGCGTGCAAAACTGGTGTTGCGCTGGGCGATCGGCCGCCGCTCGGCCTCATAGCTGTCCAGCAGCGCCGGGCCGGCCGCCCCCTGGATGGCCGCCGCCAGCTTCCAGCCCAGGTTCACGACGTCGTCCACGCTGGTGTTGTAGCCCATGCCGCCCGTGGGCGTGAACAGGTGCGCCGCATCGCCGGCGATGAACATCCTGCCGTGCCGCAGGCGCTCGGCCACCAGGGCATAGCCCGCGTTCCAGGGGGTCAGCGCGATCAGCTCGTGCGCAAAAGGCCGGCCGACGACGGCCTGCAGCGCCTGCTGCGGATGGAAATCGGCAGGCTGGGTGCCTTGGGGCAGTTGCACGATCAGCACGAACCGGTCCACGCCGTCGATGGCGCACAGCAGGCCGCGCTGCCCGGGACCGACGGCCCAGTACTGCCAGGCCCTGGGCTTGCCGATCAGCCCGTACAGACCGGGAGCGCGGAAGTAGATGGACATCATCTGGCCGCCCAGGAAGTCCCGCCGCTCGCTGCCATGGCCTGCGTAGACGACGCCCATGGCCTGGCGGACCAGGCTGCGCGGCCCGTCGCAGCCGACCACATAGGCGGCCTGCAGCAACTCGGTACGGCCCGTGTCCGGCTCGCGGCATTCGATCTGCACTGCGCAACCGGTGTCCTGCACCGCCTCGGCCCTCAGGCCAAAACGCAGCACGGCGCTGGCATGGCGTTCGGCCTGCGCCCTGAGCACGGGCTCGATGAACATCTGCTGCGCCCGATGCGGCAGCTCGGGCGTCGGCCAGGCCTGTTCCCCGTAGTCGCCATAGGCCGTGCCCGAGGCGGCCTCCTCGGCCGAGGGAATGCGAAAGCGCGCCAGCTCGGGCCCCGTGAGCCGCGTGCAATAGACGACGTCCTGGGGGTGAGAGGGCGGCAGCCCCAGCCTGCGCACCTGGTCGGCAAAGCCCCGGCGGCGGTAATGCTCCATGGTCCGGGACGAGGTGGCATTGGCCTTGGGCAGCGTCGGGGGCCCGCTGCGCTCCTCGATCAGCACGCACGGTATGTCCCTGCAGCCCAGCTCGATGGCCAGCATCAGACCCGCGGGCCCTCCTCCGATGATCGCAACTTCGGTCTTCATGGCGTCTCCCCGGGGCTCAATCGACGGTCACCTTGACGCGGCGCAGCACTTCGGCATAGCGCTCGCGGTCGGCCTGCATGAGCTCGGCGACCTGCCTTGCGGGGCCGATGCTGGTGAAGAAGCCGAAACCGGCCAGGCGATCCCTGACGTCAGGCGCGGACAGGGCCCGGTTCACCGCCTCGTTGATGCGCTCGGCGACGGCCGGCGGCGTGCCCTTGGGCGCCATGAGCGCGACCCAGGTCAGCGCATCGATGCCGGCCGGGCCACCGGCTTCCTGCACGGTCGGCACATCGGGCAGCGCCGGGGAACGCTGGCTGTCCGCCACGGCAAGAAAGCGCAGCTTGCCAGCCTGCTGCAGGGGGCCGGACGTCGCAATGCTGCCGTAAGCCCAGTCCACCTCGCCCGTCGACACGGAGGCGTACAGCTGCGAAGTCTCCTTGTAGGGGACATGCATCATTTCGACACCCATGGCGGTCGCGGCCCGGGCCGCGCCCAGATGCAGCGGCCCGCCCACCGCATTGGAGCCATAGGTCATGCCGGGCTTGCGCCGCGCCGCCGCCATCAGTTCGGCCAGGCTGTGGAAGGGGCTTTGCGCGCCGACCACGACGAAGAAGGCGGTCTTGTAGAGCAGCGCCACCGGCGTCAGCTCGCTTTGCGGGTCATAGGCCAGCTTGCGCAAGACCAGCGGATTGATGGACAAGTGGCCTACGTCCACCACCACCAGGTCGTTGCCCGTGGGCGGCGCGTTCTTCATCGCATTGATGGCCACCACGCCGGCCCCACCCGGCCGGGGGTCGACGACGACCGGCTGCCTCCATTGCGCCGAGAGCTTGTCGGCGACCAGCCGGGCCACCACGTCGGGGCCGCTGCCCGCGGGAAAGGCACTGGTGATGCGCACCGTGCCGCCGGCGGCCGTCTGCGCGGCGACGGAGCCCGCCGCCAGGGTTGCCAGCGCACAGGCGCCGGCCCATTTCCTAATGCTCATGCTGCTTGTCTCCTATGGGGTCGCCGGGCTGTGCCGACGTTATGGAGGGCATGCTAGGTCTGGCAGGCCGGCTGCGGCAGAGGGCAGAAACGCCTCAGCGATGCATGGCTGTTATCACTGGAGCGTTCTGCGGCGGCTCAGGCGCGGCGGAGCCCGCATGCACGGCCCCTGCGGGAAATCCCCTGGCCTTGGCGCGCTCGGAAACGGGCATAAACACGCTCCGACCGATGCCCAAACTTCATCACCTTCGCAATTTCGTCGCCGTTGCCCGGGCACGCAGCCTGCGCAGCGCCGCCCGCAGCCTGGGCCTGACCCAGCCGGCACTGACGCGCAGCGTGCGCGAGCTGGAAGCCGAGCTCGGCGTGGCGCTGTTCCAGCGCCATGCGCGCGGGGTATCGCTGACCGTGGCGGGCGAGCGATTCCTGCTGCGCGCGCAGGCCGCGCTCGAGGAGCTGCGTCGCGGCAGCGAGGAGGCCGCCCAGGCGCGCGGCGAAATGCAGGGCCATGTCGCCGTCGCTCTGTCCAGCGCGCCCGTGCTGTCGCTGCTGGCCCGCGCCTATGCCCAGTTCCGGCGCGACTGGCCGGATGTGCACCTGCGTTTCGTCGAAGGTCTGTTTCCGGCCGTCGAGCCGGCGCTGCGCGACGGCCGGCTGGACTTCTATCTGGGCCCTCGGCCCGAGAGGCAATTGAGCGCCAGCTACCAGGTGGCCCTGGTTCACCGCAACGAGCGTGTCGTGCTGACCCGCCGCGGCCATCCGCTGCGCACCGCCGGCAGCCTGCAGGCGCTGCTGGAGGCGGACTGGATCGTCACCGGCCTGCGCGAGCGCCGCGAGGAAGAGTTCGAGGAGCAGTTCTCCGCGCTCGGCCTGCGCAGCCCGCGCGTGGTGACGGTCGCCGAATCGTTGATGGCCCTGCTGGCGCTGCTGGCCAGCAGTGACGCCCTCGCCTTCTTGCCGCGCCAGTGGGCCGATACGCCCCTCTTCAACGGTGTACTGGAGCCCATTGCCGTGCGCGAGAGTCTGATGGCGCCCGACATCGTGCAGGTCACGCGTGCTGCGCTGCCTCTGACGCCCGCCGCGGAACGCCTGTCGACGCTGCTGCTGCGCGCGGCAGTCCACGACTTCGGCGAGCCGGCCGGCGCCTGATCCGCAGTCGCCGTCTCCACAGTATCTTCATACAATCTTTACATTGTATTGACCAGGCAGACATATTCTGCCGGACTCATAGCGCCTCGCGTAAGCCAAGAGTCCGTAGCCAACGCTGAAGCTCCCGTTCGACCGCCTTCCTGGGAATTCCCCCTGTGCCAGCGCACTTGTCATCGCCGCAGGCATTTCCTATGACCCATCCCGTCCCCTCTCAAGCAGCGAGCACGATCACGCGAAGCGCTCCGCTGGCCCTGGCCGCTCCGTCGCTTTCACTCGCACTCAAGATCGCCATCGGCCTGCTGGTCTTTGCCGTGGCCTGGCTGCTGCAGATCGACAGCTCCAGCCTCACCGCACCCAAGGACAACCTCGAACAGCTGACCTGGGTGCACAGCCTGGAATGGGGCTACTACAAGCATCCGCCCCTGCCGACCTGGCTGCTTTCGGTGCCGGTCCATTTGTTCGGCCTGTCTGCGCGCACCAGCTACGCCACCGGCGCGCTTTTCACGCTGGCGGGCCTGTTCCTTTTCTGGAAGCTGCTGAATGACTTGCGCGGCAGCCGCTACGCCACGCTGGCCCTGTTGGCGGCCATGTGCATCACCTACTACAACGAGCGGATGCACTTCTTCAACCATGAAGTGGTGCTGATGCCCTTCTTCGCGGCCAGCGCCCTGCTAGTGTGGCGTGCGGTGGGCAGCAGGCAGCTGCGCTGGTGGGCCGCCCTGGGCTGCTGCCTGGGGCTGGGCGCACTGGCCAAGTACCAGATGATCCTGGCCGCCGTGGCGGTATTCCTGTTCTGGCTGGCGTCAGGCGCCTGGCGCGAGCGGGTCCACATGATCGGCCTGGTGCTGGCGGCAGCCATCTCGCTGGCCATCATCTCGCCGCACCTGTACTGGCTTTTCCTGAACGACTTCGGGCCCATCCGCTATGCCACCGAATCCTCGCTGGGCGCCAGCCTGGGCGGTGGCGCAAGACTGCTCAATACGCTGCACTGGCTGGCCGACCAGCTGCTCAACCGTGCATTGCTCGCCTGGGTGCTGCTGGGACTGGTGATGGCCCTGCACCGCCGCAGCCGCCGTGCGCCGCAGGACACACCGCAGCGCCCCGGGACAGCCGATGCATCGCGCGCGCTGATCCTGTGCTTTGGCCTCACGCCCATCGTGCTGACGTGCGCCATCGGCATCTTTGCGGGCTCGTCGCTGCAGCTGCACTGGGGCACGCCCTTTCTGCTGCTGGCCGTTCCCGTCGCCATGGAGCTGGCCGGTGCCAGGCTGCACGCGTCGCGCATATCGATCACCACCGCCATCAAGTGCTTCGTGGCGCTTCAACTGGCCTTGCTGCTCGTGGCCCAGATGACCTCGGCGCGCAGTGAACTGCGGCTTAACAGCCGGCACTGGAGAAACTTCGATTCAAAGGCCTTGAGCCAGGCGCTTGCCGAACCCGCGCGCGAAGCGCTGGGCGGCGATATCCGCGTGATCGCAGGCCCCACGGCCGAGGCCAAGGCCCTGGCCCTGAAGCTGCGCGAAAAGCCACTGGTGCTGATCGATGGCCGCATGGACATCAGCCCCTGGATTTCCCAGCACATGGTGGATGCCTGCGGCGTGCTGCATCTGCAGCTGGCGGCATCGCAGCCGCCCGGCCATCAGCCGGTGGGCGAAGGATTTCCCTCCCTTTTCTGGCGTGTCACCCCGCCGGAGGAAGATGCGGGCAGCTGCGTCCCAAGCTGAACAGGGTGATGGCCGGGCCGGGCACTAGCGAACCAGCACGTGCCGCACATCGATGGCAAAGCCGCTCAAACCCTTGCCCGGGGTTTCGCCGTCTTCGACGTCCACATCGAACAACTGCCAGTGCGCTTGCCTGCCTTGCGGCAAAGGCAGACAGGAGATCTGCGGCCCCATGTCGATCATGGCTGCGATGTCATTGACAGCATGCACCTGTGCCGCTCGCAAGGGGCATCAGCAAGTCGTCGGCAATGCCCAACGCGCGCAGGCGGCCCAGCGCCTGCTGCGCATCGCTGAGCAACGGGCCTTCGTTGACGTTCAGATCTCCTTGGTGCAACTGCTCCAGCCAGCGGCTGTCTCCGGCAGCCGATACCTCGCTGCACAACCCGTGAACCAGTGCCGCCATTGCCACGGTGGGCTCTCCGCGGCTTTCGCTCAGAGCCCATAGCACGGGCTCGGCCATACCAAGCGATTCGTAATACGGGAACAGCCCGTGCAGTTCGGGATGCTGTTCGAGCAGGTACTCGCTGTAGGACTTTTTGGGCATGAGCGTGCAGTGTGTTTTCAGATCAGGGCTTGGGGATTTTCTGAGCAGATGGCGATATCTGGCTCATTGGCTCCGTGCTTTTTCTTGCGCCGGAGGAAGACAGCAGAATCCGGGTCATATTTGCGGGCAGCCTGCCTTCGGGGCTGAAGAGGCTTTCGCACCCTGAGGACCTGGCGACCAAATCGCGCTTCGCATCCTCAACCCAGGGCAGGCGCTCGCAGATACCCCATCAGCACCTGCACGATGCCATCCTCCAGGGCCTGGGGGGTGAACATGGCCGGCGGATCGATGACGGCGGCATGCACCAGGGACTCCATGGTCTGCAGCAGCATCCAGGTGGCCAGGTCCAGATCGCGGTGGGCGAGCTGACTGCGGTGCAGCTCCAGGAGCTGGCGCACCTGGCGGAAGATGCCGCCGTCCGCCGCGCTTTGCTCGCGCGGCGCGTCGAAGAAGGGGAACTCCTTTTCCAGCACCCGGTGCAGATCGGGCTCGACCCGGTGCGCCGCCAGCAGCGCCCGGACCATGGCCTGCACATGGCCTTGCAGGCCCTGCGGCCGCTCTGCCGCAAGCACGGCGGCAATGGCCGCGTACATCTGCGCGGCGTGGCGCTCGTGCAAGGCCGTGATCAGCGAGTCCTTGTTGGGAAAGTACTGGTAGAGCGAACCCACGCTCACACCTGCGCGCTCGGCCACCAGATTGGTGTTGGTGGCGGCGTAGCCGCGTTCTGCAAGAACGCGAGCCGCGGCCTCCAGAATGGCCTCGACCGTGGCAAGGGAACGCGCCTGCCGTGGCTGCTTGCGGGGCTGGGGCAGCTGCCGCTGCGCCGCCTGCGAATGCGAGTTTTCAATGCGAGCCATGGCTCATATTCTCCTGGACATGTGATCTGAGTTTTTACTCGTATTTGAAAGGGAATGCACATGTCTTCCGGAATTTCGCCATCCGCGGCCGCGTCGCCGCCGGTGAACGCATTTGCGCGGCTGCTGCCGCTGACGCTGGCGGTCTTCGTCAGCTTTCTCTGCCTGGGCATGCCCATGCCCGTGCTGCCCCTGCACCTGAGCCAGACCCTGGGACTGGGCACGCTGGGCGTGGGCACGGTGATGGGCTGCCAGTTCGCGGCGGCCCTGCTGTCGCGGGCCTGGGCCGGCTCTCTGGCCGACACGCGCGGCGCCAGGCGTGCCATGGTGCTGGGTATGTTGCTGGCCGCCGCTTCGGGCGTGGCCTACCTGATGTCCCGCGCCTTCGAGGGCGGACAGGCCGCAGTCTGGGTGCTGGCCGCCGGCCGCGTGCTGCTGGGCTGCGCCGAGAGCCTGATCATCACAGGCGCCCTGAGCTGGGGGATGGGAATGATCGGCCCGCAACATGCTGGCAAGGTGATGGCCTGGGTGGGCATTGCCATGTACGGCGCCTATGCGGCGGGCGCGCCGGCCGGCGTGGCAGTGCAGGCTGCCTGGGGCTTCTCGGGCATTGCCGTGGCCACCATCGTGCTGCCGCTGGCCGCCCTGGCCATGGTCTGGGGCCTGCGCGCCACGCCGGCTGCGGCCCAGCGCCGCACGCCGTTCTACAAGGTGCTGGGCACGGTGTGGCTGCCCGGCCTGGGGCTGGCCCTGTCCAGCGCGGGCTTTGGCGTGATCACCACTTTTGCGGCGCTGCTGTTCGCGTCGCGCGGGTGGGGCGCGGCCTCGCTGGCCTTTACGGCCTTCGGCCTGGCCTTCATCGGGGCGCGTTTGTTCTTCGGCCATCTGCCTGACAAGCTGGGCGGCGTGCGGGTGGCGCTGGCCAGCATTCCGCTGGAGGCAGCGGGCCTGCTGCTGATCTGGGGCGGCGGCGATGCGGCCTGGGCCTACGCGGGAGCCGCACTCACCGGCTTCGGCTATTCGCTGGCCTTCCCGGCCTTCGGCGTGGAAGCCGTCCGCCGTGCGCCACCCCAGGCGCGCGGTGCGGCCATGGGCGCCTATGTGGCCTTCTTCGACCTGTCCATGGGATTGACGGCTCCCGCCGCCGGGCTGCTGGCCAGTGTCACGGGCGTCGGAGACGTGTATTTCGCCGCCGCCGTGAGCGTGGCCCTGTCCATTGCCGTGGCCCTGCTGCTGCGCGTGAACGCAGCCCGGGGAGCCTCCCATGGCTGAGCCGCTTCACACCCCCGCCGGCACGCAGCGCGCCCTGGGCACCGTGGTGAACGTGCAGTCCATCACCCCGCGCATGCGCCGCATCACGCTGGGCGGCGAGCAGATTGCCGCCTTCTCGCGAGCGCCCGCAGCGGATGCGCCCGCCGCCTGGGTCAAGCTGTTCCTGCCGTCCGGCGAAGGTCGGGCCTATACGCTGCGCAGCGTGGACCGCCAGGCCGGCACGCTGGACATTGACCTGGTGCTGCATGGCGATGCGTTCAATGCCAAGCATGAGAACAACACCTCAGCTGGCGGCGACAGCCCCGCCTCCCGCTGGGCCGCCCAGGCCCGCGTGGGCGAGCAGGTGGCCATTGCCGGCCCACGCAGTGGCGGCTTCGCTCCACCAGCCGACACCGATTGGATGATGCTGGCGGGCGATGCCTCGGCCCTGCCGGCCATGCAGTCCATCGCCGCGAGTCTGCCGGCCTCCGCCCGGGTCAAGGCCTATGTGGAAATCGTCGACGACGGCGAATGCCAACCCATGGACAGCGCCGCCAACTGGCGCACCGAGTGGATCACCGCTGCGCCAGGCCAGCCCGGCCAGAGGCTGTGCCAGCGGCTCATGTACCGGCCGCTGCCGCTGGGCACCGGCTATCTGTGGATGGCCGGCGAGTCCGGCGCCATGCGCACGTTGAAGATGCACTTCCTGGACCGTGGCATCGCCCGCACCCAGCTGAGCACCAAGGGCTACTGGAAATCCGGCGAGGCGGACCACAAGGATCGCCAGGGTCGCTAGGGCCGCGCACGCAGCTTTCTCCCCCCATCAACAGCGCCACATCCCCCGGGTAACCACCCGGACGCGGGATGCAGGCGCTCACTAGAATCAAAAAATGAACTTTGACATCAACATTCAAATTCAATGAAAACCAATGGCTGCCAGACGGCGCCTCCCTCGGCCTCCGAACTGCATGCGGCGTATGCAGCCGGCACGCTGACGCCCATGCAAGCCACCGAGCACTGCCTGCGGGTGGCCTGCGCAAGCCAGTCCGTGTTCACGCGCATCACGGCGGACCGCGCGCTCGAAGAGGCCCGGCAGTCCACCGAGCGCTGGCGCTCGGGCCGGCCGCTGGGGCCGCTGGACGGCATCCCCATCAGCTGGAAGGACTTGTTCGACGTGCGCGGCACGCCGACCACGGCAGCCTCGGCCCTGCTGCAGTCGGCCGCGCCAGCCCGGGCCGACGCCGCCGTGGTGGCGCGTGCCGCAGCGGCCGGCATGGTCTGCCTGGGCAAGACCAATCTCAGTGAGTTCGCCTACTCGGGCCTGGGGCTCAATCCCTGCTTCGGCACGCCGGTGTTTGCACATGAGGGAGGCCACGACCGGGCGCCCGGGGGCTCGTCCAGCGGCGCTGCGCTGGCCGTGGCCCTGGGGTGCGGGCCGCTGGCCATGGGCACGGACACGGCGGGGTCCGTGCGCATTCCCGCCGCCTTCAACGGGCTGGTGGGCTATCGCGCCAGCAGGGGGCGCTATTGCCTGCAGGGCGTGTTTGCGCTGGCGCCGTCCCTGGACACCCTGGGGCCGCTGGCCCTGAGCGTGGCCGACTGCATGGCGCTGGACCGCGTGCTGCGCGGGCTGACCGACGACGGCCATGCGAACGCATCCCCCGCCGCGGACCTGCGCAATCAGGTGTTCTGCACGGACCTCAGCCTGCTGGATGACGACCGCGTGCAAGCTCCCGTGCGCAACAACCTCCTGTCCTCCCTGGCCTTGCTGGAGACCCGGGGTGCCCGCGTGGAGCGCCGCACGCTGCGCAGCCTGCGCGCCGTACGGACGCTGACCCGGCGCCATGGCTGGCTGGGCGCCCATGAAGCCTTTGCCACCCACCGCGCGCGCCTGGACGATGCCGATCAGGCCGCACGCATGGACCCGCGCGTGCGCCAGCGCCTGGAGGCGGCCAGGCATCTGAGTCCTGACAGCTACCGGACATTGATCGCCCAGCGCGCACCACTGATGGCCTTGTTTGCGCAGGAGCTGGGCGATGCCACCCTGGTGCTGCCCACCACGGGCCACAGCGCCCCCCTGCTGCTGCCGCTGCTGGACGACGACAGGCTGTTTGCCGAAACCAACCTCGCCACGCTGCGGCTGACCATGCCCGGCAGCTACCTGGACACGCCGGCCGTGGCCCTGCCCAGCGGCGTGCAGCGCATTCCCGGCCTGGACGGCAGGCCTGCGTTTCTGCCCACGGGCCTGCAGCTCATGCGCCCCCGGGGCGATGACGACCAGCTGCTGCGCATTGCGCTGAGCGTCGAACAGGTTCTTTCCCCCTCCACCGTTCCCATTGATAGGAGTGCATGACATGAGCAAGGAAATCCAGATCACGTTTGGCGTGGACGTCGATGCCGTCGGCGGCTGGCTCGGTTCGTATGGCGGGGAGGACTCTCCCGACGACATCTCGCGCGGCATGTTCGCGGGCGAGGTCGGCTCGCTGCGGCTGCTCAAGCTGTTCCACAAATACGGCCTGAAGACGACCTGGTTCATTCCGGGCCACTCTGCCGAGACCTTTCCCGAGCAGATGAAGGCCGTGGTGGACGCGGGCCACGAAATCGGCATCCACGGCTACAGCCATGAGAACCCGATTGCCATGACGCCCGAGCAGGAAGAGGCCGTGCTGGACCGCAGCATCGAAGTCATCACGCGGCTGGCCGGCCGCGCGCCCACGGGCTACGTTGCTCCGTGGTGGGAATTCAGCCCGGTCACCAACGAGCTGCTGCTCAAGAAAGGCATCAAGTACGACCACAGCCTGATGCACAACGACTTCCACCCGTACTACGTGCGCGTGGGCGACCAGTGGACGCGCATCGACTACAGCAAGCATCCGGACACCTGGATGAAGCCCCTGGTGCGCGGCAAGGAGACACGGCTGGTCGAGATCCCCGCCAACTGGTATCTGGACGACCTGCCGCCCATGATGTTCATCAAGAAGTCGCCCAACAGCCACGGCTTCGTCAATCCGCGCGACATAGAGCAGATGTGGCGCGACCAGTTCGACTGGGTCTACCGCGAGCACGACTACGCGGTCTTCCCCATCACCATCCACCCCGATGTCTCCGGCCGCCCCCAGGTGCTGCTGATGCTGGAGCGCCTGATCGAGCATTTCCAGTCGCATGAGGGCGTGCGCTTCATGACGTGCGACCAGATCGCCGACGACTTCCTGCGCCGCCAGCCGCGTTGATGCCGCATCCCACCTCAGCGAGGACACCATGAATACCTCCGCCATTGCCTCCGACGCCCCAGGCGCCGGCCATCCGGCCCCGGCCGGGATCGATGCCCCCTGGACCGCGCCTACCGTGACGCGCAGGCAGGTCAGCTACGCCACCTGGGTCTGCTTTTTCGCCTGGGTCTTTGCCGTCTACGACTTCATCCTCTTCGGCACCCTGCTGCCGCAACTGGGCGAGCACTTCCAGTGGAGCGCCGAGCAGCAGGCGCGGCTGAACACCTGGGTGACGCTGGGCACGGTGATCGTGGCCTTTGCCATCGGCCCCATCGCCGACCGGCTGGGCCGGCGCAAGGGCATCATCATCGCCGTGGCAGGCGCCGCGCTGTGCTCGGGCCTGACGGCGCTGGCCGGCTGGGTGATCGGGCTGTCGGCGGGCCTGGGCTTCGTGCTGCTGATCGTGGTGCGCTCGCTGGCGGGCCTGGGCTATGCCGAGCAAAGCATCAACGCCACCTACCTGAGCGAGCTGTTCTCCCTGGTCTATACCGACCCGGCCTCGCTGCGGCGGCGCGGCTTCATCTACTCGCTGGTGCAGGGCGGCTGGCCCGTGGGCGCCGTGCTCACGGCCGTGCTGGTGGCCCTGCTGTATCCGCTGGGCGAGCGCTGGTTCGGCCAGGGCGGCGGCTGGGCGCTGTCCTTCGTGTTCGCCATGTTCCCGGCCCTGGTGATCGCCGTGCTGGGCCGACGGCTGGTGGAAACACCCCAGTTCCTGACCGCGCGGCGCGTGGCCGATCTGCGCCGCGCCGGGCGCGAGGCAGAGGCCATGCGCCTGGCGCAGGAGCATGGCGCCAGCCCACAGCAGGAGCAGCACACCGGCCTGTCGGCCATGTTCCGCGGTGCCTCGCTGCGGCCCACGCTGTCGCTGGCCCTGGGCTTTTTCCTGAACTGGTTCGCCATCGTGATCTTCGCGGTGCTGGGCACCTCGGTGCTGGGCGGCGCGGGCGGCACGCCGGGCAAGGGCGTGGATTTCTCCAGCGCGCTGCAGGTGCTCATCATCTCCAATCTCGCGGGCTTTCTGGGCTATGTCTTCCATGGCTGGCTCGGTGACCGCATAGGCCGGCGCAACGCCGTGGCCATCGGCTGGATGCTGGGTGGCCTGGCCTTCGCTCTCATGCTGAACGCGCCCTCGGGCGACTTCTGGCGCATCGTGCCGCTGTACTCGCTGGGGCTGTTCTTCCTGATCGGCCCCTATGCAGCCGCCCTGTTCCTGATCGGCGAGAGCTTTCCCAGCCACATCCGTGCCACGGCCAGCTCCTTCGTCAACGCCATGGGCCAGGTGGGCGCCATCGCGGCAGGCTTTGGCGTGACCTGGACGCTGTCGCAAGGCTCGGACTGGGTGCAGGCGGCGCTGTACTGGGGCGCCATTCCCTGCGCGGCCTCGGGCCTGCTGATGTTTCTGGCGCCCCATGTCGATCCCGAGACCGTGAAGTGAGGCCGACATGAACCCGGACACCCCCAGCAACAAGGTGGCCCTCGTCACGGGCGCCGCCAGCGGCATCGGCCAGGCGCTGGCCCTGGCCTATGCGCAGGCAGGCATTGCCGTGGCCGGCAGCTACTACCCCCGGGATCCGCACGATCCCGGCCAGACCCTGGAACTCGTCGAACGCGCGGGCGGGCGGTGCGTCATGGAGGCGGTCGATGTGGGCGATGCCGAACAGGTCGAGCACCTGGCCCGGGTCGCAGTGGACCGCTTCGGCCGGCTGGACTTCGCCGTCGCCAATGCGGGTTTGCTGCGCCAGGCGGCCCTGGTCGAGATGAGCGATGCGCAGTGGCTGGAGGTCATCAACATCGACCTGGGCGGAGTGATGCGCACCTTCCGGGCCAGTGCGCGCCACATGGCTGCAGGCGGGGCCATGGTGGCCGTCTCCTCCATTGCAGGCGGCGTCTACGGCTGGGAGCAGCATGCCCACTATGCAGCCGCCAAGGCAGGCGTGCCCGGGCTGTGCCGCGCCGTGGCCATGGAGCTGGCACCGCGCGGCATACGCTGCAATGCCGTGGTCCCCGGCCTGATCGAGACGCCGCAATCGCTGGACCCGGTCAACTCGCTGGGGCCGGAGGGCCTGGCGCAGGCGGCCAGGGGCATCCCGCTGGGACGCGTGGGGCAGGCCCGCGAAATCGCCGCCCTGATCCGCTTCCTGACCAGCGACGAGGCCTCCTACATCACCGGCCAATCCATCATTGCCGACGGCGGCCTGACCGTGCGCTGGCCCAGTTGAGGACATCCGACATGAACACCTCCAAGCCCCTGGACGGCCGCCGCGCCGTCGTGACAGGCGCCGGCAGCGGCATCGGCGAGGCCATCGCCCTGGCCTATGCGCAGGCCGGCGCGCAGCTGTTGCTGGCCGACATCGATGCCGCCCGCGCCGACAGCGTGGCACAGCGCTGCCGCGCTCTGGGCGCGCAGGCCGAAACCGTCATCGGCGACGTGGGCGACGAGTCCACGGCCCACCGCATCATCGACCGCTGCGTGCAGGCCTTCGGCGGCATCGACATTCTGGTGAACAACGCCGGCATGCTCACCCAGTCGCGCTGCGCCGACATGTCCACCGCGATGTGGGACGAGATGCTGCGCGTGGACCTGCGCAGCGTCTTCCTGTGCGCGCGGCGCGCGGTGCCGCACATGCAGGCCCAGCGCTGGGGCCGCATCATCAACATTGCCTCGCAGCTGGGCATCAAGGGCGGCGTGGAACTGAGCCACTATGCGGCGGCCAAGGCCGGCGTGATCGGCTTCACCAAGTCGCTGGCGCTGGAAGTGGCACCCGACAACGTCCTGGTCAACGCCATTGCCCCCGGCCCCATCGCCACGCCGCTGGTCGATGGCATCAGCGCGGACTGGAAGCGCGCCAAGGAGGCCAGCCTGCCGCTGGGCCGCTTCGGCCGCGCCGACGAGGTGGCGCCCACGGCCGTGCTGCTGGCCTCCGATCCCGGTGGCAATCTGTATGTGGGACAGACGCTGGGCCCCAACTCCGGCGATGTCATGCCGTGAAAAGAAGCACCCCCTGAGTCGCTTCGCGCCTTCCCCCTCTCTTCGGAGGGGGGCGTACGGGCAGCCGGCGACACCCTCGGTGCGGGGCGGCGCGGCCGGCATAGGCCCTTCCTCGGTGTCTCTGCTCTTTGGCTGCGCCAGTTTCGCAGGCGGCTCCATTCGCAACCGAAAGGGTTTCTGTCATGTGTGGAATGTGCGGTTTGCTGCAGGCCTCCGGCCACTGGAGCCAGGCGCCGGCCGGATCGGCCGGGCGCCGCCAGCGGCTGATTCAGATTGCGCGCGCCAACCGGCTGCTGGCGCTGTGGCGGCTGCGGCTCAGCGATTTCCATGGCCAGTCCTATGTGCTGGCCGGCCCCACGGGGGCCAGCGTGCTGATTGCCGATTTCGGCGCGCTGTGGCCCGCCGCCGAGCAGATGCTGGGCCGAGCCCTGGATCCGCTGGCCATGCCGTGGCAGCCGGCGCAGGCACAAGGGCAGGCACAAGTGCGTGCACCATCACAGGAACACAGGGAGCAGGTGCCATGAGCGGCCTGACGGACCACCACGGCGAGCGGCTGCCCGTGGGCGTGCTCACGGGCTTTCTGGGCAGCGGCAAGACCACGCTGCTCAGGCAGTGGCTGCAGGACTCGCCCGCGGGCGAGACTGCAGTGCTCATCAACGAATTCGGCGCCGTGGGGCTGGACCATCTGCTGGTGGGCCGCATAGACGCCGACACGGTGCTGCTGGACAACGGCTGCGTCTGCTGCGCCATACGCGGCGAACTCAAGGACGCTTTGTGGCGCCTGCACCAGCGCCGCCTGCGCGGCGAGCTGCCGCCTTTTCAAAGGGTGCTGATGGAGACCACGGGGCTGGCCGCGCCCGGCCCCGTGATCGCCACCCTGATCGGCGATGCGCAGCTGCGCCAGATCTTCAGGCCGGCCTTCATCTCCACCGTGGTCGATGCACTGCATGCCCCGTGGCAACAGTCCCGGCGCCCCGAATGGCTGGCCCAGGTCGCGGCGGCCGACCGGCTGTACCTGAGCAAGACCGACCTGGCCACGCCACAGCAGGCCGAGGCACAGCGTGCACGACTGGCGCAGATCAATCCCCTGGCCAGCATCGTCACCTGCGGCCCTGGCGCAGCGGTACCGCCTGCCTGGCAGATGCAGGAATCCCATGCCCTGCAAACCGATTGGCTGGCACGCGCCATTGCCGGCACGCCGCGCGGCCGCACGGGCCAGCGCCAGGGCCAGGGCCAGGGTCTGCACGCAGGCGCCCAGGCGTTCTGCCTGGAACTTGACAGCCCGGTGGACTGGTGCGTGCTCACCCTGTGGCTGACCATGCTGCTGCACCGCCATGGCGACCGGCTGCTGCGCCTGAAGGGACTGGTGGCCGTGGCCGCGGATGGCTGGCCGCAGGGGCAGCCCACGGCGCTGCACGGCATGGGCCATCTCATGCACGCCCCCGAGCATTTGCCCGAGTGGCCGGGCGAGGACAGGCGCTCTCGCCTGGTCTTCATCACGGCCGGGCTCGATGAGCAGCAGGTCATGGCCTCCTGGCAATCGTTCCAATCGTTCTACCGCCTCCACTCGCAGGACAATGGCAGCCAGACCCCGGCAAGCCCCTCACCCCACACTGCGTGAACCTCCACGGCAAGGACCGCAACATGCGCAAGAACGATCCCGAACTGCGTGTCCTCGGCACCTCGGTGACGCTGACCGAAGCCCTGCGCCAGCGTGCGCAGCAGGACCTGGGCATACGCATCCATTTCGAGGTGCTGGACGGCTTCGACGCCCAGCGCCAGGCCGTGATGCGCCAGGACAGCTTCGACCTGTACGACCAGTGGTTCCACAGCGTGGATTTCCTGTGGCCCACCGGCACCCTGCAGCCCATCGACACGGCGCGCCTGACCTGTTGGGACGAGGTCAACGCCCTGCCCCGCACCGGCCGCATCACGCCGCAGGCGGCCTTTGGCGCGGGCTGCAATCCTGTCACGCGCCTGTATGTGCAGGCCGATGGCAGCGTCAGCGATGTGCCCAGCGCGCATATCTCAATGCTGCCGCTCACGCACAACGTCGACAGCTTTGTCTACCTGCCCGCCGCCCTGCCCGCGCTGTTCGACCAGGCAGAGGAAAGCTGGTCCTGGCTGGTCTCCCCCGCCTGCCGAGGGCGTGCTGCGCTGCAGGCCGATGCCGCCATCGGCGCGCTGGACGCGGCCCTTGCCCTGCAGGCCAGCGGCGACATGCGTTTCGGCGACATCAGCAACCTGGGGCTGGAGGAAATCGACCGGATGATGGCCGTGCTGCTGCAGCGGCAGGAGTCCGAGCAGTTCCGGGGCTTCTGGGGCAACTACGCCGATGCGGCACGGCTGATGATCGATGCAGGCGTTGCCATCCAGAGCCACTGGTCGCCGGCCATGGGCCACTACCGCGCGGCGGGGCTGGACTACCGGCTGGCCTGTCCGCGCGAAGGCTACCGCGCCTGGTACGGCGGCCTGGGCATCTCCAGCCAGGCCAGGGGCGACACGCTGGATGCCGCCTACCGCTACTTGAACTGGTGGCAATCCGGCTGGCCCGGTGCCGCGATGGCGCGGCAGGGCTACTACATCTCCAACCCGCTGCGCACGCGCGAGCACCTGAGCGCCAGCGAATGGGACTACTGGTACGCCGGCCTGCCCGCCGCCGAAGACCTGCAGGGCACCGACGGCCAGCTCGTGATCCCGCGCGGCAGCGTGCGCGACGGCGGCTCCTACGAGCAGCGCCTGGGCCGCATCGCCGTCTGGAACACCGTCATGGACGAGCACAACTACCTGGTGCGCCAGTGGGCCACGCTGCTGCGCCGTGCGCGCGCCTTATAGTCCTGCCCGATGACGGCCCCCGCCCGCGGCGGCACACGCACACGCACACGCACACGCACACGCACACGCACACGCACACGCACACGCAGATGAAGCAGGAATGAGAAGAGCCACACAAGCATCCACGCAGACTGCGCGGGACGAAGAGACCGGCGAGAGCGGCGAATCTGGCGATTCCGAGCGCCGGCTGCGCTATGAACTGATACGCCAGCGCCTGCGCCAGGCCATCGTCGAGCAGCGGGTGGCGCCCGGCCTGGTGCTGCTGGAGGGGCCGGTGGCCAAGGTCTTCGGCACCAGCCGCATTCCCGTGCGCAAGGCCTTCGAGCTGCTGCATGCCGAAGGGCTGCTGAGCACCTTCGACGGACGCGGCTACCTGGTCGCCCGGCCCGGGCAGGCCGTGCAGCCCCAGCGCCTGACACTGGACGCGCAGGCCCTGGGCCTGGAGGCGGGCCAGGCCACGATCCACATTCCATCGGAAAGCGAGCGCATCCACGACGAGCTGGAGCAGTCCATCTCCATCGCCATGATCTTCGGGCGCTTTCAGATCGATGAGAGCGCCGCCATGGACCACTTCAACGTCAACCGCGTGGCCCTGCGCGAGGTGCTGAGCCGGCTGGTAGATAGAGGGCTGGTGGAGAAAAGCACCTACGCCGCCTGGCGTGTGGCCGCGCTGACGGCACGCGCGGTGAATCAGGACTTCGAACTGCTCGCCTTGCTGGCGCCCGCAGCGCTGCGCGAAAGCGGGCCGCGCTTGGACAGGGACATGCTCGCCAGCCTGCGCCACGGCCTGCAAGGCGCGACGGCGCCAGGTGTTCCGGACACGCAGGAACCATTGCGCCTGGAGCAGCGCCTGGAACAACGAGTCGAGCAGCACCTGCACGGCGACTTCCTGGCCCGGCATCCCAACGACAAGCTGGTGGGCATGCTGCAGCAGTGCCAGATGCCCTGGCTGATCCACAGCACCTTCTGCCGCATGTTTCCGCAATCGCCCAACCCGCCGCTGACGGAGAACTGCCGGCAGATCGTCGATGCCTTGTGGGAGGGGGAGTACGAGCGGGCCGCACACGCGCTGCAGGACTATCTGGCCCAGGCGCGCAAGCGCGCCCAGCTGCAGCTCAAGGTGCTGGCCGTGCTGCCTGAGACGCAATTGCCCGCCTACCTGGTGCGGCAGACCTGATCTTGTGATTCCTGCAATCGGCTGCCGCTGCCAGGCGCGGCTGGTTGCATGTGGAACCGCTGGTTTGCCTGCCGTTCACCGGGCGTTTACGCAAGCACGGCATATTGGGCGCCCAAAGGACCGCACCGATGAACGCCCTGCGCATCAGCACCACCGTCTTCACCGAAGCCAGATTCTGGAGCCTGGTGGTTTTCTCGGTCGTTCTTCCCTGCGCCATCTACGCGGCCCTGCTGGCCAAGCGCAGCATCTCGCGCACCACGGTGCTGCTGTTCGGGCTGGCCCTGGTGGCCATGGCGGGGGTGGATGTCTACCTGCTGCAGAGCCTGGCATCGGCGGCCCGGCAGACGCCGTCGCTGTCGGACAACGCCATCTTCGTCTCGGAGCTGTCCACGGCGCTGTACCTGCTACCGGCCATGATTGGCGGGATCGGCGTGAACATGACCTCGCATGTGCTGATACAGCATCTGTTCGATGCGGAGCGCCGGTTCGACAGCAACCGCAAGAACGAGACTACCTGAGCCGGCCGGGCCCCGCCTGGCGCTATCGGACGCTATCGGGAGCATCCGGACTCGGCCCGGTTCAGCCCATCACGTCTTCGGAAAAGAGCTGCCAGCGCCCGCCCGTCTTGCGCCAGTACTGGCGCAGCGGCAGGCCTTCGGCGAAGGCCTTGCTGCTGGCGCGCAGGTTGACCACGCGGATCTCTCCCTTGGCATCTTTCCAGGAATAGATGGACAGGTCCTGCAGCGTCACGCCGGGGCGGTTCAGGTAGGCGGCCAGCCGCTCCTGCGATGCGCGCGAGGCGGGCGACTGCAGCAGGTCCGGCGCGTAGAGCGCGGCCAGCTTGCGCGGGTCGGCCCCGTCCCAGGCGCTCTTCCATTCCTCGACGACACGCACAAAGGCATCTGCCGCCTTCTGCTGGGCCTGGGCCTTGGGGGCCACCCACTGCAGCTTTTCGCGGATCAGCACCGGCGTCTGCCGGTCCACGGTCTGCATGAGCAAGGTGAGGTCGGGGTTGGCCAGCACCAGGCAGCCATCGCTGGCCTCGGGCGCGCGCGAGAACTGGTCGGGCGGCGAGCCATGCAGCCAGATGCCGCTGCCCGAGCGGCCCACGGCCTTGTCCCAGTCGTTGGGAAAGTTGACCGTGAGCGCACCCTTGCCATAGAACTCCGGCAGCCGGGGTCCGGGGATGTGGCGGCCCACGAAGTAGATGCCCAGCGGCGTGCGCTGGTCGCCTTCCTGCCATTTGTCCGTGCCCAGCTTGCCCACGGAGACATAGAAATCCCCCACCAGCCGCAGCCCGCCCGCCTCATGGGCGAACAGGTACAGCCGTGACTTGCTGGCGTCGATGGCAATCGCATGCCGCACCGACGCGCCCAGCATCAGGAACTCGCCCGGAACGGAGCCCGCGGGCGGCGCGCCGCTGTCGGCCTGCAGGCGGCGCTTGAGTTCGTTTTGCAGATCCTGCAGCTGGGCCTGCGTGGGACTGGCCGGGCCTTCCAGCCGCGCGACACTGCCCACGGACAGGTTGTGCCGCACCAGCACGCCCTGGCCCGGATGGCCGGGAGCGGAGGAGGCGGCGACGGGCGTGCCCGCCAGCACCTCGCCGGCACGACCGGTCTTGAAGCGCAGCAGGTCGGCATACACCAGCTGGGCTGCACGGAAATTGGGAACCTCGGCGGTGAGATCGCCGGCGGCCTTCAGCGCACCGTCCAGATCCCGCTGCTCCACCTGGCGGATGATGGCCAGCAGGCGCGCCTCCGCCTGGCTTTGCTGTGCGGGGGCGGCGGCCTTGGCATGGGTGGCTGCCACGGCAGCGGCACCGCCCGCCGTGGCCACCGCAGCGGCGGCCAGGGCAGGCTTGCCCGATGCCGCGCGCAACTTGGCTGCGCCCGCCTTGCCGGAGGCAGGCTTGGAGGAGACAGGCTTGGCAGCTGCCGTTTTGGAGGCCTTGGCCTTGGCCTGCCTGGCATGGGCTGCCGGGCTGAAGGACACCGCGGACAGCGCGACCAGCAGCACGGCCACCCCGGCGGCCCGCGCATGCAGGCGCAGCAGGCCGGTGGGTGGCAGTGCCAGGGGACGCGCTTTTTCAGGCATCAGGAGCCGGTTCCTTCATGGGTGATGCGCCATTGTCCCTTTTCGCGCTGCATGCGCAGGGTCTTGCGGGTAGTGGTCTTGAGCGCGCCCGATGCGTAGTACTGGCGGAACTGGGCCGTGGCCTTGTCGCCATCCACGGTCACCTTCAGGTCGCGCACATTGACGACGATGGCGGTGCGGCCAACGATGCGCTGGCGGCGCTGTTCCTTCCACTTGGCCAGGCTGCTGCCATCGGCCGGGGAGAAGTGGTCGCTGTAGGCGTCCAGGTAGCGGTCCATGTCCTGGCCGGCCCATGCGGTGGACCAGGCCTTGACGGCGGCTTCCACTTCCTGCGCGGCAGCCGATTGTGCGGCCTTCTTCTCATCGACGGCAGGCGCTGCCTTGGCAGGCTCGGCGGCGGCCACGGCGGTGGCGGCTGCTGCGGTGGCCGGAGCAGCGGCCTTGGCCGCTGCCTGCCTGGCTTCCTCGGCCGCGCGGGCCTTGTCCTGTGCTGCCTGAGCGGCCTTTTCCTGGGCCAGCTTGGTCTCTGCCGCCTTGGCTTCCGCCGCCTTGGCCTGGGCCAGCTTGGCTTCTGCAGCCTTGGCCTCGGCAGCCTTGGCTTCTGCAGCCTTCGCTTCCGCCGCCTTGGCCTGGGCGGCCTTGACATCGGCGGCCTTCACTTCAGCGGCCTTGAATTCGGCAGCCTTGGCCTCTGCGGCCTTGGCTTCGGCGGCGCGGGTCTCGGCCAGCTTGGCGTCGGCTTCGCGAGCCTGGGCGGCCTTGGCATCGGCCACCTTGGTCGAGGCGGCCGTTGCCGTTGCCGTGGCCTGGGCCGTCTTGACCTGGGCGCCGCCCTGCTTGGGGAAGATCTGCGTGATCAGGGCCAGCTTGGGCTGGATGGCCTGGCGCGACCCGTCCAGCTGCAAGGCCTTGGCATAGGCATCGCTGGCCATGCGCGCATACAGGTCGCCCAGGTTCTCATGTGCCGTGGCGTAGCTGGGGTTGGTGCGAATGGCCTGCTCCAGCACTTCCGAGGCCTTGCGCTCCTGGCCCTCGGCGGCGTACAGCACGGCCAGGTTGTTGTAGGGCTCGGGCAGGCTGGGGTAATCACGGGTCAGCGCCGTGAAGATCTTGATGGCCTGGGCGTTCTGGCGCTGCTCCGCCGCGATCACGCCCTGCAGAAAGCGCATCTGCACATCGGCCGGGTTCTGCTTGAGGTAGGCCTCGGCCTGCTTGGCGGCCTGGGGCGCCTTGCCCTGCTCCAGCAGCCGGGAGACCTCGTCCACCGCCTCCTGCGACGCATGGGCAAACGCCCCGCACAAAGCGGCCCCCAGGCTGAAGGCGGCAATGGCCACAGGTCGGGCTATCCGCAAATAGGTACGACCCGGCACTCGCGACGGAACTCTGGACGAAATCAGCATATGGGCGCTCTCTACGCAATGAAAGTTGGAAGACGGGCCTGTTCGCTTTTGGGCTTCTTGCACACGCCGATATGCGCCTGCAGCCAAAAGCCAGCGATTTTATAGGCGAAAGCCACCTTGCCCCGCTGCATGGGTCCTTGAGACAAGGGCCATGAAACACGGCGCAAAGCCTGCTCCGAGGTAACGGAGCGGACCGGGCGGCGTTACGTAACGTGTGCCGTAACAGACCGTTGCTGAGACATTGTGATCAATAACAAAAACCATACAAATCAATATCTTAGGAAGATTCCTAGGCCATCCAGACCTGCCACCGGCACATGGCATGCATGTTGCACAAAAGGGCTCGACAGATTTCACGGCTTCCAAGCCACCGTCTGACCTTGTCGTTTCAACCCTTGTCTGGAGAGAGCAAATGACCGCCCAATCGATGCAGCCCACTGGCAACACCACCGTCAGCCCCGTGCAGTTTGCTGACCAGCAGCCCTCCACCGTTGTGCTTGCACAGCTGGGCACATCGAACACGCAGCCCGGCGCGGCTGCGGTGCTCATGCCCCGGGGCGCCGGTCCCGCCACGATGTCCCAGGTCAGCCCGGGCGTGCAGATCGTGCGCAACGGAGAAACCCTGATGGCCCAGCCCGGCAGCGCGCTGCAGGTGGGCGACAAGATCATCGTGCCCGCCGACGGCAGCGCCAAGGCGCTGTTCCAGGGCAAGGACGGCCAGACCCTGGTCGGCACCTTCGAGGGCGGCACGCAGGCCACGCTGACGCAGCGCGACGGCGACGGCGCAGGGGCCATGGTGCTGGACCTGGCCTCTGGCAACGTCCAGGTGGCACCCGCCAATGACGGCGACGCCCTGGGCCTGATCGTCACCAAGGAAAGCGCCGCGGCCGCAGCCGGTGGCTCCGTGCTCAGCGACTTCCTGCTGGCCGGCCTGATCGGCGCGGGCGGCGTGGGCCTGATCGCAGCAGCCAACAGCAGCGACGACGATCCGGCGCCCCCGCGCCCGACCGACCCCACCAACCCGACGAATCCGACGGATCCCACGAATCCGACAAACCCCACCAATCCGACCAATCCGACGGACCCCACGAATCCGACAAATCCCACGAACCCGACAAATCCGACCAATCCTACGAATCCGACCAATCCCACGGATCCTACGAACCCGACCAACCCCACCAATCCAACAAACCCAACGAACCCGACCAATCCGACCAACCCCACGGATCCCACGAATCCGACCAATCCCACGAACCCGACAAATCCGACCAATCCTACGAATCCGACCAATCCCACGGATCCCACGAACCCAACCAACCCTACGAACCCCACCAATCCGACCAACCCCACGGATCCCACGAACCCGACCAACCCTACGAACCCGACCAATCCGACCAACCCCACGGATCCCACGAACCCGACCAATCCTACGAACCCCACCAATCCGACCAACCCCACGGATCCCACGAACCCGACCAATCCCACGAACCCGACCAATCCGACCAACCCCACGGATCCCACGAACCCGACCAATCCCACGAACCCCACCAATCCGACCAACCCCACGGATCCTACGAACCCGACCAACCCCACCAATCCCACGGATCCGACGAACCCGACCAACCCGACCAATCCCACGGACCCCACCAATCCGACGGATCCCACGGACGGCCATGGCCTGATCACCTCGGTGCAGGACGTGGTGGGTGCACTGGCAGGCGGCACGGTCGCCGGCCCGGTGGGCAACCTGATCGATACGCTGGTCAATCCCGGCAACGGCACGCTGTCCGGGGTGACAGGCCTGCTGGAGAGCCTGACCAGCACCAATGGCGGGCCGCTGGGCGTGCTGACCGAGCTGGTGGACGGCCTGGTCAATATCCAGAATCAGGGCCTGGAGCCCCTGATCAGCACGCTCAATGAGCTGCTCAAGGGCCTGGACGAAGCGGGCTCCGGCGGCTCCATCGGCACGGTAGTGGACAACGTGCTCGGCGGTCTGCTCGACGAAGACGGTGCGCTGGGCGGCCTCCTGGCCGGCGTGGGCGGACTGCTGGGCGGCCTGGTGGGCGGCGGAACGGGCAATCCTCCCGGCACGCCTGACAGCGGCGTGGTCACCTCCGTGCAGGACGTCGTGGACGGCCTGCTGGGCGGCACCGTGGCGGCCCCCGTGGGCCAGTTGCTCGATGCGCTGACCAATCCCACGGACGGACTGCTGTCCACCGTGACCGGCGCGCTGGAGAACCTGACCAATGTGGAAGGCGGCCCGCTGGGCGTGCTGACCGAGCTGGTCAATGGCCTCACCCAGGTGGACGGCGAAGGCCTGGCCCCGGTGATCGGCACGCTCAACGAGCTGATTGCAGGTCTGGGCAACGGCCTGGGCGAAGATGGGCTGGGCGGACTGGTCGGCAGCCTGCTGGGCGGCCTGGTGCCCGGTGGCGGCACGGGTGGCGGCACGGGCGAAGGCCTGGTCACCACGGTGCAGGATGTGGTGGACGGCCTGCTCGGCGGCACCGTCGCAGCCCCTGTGGGCCAGCTGCTGGACGCGCTGGCCAATCCCACCGATGGCACGGCCTCGGTCGTCACCGGCCTGCTGGAAGGCCTGACCAGCGTGGACGGCGGCCCCCTGGGCGTGCTGACCGAACTGGTCAATGGCCTGACCCAGGTGGACGGCCAGGCCCTGCAGCCCGTGATCGGCACCCTCAACGGCCTGATTGCCGGCCTGGGCAACGGCCTGGGCGAGGGCGGCATCGGCGAGCTGGTGGACGGCCTGCTGGGCGGCCTGATCCCCGGCGGCACGGGCGGCGGCAGCGGCGACGGCCTGGTCACCACGGTCCAGGACGTGGTGGACGGCCTGCTCGGCGGCACCGTCGCAGCCCCTGTGGGCCAACTGCTGGACGCGCTGGCCAATCCCACCGATGGCACGGCCTCGGTCGTGACCGGCCTGCTGGAAGGCCTGACCAGCGTGGACGGCGGCCCCCTGGGCGTGCTGACCGAACTGGTCAACGGCCTGACCCAGGTGGACGGCCAGGCCCTGCAGCCGGTGATCGGCACCCTCAACGGCCTGATTGCCGGCCTAGGCAGCGGCCTGGGTGAAGGCGGCATTGGCGAGCTGGTCAGCGGTCTGCTGGGTGGCGATGGCGGCCTGCTGGGCGGCGTGATCGGCGGCGACGGTGGCTTGCTGGGCGGCGTGCTTGGCGATGACGGCCTGGTCGGCGGTCTGCTGGGTGGCGATGGTGGCCTGCTGGGCGGTGTCCTTGGCGGCGATGGAGGCCTGCTGGGTGGTGTGCTTGGCGATGACGGCTTGGTTGGCGGTCTGCTGGGCGGCGATGGTGGCCTGCTGGGCGGCGTGCTTGGCGACGACGGCCTGGTCGGCGGCCTGCTGGGCGGCCTGGTTCCGGGCGGCGGCACAGGCAGCGGCGACGGCCTTGTCACCACGGTGCAGGACACCGTTGGCGACCTGCTCGGCGGCACGGCCGGCGCCCCTGTAGGCCAGGTACTGGATGCGCTGATCGACCCCGGCACCGGCGCACTGTCCGTGGTCACAGGTCTGGTGGAAGGCGTGACCCAGGTCAACGGTGGTCCGCTGGGTGTGGTGACCGACCTGGCCAACGGCCTCACACAGGTCCCGGGCCAGGCACTGCAGCCGGTGATCGGCACCGTCAATGGCGTGCTGGCCGGCCTGACCGGCGGCGATGGCCTGCTGGGTGGTGTGGTCGGCGGCGACGGCGGCTTGCTGGGTGGCGTGCTCGGCGATGACGGCCTGGTCGGCGGTCTGCTGGGCGGTGACGGCGGCCTGCTGGGCGGCGTGCTTGGCGATGATGGCCTGGTCGGCGGTCTGCTGGGCGGCGTGGTCGGCGGCGACGGCGGCTTGCTGGGTGGCGTGCTTGGCGATGACGGCCTGGTCGGCGGTCTGCTGGGTGGCGACGGTGGCCTGCTGGGCGGTGTCCTTGGCGGCGATGGCGGCTTGCTGGGTGGCGTGCTTGGCGATGACGGCCTGGTCGGCGGTCTGCTGGGTGGCGACGGTGGCCTGCTGGGCGGCGTGCTCGGCGGCGACGGCGGCCTGCTGGGTGGCGTGCTTGGCGAAGACGGCCTGGTCGGCGGCCTGCTGGGCGGCCTGGTTCCGGGCGGCGGCACAGGCAGCGGCGACGGCCTTGTCACCACGGTGCAAAACACCGTTGGCGACCTGCTCGGCGGCACGGCCGGAGCGCCTGTGGGCCAGGTACTGGATGCGCTGATCGACCCCGGCACCGGCGCCCTGTCCGTGGTCACGGGCCTGGTGGAAGGCGTGACCCAGGTCAACGGTGGTCCGCTGGGTGTGGTGACGGACCTGGCCAACGGCCTGACGCAGGTCCCGGGCCAGGCACTGCAGCCGGTGATCGGCACCGTCAACGGCGTGCTGGCCGGCCTGACGGGCGGCGATGGCCTGCTGGGTGGCGTGGTCGGCGGTGACGGCGGCCTGCTGGGTGGCCTCACGGGCGGACTGACGGGCGGCTCCGGCCTGGTCGGCGGCCTGCTCGACACGGTGGTCGGCGACAACGGCATCGTTGGCGGACTGCTGGACGGCGACGGCGGCCTGCTGGGCGGCCTCACTGGCGGACTGACGGGCGGTCTGACGGGTGGCTCCGGCCTGGTCGGCGGGCTGCTCGACACGGTGGTGGGCGACAACGGCATCGTTGGCGGACTGCTGGGCGGTGACGGCGGCCTGCTGGGTGGCCTCACGGGCGGATCGGGCCTGGTCGGTGGCCTGCTGAACACCGTGACGGGCGACAACGGCGTCGTCGGCGGGGTGCTCAACACCGTGGCCGGTGACAACGGCGTCGTCAGCGGCGTGCTGGACACGGTGGCAGGCAACAACGGCATCGTCAGCGGCGTGCTCGACACCGTGGCCGGTGGCAGCGGCATCGTCAGCGGCGTGGTCAACACCGCGGCGGGTGACAACGGTGTCGTCAGCGGGCTGGTGAACACCGTGGCCGGCGACAACGGTGTCGTCAGTGGGCTGGTGAACACCGTGGCTGGCGACAACGGAATCGTCAGCGGCGTGGTCAACACCGTGGCCGGCGACAACGGAATCGTCAGCGGCGTGGTCAACACCGTGGCCGGCAACAACGGCATCGTCAGCGGCCTGCTGGGTGGCGGCAGCAGCGGCGGCGGCCTGCTGGGCGGGCTGCTGGGGGGATCGTCCGGCGGCGGGCTGCTCGGTGGCCTGCTGGGTGGCACATCGCACGCGGCAGCGGCCTCGGTCGCCGAGCTGGATCCGATTGCCACCTCCATCAGCAGCCATGCCAGCAGCACGGCCGATGCAGCAGCCAGCGTGCTGACGCAGCAACTGCACCACAACACCCTGCTCTGAGCGGCCGCGGCGCCTGCGGGCGCCGCATCCATCCCCTGCGCCGCCGCCCCACGGTGGCGGCGCACGTCCCAGGAGATCCTCCATGTCACACACTTTCAGGCTGTGCACCATCGTGCTGCTGGCCGCAGGGCTGGCCGCCTGCGGATCCACCGCCACCACCAGCACGCAGCGTTCCGAGCACCACTACGCCTTCGGCAAGGCCCCGGCCCCGGCGCCGGCAAGCTCCGGCGTCGCGCCCGTGGTGGCCACCACGCAGGCCGACCAGCGCGGGCCCGCCAACGTCGCCCACATCGTCTACTTCGACTTCGACGCATACACCATCCGCAACAGCGACCGGGCCATCGTGGAAAGCCATGCGCAGTGGCTGCGCAGCAATCCCGGCCGCTCGGTGATGCTGCGCGGCCATACGGACAGGCGCGGCGGCATCGAATACAACCTGGCGCTCGGCCAAAAGCGTGCCGACGCGGTGCGCAACAGCCTGCAGCTGCTGGGAGTGAACCCGGCCCGCGTGGAGTCCGTCAGCTACGGCAAGGAGCGGCTGGCCGACGAAGGCACGAGCGAAGAAGCCCACCAGCGCAACCGGCGCGTGGAATTCGACTACCGCTGAGCCGCCGCGCTCCGCATCCGCCTGCCGCCGGGCCGCCATGAAGGAACAGATCCGCACGCGGTCGGTGTACCGCAGCCCGGCGTCCCGTCCCCACGGGAAGAGCAGCCTCCCAATGACCCTGACCGAGGCCGAGAGCATGTTGTCGCAGCAATTGGCAAATGGCCTGGAGTACCTCGCACGGCACATGGTGCTGCTGCCCGAACCCTACCCCGGCTGCATTCTTTTCTTCACGGTGTCGGCCGAGAACAAGGTTGCCTCCGTCTTCCACGTGCGCGCCACCACGCTGGAGGCTGCCTGGCGCGAGGGTGCGACACGCGTGCGCCAATGGGCCTGGGCCCGCAAGCGTGACGAGGTCGATCTGCGCATCGACTGGGCGCAGGACATCACGCCGCTGAAGGCGGACAGTCCGCTGCCGGACTGCAGCGCCTGGACCCAGGCGCCCATGCGCTCCCTGGCCCTGGCAGATGCCGGTCTGGAGCGTGCGCAGCTGCTGCAGCCCCTGCTGCCAGATCCGCACCCGCTGGGCAGTGAAACAGGCAGCGCCCAACGGCCCCTGCACCCGCCCTGCCTGCTGCTGCACCTGCGCGGCATCTATATCAGCGGGGAGCAGCCCGCCATGGCCGTGCCGCGCACCGATCCGCCGGAGCAGCGCCTTTGGCCCCACCTCGTGCCCGTGCACGCTGCGCTGCAGCAACTTCTGGCGCAGCAGGGCAAGGACGGAAGCTGGCCTGGTTGCGGGGATGTCTGCGACCACCTGGGCGTGACCTACGCCCTGCTGCAGGCCCAGCGCCATGCGGGCAGCGCCGCGCTGGCGCAGGCCATTGCGCTGGCCGTGGACCATGTGGAGCAACGGCTGCAGCCATTGCCCGGCGACTGCCTGCCCAGCGCGCTGGCCATGCTGGTGCTGGCCCGCCACCTGCGCAACAGCTTTGTCCTGGGGCCGGGAGCCGACAGCCAGGCCCGCGCCCGCATTCCGGCGCTGATGGACCCGCTGGCGGAAAGCCTGCTGTCCATGGCTGCCGCTTCGGCCAGCACCACCAAGGCTGCCGCCGCTGCCGCCAATGCCGCTGAAGCCGGCACACCCCGCTCCGGCCAGCCCATGCTGACCTGGGCCGAGCTGGCCATGCATGTCTATGCAAGCTCGCGCCCCCCCACCAGCGACAGCCCCACGCTGCGCGCGGCGCGCAGCGCACTGCCCGACACGGCGGCCCTGCCTGCCGCCTTCCTGCAGGCAGCGCTGCCGCAGCTGCTGGGCATGGAGGGCGGCAATGACGGCAATGGCGACGATGGCGACGATGGCGAATGTGTCGACAAGGCAGGCGCCCCCTGTGCACGCTGGATAGGCATTGCCCTGGTCGAGAGCCTGCAGCTCGACGCAGGCCTGGAGCCGCAGCCCACCGACCTGCTGCGCCAATGGCAGATCAGCCTGCAGCGCCATCTGCAAGGCATGGCCCAGCGCGCCATCTGGCCTGAACAGGCGCTGTACCTGCCGCCCGCCCGGCGCCGCCATGCAGCCTTTGCCGATGGCAGCCTGCGCCAGGTCCTGCAGTCCCCGCGCGAAATCGCCTGGCTGCTGGCATCCAGCCTGGCAGGCCTGGAACTGCTGGACGCTCTGACCCAGGCACTGCGCGCGGCCACCAGCCATGCCGCGGCCGAATCCGGGGAAGACGCGCTGCCTGCGCAGGCAGGCCATGGCTTGAGCGCGGGCGACGGCCCTGCCAAAGCTTCCTCGCCCTCGCAATCACTCTCCCTCGCGTCGCGGGCCGATGAGACTGCGGGCCAGCCGGCTTTCCCGCCCACAGCGGGCTCCATGTACCCGTCCATGTCCTGGGACAGAGCTTCCCTGGCCGAACTGATGAACGGGCGCTGGGTGGATGCAACGACAGATCCCGGCTCAGATCCCAGCAACGATAGCCGCACAGATAGCGGCACCGGCTGCGCGGGATTGGACGCCAGCCGCCTGCACCACCAGCCCGGCGCCGCCGTGCTGGTGCGGCGTGCAGGCATGGCGCTGGGCGTGCAGGCTGCGGCCCTGCCCACGCTGCGCGCCTCGGCGCTGATCAGCAGCAGCCCGCAGGGCCTGCTGGACCACGGCGTGCCGGTGCTGCATGTGCCTGATATGGAAGAGGGCCTGCGCAATCTGGCGCAGGCGGCCCGCCGCCGCATCCAGTCGCCCGTGGTCGCCGTCAGCGGCTGCGTGGGCAAGACCTCCACCCTGGGCATGATGCGCCAGTGCCTGCAGGACGGGGGAGACGCGCGTGGCGATGCCCTGCTGTCCCAGGGCACGGCGCTGCAGATGATCAATTGGAGCGAGGCCTCGCCCTGCGCCCTGCTGGAGCTGCCATTGCAGGCACTGCGCGGCGACCTGCCGCTGATTGACCCAGATATTCTGGTTATTACTAATCTTTCAATAAATAACACCCCCCATTCAGGGGAGTCCGAGCCCTCCGGACAGGCCGGTCTGTCCGGTGAAAGAAAATACGAAGCATTGCAGGAAGTGCTTGAAGCCATGCAGCTCATGCACAAAGGCAGTGCGCTGGTCACCGATCAGGACATAGGTGAAAACCCCAGTGTTATTGAGCATGCCAAACGCATGGGACTGCGCCTGATCACGTTTGGCCCCCATTGCAATGCACAGGTCCGTGAAATGGGGTTTCACAATGGAAATCTGCAAATAGGCATGGGCAGCCTGCGCCTGGGCATTTCCCTGCAATCCGACGGCCACCACATGGCACTCAATGCGCAGGCGGCCCTGGCGGCCCTGCATGCATTGGGCTATGCGCCCGCACAGGTGCAGGCCTCACTGGCCCATTGGCAGCCCATGATCGGAGCCGGGCAGCCGCAGCTCCTGCCCAGTGGAATCTGCCTGCTGGACCACAGCCTGAGCAACCACTTACTGTCCATGACGGCTGCATTTTCCCAGCTGCAGTCGGTCGCTCCCCATGTGAGCAGAAGGCTGATCGTGCTGGCGGGCATACAGCCCGGCCAGGCCAGCATCGACGCTGCGCAGCTGGCCCTGGAGCCGCTGGTGCGGGATGCCCAGGCCCGGCGCGTGCTGCTGTACGGGGAGCCGCTCAGGCCGCTGGCGGCAGCCTTGGGCGATCTTTTGCACGTCAATTGGTATGACGATCTGAATCAGCTGATTTGCTCGCTGCTGAGAACAACCCATAAAGGCGATACGGTTTTGTTGGCCGGCCGCGCCACGACCAATCTTGCCCTGGCGGCCGATGCCATACGGGATAGTTTCAGTGGGCACGGGGGCCATTTAATAGCGTCTATTCAGGCTCCCTGCTTTGATCCACATCAAAAACAAATGAACATGCATTCTTGATTGAATAAAACTTATAGAGGGCTGTATATAACTCGCTACAGTGTTTGTGAAACGAGTACCTTTACATTTTGTAAAGATGCTTACTAAGCCCATCAGAACATGATCCGATACCTTCTTCCCCGTCAGTTGGCCAAGGCCACGGCGATGCCGTCGGGAACGGAGACGGTGGGGGCTTTTGCATCTGCCATCGCCGAGTCCTTCGACCGGGCTGCGCACCAGCTGCGCCGGGCTGGCTGGCTGTCGCTGCCCATCAGTCTGCTGGGCCTGCTGCCGTCCATCTTCCTGCTGCAGGTCTACAACCGCGTCATTGCGCGTGGAGGCACCGCCACCCTCACGGCCATGGTGGCGGGCGTGCTGTTCTTCCTGGGCGTGGAATGGTGGCTGCGGCGCAGGCGCGCCCGCGCCCTGCGCGAAGCCGGCGCCATGATCGACCGCGACGTGTCCCAGGCGCTGATGCACTCCATGCTGCGCCACCCGCTGGCCGCGCTGGAGCAGCGCTCCTCCAGCCAGTGGCTGCAGCTGTTCCGCGACGTGAGCGCCATGCGCTCGGGCATGTCCGGGGGCCTGGCGACCTCGCTGCTGGACCTGCCCATGGCCCTGCTGGCCCTGGTCGTCATCGGCATCATTGCCTGGCCCGTGCTGCCGGTGATTCTGGTGGCCATGCTCATCATGGGCGTGCTGGCCTGGTGGTGGGCCGACGAGGTGCGCAGCGGCCGCGTGGAGGAAATCGCCCAGGCCCGCATGCTGGACCGGGGCACGGCCGAGATCTGCAATGCCCGCGCCACGCTCAAGGTGCTGGGCTACGACGCCGCCGCACGCCAGAACTGGCAAAGCGGCTATGACCGCTGGCTGGCCGAGAGCTTTGGCAAGAACGGCGAGATGGAGAACGCACGCGAGGCCAGCACCGTGCTGCTGACGCTGTTCTCCATTGCCGTGATCACCGTGGGCGCCATTGCCATCAATGCGCAGTGGATGAGCATCGGCAGCCTGATGGCCGTGAACCTGCTGTCGGGCAAGGCGCTGGGCCCCATCTCGCAACTGGCCAGCAACTGGCGCTCGCTGGCCCATGCCAACGAGGCCGCACGCCGCCTGCAGGCCGTGCTGGAGGAACCCGTCGAGGCCATGACCGACACCGTGGACCTGCCCCGGCCCCAGGGCCGGCTGCGCCTGGACCAGGCAAGCTTCCACTACCCGGGCGGCCATGTGGCGCTGGAGCAGGCATCGCTGGAGATCGGCCCCGGCGGGCTGCACGCCATCGTGGGGCGCAACGGCGCCGGCAAGTCCACCCTGGCCAAGCTGCTGGCCGGCCTCTACCAGCCCACGCAGGGGCGCATCTTCATCGATGAATACGACATGGCCCAGTTCCCGCGCGCCGAACTGGGCCGCTGGATAGGCTGCCTGGCGCAGCAGGTGTACTGGTTCAGCGGCCCCATCGTGGACGGGCTGCGCATGGTCAACCCCGATGCCGACGACCACAAGATCGTCACCGCCTGCCAGATCTCGGGCGCGCACGGCTTCATCAGCCGCCTGCCCCAGGGCTACCAGACCGTGCTGGGCGAAGGCGGTGCGGGCCTGTCGGCCGGCGAGCTGCGCAAGCTGGCCCTGGCCCAGCTGTTCCTGCGCAACCCCTCGGTGCTGATCCTGGACGAGCCCAGCAACGACCTGGACTTCGAGAGCGAAACCGCGCTGCTGCAGACGCTGCGGCAGATTGCGCTCAAGCACACGGTCATCGTCGTCACGCACTCGCTGCGCGTGGCCTCCATGGCGCAGCATCTCTACCATGTGCGCGGCGACGGCGGCATCGAGCATGGCTCGCCCCAGCTGCTGCTGCCCCAGCTGTTCGGCACGGCGCGCGAGCCTGCGGCTTCCGCAGCTCCCACAGCACCCACAGCACCCGCAGCATCCGCAGCATCCGCAGCATCCGCAGCGTCCGCAGCCCCCGCAACGCCGGCCGACCCGGCCCCGCATGCCGATCACCCCGCCGTGGCGCAGGAGCTTGCCTCATGAGGGCCGGGCGCTACGACGACCTCCCCCTGGTGCTGCGCCAGTCGAGCGAAGCGCAGGCAGCCGTGCACGGCCAGCCGCCTGCGGACGCGTCCGGCGCAACGCCCCCCAGCCCTGGCCGGACCGCCCTGGCGCGGGGCAAGTGGCTGCTCGTCATCCCCGTCGCCGCCCTGGTGGTCACCGGCCTGTTCTACCCGGTGGAGAACGTGGTGGTCGCCAGCGGCCAGGTCATCCCTTCCGACCGCGTGCAGACCGTGCAGCATCTGGAAGGCGGCATCGTCACCGCCGTCCATGTGCGCGAAGGCCAGGCCGTGACCCAGGGCCAGCCGCTGCTGGAAATCGACCTGGGCAGCAACAGCCTCAACCTCGAACAGCTCACCGCCCGCATGGCCACGGCCCAGGCCGTCAAGGCGCGTCTGGGCGCGGAAAGCCAGGGCCGGCCGCTGCAGCGCACCGCCTTCCCCGCCGACCTGGACGCGCAGGTGGTCCAGGCCGAACTGGGCGCCTTCTCGGCACGCGCGCTGGAGCACCAGGGCAGCCTTGCCGCAGCCCAGGCCCAGCTGCAGCAGGCGCGCGGCGACGTGGCCCAGGTGCAGGCGCGCATCGAGGGGCTGGAGACCAATCTGCGCCTGCACCAGCAGGAGGCCTCCATTGCCGGCCAGCTCGCCTCCGAGCAGCTGATAGGCCAGCTTGAAGTGCTGGACAAGCAGCGGGCGCTGGAGCAGGTGCGGGCCGAGCTGGCTGCCTCGCGCCAGACGCTTTTCAGCAACCGCGCCAAGATCGAGCAGGCCCAGGCCAAGCTGCAGGAGACCCAGGGCGCCTTCCGCCGCCGCGCCTCCGACGAGCTGGCCCAGACCGAACGCGAGCTGGCCAGCCTCAACGAAGACCTGGTCCGCGCCCGCACCCAGCGCACGCGCACGGCCGTGCTGGCGCCCACCAGCGGCTTCGTCAAGGGCCTGCGCAGCTCGGGCGCCGGTTGGGTGGTCAAGCCCGGCGAGCCCATCCTCGAAATCGTTCCGGACAAGGACGAAGTCATCGTCGAGGCGCGCCTGAGCCCCGCCGACCGTGGCTATGTGCGCCCCGGGCAGGCCACCCGGGTGAAGATCTCGGCCTACGACTTCCTGCGCTACGGCTCGGTGCCCGGCCAGGTCACCCTGGTGGCGGCCGATGCCGACCGCGATCCCAACCTGGCCGACTCGCCCTCGTACTTCCGCATCCAGGCCAGCCTGGAGCAGCCCTGGGTGGGCCGCACCGACAACCGCATCACCACCGGCATGCAGGCCGAACTCGACCTGCTGCTGGGCCACGAACCCTTTATCTGGTATTTGCTGCGGCCCGTGCTGCGCATCCAGAGCGAAGCCTTCCGGGAGCCCTGATGCCAGGCCGCCCGACCTCCCCTTCCATGGGCTGGCACGCCCGCTGCCACACCCGGCTGCGCCAGCTGCTGGCCGCTGCCTGCTGCCTGTCCGCACTGCAGGCGATGCAGGCCGCTGCCGCGCCCGTGGCTGCGGCGGACAGGGACCTTGATACGGACATCGGCATGGTTGCCGCAGCCGCACCCGCATCCACATCCGCAAACACGGCTGCAGCCGCACCGGACCCCGTGGTCCTGCGCCTGGCCCAGCACCTCACGCCCGGCACCCTGGCCAGCGACGGCGGGCAGCGCCGCCTGCTCGATGCGCTCTACGCCCTGATCGACGAATACCCCGACGTGCGCAAGGCGCGCGCCGCGCTGGAATCGGCCGGGCATGACGTGAACACCGCGCGCGGCGCGCGCTGGCCCACCTTCAAGGTGGGTACCAACACGGGCGATGCCAAGCTGCGCCGGGGCCGCGAGTCCTACACCGCCGTCAACGCCGAAGTGCGCATGGCCCTGCTGGACGGCGGCGCCATCGGCGCGGGCATCCGCTCGGCCGAATCGCAGGAGGCGGCCCAGGGCAGCGTGCTCTACGGCACGCGCCAGAACGTGCTGCTGGAGGCGCTGACCGCCCTGCTGGAGCTGCACCGCTTCGAGGACAAGGCGCGCGTGGCGGCCGAGTCGGCGCGCATCATCGGCCAGCTCGCGCGCATCGAGGAGCGCCGCGCCGAACTGGGCGCCGTGGGCCGCAACGACCTGCGCCAGGCCGCCTCGCGCCAGGCCGGCGCCCTGGCCCAGCAGCATGCGCTGGAGTCGCAGCGCATGGATGCGCAGGCCCGCTTCACGCGCTACTTCGGCTTCACGCCCCAGCCCGGCTGGCTGCCCCAGCTCAACGTGCCCGTGCAATGGATGCCGGCCAACGAGGACTCGGCACTGCAGGCCTCCGAAACCGTCAGCCCCGAGCTGCAGGAGATGGAGCAGCAGATCGAGAAGGCCCGCGCCGAAGTGGACCGCAGCAAGTCCCAGCGCTTTCCCACGCTGGCCGCCGTGGTGGCCCACACGCGCGACCCCAGCGGCGTGCTCTATGCCGAGGGCACGCGCTACGGCGTGGAGCTGAGCTGGAACTTCGGCAACGGCTTCGAGCTGCGCGACCGCATCCTCAAGGCCATCAACGAACTGCAGGCCCAGGAAGCGCAGCAGGAAACCGTGCGCCGCCAGGTGCGCGAAACCGCCTCCGCCGCCTGGGGACGCACCCAGTCCGGCCGCCAGCGCGAAAGCCAGCTGGCCGACGCCGTGCGCGAGGCGCGCGCCGCCTTCGAGGGGCGCCGCCGCCTGCTCGAAGTCGGGCGCGGCAGCCTGGCCCAGGTGCTGGACGCCCAGCTGGACATGCAGCGCCTGCTGCTGGACGAGGCCGACGCCATCTACGACCAGCGCATCAACGAACTGCGGCTGGCACGCACCACCGGCCGCCTCCTGCCCCAGGACCCGCCCGACCATTGGCTGAACGCGCTGTTCACCCCGCAAAAACCGATTCCGGCAGGTGGTGGTGCGCCAGGCACTGCCCCCATGGACGAGCCCGGGAACGCACCCGGCCCTGCGCCCGGGAATGCCCCCGACATCAAACCCGGCCCTGCGCCCTCGCGCAGCCGCCCCGAACCCCAGGACGCTGCCGTGGCCACCCTGTCCGCCAGCGCCATGCCCCAACGAATACAGCTGCGCCTTGAGCAGCAGTTGCGCCCCGTTTCAGACGCTTTTCCAACCACCGCCTCGCGACAGCAGTGGTGAAGTGAGAAGCGGCAAGTGAGGTTTCCCGTGCAGCGGCCGGCTTCTGCCCATCGCCAGCCGCCGCCATCGACAACGATGGGCTTTTGCAACCGAAAGGACGATGCCATGACCGACATCATCAAGAACTTCTGGAAAGACGAAGAAGGCGCCACCGCCATCGAGTACGGCTTGATCGCCGGCCTCATCGCCGTGGGGATCGTGGTGGGCGCCACCGCGCTCGGCACCAATCTGAATGGGCTGTTCACCCGGATCGCCACCAAGCTCACCGGCTTCGTTCCCTGAGCGCCGGCTCCGGCGCGATCTGGCCGGGCTCGGGCGGGGCTTGCCTCCGCCCCCGGCGCCAAGGCATTTTGCAAACCGAAAGGACCATGCCATGACCGAAATGATCAAGAACTTCTGGAAAGACGAGGAAGGCGCCACCGCCATCGAATACGGGCTGATCGCCGGCCTGATTGCCGTGGGCATCGTCGTGGGCGCCACCGCGCTGGGTACCGATCTGAACGGATTGTTCAGCCGGCTTGCCACCAAGCTCAACGGACTTGCCCCCTGAAGATGGAGTGGGCCTCGCTATGGCTGTGCGTCTGCATCACATGGCTCGCAACGATTGCGGTCATGGATCTGCGCATCCGGCGCGTGCGCAACTGGATGGTGCTGCTCGGCCTGGCCACAGGCGCGGCGGCACTGGCCAGTGGGGCGCAGCCGTTCCAGGTCTCGGCCTGGAACGCGCTGGCCGGACTGCTGGCGGGGTTTGTCGTGCTGCTTCCTTTCTATGCACTGCGCTGGATGGGAGCGGGCGACGTCAAGTTCGGCGCGGTCGCAGGGCTGTGGTTCGGGCTGAGCTTCGACCTGCTGCTGATCTGGACTGGCGGCAGCCTGCTGGCCGGCCTGCACGGCCTTCTGGTGCTGTCATTGCGCCACCTGAGCCACAGCCCCACCGGCCTGTGGCTGCAGGCCCGGCTGCCCCTGGCCTGGGCGGCCCGCCTGGCACCCCTGGGCGCTGCGTCTCAGCCCGCAGGCGCCACCGATGGACCGCGCCAGCCCCAGCGCTCCATTCCCTATGCCGGCTACATGGCCATTGCGGCCATTGCCCTGGCCTGGCGCCACAGCCAGCCGCTTGCCTGAACGGGAGATGCCCATGCAGATCGCTTTCCCCTCGCCACGCACCACACGGCCCGGCCCCGCCGCAAGCCGCCGCCGTGCGCTATCCGGACGCTTTCCTGCCCTGGCGGACCCTCTGCGCCATGGCAGGAAAGCGCCAGGGCAGCCCCCATGCCTGAACACCGTCGCCACCCACTTGCACCAGGAGCCCCAGCCATGAACCTCACCAAGATTCTTGCCGGACTGCTGGTTGGGCTGGCCATCGTGCTCGCAGGCCTTGCCTGGCTGCTGGGCAGCCAGCCCGCACGCCCCGTGGCCCAGCCCTCACCGACCGCCTCGGCGCAGCCGGCCCCAGAGCCCGTGCCGCAGCATGCCGTCGTGGTCGTGGCCCAGGCCATTGCCGCAGGCCAGCGCATCGGCAGCGAGGATGTGAAGCTGGCCCAGCTGCCCGCCCCCGTACCCGGCAGCTTTGCCGCAACCGACGACGTGCTGGGCCGCACCACGCTGATGGCGCTCACCCCGGGCACTCCGCTGTTCGAGCAGCAACTGCTCAGCGGTCTGGCGCTGCAGCTGGAGCCGGGACAGCGCGCCCTGGCGATCGCCATCCGGGAGCAGATGGCCGCGGGCCACCATGTGCGCCCCGGCGACTTCGTGGATGTCTACTTCACGCTGGACGGCAAGTCCGACCAGGCCCCCGTGGACGCGCAGACCCGGCTGCTGCTGGCGCGCAGCCGCGTGCTGGCCTACGGCTCCGGCAGCGTGGAACGCCCACCCATGCCGGCCGTCCAGCGCCAGGCGCAGCAGGACAAGGAATCGGCAGGCTCGTCGCTGCGCCGCGCCAGCGCTGCGGATCAGACCGGCCAGCGCCCTGAGAACGTGCAATCGGCCGTGCTGGCCGTGCCGCTGGACGATGTGGAGCGCCTCACCCTGGCCGAGAAATTCGGCCAGCTCACCCTGGCGCTGCGCAACCCGGACGACCTGTCCGTGCCCGATCCCAAGCTCTTCGCCGCCCTGCCCAGCGCACTGCAGCCGGTGGCGGGCCGCCTCCGGAAAGACCAGGCACTGGAGGGTGCAGACCGCGCCTTCGCCGGCCTTCGCATGCAGGACCTGGCCACCGGCGCCGACGCCAGGAACATCCGCAAGCCTGCCGCCCAGCCCATGACGGCCTTCGCACCCGCCGTGCGGCCGCCGCCGCAGCGGGCCCCGCGCGAACGCACCGTGGAGCTGCACAACGGAGCCGCGGTGCAGATGGTGAACTACTGAAAACACACAACAAGAGGGAGATGCCATGAAGTGCAAGAACATCTCGACGGCCGGAGCAACCCCGCTGCAGCGCGCGGTCTGGACACTGTGCGGCAGCATGGCCTTGCTGGCATTGCCGCCAGCGGTGTCGGCACCTGCGGACACCGCTGCCGTCCAAGGCATGCACAACCCCGGTGCCGGGGACATGCCCTTTGGCGACTCCCTGCAGCTGGTGGCCGGACGCCAGCACCTGATGCCGCTGGCCAGTATTCCGGGCCGCATCGCCGTGGGCGACCCCAATGTGCTGGACGTGAAACTGCTGCGCGCCACGCCGGGCTCCAGCGCCAGTGCCGGCTCCGGCTCCGGCTCCGGCTCCGGCGGAACCGAGCTGCTGCTCACGCCCAAGGCCCAGGGCAGCACCACGTTGGTGGTGTGGCCCCAGAAAGGTGGCGCACCCCAGCGCTGGGAGGTCCAGGTCCGCGGCCAGCACCTGCTGCTGGAAAAGCGCCTGACCTCGGTTCCAGAACATGCCCAGGCCGTGGCCGAACTGCGCCAGTACGCGCCCGCCCAGACGCTGCTGGTGGACAACTCGCAGATCGACGTCAAGAGCAACACCGTCCAGGTGGACGTGCAGGTGGTGGAGTTCAAGAAATCCGCGATGAAGCGCATCGGCGTCAACATCTACAGCGGCGGGCGCAACAACCAGGGCTTCAGCTTCGGCAGCTTCAGCCCCGGCGTGGTGGGCAGCATCAGCACCAATACCAACGGCACGGGGACAGGAACGGGAACGGGCAATACCGGCTCGGGCGGCACGGGAGGCACGGGCTCGGGCGGCGTGTCCAACAACACCTCGTCGGCCATTGCCAGCGCCATGAGCCTGGTGATGACCTTCGGCAAGGCCTTCAGCGGCGCCGGCATCGTCACGCAGCTGAGCATCCTCGAAGGCAATGGCATGGCGCGCGTGCTGGCCCGGCCTACCCTGCTGGCACAGACCGGCCAGAACGCCAGCTTCCTGGCCGGCGGCGAGCTGCCGATCCCGGTGCCCGCGCGCGACGGAAACATCGCCATCCAGTACAAGGAATTCGGCATCAAGCTGCAGCTGACGCCCACCATCCTGTCTGACGATCGCATCGCCCTGAAGGTCTCGCCCGAGGCCAGCGACCTGGACTTCAACAGCGGCGTGACCATCAGCGGCGTCACCGTGCCCGCCATCCGCACGCGCCGCGCCGACACCTCGGTGGAGCTGGCCGATGGCGAGAGCTTCGTCATCGGCGGGCTGGTCAGCCGTGCCACCACCTCCAACGTCAGCAAGGTGCCGGTGCTGGGCGATCTGCCCATCCTGGGCACCTTCTTCAAGAACCTCAACTACACGCAGGAAGAGTCCGAGCTGGTGATCATCGTCACCCCGCGCCTGGTCCACCCGCTTCCCGCCAGCACCAATCTCGAAGCCCTGCTGCCCGGTGCGCAATCCGAGCAGCGCAACGCCGGCAAGGTCTGGCTGCCCTACCTCGCCGGCGGAATGAGCACCCAGACCGCCGTACCCGGCTTCTCGTACTGACGACATGACAAGCAAGCCCACCGCAACCGATTCGCCTGTGGACGCCACAGGCTCGCCGGCCATCGGCTCACCCACCTCGCTGGAGACCCTTCTGGGGCTGCGTTCCTCGGCCTCGCTGGCCGGCAAGCCGCAGCCCGGCACCGATGCGCTTGCGCAGGACAAGTCACCACTGGACAGGATGACCGCGCCCGCCGCGCCCCGCCCGACGCCGCAGCCGCTCGACAACGACCTGCAGGTGGAGCTGCTCTTCATCCACGCAGGCACCCCCGAAAGCTCGCTGGCCCAGGCCTGGCTGCAGCACATGCTGGACGGCGCGCGGCTGCATGTGGCGCGGTTCCAGGACAACGTCACCGAGCAGGTGCAGCGCTACATGCCGCATGCCGTGCTCGTGCATTTCGACCCGCTGTCCACCGACGAGGCGGCCCACCTGGCCTCCCAGCTGCACATCTCCCACCCTCACCTGCCCTGCCTGGCCGTGGGCCGCACCAAGTACCCGCAGTGCATGCTGGCCGCGCTGCGCGCCGGGGTGCAGGACTTCCTCGACGTGGACGGCCCCGTGCAGGCCGCGCACCAGACGGTGATCGATCTGATCAAGCGCGTGCCCCCGTCGGCCTCGGGCATGCCCAACGCGCCGCTGACCGCCATCATGTCGGCCCGCGCCGGCCTGGGCAGCAGCCTCATGGCATCGCACCTGGCCTGGTACCTGCAAAAGCGCCTGCATGGCACGACGGCCGTGCCGGGCAAGGACGCCACGCCCCGCGAGATCAGCAACGAGACGCTGGACGGCCTGCTCATCGACCTGGGCTTTCCCAGCGGCGACTGCGGGCTGTACCTGGGCACGCTGGGCGACTTCGACTTCATCGAGGCCGTCAACAACCTGCGCCGCTTCGACCGGCGCCTGGCATCGACGGGGCTGGCCCGCCATGAAAGCGGCCTGCGCCTGCTCACGCTGCCGCGCCAGCCCGCCCGACTGCGCGACGTCTCCTATGCCGATGCCGACGCGCTGCTGCTGCGCCTGCGCCAGTACTTCCGCCACATCGTGGCCGACCTGGGGGCCGTCGTGCCCACGCAGCTGGCCATGCGCGTGGCGCTGCGCGCCAGCCAGATCTGGGTGGTCTGCGACCAGAGCGTGGCCAGCGTGGTCTCCACCACCGAGCTGCTGCGCCAGCTCGACGAGCAAAAGGTCGATCGCGAGCGCGTGCAGCTCATCGTCAGCCGGCACGACAGCCAGCTGGAGCTGGAGGCCCCGCAGATCGCCCGGCAACTGCAGCTGCCGCTGCTGGCCACCATTCCCGAGCGCCGGCGCGAACTGGTCCAGGCCGTCAACCAGGGCCAGCTGCTGCCCAGCCGGCTGCAGCGCGAGCCCTATGTGCAGGCCGTGGACAAGCTCGCCACCTTGCTGATCACCACCCACCACCAGGCCCATGCGGGCGATCAGGCCGCGCCCGCCCGGGGCCTGAACCGTTTCTTCCACCGAACAAGAAGCTGAACGCACCATGACGACCACGGCTTATTCCCATCTGGCCGACGCCCAGGCCAGCGAGTTCGAGCGAAGCGCGCTGTTCCTCGACCTGAAGAACCGCACGCACGAGCACCTGCTCAGCCGCATCGAGGAGCTGGGTGCCGAGTTCGGCCGTTGGTCGCAGGCCGCCATCGCGCAGTTCGTGCTGATGGAGCTGGACAGCTTCATCCGCCTGCACTCCGTGCCCGTCAACGAGCAGGAGGCGCTGCAGGTGGCGCGCGCCCTCACGCGCGAGCTCACGGGACTGGGGCCGCTGCAGCCGCTGCTGGAAGACCCGCTGGTCGAGGACATCCTCATCAACGGCCACGGCAACATCTACGTCTCGCGCGGCGGCGTGCTGCAGCGCGAGACGCTGCACTTCAAGGACGACGAGCATGTGCTGCGCATCGTGCGCCGCATCCTGGCGCCGCTGGGCCGGCGCCTGGACGAGTCCAGCCCCATGGTCGATGCCCGCCTGCCCGATGGCGGGCGCATCAACGTCATCATCGAGCCGCTGTCCATCGACGGCCCCTCGGTCTCCATCCGCAAGTTCCGCAAGGACCCGCTGACACCGCCCGAACTGGTGCAGCTGGGCACCTTCAACCAGGACATCTGCCGCATCCTGGAGATGGCCGTGCAGGCGCGCTGCAACATCCTGGTCAGCGGCGGCACCAGCTCGGGCAAGACATCCCTGCTCAATGCGCTGGCCAGCTTCATCCCGGGCAGCGAGCGCATCGTCTCCATCGAGGACACGGCCGAGCTGGCCCTCAACCACAACCACGTGGTGCGGCTGGAAAGCCGCCCCGGCGGCTTTGACGGCTCGGGCCACGTCAGCATCCGCGACCTGCTGCGCAACAGCCTGCGCATGCGGCCCGACCGCATCATCGTCGGCGAGGTGCGCGGCGGCGAGGTGCTGGAGCTGCTGCAGGCCATGAACACCGGCCACGACGGCTCCATGGGCACCATCCATGCCAGCTCGCCGCGCGAATGCCTGTACCGCGCCGAAATGCTGGCCGGCTTCGCGGGCTTTCAGGGCAGCGAGGTCAGCCTGCGCCGCCAGATCGCCAATGCCGTGGACTTCATCGTGCAGATCGGCCGCCTGTCCAACGGCCGCCGCCGCCTGCTGTCGCTGACCGAGGTCACGGGCATGACGGACAACATGATCTCCATGCAGGAGCTGTACCGCTACGAGCCCCAGGTGGGCCCTGACGGGCAGGAGATCGACCAGTGGGTGTCGCTGGGCATCTCGCCGCACTCGCCCAAGCTGCTGAGCTGGTGGCGCATGCAGCAGCAGACCGGCCACGGAGGCGTGCGATGACAGGCCTGGCACCCGCCGTCCTCATCCTCGGCGCGCTGGCCTGCCTGCTGCTGGCCCTGGCGCTGTGGGTGATCATGCGCGGGCGCCGCAAGGAGCATGAGCAGTCGATCAACCTGCACATGAAGCGCAGCGTGGACGGCCACCGGGAGGTGATCTCGCCCTCCCCGCCCATGGCCGAGCCCGCCTTCCGCGCCCCCGCGGCGCAGTCCGCGCCCTCACCCGCTGCCGTGCAGTGGCTGGCCCAGCGGCTGGGCGTCCAGTCCTGGGGAATCTCGTCCAACACCCTGGCCCTGTTCGCCATCACCGGCCTGGTGCTGGCCTTGCTTGCAACCAGCCAGGCAGGTGCTGCCGCGGGGCTGGTGGTGGCCGTGTTGTATGCCGTGGTGCTGGCCTTCGGCATCTGGCGGCGGCAGGCCAAGCGCCGCGAAAGACTGCTGCAGCAACTGCCCGGCTTCCTGGACAACATGGTCCGCCTGATCTCCATCGGCAACTCGCCGCATGCGGCCTTCCAGATGGCGCTGAACAACGTCCCCGATCCGCTGGGCGACGCGCTGCAGCAGGCGGCGGCCATGCTCAGCGCATCTCCCGACCTGGGGCAGGCCATGGGCCAGCTGGAGCGCAACTGGCGCCTGCCCGAATTCGGCCTGCTGGCCGCCGTGTTCCGCATGAGCGTGCGCTATGGCGGCCGCGCCGACCTGGTGCTGGAGCGTGTATCGGCCTACATCCGCGACCGCCAGTCCGCCGAGCGCGAGCTGCATGCGCTGTCCTCCGAGATCCGCATGTCGGCCTGGGTGCTGGCCCTGCTGCCCCTGGTGGTGGGGACGCTGATCATGGTGATCAACCGCGGCTACTTCATGCGCATGTGGAACGACGACAGCGGCCAGACCATGGTCCTGGTCGCCGCCGCCCTGGAGGCCCTGGGCGCCTTTCTTCTCTACCGGCTGGCCAAGCTGAGGTGAACCCATGACAGCACAGGTACAGGTACAGGTACAGGCCCACCCATCCGTCTGCGCAAGGAGCCACGCATGACCCCGCAGCAACTGTGGATCGCCAGCATCAGCCTGGGCGCGCTGGGACTGGTGCTGTGGGCCTGCGCCCTGGTGTGGAAGCTGTGGCGCTCGGCCCGTGCCTCCAGCCAGGTCGCCAAGATATTGCAGGCGCGCGATACCGCATCGACCCCGAAGGCCGCCACGAAGAGCGCCATGCAGGCCAACGACGCGCAGCTGCTCAACCCGCTGTCCATCAACGTGCGCTCCTCCGATTCGCCACAGGCGGTGGCCGCCAACCTCCCGCCCCCGGCCTGGCTGCAATGGGGCGTGGCCAAGGCCTTGCTGGCCGATGAGGACCGCAAGCTGCTGGACCAGGCCGGCGTGGGCACGCGCAACGGCAGCATGGCCTATGTGGCCAGCCGCATGGTGCTGTGCGTGGTCCTGCCCCTGCTGGCGCTGGGTGTGCTGCGCCCCGGCGAAAACGCGGCGCTGATCTACGGCTTTCTCGGGGTGAGCCTGGGGCTCATGCTTCCCAAATGGTTTCTGCGCTCGCGGGCCAAGGGCCGGCGCGAGCAGGTGGTCGAGGAACTGCCGCTGTTCGTGGACCTGCTGAGACTGCTGCAGGGCGTGGGCCTGAGCGTGGACCAGAGCCTGCAGATCCTGGCCTCGGAGTTCAAGGGCGTGCTGCGCGTCATCAGCGGCGAGCTGGCCCTGGCCAACCAGCTCTACAACACCGGCCGCACGCGCGAGCAGTCCTTCCAGCGCATGGTCAACATGAGCGCCGACGACGACATGAGCGCCATCGTCAACCTGCTGGTGCAGGTGGACAAGCATGGCGGCGCCGTGCAGGAGCCGCTCAAGGAATTCAGCATCCGGCTGCGCGAAAAGCGCCAGGCCAGCTTCAAGGAAAAGATAGGTTCCATCACCGTCAAGATGACGGGCGTCATGGTCCTCACGCTGCTGCCCGCCCTGCTCGTCATCACGGCGGGCCCCGGCTTCCTGGCCGTGATCAGGGCATTGACCACCATGGGAGGACGCTAGGCATGCGACACCAGGAAAACACCCGCGCAGGGCGGACGCCAGCGCCGGCACCCCTTGCACCCCTTTCAACTCTGGTAGCCCTGGCGACCCTGACCTTGGCCCTGGCCGGCTGCGCCAGCAAGGGGCCGCAGGGCTACGGCGCCCCTTCCGCGCAGCAGGAAACCGCCGCCCAGGCCCAGCAGCAATTGCAGAACGCCCAGCAGGCCACCCAGGTGGACAACGCCCAGACCTATCTGGACCTGATCACGCAGATGCAGCAGGCCGGCCAGTGGTATGCCTCGCTGGCGCACACCGAAGCCTTCGAGCAGCAGTACGGCGTGAACCCGGAGTCGCGCCTGATGCGGGCCGACGCGCTGCGCAACACCGGCCAGGTCGAGCAGGCCCGGCAGGCCTACCTGGCGCTGCTGCAGGGCGCCACCACGGCGCGGGCGCGGCGCGGCCTGGGCCTGCTGTACGCAAGCCAGGGCCAGTATGGCCAGGCCGTGGAGCAGCTGGACAAGGCGCGCCAGCTCAACCCCATCGACGCCAACGTGCTCAGTGACCTGGCCTACGCCCACATGCTCGATGGCCGGCTGGCCGCCGCGCAGATGCCCATCATGCAGGCCTCGCAACTCGCCCCGGCCAACGCACGGGTGCAGCTGAACATGGCGCTGTTCTGGCTGGCCAGCGGCAACCAGGCCCAGGCGTCGCAGCTGCTGCGCCAGCTGGCCCAGCCCCAGGCCAAGGGCGCCCTGCCCATGATCGACCAGACCTCGCTGCAGACCCTGCAGGCACAGCTGACCAGCGTGCGCGATGCCGTGCGCCTGCGCGGCGACAGCCTGCCCGCAGAGGCCGGTGCCGGTGCCGCTGTGTCCAGCGCCCCTGTGCTGCCTTCTGTGCTGCCCCCTGCACCGCCCCCTGTGCCGACCCTGGGCACCCGCCCCGAAGCACGCGCCACCGAGGCCCTGCCCGAGACCCTTCCGGCCGGCATCACCCGGCGCATTCTTCTTTCCGAGCCGCCCGGCGCCGCAGGCGCAGCACCGGCCTCGCCACTTTGAGGAGCACGACATGCCAGACACATACCGCATGGACCCACCGCGCCGCACTGCAGGCGCCAACGCTCTGGCCCCCTGGCTGCTGGCCGCCGGCCTGGCCCTGCTTCCCACGGCCGCGCTGCATGCCCAGGCCTTTGGCGAAGTGCAGAGCCCGCCCGAGCAGGTGGATGCACGGCCCCATGTGTTCGCCGAGCCCTCCACCGACTCCATCCTGGTCGGCTACACGCTCTACACCAACCCCGATGGAACCGTGATGTACCTGCCCCGGCGCGAGATCGACATCGGCGGGGGCACCCTGCGGCTGCTGGAAATGCAGCACAGCCAGCCGGGCCAGCGTGCACGCCCCATCGCGGGCGAGCAGGCGCGGCGCAGCTATGCGCGCTACCTCAAGAGCTTCGAGACGGAAATCCCCGCCCTGTACAAGACCGGCGTCGAAGCCGGCGGCAAGAACTGAGGCCGGCCCCGGCCACGGCTTGCAGGAACGACCATGACCCGGCGCCAACCCCGCGCTCACCGCTCCCACCGATCTGCCAGCCTGCGGCAGCGGGGGGTGTATGCGCTGGAGTGGGCCATCATCTTCCCGGTGTTCTTTGCCCTGCTGTATGCCTGCATCAGCTACGGGCTGGCGTTCCTGGTGCGCGAATCCATGCAGGCCGCCGCCGAAGACGCCGCGCGGGCCACGCTGCGCTACCAGACCAGCCGCAGCGCCCGCCTGGACGCGGCCCGCAGCCTGGTGCAGCAGCGGCTCGACTGGCTGCCCGCCGACCTCCGGCCCACGGCTGGCAGCATCGACGTTCGCATCTGCAGGCTGCAGAACAGCGAACTGTGCTCGGCCACGCTGACCTGCGGCGTGCTGGTTGCCGAACGCTGCATGGTGCGCGTGGGCTTCACCATCCCTTATGGAACCAGCCCGATAGCGCCCGCTCTGCCGGGCTTCGGCCTGGTCATGCCCACCACGTTGACGGCCAGCGCCAACATCATGGTGGACAGGGGGGGGCTATGAAGCTCCCCCTGAGTCGCTTCGCGCCTTCCCCCTCTCTCGCGTCGCGGGAGGGGGGCATACGGGCCACCGGCGACACCCTCGGGGCGGGGCGGCCCTTGCTCGGTGTCCCTGAGTTGGAGCATGCCATGCGTGGGGCACGCCCTGCTGCATCGGCCGAGTTCATGCCAGACACCGGCGATACCTTCGCGGCAGGGCTGCGCAGGCGGCAGCGCGGCGTGGCGGCGGTGGAGTTCGCGTTGATCGCCGGGGTGATGGTGATGCTGCTGATGGGCATGTTCGTGTACTGGCGCGTGCTGCAGGCACAGCAGTCGCTGGCGCGTGCCACGGGCGATGGTGCGCGCATGGTCCAGCATCTGGCGTTTGGCGGGATGGCGGGCTACAACCCGGCCAAGCCGGCCGAACGCGCCAACATCCTGCAGGCCACCAGCGATGTGGTGAACCAGAGCCTGGCGGCCAGCGGCATTCCAGCGGGCACGGCGCCCACCCAGATACAGATCGACTGGGGCACTTCCCAGGCCACGCTGAGCGTGGTGTACATGCTTCCCCCCGTGCTGGGCCAGGGCCTGCAGGTGGGCAGCCAGACCTTGGGCGAACCCACGCGCCTGGAGTCCCGCAGCCTGATCAGGCTTGCGCCCGGCAGCTAGACAGGAGGACCAGAGCATGCTCACCCACCTCCCCGCATCCGCACACCGCCCCCGAACGCGCCGGCAAGGGCGCCGACAAGGGCGCCGGCAAGGCGGCAGCCTGCTCGTGCAGTTCGCCCTGCTGGGCTCGGTGCTGTTCCTGTTGCTCGGCGTCGTGGACCTGGGCTACATGTACTACGCCAAGCGCGACCTGCAGCGCATTGCCGATCTGGCGGCCACCCAGGCGGCCCAGACCATCAATGCCGAGCGCAGCAACCGCGCCGCCTGCGTGACGGCGGGCGAGGATAGCATCACGGCCAACTGGCCGGTTCCGCTGACCCGCAACAGCACCCAGACCGTGGTCAGCTGCGGCAACTGGAACCCGGCGGACCCGGCCAGGCAGTCCAGCGGCGGCCGCTTCTTCGACGCCAGCTCCGGCCCGCTCAACGCGGCGCGTGTGACGGTGGGCGGCACCTCGCCCACCATCTTCCCCGGCCCCTGGAGCCGTGCCGTGGTGGCCGAGGCCATTGCCATGCGCAACGACTCGGTGGCGTCCTTCCAGGTGGGCTCGCAGCTGCTGCGCTTCAACAAGGACACGCCGCTGGGCGGGCTGCTGGGCCTGGTGGGGCTGGACGTGGGCATGCTGACCCTGCTGGACTCCAAGGGCCTGGCCGATGCCAAGATCAGCCCGGCCGGCCTGCTCAAGGCCCTGGGCGTGAACCTGGGCATAGAGCAGCTGCGCGCGCTGTCGCCCGAGGGCCTGGCCAACATCGCCAGCGTCACCCTGCTGAACGTGATCGACGCCTCCATCAGCGCCATCACCGACAACGCGCTGGCCGTGCAGCTCAATGCGCTCAAGACCCAGATCATCAACGCGGGCCTGAGCACCATCAAGATCCCGCTGGGCAGCCTGGATGACCAGAAGGGCCTGTTCGCCTTCCTGGGCGCCGGCCGCACCGATCCGCTGAACGCGGCCATGGACGTGCAGCTGGGCATTGGCGACCTGCTGAAGACGGCCATTGCCATCGGCGCCAACGGCCACGCGCTGCAGGCCAACCAGCTGGATGTGGCCGGGCTCATCAAGGCCCAGCTGACCATCGTGCAGCCACCCACCATTGCCGTGGGCCCCGTCGGCACACAGGGCTACAGCGCGCAGATCCGCCTGAACCTGAACGTGGACACGGACCAGCTGCTGGGCGGCGCGCTCAAATGGCTGGTCAAGGACATCCTGGGCACCCAGGTCAAGCTGCCCATTGCCGTGGACATCACCAACGCCACCGGCACGCTGACGGCGCTGCAGTGCAGCGCCAGCCCGCAGACCATGGACCTGTCGGTCAAGTCCTCCATCCTCAATGCCTGCGTGGGCAAGATGGACCCCAACAACAAGCAAAGCTGCGAGAAGGGCCTGCAAAATGAGCAGCTCATCACCCTGCTGCACCTGCCCGTGCTGAACGGCAAGCTGTGGGTGCCGGCCCTGGAGTACACGGACTCCACCACGGGCCTGGGCATGGAGCCGGGCTACGAAGATCCGGCCGACCCCAACTGGTCCAAGACCAACCGCTCCACGCAGGTGAACCAGCTGGCGCTGGGCGATACGGTCGACAACATCGTCACGGGACTGCTCAACCTGCTCAGCGGCCTGCTGCAGCCGCCGGGCACCACGCCCACCGACATCACCACGCGCCTGCTGGAGTCCTACCTGGATGCCGCCAAGGTCAACGGCCTGTACAACGTGACCAGCGTGACCAACCTGCTGCTCAACGGCCGGGGGACCGTGGGCGCCCAGGACTACATGCCGCCCCTGCTCACCTCCAATTTCACGTTCAACAACGCGATCGCTGTTAGCGGCATAGACAAATGCGGTCTCGTCCTGGGTCTACTTGCCGTATGCCCTTCCTCCACCTGGCCAAGCGGCACCTTCTCGGCCGCCCTCAATTCCTACACCAGCGTGCCGGGCGGCCTGCTGGGTGTGCTGGGCATCTCCACCTACGACAACGGCTACCAGAGCTGCGCGGGCCTGCTCAGCTCGCTGCTCAACTGGAATGGCTGCGTCAAGCACAACGTGACCAAGCTGCTGACCTCGCACCCGCAGTACCTGTACGCGATCAACCCGAACAGCCCCGAGATCCAGTCCCTGCTCAACCGCGACAACAACCTCACCTGCACCGGCGCCCTGTGCACCCTGCTCAAGCCGCTGATCACCGGCGTGCTAAAGCCCATCCTCAACGGCGTGGGCACGCTGCTGACCAGCGTGCTCAAGGACACGCTGGGGCTGGAGGTGGGCCGCACCGACATCAAGGCCCTGTCCATCGGCTGCGACACGGCGCAACTGGTTTTCTGAACGGCAGGCAAGGCCATCCAATCCATGAATCGACAACGAGGGAATGCAACGTGAATCTGGACGAGCTCGTCATCTATGTCTGGGAAGGCCAGGCCGATATCGCCGAGCGGGTGGAGCGCTGCGTGCTCAACCTGGGCGTGGACGTGGTGCGCGCCGACGGGCTGACCCTGCCCGCCGACACCAGCGAGCTGGGCAATGCGATTGCCGTGGTCAGCGTCTCGGTGCTGGAGGGCGCGCGCTTCACGCGCCAGGGCGTGGAGGGCACCTTCGGCATGCCCGTGCTGTGGGTCAGCGCCAAGCAGCGCGACGCCAACGCCGGCACCTATGCCATGGAGTACTCGCATGTGCTGCCCTTCGACTTCACGGGGGCCGAGCTGCGCGCCATGCTGGTGCGCATCCTGCGGCGCATGCAGAGCAACCAGCGCCAGGTGCAGCGCTCGGAGGACATCATCGCCGTGGCCGACTGCATGCAGCGCCTGCTGCGCGACGTGGACACCTTTGCCGACTGCGAGCACAGCGTGCTCATCATCGGCGAGACCGGCGTGGGCAAGGAGCGCATTGCCGAGCGGCTGCACGAGCGCAACAACCGCTACGGCCAGGGCCCCTTCGTGGTGGTCAACTGCGGCGCCATCCCGGACGGGCTGTTCGAGTCCCTGTTCTTCGGCCACGCCAAGGGCTCGTTCACGGGCGCGGTGAATGCCCACAAGGGCTATCTGGAGCAGGCCAACGGCGGCACGCTGTTCCTGGACGAGATCGCGGACCTGCCGCTGTACCAGCAGGTCAAGCTGCTGCGCGTGCTGGAAGAGCGCGCCATCACGCGGCTGGGGTCGGCCGCCGCCGTGCGGCTGGATTTCCGGCTGGTGGCGGCCACCAACAAGCCGCTGCGCGGGCTGGTGCGCGAGGGGCGCTTCCGGGCCGACCTGTTCTTCCGCCTGGCCGTGATCGAGCTGCAGATCCCCAGCCTGGAGGAGCGCGGCGAGGCCGACAAGCTGGCCATCTTCCACGCCATCCTGCGCAAGGTGGTGGGCGAGGCCACGATGAAGGAGCTGGGCGAGGCGCCCTTCTTCATCCTCGACGCCGTGGCCCAGATGTACTTCCCCGGCAATGTGCGCGAGCTGCGCAACCTGGCCGAGCGCATCGGCGTGGCCGCCCGCCAGACGCGCGACTGGAACGCCGACGGCGCCACGCAGCGCATCCTGCAGCACGCCCAGGCCCTGTCGGCCACCACCTTCCCGCCGGACGCGGGCGCCGCCGAGCCCCTGCTGGCCGACCGCAGCAACTGGGACATGGACGAGCGCAACCGCATCATCGCGGCGCTCAACACCAACGACTGGAAGCGCCAGAACACGGCCCAGCACCTGGGCATCAGCCGCAAGGTGCTCTGGGAAAAGATGCGCAAGTACCAGATCAGCGACGGCGAGCCCGAAGTGCCCGTGCCGGGCTGAGCACGCCCTCCGACACATCCCCATCCCCCCACGCCATGGAGACCTCCACGAACATGCAGGACAAGCCGGTCATCATCTTCGTCAGCGCCGTCTACCCCAGCCAGTACAGCCTGCTGTGCAGCCACCTTCGCGCCAGCGGCGCGGCCGACAGCTGGTTCATGACCATGCCCGGCCATGCCGAGAACTACGCCAGCCAGTGCGACCACCTGCTGTCGTTCCGGCCCGATGGCGACATCGTCGGCCCGCAAAGCTACTACTACTCCAGCAAGGTGGAGCGCTCGGCACGCATAGGCCGCGGACTGCTGCAGGGCCTGCAGGCCTTCGAGAAGGAAAAGGGCAAGCGCATCGACGTGGTGGTCGCCCACTCGCTGTGGGCCGCACCCAACCTGCTGTACGGCGAGATCGATGCCGCCATCGTCAGCTACATCGAGTTCCCCAGCTACCGCGTGCACGGCAACGAGCCCGACTACCCGCCCGACCTGTCCCAGCGCCTGGCCGACCGCAACATGGAAATGCTGCACTACCACCAGGTGCTGTGCAGCGACCTGACCATCACGCCCAGCGCCCATGCGCGCTCGCTGTTCCCGCCTCTGCTGCAGGAGCGCGTGGCCGTGCAGTTCGAGGGCTTCGACATCCAGGCTCCCGACGAACAGGCCGAGCCGCCGCCGCGCCAGGACACGCGCTTCACCGTGGCCTTCTCATCGCGCGACCTGTCCAGCTCCAAGGGCTTCGAGACCTTCATGCGCCTGGTCGATCGACTGGTGCGCGAGGGCGATGGCCAGCAGATGCGCTTCATCGCCCTGGGCGACCCCACGGCCGTGACCTACGGTTACGAACAGCAATGGGTGGAGCGCCGCTACCAGGGCAAGGTGGCCAGTTTCCGCGACCATCTTCTGCAGATCCACCCGGCCGCCCAGGTGGTGGAGTTCCCGGGCAAGCTGCCGTATGACGAGTTCGCGCGCACGCTGGCCTCGGTGGACCTGTTCCTCTATCCGCTGCGCTACGGCGTGGCCAACTGGGGATTGATGGAGATCCTGGCGCGCGGCGGCTGCGTGATCGGATCGAACTGGGGCTTTGTGCCGGAGCTGGTGCAAAACGATGTCAACGGCCTGCTGCTGCCCGACAGCGACGACGCCTGGATCGGCGCCATCCGCCAGCTGCGCGACGACCCGGCCCGGCGCCAGCGCTACGGCCGGGCCGCGCGCGAGACGGGCAAGCGCTTTCACATCTCCAACGTGGCTCCGCGCTTCATGGACCTGTTCCGCCTGGCCATGGCGCGGCGCAGGGCCGCCCCGCTGATGCTGGAGTGAGGTGCCGCACCGGCACGGGCCAGGCGCGGCCCAGGGCCGGGATCGGTCCAGGCCTCAGGCCCGCGCCTGCAGGAAAAATCCCGTGCCCATGCCGGTCTCGGCGGCCGACACCTCCGCTCCACCAGACACGGTTGAGGCCGCCACAAGAGCAGACATGCGCTCCATGCCGCTCCAGCTCAGGGCCATGTCCAGCTCGTCGCCGTCCTGCACCTCGGTCGCCTCCAGCACCTCCAGCACGTCTTCCACGCGCACCACCTGGTCCAGCAGGCCATGCAGCGAGGGCCGGGCGATGAAGAAGCCCTGCGCGCCATGGGCTCCCGCCAGCGCCACGGCCTCCAGGCCCTGGGCGGACTCGATGCCTTCCACGATCACGCAGGCGCCCCGGTCGGCGCACAGGCTGACCAGGCCCTGCATCATCCGGGCCGAAGGCCGGGCCTGCAGGCTCTGGTCCAGCACGGACTTGTCGATCTTGACGATGTTGGCGCGCAGCTTGCCCAGAATGTCCAGGCCGCCGCGCCGGGGCACGATGTCGTCCAGCGCCACGCGCACGCCCAGGATCTGCAGGTGCCGCACCAGGCCCAGCGCGGCCTTCTCGCAGGGGAAGGCGCCGGTCTCGGTGATCTCCAGCACCAGGCGCTGGGCGATCTCGGGCCGGTCCTCCAGATAGTCGAACACGCCATCCCACCAGGCGTCGTCGCAGAACGAGGCGGCCGACAGATTGCAGCCCAGGCTGTGGCCGGTCTTCATCTCCAGCGCGCCTATCATCGACCACAGCACGCTGCGGTCCAGCCGCGCGGCCAGGCCCAGGCGCTCCAGCGCCTCGATGGCATGGGGCACGGCATAGTTGTCGTAGGCAGAGAACACGCTGCGGCGCAGCAGGCACTCGTGGTAGAGCGTGCGGCCCGCGCCGGCCCCACTGCCTCCGCCTGCCATGCCTGCGGGGTCCAGCAGCGTCACGGGCTGGAATGCCAGCGCCAGGTGGCCCAGCCGCAGATCGTCCAGCAGGCGGCCCGCCAACTGCATGTCGGCCTGGTAGGCCTTGATCAGCCTGGGGTGCATCCTGCGCACCGCCATGTCCTGGACGCCCGCCGTGGCGTGGCCCTTGCCGCGTATCTCGTGCAGGCCCGTCAGGGAGACGCAGCCCAGCGCCTGCACCTCGGCGCGCAGATAGGCCTGGCGCGCGCCGTCCACCACCGGGTCGCGCACCAGGGCGGACTCCAGCGCATGCATCCAGCCATGCCGGGCCTGATTGCCGGGCAGCACCGTGTCAGCCATCGTGCGGGGATCGAACCCCCGAACCAGCACCGTGTCGCCCGCACGCTCCAACGATTCGGCATCGATGCCCAGGCCCGTGAGCCGCTCCACGCAGGCCCGCATGGCCTCGTCGCAGAAGCCGTTGCCGTAGACGCTGCGCCAGGTCTGCAGGGGCGACAGCCAGATGGCCAGGTCCACGGGGGTGTCGCCGGGCGGAGCTTCGATGATGTCGTCGTGCATGGTGTGCTCCTTCATTCAACGGCCTGCAATGGGTTGTGAATAGCAGTGAAATCCGATCGCCCGGCGCCCCCGGCCGGACGACCCGCCGCCGAGCACGCCGGCATCCACGGCCGACAGCGCCAGGTCCACATGGCCGGCCACCAGGTCAAAGACCACCGAGCAGGCATCCGCCTTGCGGCTGAAATACGCCAGCGTGGCGTCCGTGCCACCAGCGAAGCTGCCCAGCAGCGCCTGCCCGTCCTGCTCCTGGAACACGGCCTGCGCGCCCCCCTGCTGGGGCACGATGACGCGGTCGCCCTGCTGCAGCACGGCGCCGGCCTGGGCCGCGATCACATCGTTGCGCCGCACGATGCGCACGCCCTCGCTCACGCGCGTGAGCAGCGCCACCGGCGCCGTCTGCGCATGAAGGCTTCCGTCGCCCGCCTCGCGCGCAGGGGTGCGCGGCACGGCGGCAGACACAAACGAGGCTGGCACGTTCAACGGCTTGCTGCGCGCCCTGTCAGGGCTGGTGCGCAGTCGCGACAGGGCCACGCCTGCAAACGACAACGAGACAGCGGCCATGGTTTCTCCTCCGAAAGACAGCGATCGATGGGGTGCGTGGCGCAGCACCCGGTTTTCCAGACACTGCGACAAGCTTTTTGCATCCTGTTGCAACAAGCGTGCCATGGGCCTGGACGTCTTCATCCAACGCAAAGCCATCTGTAACCTATTGATTTATTTGGACACCCACGCACAGCCGCCGCCATGTCACCGCGCGGCGTTACGGGCGATGTCACGTAACGCCGGCGCGCCACGGCGTTACTTTCACGGCGGCCGCGCAGGACGACGCGGCCCTGGCTGCCAGGCGCGGACCCCCTTTCGGTGTATGTTCCAGCGCATCACTTTCAGGAGCCGGCCCTGTCCCCGCAAAAGTCCATCCAACGGGATCTGGTGATCCTCTGGCTCACCATCTCGGCCGTCGCCCTGGTGCTGGCGTGGCTGCTGCTGCTGCTGAGCCGGCAGGGCACCGACCAGCAGGTTTCCCGCGCCCGCGACGCCGCAGGCGTCAGCTGCAGCGCACTGCAGGCCGGGGCCGCGCGCATGGGGCTGGCGGGGCTGATGGCGGACACGCCCAGCGCACAGGCCCGGTCCGCCGCGCAGGCCGTGCTGGACCTGGCGCTGCGCGAGCGCCCCGGCATGGAAGGCGGCTTCTGGCGCGAGGGCCCCGGCGTGGTGGCCTATGCGTTTCCCACCTACGACGGCTCGGGCATCAAGCGCGATGCGCCCAGTGCGGAGATGGAGCGCATCGCCTCCACCGCCCAGCGCGCGCGGGACAGCGCGGGCCTGGTGACCGACCTGCGCCCCGGCCTGCGCGAGGCGGTGGTCTTTGCCGCCTGCCCGGCCCAGGCCGATGCGCCCGCCCTGGTGGCCTGGACACTGATGCGCGTTCCCCTGATCAGCGCCGACGTGGTCAACCCCCTCATCCTTGCCGTCAGCCTGCTGCTGGGCATGGTCCTGGTCTCGGGCCTGTGGCTGGGCAGAATGCTCCGGCGCTGGCAGCGGCAGTCGGCACAGATGGAGCAGCAACTGCTCAGCGCCGAACGGCTGGCCACCCTGGGCCGGCTGTCCGCAGGCCTGGCGCACGAGATCCGCAACCCGCTGGGCACCATGCGCATGAAGGCCGAGACCGCGCTGGCAGCGCCCGCGCCACTGCGCGAAGCGCGCAGCCAAGGCGCCCTGGAGGCCGTGCTGGCCCAGACCGCGCGCCTGGAAGACCTGGTATCGAGCCTGCTGGCCTTGACCCAGCCCTTCCGGGTGCAACCGGAGCCGGTGGACCTGCAGCAGCTGCTGGACGAAAGGCTGCAGGCACATGCCGAGCTGGCCCAGGCCAGGGGCGTGCAACTGGCAACGGCAGTGTCCGCCGGCCTTGCCCGGGACCTGCAAGATGGGCGCCGCCCGCTGCTGGACACCGTGCAGATGGCCAGGGCGCTGGACAACCTGCTGCTGAACGCTCTGGCGCACACGGCGGCCGGCGGCCGGGTGGAACTGGGCGCAGACCGCCGCGGCACCACCGTTTCCCACCGCAACAGCCCTCTGCAACTGTGGGTGGCAGATGACGGCACGGGCATTGCGCCCGAGCTGCGCGACACGCTGTTCGAGCCCTTCACCACCGCGCGCCCCGGCGGCACCGGGCTGGGATTGGCGCTGGTGCGCGAAATCGTGCTGGCCCATGGCGGCCGCATCGCGCTGGGCAAGACAACACAAGGCACACGCATAGAAATGGAATTTCCATGGCCCGCATCCTGATCGTTGACGATGACACGGCCTTCCGCGAAAGCCTGGCCGAGATGCTGGGCGACCTGGGCCACGCGGTCAGCGCGGCGCCCACGGTGGCGGCGGGGCTGCAGGTGCTGCAGGGCGGTTCGGTGGATGTGGCCATCGTCGATCTGCGCATGCCCGGCGAGGACGGGCTGGCCTTCCTGCGCAAGGCCCGCGGCCTCTCGCGGGCGCCCTGCATCATGCTCACGGCCTATGCCAGCGGCAGCAACACCATCGAGGCCATGCGCCTGGGCGCCTTCGACCACCTGACCAAGCCCATTGCCAGAACCTCGCTGGTCGAGGTGCTGGAGCGCGCCTTGCTCAGTGCGGGCCAGGCCGGCAGCCCCGAGAACGTGGCGCAGCACCCGGCGCAGAACCAGGAGCCGGAAGGCGATGAAGCCGAACTGGTCAGCGGCAGCGAGGCCATGCGGCAGGTCTTCAAGCGCATCGGCCTGGCGGCGGACAGCGACGCCACCGTGCTGGTGCTGGGCGAGACCGGCACGGGCAAGGAACTGGTGGCGCGCGCCCTGCACCGCAACAGCGCCCGGGCGGAGCGCCCCTTCGTGGCCGTCAACTGCGCGGCCATTCCGGCAGACCTGATGGAAAGCGAACTCTTCGGCCATGTGAAGGGCGCCTTCACGGGCGCCGTCAGCGACCGCGCCGGGCGCTTTCGCGAGGCGCAGGGCGGCACGCTGTTCCTCGATGAAGTGGGCGACATGCCGCTGCCCACGCAGGCCAAGATCCTCAGGGCGCTGCAGGAGCGCGAGATCACGCCCGTGGGCGCCAGCCGGGCGCTGCCCGTGAACGTGCGCATCATCGCGGCCACGCACCGCGACCTACCGGCTGCCGTCAAGGAGGGTCGCTTTCGCGAGGATCTCTGGTACCGGCTCCAGGTCGTGCCCGTGCACCTGCCGCCGCTGCGCGAGCGCCTGGGCGACGTGCTGCTGCTGGCCGAGCATTTCCTGCGCCAAGGCGGCGGCGCCTCGCCCAAGCGCCTGGGTGCCGACGCCGCGCGCCTGCTGCTGGCGCACGACTGGCCCGGCAACGTGCGCGAGCTGCGCAACGCCATGGAGCGCGCGGCCCTGCTGTGCCCCGGGCCGGTCATCGGGGCCGAGCACATCGGCCTGCAGCCTGCAGCGGCACACGGGCCCGCCATCGACTGGAACGGCCCGCTGGCCGCCGCCGTCGCCCAGCTGGAGCGCGAAATGGTCACGCGTGCCCTGGCCGCCGCCACGGGCAACCGTGCCGAGGCCGCACGCCGCCTGGGACTGTCGCGCCAGCAGCTGTACCGCAAGCTGGCGGAGTTCGGGCTGGGCTGAGGCCGCAATGGGCGCACGGACGCACGGACGGCGCCGCATGTGTCCGATACGGTGACACCTGCTGTCTCCACATCGGACACCGGGCCCGCAGCGCCCGCTGCAAGCCCTTGATTTCATGAGGATTCCTGATGGCATGGCACTTGCATTGACGGATGCGTGTCCATCGCCAACCTAGGAGCCCTCATGTCCCGATTTGTTCTTACCTCCGCCGTTCTGTGGCTGGGTTCCAGCGCATTGAATGCGCATGCCGTGCCGCCCGGCGCCTTCGCCCCTTCAGGCCCTGCAGCCCCTGCAGGGCCTGGCGCGCCGCATGCACAGGCCGTGCTCGAAAGCGCAGTCGCCCGGCTGCTGACCAATCCGTATGGAGAGGTGGACGGCCTGCGCCTGACCGACGGCACGGTGGTCCGGTTCCCGCCGCATATGTCCGACGCGCTCACGGCAGTCGTGAAGGTGGGCGACACGGTGCGCATCATCGGCCGCAGCGAAGCCGGTGGTGCGGTCAAGGCGGATGCCATCGTGAACTCGGCCAGCGGCCAGACCGTGTACGACCAACCGCCCGCCCGCGACGGCGCGCGCCCCATGCCGCCGCACCTGCGCATGGCCGGCCTGCAGACGCAGCAGGCCCAGGGCCGCATTGACGTCGTCCTCACCGGCCCGCGCGGTGATGCCAACGGCGTCATCCTGTCCGACGGCGCCATCGTGCGCTTTGCCCCCCATGCGCTGCAGCAGCCGCTGCAGCCGGGGCAGCTGTTTGCCGCCTCGGGCCTGGGCACGCGCAACGCGCACGGCACCTCGCTGGAGGCCACCAGCATGGGTGCCAGCCTGTCGGACCTGCAGCCGCTGTACGACCGCGCGCGCTGACGCCACCGCCCGGTCCCAGGGGCCGGGCGGGCTCCTGCCCCCATCCTGCTTTTCTGCTTTCCGGCTTTCCTGCTTGCCCGCTTTCACCGAACCCCACCATGTCCCCCAAGATCGCCCCCGTCCTGCTGCTGCTGATCTCCAACGTCTTCATGACCTTCGCCTGGTACGGGCACCTGAAGTTCGAGAACCGGCCGCTGTACCTCGTCATCCTGGTGAGCTGGCTGATCGCGCTGGCCGAGTACTGCTTTGCCGTGCCCGCCAACCGGCTCGGCCATGAGATCTACAGCGCGGCCGAGCTCAAGACCATCCAGGAGGTGATCACGCTGGTGGTGTTCGCCGTCTTTTCCGTGCTCTACCTGGGCGAGAAGCTCACCCTCAACCACCTGGTGGGCTTCGGCTTCATCTGCCTGGGCGCCTTCTTCGTGTTCAAGGGCCCCCTGCGCTGAAGGAAGCCGCCATGCACCGCACACACCACCATGCGCGGCGCTGGCTGCCGGGGCTCAACTTCTTCCTGGCCGACGTGCGCGACGGCCTGGGACCGTTCCTGGGCGTGTTCCTGCTCGCCCAGGGCTGGCGGCTGGACGACATCGGCTACGTCATGGCCCTGGGCGGCATCGCGGGCATGCTGGCCACCACACCACTGGGCGCGCTGGTCGATGCCTCGCGCCGCAAGCGCAGGCTGCTGGCAGCGGCCATCGCCCTGCTGCTGGCGGGCAACCTGGCCATCTGGATCGCACCGTCGCTGGCCGTGACGGCGGCATCGCAGGTCATCACCGGCGTGGTCGCGGCCCTGATCGCGCCCTGCCTGCTGGGCATCACGCTGCAGATCACCGGCCATGCGGACCTGCCCCGGCAGCTGGGCATCAACGAAGCCTGGAACCACGCCGGCAACGTGGCCACGGCCGCGCTGGCGGGGGCCATGGGCCTGCGCTGGGGACTGCCCTCCGTCTTCGTGCTCATGGCCCTGATGGGCTGCGCCTCGCTGGCCTGCCTGGCGCTGATGCGGCTGGATGAAACCCCGCAAGACACGCCGCCCCCAGAGCAGGCAGGGCCTTGCGCACCCGGCCTGCTGCACGTGCTCACGGGCACGCCGGCGCTGCGGGTGCTGGCCGCGGCCATGCTGCTGTTTCACCTGGGCAATGCCGCCATGCTGCCGCTGCTGGGCCAGGCTGCCGTGGCGCGCGGCCATGCCAATCCCAGCGGCTTCACGGCGCTGACCATCATCGTGGCGCAACTCGTCATGATCCCCATGGCCTTGCTCGCCGGGCGCCACGCCCAGCGCAGCGGCTACTGGCTGCTGGTCAAGGCGGCCCTGCTGTCGCTGCCGCTGCGTGGCCTGGCCGCCGCCACCTGGGACTCCGACTGGGCGCTGATTCCCGTGCAGGTGCTCGACGGCGTGGGCGCCGGGCTGCTGGGCGTTGCCCTGCCGGGCCTGGTCGCGCAGACGCTGCGCGGCACCGGCCACGTCAACGCAGGCCTGGGCGCCGTGATGACGCTGCAAGGCCTGGGCGCGGCCGCCAGCCCGGCACTGGCGGGCTGGATTGCGCAGCGCTTCGGCTTTGATGCGGCCTTTCTTTCCCTGGGCGGCATCGCGGTGCTGGCCCTGGCGCTGTGCTGGTTCGGCGCGCCTGCCGAACCAAGGGCCGCACACCTCCAGCCCAAGACCTGAAATCAGGCCATGCGCGGCCCGCTTTCAGGGCATCTGGAAACATTTGGGGGCCTGGAAACATAGGAGAATTCCTAGGACCCGAATCAGAACCCGCGCCATCGCGGACTTGCCTCCCAGCGGCCAGCGCCAGCCGCCCCCGAATGACTGTCAAGAACAAGAAGCCTTCCGCGCGCAAGCGCAGTTCCTCCACCGCCTCCAAGAAGAAAGCCTCCAGCCGCAGCGGACTGTGGCGCTCCATGTTCGCCGCCCTTGTGGCGGCAGCGGGCACCTTCCAGATCGCCAGTTGCAGCCTGGACCCGAACTGGCACCCCAAGCTTCCCGAGCCGCCCTTCCTGTCCACCCTGCCCATCCCGGGGCTGGAGCACCTGCGCAAGCAGCCGGAGACAGGTTCGGGCACGGCCTCCGGTGGCGGCAGCCCGCCAGCCGGCAGCATGGCCACGGGCTTTTCGCACTGCCGCGATTTCTTCCCCGGTGGCGAGCCCCCTGCCCTGCAGATCCAGCCCCAGCAGCGCGAGCTGTGCTTCAGCGCCTTTGCCGTGCTGCACAGCGGCCAGACCAAGACGCCCGTCTTCGTGGTGGAGCGCCTGAACCGCAAACTGCTGGACCAGGGCCAGGGCCTCAAGCGCAGCGACAAGTTCTATGCCGATGCCCGCCTGCCCCGCGCCGAACGCGCCGAACTGGACGACTACCGCCGCTCCGGCTACTCGCGCGGACACATGGCGCCGGCCGGCGACATGTACTCGCCCGAAGCCATGGCCCAGAGCTTCAGCCTGGCCAACATGGTTCCGCAGGACCAGACCCACAACGGCGGCGTCTGGAGCAAGGTCGAGCAGGACACGCGCCGCTACGCCCAGCGCGCCCAGGGCGATGTCTATGTGTTCACCGGGCCGGTGTTCGACGGCCAGCCGCTCACCATCGGGCCGGGCAAGGTCCATGTGCCCAGCCATATCTTCAAGCTGGTCTACGACGCCAGCACGGGGCGTGCCTGGGCGCACTGGCAGGCCAATAGCCCGGATACGCGGATGAGTGCGCCGATCAGTTATGAGGAGTTCACTCGGAGGACGGGGATGCCGTTGTTGGCGGGGGTGATGAGGGGGCGGGGTTAGCCTTCTGGCGTGGGCCAGGGGGCTGTTTCTTGCCCCTGCCGGGGGGTTGTTTTTCGAGGCCGGGTCTCGGCCCGGCGGCCGACCTACTTTCCTTTGTTTCGCCCCCTCTATGTCAGGATAGTTGTCGCCTCAGCTTCCCTTTGCAAAGCAGGCGGCACCATA
>NZ_JBQZGF010000006.1:0-403402 GCF_052692095.1 Delftia sp. NA_296.1 | reverse complement strand
TCAGAACCAGCAGTACCTGATCACGGGCCTGAGCTACCACTTGAAGGAGAATCCCCGCGTCAGTGCCGTGGCCCCGGGCGCCAAGGGCAGCGCCGCGGAAGACGGCTCCTTCCAGCGCTACGAGTTGCAGGCCCAGCCCACGAGTCTTGCCTACACGCCCGCGCGCACCACGCCCAAGCCGCGCACCACGGGCCCGCAGACCGCTGTCGTCGTGGGCCCGGCCGGAGAAGAAATCTGGACCGACGAATACGGTCGCATCAAGGTGCAGTTCCACTGGGACCGGCTGGGCGCCATGAACGAGAACTCCAGCTGCTGGATCCGCGTGGCCACGAACTGGGCGGGCCCGGGGTTTGGGGCCATCTCCATTCCCCGCATAGGGCATGAAGTCGTCGTCGACTTCCTCAACGGCGACCCGGACTACCCGCTGGTCACGGGCTGCGTCTACAACGCGGCCAACATGCCGCCCTGGGCGCTGCCGGCCAACGCCACGCAATCGGGCATCAAGACCAGATCGAGCAAGGGCGGCGCCGCAGGCGCGGGCATGAAGAACGGCCCGGGCGACGCCAACGCCATCCGCTTCGAGGACAAGGCCGGGCAAGAACAGCTGTGGCTGCATGCCCAGAAGGACCAGCTCACCGAAGTCGAGAACGACGAGGACAAATGGGTGGGCAACGACCGGCGCAAGACCGTGGACCGTGACGAGACCAGCGTGATCCACCGGGACCGCACCGAGACCGTGGACCGCGACGAGACCATCACCGTGCACAACAACCGCACGGAGCGGGTGGACCACAACGAGAAGATCAGCATCGGCGACAACCGCAACGAAGACGTCGGCATCGACGAGAACATCTCCATCGGCAAGAACCGCAGCAAGACCGTTGGGGTGACTGAGACCGACTCCATTGGCAGCCAATGGAAGATCAGTGTCGGAAAAATAAAAACCGAAACCATCGGCCTGATGAATATGTACAACGTGGGCATAGGCAAGATGGAAAACATCGGCGTGGCTCGCATGACCAACATCGGCATGGCCTACAACCTCAATGTGGGCATGATGATGGTGACCACAGTGGGCATGAGCCAGAGCGCCACCATTGGCCAGAGCAAGGACACCAAGGTCGGCAGCCAGTACACGCTCACCGTTGGGGGAGGCGGCAGCGGCGGTGGCGGTGCAACGCCAGGCATGGCAATGAACATCGTGGGCTCCTCTGATTCCGGCAGCGCGGCGCAAGGCAGCGAGTCCAGCATCGCAATGCAGCCCGACAGCATCACGCTCAAGGTCGGTAAAAGCGTGCTGGAAATGAAAAGCGATGGCACGGTCAACCTCAACGGCAAGCTGATCACGCTCGACGGAAGCGAGCATGTGCAGGTCAGTTCCGAGCGGATTGACCTGAACTGAGTGCCGTCATGCAACTGCAGCAGGTGGACAACTACACGCCCTTCGAATGGTTCGCCTTCGAAAAAATGGGCCCGGGCAAGCGCATGTATGACGTGCTCATCGTCAAGGCAGCCTGCCAACTTGTGCAAGACAAGCGAGGCCTGTGCCTGGCGCCGGCTCCCCAAGGTGAGATACCGCCCATCCACATGGCGGACCAGCCCCGTGAGTTCAGCCGCGATGCATACGCATCCTTGCAAAAAACGGGCGACGTGCTGCTGCACAAGATCGCCACCGACTTCCTGATCAGCGGAGCGGCACGACCCGCATCAGCTGGGGCCAGTAGCTGGGCAGCAGAAGTCACTATCAAGAGCCATGGCGCAACCCGCAAGCAAACCATGTTTCTGCATGGCGAGCGGCATTGGCAGTGGAGCCTGCTCAAGGGCTGGCATCTTAGTGCTCCCAAGCCTTGCGAACACGTGGAGCTGCGCTATGAGTTGGCTTACGGTGGCAGCTACCAGCAGGGGGATGGCTGGATCAGGCATGACCTCAACCCCGTAGGCCGAGGCCACCTTCCAGTGCACCGCATGGACAAGGAGGTGCACTATCCCGCCGCCCGCATCGAACTCGCGGCCAATCCCCTGTCCGCTGTAGACAAACCCATCGCCATACCCGCATTGGGACCTATCGCCCGCACCTGGGGCAGCCGCAAACGTCATGCGGGAACCTACGACGCGCAGTGGAAAGAGGACCTGCGGCGCAACCAGACTGCGGACTACCCCGCCGACTTCAACCCCCGCTTCCTGCAGGCTGCGCATCCCGACTGGATCTTCGAGCCCTATTGGACAGGCCATGAATCCATCCAGGTGCTGGGCCTGACCGCAGACAAGCCGCTGCACTGCGACCTGCCCGGTTGGCGCATCGCCGCCAGCGGACAAGGTTCGCAAGGCACCTTCGCGCCCCAGCCCATGAATCTGGACACCGTCGAGCTGGATTTGGATGCGAGGCGCCTTTACATGACATGGCGCCTGACCATGAACCAGGCCATGCAGACGCAGCAGGTGCGGATTGACCTGGCTGTTCAGGCCACCGTCACGGCCAAAACGGCCCCGCGCAAATGAAAGGGCATCCATGGCTGACAAACACATAGCCAATCGCGAGTCCCAATGGGTTGCCATCAACAGCGAGCCCGACTGGTGCGAGGTAGGAGATGACGTCATCCCCTTTGACATCAGCCGCACGCTCGACCACGAACTTGCCCTCTATGCCAAGACAGTCTTTGCCAGAGGGGTGCCGGTACTGATGCTGGACAGCATCGTCCAAGGCGTGGAGGGTGATGCTGGCAGCGGTGTGAGCTCCAGTGTTTCCGAAGGCGCGGGACATGTCTGGGTGAAGGAAGGCAGCCCCACGGTGTTTGCAGAAGGGCGTCCCGTCTCGCGGCATCTGGACCGGGTGTTCATGAACTGCAAGCGGTGAGGGCTTGGCATGGCTGATGAAACCGGTAAAAGTGATGTACTGAATCCCTATGGACTCAACCCTAACTCGGGCAAGCCCATGCCCTGGGCCAGAGAGTCCCTGGCGGTCAGCCTTTTGCCCAATGTGACCCAAGCCAGGCTGTACACCTGCTGGGCGCCTGGGCATGAGCCTGACTGGGCCAAACCCAGGCAGCCTGAGATGAGGGCGTGGGATCCTGCAGAGGACGAGCGGCGACGCGCAGCGGCCAACAATTTGGGCATCCTGTTTTTAGGGCCTGTGTTTGGTGCACCTGCTGCGCTGGCCAGGATGGCTGGTGCGCCCGAGCCTGTTGTGGAGAGCATGGGGCAGGTGGGGTTGGATTTGGCGGGCGTTGCTGGTGTGCCTGCTGCACGTGGCGGGGTGATTAGGACGAGGCCTTTTCCAAATGTGCCGTCGGTGTCAACGAAAGGAGTTTCCCGCCCGCGCTATGAATTTGGCGTTGTTATAAAAAAACAAGCAACACAATTAGATTGGAATGCGGTAGTTCCAAAAAAGGGAAAATACAAAGGGGAGAAAAGAGAGGACCATGTTCGACGTCACAACAAAAATGATTTAACAAAAGAAAAGCATGGCGTATTTAATGAGGATGGTGTTAAATTGGCAGACGAAGCATGGCAGTTGGCTGATAAGTCTGGGCTAAAGCCTGATGCAAATGGGCAATTGTCCGTTCCAATGGGAAGAGTTGTTGGTCACGAAGGTGGTTCCTTAGGAACAGGGGCGCCGTTAAACAGTATTAGAATATCGGTTCGACCAGGAACAAATGAATTAATAACGGCATATCCGGAGTGAATTATGAAAATATTCGAAACCATTGAATGTCCAAATTGCAGGCAAGATAAATTAATTATCTCGAAAAATACAGATACGGGAAAACTTTATTTGTATTGTAGTGAATGCTTTGCTGCGTGGAATTCAATTGAAGAAGTTGCTGAAAAAAATCGCATGTTTATTGATCTAGATGGGAATTCAGAAGATCCTAGCTATGAAGAAATATTGGCTAATGGATGGGATTTATTTGTGTCTAGAATAATTGAGGTTTAATTTTCTGAAAATAGCCATTAAGGTGAATATGTTTATTCCGATTAAAAATCCAATTATCATTGACTAGGTTTTTGGTTGTTGGTTAAATAGTATTTGATAAATATTATTGCTTTCTATCTTCTCTAGTTCATAATCCAATGAAAACGGCAATCTTATGAATGGAAGAATCTCTGACTTACCAAAAGCTCTCACCGAGCAGCTTGGTACCAAGAGTCGCCTGGAATGGCTGCTCCTCCTGCCTGATTTGGAAAATGTTCCTTCAGATGTTATTTTTCAACACCTGAGCGAAAGTATTTATCATTTCAGTTCTGCAGAAAATGGATTGACACTTGCCGTGCAATGTCTGAATCCAACGGCTACTGAAGAGAGTTTGAAATGGGGGCTGCAGAGTTTTACTTTGGATGCATATTCCTGGCAGGGCCCTTGGTTTCAAAACACCAAGCCTAGAGACATTGAACCAGAGAGCTTGATGCAGTTGTTGAGTCCTTCTCCCGACGAAGTGATGCATATGCACCCCATGCTGTGCTTCCCCATCGAAGGAAAGGGAGGGCAGACATGGGGTGTAGTGGCCACCTTCGATCAACAAAACAGGCTGAGTACTTTCAGCCTGGTGCATTCTGGAGACTGGCGGGAGGCGGCGCCTATTCCGCAACCTGAGCAAGCCAGTGCAGTGCCTGTTGAAACGCCTACACGCAGATCATTGACTTGCCGCTCTGGAGCAAGAACACCCGAATCAGGTATCTGGGAAGGGCGGCTACCGGCTGGCCATCCCCAGGCTCAAATGCTGGCAGAAGCACCGCACAGGTTCATATTTAAACGTGCTGGTGATGAAATGGGTATCTTGGGTCTTGCCCCGTTTGATGAGGCAACTGTGGTTTGGACTTGGCTGAGAGACTAGTAACACTGATAACAGCGCAGTCAGGACCCACTGCACAGCCGTTACCACCTCGATCCCCTGTTGCACCGGCACGTCGCCACTATTGCGGCTGGGACGGCGACCGCCTCATCCACACCGAAAGCCTGCAGCACGGGAGCGACACGCGCCACATAGAACACACCATCTACGAGCCGAGCAGCTTCACAACCCTGGTGCGCCTGCCAGCGGCGACCCGCAAAGCGAGCCCCACCAGTGGTGCAGGCCATCGCCGCAGGCCTGCCCGACCATACGACCCCAGCCACACCGAGGGACTGGCCCTCATGCGAAGCATGCTCAGCGCCATGCCGCGCGACATGCAGCAAGACGCCGCCCGCCACCTGCGCCACACACTGGAGCACGGCCTGCCGCCCAGTGCCCAGGCCATGCTGGGCGAACAGGCAGACGGCACTACACGCCTACTCAGCGGCATGCAGGCCAAGTTGCAGGAACAGGAAAAAGAACAGCACGCCCGCATCGCCATCCACCACTACCACTGCGACCACCTGGGCACGCCCATGGCGCTGACGGACCAGATCGGCCAGGTGGCCTGGGCCGCCAAGCTGGACCCCTGGGGCAATGTGCTGCAGGAGTACAACCCGCAGGGCATCCACCAGGCGATCCGGCTGCCGGGGCAGCACCATGACAGGGAGACGGGGCTTTATTACAACCGGCATCGGTATTACGATCCGGTGGTGGGGAGTTATATCAATCAGGATCCGATTGGGTTGATGGGAGGCAATAATCACTATATCTACCCTGTAAATCCCACGGGGTGGATAGATTCGTTAGGCTTACAGCAAGCCTGCGTTGTTAATTTTCCAGATTATCCGGTTGAGTACGCCGAAGGTAAAACAAGCACATGGCTTGGTGGGCATAGTGGTGTGTTGACATATGATACTTCAGGGAAAACACAATACTTCGAATACGGTAGATATAACCCAAATGCAAAAGGAATTATGGGCTCTAAACTACCCCAAGACGACGGAAACGTTCGGCAAACTCCAATGCCTAATCTAAAAATAGGTAAAGATGGTGTTCCAACAGATGATTCCATGAGAAATCTGGAGGAGCAGCTTTTAAAGAGATCAGGCAAAGGGACACCGGCAAAGTTAACCTGTAGTTCTGCCGACCCTAAAAAAGTTGCTGACTACGCAAAAGAAATTTCAGAAAATAAAGATAGAGAAAAATATAATTGGAATCCATTCAATTCCAATCACTGCCGCACTTTTGCAAGAGATGCCGCCAAAGCAGGTCAATAATTTTATGAAAATAAACAAATCATTTATCTTGATAATTACGCTAATTTTGGTGATTATTTATTTGGTATACTCGGTTGTCGATAAATCAATAACATTATCTTACTCAAATCAAGGATGTGAATCATCGCGCGCAGATATTGATAATGTTATTTCACTCATCGAGCGCGAATGGAGAGGAATGGATATGGAGCAGATTGCATATAAGTTAAAGAACTCATCCATCAATAAAAAAGCAGTTAACCCTCAAATAAAAATAGAAAATGATCTGATATGGTATGGTGATGTTAGATTTATCTTCTCTTCGGGTCGATTGGCAAAGGTTGAATATTGAAAAATGAGATTATATTTTTGGGAAAAATAAACTCCAAATTATATTGTTGAAGCAATAGAAAAGTAAATGATGTAAGTTATTTATAATAAATTATATTTCCATCAATAATAGCAATATAAATAATTACTTCTTTTTAATACAGCAACTTACATGGAAACATGGGATGGTGGCTTTGTATTAAATACTCATAGTTCAAGCGCAAGTTTAAGGAATTTTTCAAATTTTTGCACTTACTTATTCTATTAAGCTCACCCTCGCTCATGCGATTAATTATCTGCAGCAAGACCACAAAACTGCAGAAACAGGAAAAGAACAGCGCGCCCGCATCGCCATCACCACTACCACTGCGACCATCTGGGCGCACCAATCGCCCTGACCGATCCCAGACAGGCCAGGTGGCCTGGGCTGCCAAGCTGGATCCCTGGGGCAATGTGCTGCAGGAGTACAACCCGCGGGGCATCCATCAGGCGATCCGGCTGCCTGGGCAGCACCATGACAGGGAAACGGGGCTGTATTACAACCGGCATTGGTATTACGATTCGGTGGTGGGGACTTATATCAATCAGGATCCGATTGGTTTGATGGGTGGGACTAACCCCTACGGATATGTTAGAAATTCGCCTGTTAATTTGGCCGACCCGCTTGGTCTTGAGCCAGGAACAATGGCGCAACGGGGCTATTTAAGCAACAATAGAAAGAGCTACCCCGGATTGCTAGGCGAAGACAGTAACGGAGTAATGCATTTTGATGAAGGCAACAACGACTTTCACAGTTACAACACGAGGAATTCTTGCAAGAAGAGTACAAGTGGCTGCACTCTTAAAAACGTATCCGAAGGACTAATGCGTTATCCAGCTCCAGGTGCAAAAGGGGAGCCTATACAAAACGGCCAGCGCGGTTTCGCAATTCCTGTGGGCCCCGTGAGCCATGTAGTTAATTCAGATCGTACAATGGTCGTTAACGTTACGGAAAATTCGCACCTACTCTACCCAGGAATAGTACGCCGTTGGGTCTCAGAAAGCGCAACTGAGGTGACAGTGCATACGTTCGGGGAAGGTGTTGGTCCTATGGGTGGAATAAACAGTGCACTTGCAGACACACTTTGGGGCCAAGTTGATAAAAATGTCTTCGAATATGCGTAAAGCTGCAAATGATTAATTTAATACAACCAAGCATCGTTTCATCTGTAATTATTGGATTTCTCTTTACGGTATTAATGACGGATAAAGATTATAAATCGCTTTATGTTTATTTTTTCTTATTCGTTTTTCTAATTTCGCTGCCTCTTAATTTTTTGTTTCAATTATTTCTTGTGCATTTAAAAAACAAATACGGCATATTTTTCTATTCCTGTATCTCTGCAACTATTGGGGCACTTGCAGTCATCACAATTAAGAAATTATTTTTCAATTTATCCCTGGCAATTGATCTTCTCGATTTTTATTATCTGATATTTGGTTTTTTTGCTGGCATCATTTCGTCTATGATTTTTGTCATATTTGAAATAAAAAATAAACCAATTTGAATGTGCCAGATGGGGCGATTTTATGCTCAGCGCCATGCGCACAGCCTGCAGCCCAGCGCCCAGGCGATCCTAGGCGAACAGGCCGAGGGGGCCACATGCCTACTGAGCGGCATGCAGGCAAAACTGCAGGAACAGGAGCGGCAACAGCGCATCGCCATCCCACTGCTACTGTGACCCACTGGGCACGCCAATGGCCCTGACGGACCAGACCGGCCAGGTGGCCTGGTCCGCAAAGCTGCACCCCTGGGGCAATATGCTGCAGGAATACAACCCGCAGGGCATCCACCAGGCGATCCGGCTGCCGGGGCAGCACCATGACAGGGAGACGGGGCTGTATTACAACCGGCATCGGTATTACGATCCGGTGGTGGGGGGGTATATCAATCAGGATCCGATTGGGTTGGCCGGAGGGGTTAACAAAAGTATATATGCGATAAATCCCATGATTTCCATGGATCCTTTGGGCTTGGCCCCCGTAAAAACGTGTGCAGAGAGAATTTTGAAAGCAGCGGAGAAATTAAACAATCAAGAAAGATATTCATACGCCTCGAATTATGGCTTTGGGACAAAGAGAAATAAATGTAATCTCTTTGTTCATGAAGTGCTAGAAAATGCAGATGTCGAATCTCCCTGGCGCTACAGATTTGGTTATCCCAAGAGAACCAGCAACTGCTGGAGATTGGGAAAATCCACAAAAAGCGATTCCCGGATTCGAAATTGTTACGTCTCCAAAGCCTGGTGATATTGTTGCGGTAGCATATCCATATGGGGACGCTGCTGGGCATGTGGCAGTCGTGACAGGGAGTAGTACAACCATTGGCGCAGACTCAGAAGACGGATCACATTCAACAGGTTGGCCATGGAATGGGGCATCGCCTAAAGGCAATCCAATATATAGAAGATGCAAAGATTGAAAAAGATGATGAAGACAGTAATTTACATAATAGCCGCAACGCTTGGTTTTCAAATAATATTGTTGCTAACTTTCTTGATGGCACCAATGAAAATTGATTTATCGGATATAGAGGGATTTAATTTATCTTATATTTTTAATAAACTGGGAAATCCAGACTATGATTTGAGTGTCAAAGATATACTGGGATGGCAAAGCCATCGTTATCTAATTCGTCAAAATGTCGAACTTAGGATAAAAGAATCGAACATTAAACCAACTGCTTTCCCTGCATCAATAAGTATTTCAAATACATTGGGAGAAGAAACTCATTATTTCAAGTTATCAAAACACTCAAGATCTGACGGAAATAACAATTTTATTAGAACGACCACCATAACCGTATGGCCATACGGTGATTTTCTAATAAATAAAGAGATTGTTGAAAATAAAGATCACCAGTCGCAGTGAGTCTCGATATGCGTAGATTGTTCAGCCCCATGGATTATAACAAGATGGGGCAAAAACGCGCGCAGATCGCTTGGTCATGTTGGGTACCCACGACGAACACACCATAAAAATGCTGCAGGAGATACGCAAGTAACTGCAAAAGCAGGAGCGAGCGCAACAGGGCTCCGTAGCCATCATTAAAACTGCGACCATCTGAGCACGCCCATGGCCCTGACGGACCAGCGGGAGTTATTGATCTGGGCCGCAAAGCTGGACCCCTGGGGCAATGCGCTGCAGTAATACAACCCGCAAGGCATCCACCAGGCGATGCGGCTGCCGGGGCAGGCTCAAGACGCCGCCGCTGCTCGTTCAAATAGAAAAAGGTATTGATTATGGTAGATTATTCCCTTATTAAAAATATTGCTTTTGGCATAAAAAAATATGTAGAAAAACAGGAGATTCTACATCTTTCTTTCATCAGAGCCCATAGTGATCTTGTGAAGCTATCAAATATAGAATTTCTTCCTCGCAGCGGATTTGTTTTTGATGAAGAAATGAATAAATGGGAATTTAAAAAGCATGGATGTGGTTATGAATTCTCTCATGAAGGTACGGTTATTGATATAAATGATTATTTCCTGTCGAATGGAGATTTTTTTAGCGCAAATAGATTATTTTTCTATTTCGAATCGATTAAATTTAATTTCAAAAACCAAGATGCAGACGATGCGATTAAATCTGCCTTGATTTATTTGGAATCTACAGGAGAGATCGTGAAAGTGCTGCCAACGGGGTATTATGAGTGCCTTTCATCTTAATGCTGTCATTAATTTAATTATTAATCTAGTTAATAAAGGAGATAAAATCTTATTGATTTTATAAAGTGCATAACACGCTCCAGGGCTACTCACAATCGGCGGGTAACAGGATAGGAAGATATTGAAATGCCTCGCTTGAAATATCCTGAAATGAGAATGGAATTGCTCGGATATTTGAGGAAACTCAAGGATTTGAAGTATCAAATGAAAGCCTGGGTGAATCAGGATTTTCCGGCAGACGTTCAATACGACCATCTTGATTTGGCCATACATTTCATTTTTGACGATACGGATCTGGGCAGTGATGCTCGTATGGCGATCGGTGAAATTCTTCTCGATGAGCAGGAGGCAGCACTGATGAGGCAGTTGGTGGATGCCATCAATGCCGTCTTTGAGGCGTACGGCACGGACATGCCGGACAGCTTCTACATGCAAGTTGCCGAATGGACGAGAGTGGTGGCCTGTGCCGAAAGGGCGTTCGATTGTCTGGAGGGGCGCCACGCCGCTGGCTGCCCCGAGCCGCTGGATTGACACGGGCATGCCTGCCAGCCGACTAGCCGGGGCAAGGCCATGGCTGATCGTGATGTCCAGTCGGTGGTGAAGAGTACCGTAGCGTTGCCAGGTTCGTTGAACAACAAGATGTTTTCCACTGGTAGCCCGCCCCCAAACCTGCCGGACAATCCATGGAAACCGAGGCACCGTTCCATGACAACTTCAACCCCCCTTCCCGAACCCGAATTGAGAGCCTTCGCTACGGCGGCGGCCGAGCAGCAGCGATGCACGGACTGCGCTGTGCTGTGGAGGCCGGGCTGGGAGTCCTTGTCGGGGGCGGACAAGACTTCGCATCTGCAGCAGGTTGGTGCGCTGGGCACGCCGGAGACACGGGAATTGCTCGATGAATATCACCCACAGGGCACGAACCAGTGGTCGCCGGATGCTCCCATCGCCTTGGGCTGGCACCCGTACAACCGCTGCACGCTCTGGCGCTGCCACCATTGCAACGCCGCCTTTCTGCGCTACACGGAATACGGCGGCTACTACCAGGACGATCGCATTCGGCCGCTGCTGGCGCATCTGATCGTCACGCCCGAGCAGGGCCGCGTCTGAGCGGCGCTGCTCGGCCGGCTCAGGTCCAGTCGAACGTGAACAGCACCGTGCGGCTTTCCGGTTCGTAGAACAGCAGGATGCTGTCCGCGCCCGTGGCGCACCAGTTGTAGCCGGCCACGTTGGCCACGTGGAAGAAGGGCTTGCCGTCGCGGGTGATGCGGATGCCGTCGTCTTCCAGTTCATCGCCCATGCCGGCGTTTTCCGCTTCGTCCAGCTGGAAGGCCGGGGGAATGGGCGGGTGGCTGGTCCAGTTGCCGTACCAGATGCCGCCGCCCAGGCTGTCCAGGTAGTCGTGCTCCATGGGCTCGCCCGTGCCGTAGCGCGAGTAGCTGGCCAGGCGGCCGTGCTCGGCGTAGTAGGCACTGGCCTTGGCGTGGCTGGCCAGCATTTCGTCGGTGTGCTCGCAGGCGAAGGCGTCCTTGGTGAACTGGTCGCCATGCTGCGGCGCGCGCTGGAAGAAGCCTTCGTTGCCCAGGAAGCGGTAGCGGTTGTCGGGCGTCAGCTCCAGCGCAAACCAGTTGGGGGCGGTGAAGGCGTTGTGGTGGGCTTCGGTCTCATCGCCGATGCAGCCCTCGAAGGGCTCGACGGGGCACAGCATGTGGACCACGGTGCCGGCCAGTTCGGGCCGCACCAGGCCCAGGTCGATGGAGATCAGCGGCAGCAGGTGCTCTGCCAGCCAGGGCTGGTCGGCCACAAAGATGTCGGCGGCGGCGGGAAAGGGGGTGAGGCCCGGCTTCAGTTCGCGGACTTCGGTTTGCTGGGTCAAGAGGGACTCCTGGGTGAGGGGATGGTGGTGCCGGGGGTGATCTCGAAGATGTCCTGGTCCGATGCGGCCGCGCTCTCGTGGTAGATGTCGTAGAGGTACTGTGCCAGTTCGGCATGGGTGACATCGCAGGGAATGGCCAGCAGGGCGGGGGCGCGCTTGCCGTCGGCACCGACGTTGAAGCAGCGCCACTGGGCCTGCGCGCGTTCGATGGCGATGATGCGGCCGAAGACATTGAACCGGTATTTTTCCAAGGGAGATCCTCCTGGCGATCCGGCATCGTAGCGGCTGTCGAGGGGCTCATGCGTGTTCTCCCTAGGTTCGTGCCGGCGTTTCGTCTATATATTTCAAACCTAAACTATTCAGGCTTAAAGTTCTTGGGCCTGGATTCTGAACCTGGGGCGTCCTGTGCCGTCGCCCTGCGAGAAAAGGGTTTGCGGTATGAAGATCGTTTGCATCGGCGGTGGTCCCGCCGGCCTGTACTTCGGCCTGCTGATGAAGCTGCAGGACCCCGCCAACGAGGTCACGGTGGTGGAGCGCAACCGGCCCTACGACACCTTTGGCTGGGGCGTGGTGTTCTCGGACGCCACCATGGACAACCTGCGCGAGGCCGATCCCGTGTCGGCCCGCACGATTGGTGACGCCTTCAACCACTGGGACGATATCGACATCCACTTCAAGGGCCGCAGCCTGCGCAGCAGCGGCCATGGCTTCATCGGCATAGGCCGCAAGAAGCTGCTCAACATCCTGCAGGCGCGCTGCGAGGACGTGGGCGTGAAGCTGGTGTTCGAGAACTTCGTGCAGGACGACCAGGCGATGGCGCGCGAGTACGACGCCGACCTGGTCATCGCCTCGGACGGCATCAACAGCCAGGTGCGCACGCGCTATGCCGATACCTTTCGGCCCGATATCGACCAGCGCCGCTGCCGCTTCGTGTGGCTGGGCACGACCAAGGTGTTCGATGCCTTCACCTTCGCCTTCGTGCAGACCGAGCATGGCTGGTTCCAGGCCCATGCCTACCGCTACGAAGACGGCATGTCCACCTTCATCGTGGAGACGCCCGAGGAGACCTGGCAGGCCGCCGGCATCGAGCAGATGAGCCAGGAAGAGGGCATTGCCTATTGCGAGAAGCTGTTCGCCCCCTGGCTGGACGGCCATGCCCTGGTCAGCAATGCCACGCACCTGCGCGGCTCGGCCATCTGGATCCGCTTTCCGCGCGTGATCTGCAACACCTGGGTGCACTGGAATGCGCTGGACACGCCGCGCGGCCCGCGCAGCGTGCCCGTGGTGCTGATGGGCGATGCGGCGCACACGGCACATTTCTCGATTGGCTCGGGCACCAAGCTGGCGCTGGAGGATGCGATCGAGCTGGCGCGCAGCCTGCGGTCTGCGGGGGGCATCGAGGCCGGCCTGCGCCACTACGAGGAGGTGCGCAGCGTGGAGGTGCTCAAGATCCAGAACGCGGCGCGCAATTCCACGGAATGGTTCGAGAACGTGGAGCGCTATGCGGGCCTGGAGCCGGAGCAGTTCGCCTATTCGCTGCTGACGCGCTCGCAGCGCATCTCGCACGAGAACCTGCGCCTGCGCGATGCCGCCTGGCTGCAGGGCTTCGAGCGCTGGATTGCCGAGCATGCGGGCGAGACCGTGCCCGAAGGCCGCCGCCCGCCCATGCCCATGCTCACGCCCTACCAGGCGCGCGGCCTGCGGCTGAAGAACCGCATCGTGGTCTCGCCCATGGCCATGTATTCCTGCACCGACGGCGTGCCTGGCGACTTCCACCTGGTGCACCTGGGCGCGCGTGCCATGGGCGGCGCGGGCCTGGTGATGGTGGAGATGACCTGCACCTCGCCCGACGCGCGCATCACGCCCGGCTGCCCCGGGCTGTGGAACGACGAGCAGGCGCAGGCCTTTGCGCGCATTGTCGATTTCGTGCACGCGCAGGGCGGGGCGCACATTGGCGTGCAGCTGGGGCATGCGGGGCGCAAGGGATCGACCCAGCTGGGCTGGCAAAAGATCGACCATCCGCTGGAGCAGGGCAACTGGCCGCTGCTGTCGGCATCGGCCCTGCCCTATATCGAGGGACTCTCGCAAGTGCCCGCCGCCATGACCCGCGCCGACATGGATCGCGTGCGCGAGGACTTCGTGGCCGCCACGCGGCGCGCTGCGGCAGCGGGCTTTGACTGGCTGGAGCTGCACTGCGCCCACGGCTATCTGCTGTCCAGCTTCATCTCGCCGCTGACCAACCGGCGCGATGACGAATATGGCGGCAGCCTGGACAACCGCCTGCGCTTTCCGCTGGAGGTGTTCGAGGCGGTGCGTGCAGCCTGGCCGCAGGACCGGCCCATGTCGGTGCGCATCTCGGCCCATGACTGGGTGGAGGGCGGCATCACGCCCGACGATGCGGTGGAGATCGCGCGCCGCTTCAAGGCGGCGGGCGCCGACATGATCGACTGCTCCTCGGGCCAGGTCAGCCCCGACCAGAAGCCGGTGTACGGCCGCATGTACCAGACGCCGTTTGCCGACCGCGTGCGCAACGAGGCCGGCATACCGACCATTGCCGTGGGCGCCATCTTCGAGGCCGACCATGCCAACGCCATCATCGCCTCGGGCCGGGCCGACCTGTGTGCGCTGGCGCGTCCTCACCTGGCCGATGCGGCCTGGACGCTGCGCGAGGCCGCCCGACTGGGCGCCCACGATGTGGCCTGGCCGCCGCAGTACCAGCCCGGCAAGCGCCAGTTGGAAACCAACTTCGAACGCGCCGCCGCCATGGCGCAAACGGAATCCAAATGACCATGACTTCACAACCCCTGGAAGGGCGCCATGCCCTGGTGACGGGCGGGGCGCGCGGCATAGGCCTGGCCTGTGCGCGGGCGCTGCTGGCGCGCGGCGCGCGGGTCACGCTGCTGGGGCGCGATGGTGCGGCGCTGGAGGCTGCCGTGCGCGAGCTGGGCGGCACGGCACCGGCAGCACAGATGGTGCAGTCCGTGCAGGCGGATATTGCCGACGAGGCCTCGGTGCGCCAGGCCTTCGCGCAGGCCGAGGCGGCCTTCGGCCCCGTGCAGGTGCTGGTCAACAACGCAGGCCAGGCCAGCAGCCAGAAGTTCGAGCGCACCGATGCCGCACTGTGGCAGGCGATGCTGGCCGTCAATCTCACGGGCACCTTTCACTGCATGCAGGCCGCGCTGCCGGGCATGCTGGCTGCGCGCTGGGGCCGCATCATCAATGTGGCCAGCACGGCAGGGCTGATCGGCTATGCCTATGTCAGCGCCTATTGCGCGGCCAAGCATGGCGTGATCGGCCTCACGCGCTCGCTGGCGCTGGAGACGGCGGGCAAGGGCGTGACGGTGAATGCCGTCTGCCCCGGCTACACCGAGACCGACATCGTGCGCGGCGCCGTGGCCAACATCGTGGACAAGACCGGCATGACGGCGGATGAGGCCCGCGCCAGGCTGGCCGAACGCAACCCGCAGGGCCGCCTGGTCCAGCCCGAGGAAGTGGCCGAGACCGTGGCCTGGCTGGCCCTGCCGGCGTCCGCCTCGGTCAACGGCCAGTCCATTGCTGTCGATGGCGGCGAGGTGATGACCGGCTGAACCCGGTCCACTCCCCCCCCGTTTTCTGAATTCTTGATGGAGACACCATGAGCACCCAGCCCGAAGAACACAGCATGAAGCACCACAAGCGCCCCCTGGCCGGCTACGAGGCCAGGACCTTTGTGTGGCAGGTATCGGCCGACGGCAAGATCGGCACCATCACCCTGAACCGGCCCGAGCGCAAGAACCCGCTGACCTTCGGCTCCTATGCCGAGCTGCGCGACCTGTTCCGCGCCCTGGTCTATGCCACCGACATCAAGGCCGTGGTGGTCACGGGCGCGGGGGGCAATTTCTGCTCGGGCGGCGATGTGCACGAGATCATCGGCCCGCTCACCAAGATGAGCATGCCCGAGCTGCTGGACTTCACGCGCATGACGGGCGACCTGATCAAGGCCATGCGCGCCTGCCCGCAGCCCATCGTGGCGGCGGTGGACGGCATCTGCGCGGGCGCGGGCGCCATGGTGGCACTGGCCGCCGACATGCGCCTGGGCACGCCCGCGGCGCGCACGGCGTTTCTCTTCACCCGCGTGGGCCTGGCCGGTGCCGACATGGGCGCCTGCACGCTGCTTCCACGCATGATCGGCCAGGGCCGCGCCTCCGAGCTGCTGTACACGGGCCGCGCCATGACGGCCGAGGAGGGCGCTGCCTGGGGCTTCTTCAATGCCCTGCATGGCGCCGAACAGATCGGCGAAGCCGCCCATGCGCTGGCCGCCCAGCTGGCCGCCGGCCCCACCTTTGCCCATGGCGTGACCAAGAAGCTGCTGCACCAGGAATGGAACATGGGCGTGGACGAGGCCATCGAGGCCGAAGCCGAGGCCCAGGCCATCTGCATGCAGACGCGCGACTTCCACCGCGCCTACGAGGCCTTCGTGGCCAAGCAAAAGCCTGTCTTTGAAGGAAACTGAAAATGCGTGATTCCTCCTGGCTGGACTGGCCCTTCTTCGACGACGCCCACCGCACGCTGGCGCATGAGGCCGATGCCTGGTGCGCCCAATCCCTGGGCGACGTGGACCACCACGATGCCGATGCGGCCTGCCGCCAACTGGTGAAGGCCCTGGGCCAGGCCGGCTGGCTGCGCTATGCCGTGCCGTCAGGCCCCGGCGGCGCCTGGGGCGGGGCCTTGCCCGAGGTGGACTCGCGCGCGGTCTGCATCCTGCGCGAGACCCTGGCCCGCCATGAAGGCCTGGCCGACTTCGCCTTTGCCATGCAGGGCCTGGGCAGCGGTGCGATATCGCTCATGGGGTCGGATGCGCTGCGCCAGCGCTACCTGCCGCGCGTGGCGCGCGGCGAGGCCATTGCGGCCTTTGCGCTGTCCGAGCCCGATGCCGGCTCCGACGTGGCCGCCATGGCCTGCGAGGCGCGGCTCGAAGGCGACCACTATGTGCTCAACGGCGCCAAGACCTGGATCTCCAACGGCGGCATTGCCGACTTCTACTGCGTGTTCGCCCGCACGGGCGAGGCACCCGGGGCGCGCGGCATCAGCGCCTTCGTGGTCGATGCGGACACGCCGGGCTTTTCGATCGGCGAGCGCATCGAGCTGATCGCGCCGCACCCGCTGGCCACCATCCGCTTCGACAACTGTCGCATACCCGTGTCGCAGCGCCTGGGCGAGCCGGGGCAGGGCTTCAAGCTGGCCATGATGACGCTGGACATCTTCCGCGCCTCGGTGGCCGCCGCCGCACTGGGCTTTGCGCGCCGCGCGCTGGATGAAGGCCTGGCACGCGCCAAGTCACGCCGCATGTTCGGCCAGACCCTGGGCGACCTGCAGCTGACCCAGGCTGCGCTGGGCGACATGGACACGGCCATCGACGCATCGGCCCTGCTGACCTACCGCGCCGCCTGGATGCGCGATGTGAAGAAGACGCGCACCACGCGCGAGGCGGCCATGGCCAAGATGACGGCCACCGAATCGGCCCAGGCCGTGATCGACCGCGCGCTGCAGATGTTCGGCGGTGCGGGCGTGGTCTCGGGCATGCCGGTGGAGACGCTGTACCGCGAGATCCGCGCGCTGCGCATCTACGAGGGCGCGACCGAGGTGCAAAAACTCATCATCGCGCGCGAGCTGCTCAAGGCCTGAGCGGCAGGCTGCCCATTCAACGCAAAGCCAGGGAACATCGCATGCAAGCCTCCGCCCACATCGATACTTTCGCCCGGGACAACCTGCCGCCGCCCGACCAATGGCCCGAGTTCCTGCTCGACGGCCCGGACGTGGCCTATCCCGAACGCCTGAACTGCGCGGCCGAACTGGTCGATGCCATGGTGGCGCGCGGCCATGGCGACCGCGTGGCCCTGCGCTGGAGGCAGGGCGCCGACCAGGCCGCCATGACCTATGCCGAACTGCAGGCGCTGACCAACCGCATTGCCCATGTGCTGGTGGACGACCTGCAACTGGTGCCCGGCAACCGGCTGCTGCTGCGCGGCCCCAACAACGCCATGATGGCCGCGTCCTGGCTGGCCGCCATCAAGGCCGGGCTGGTGACGGTGCCCACCATGCCGCTGCTGCGCGCCAAGGAGCTGCAGCAGATCATCGCCAAGGCCCAGGTGCAGGCCGTGCTGTGCGATGTGCGCCTCAAGGAGGAAGTGCAGCTGTGCCTGCAGCCCGGCCATGAACACCATTGCCCGGGCCTCTCGCGCGTGCTGTATTTCAACGACGGCGCAGCCGATGCGCTGGACGCCCTAGCCGCAGCCAAGCCCGACACCTTCGCCTGCTGCGATACGGCGGCAGACGATGTCTGCCTGATCGCCTTCACCAGCGGGACCACGGGCGCGCCCAAGGGCTGCATGCATTTCCACCGCGACGTGCTGGCCATGTGCGACCTGTTCCCGCGCCATGTGATCCGGCCGGGCCCGGACGACATCTTCTGCGGCACGCCGCCGCTGGCCTTCACCTTTGGCCTGGGCGGGCTGCTGTGCTTTCCGCTGCGCGTAGGCGCCAGCACCGTGCTGGCCGAGAAGCTCACGCCCGAGGGCCTGCTGCAGCTGGTGCAGGATTTCCGCGCCACCATCGTCTTCACCGCACCCACCTTCTACCGGCAGATGGCGGCGCAGGCAGCGCGCTTTGATCTGTCGTCGCTCAGGAAAAGCGTGTCGGCGGGCGAGGCCCTGCCCGACGCCACGCGCCAGCTGTGGAAGCAGGCCACGGGCATCGAGATGATCGACGGCATCGGCGGCACCGAGCTCATCCACGTCTTCGTGTCCAGCCCGCCCGAGGAGGTGCGCGCGGGCGCCATCGGCAAGGTCGTGCCCGGCTATGTGGCCCAGGTGGTGGATGACGACATGCAGCCCGTGCCCGACGGCACGCCCGGCCGCCTGGCCATCAAGGGGCCGACCGGCTGCCGGTATCTTGCCGACGAGCGCCAGAAGCGCTTTGTGCAAAACGGCTGGAACCTGCCCGGCGACACCTTTGTGCGCGACGCCGACGGCTATCTGTTCTACCAGGCGCGCAATGACGACATGATCATCTCGGCCGGCTACAACATCGCCGGCCCCGAGGTGGAGGACGCACTGCTGCGCCACGAGGCCGTGGCCGAATGCGGTGTGATCGGCGCGGCAGACGACGAGCGCGGCCAGGTGGTCAAGGCCTTTGTGGTGCTCAAGCCCGGCTTTGCGGCCGGCGACGACATGGCGGCCACGCTGCAGGCCTTCGTCAAGGCCAGCATTGCGCCCTACAAGTACCCGCGCGCCATTGTCTTCGTGCCGGCCCTGCCGCGCACCGAGACCGGCAAGCTGCAGCGCTTCGTGCTGCGCAAGATGCCGTGAGCGCGCGCCATGGCCTCCGCCTTCGTCAGCCAGGTGCAGGTGCTGTTTCGCCATTGCGATCCGGCCGGCATCGTCTTTTACCCGCGCTATTTCGAAATGGTCAACGACCTGGTGGAGGAATGGTTCGACAGGGGAATGGGCCTGCCATTCCACACCCTGCATTTACAGCGCCAGGTGGGCACGCCCACGGTGTCGGTGCAATGCGATTTCACGGCGCCCAGCCGCTGGCACGACACGCTGCGCCAGGTATTGGAGGTGCGCCGCATCGGCGGGGCATCGTTCCAGTTCGATGTGCGTTTCGAGGGGCCAGATGGCCAACGCCGGCTGTCTGCGCGCATGACCATCGTCACCATGGATTTGCGCAGCATGAAGGCCACGCCACTGCCGGCCGATCTGCGCGAGCGCCTGGAGGCCTATCTGGTGCCGCAGGACGGTTTTATGGATTCAACGAGAACAGGATGAAGCAATGAAGACTCTGCAACCCCCGGACTGGCTGGCGCCCCGAGGCTATGCCAATGGCATCCTGACCGAGATGACGGTCGGCTCCCGGCTGGTGTTCGTCGGCGGCCAGATTGGCTGGAACGGCCAGCAGCAATTCGAGTCGGACGACTTTGCGGAACAGGTGCGGCAGGCGCTGGCCAATATCGTCGCCATCCTCGCCGAAGGCGGCGCCAGGCCCGAGCACATCGTGCGCATGACCTGGTATGTGACCGACAAGCAGGAATACGTGGCTGCCTATCCCGCCATTGGAAAGCACTACCGCGAACTGATCGGGCGGCATTTCCCGGCCATGACGGCCGTGGAGGTGGCGGATCTGGTGGAAGACCGGGCCAAGGTGGAGATCGAGGTCACGGCGGTGGTGCCTGCCTGATGTCCATCCGCGCGCCATTTGCGCGCCAACCGGGCAATGCCCGCGCATGTGAGCCGCCGAGCGGGCGGGCACATGCGCGGCAGGGACTCACTTGATTTCGAACAGGGTGCGGTCCTTGCCCAGGATCCAGTTCGGCGGCTTGCCGCGGCCGGTCCAGGTCTTGCCGGACTCGGGGTCCTGGTATTTGGCGGGAGCGCTCTTTTTGCCATCGGGCTTCCAGGGGAAGACCTGTTGTGCCGTGAAGCCGAACTCACGGACCAGCTCCTGCACCGATGCCAGGGCCGCTTTGGACTCCAGCTTGCGGGCGTCGTCGATTTGCTGGTCGAGCAATTTTTTCTGGGCAATCAGCTCTTGGTATGTAGTCATCTTGATGGAAGAATTTCTAAGTGCGGCTATTTGTGTGAAAACTGCGCAGCAAGAGCCTGGACCCAGGACTCTTTGCAGAATGGTCAATTCTGGTGCATGTGCAGTGGGGATGAAGAACTCACCGTAAGTACAAATACTGATGATGTTGGCGCTCTATGGAGGGTAGGGCGCTTCTTCTCATGCCTGGGCATATTCCAAGGCGATCCGCATTATATCCAGGGCAATCTGGATAACCGGCACTTTACAAAAGCTGTTGTGCCGTTGTTACATTTGCAGAGCACTGTGGTTGGCGCTTCCTCCTCTGGAGACGACGTGCTGTCATGGCTTTTTCAGGGGAGTGCGCAACGTTGGCCGCGAAAGTTCCGCCTTGGTTATGGAAAACAATCAACATTTGCATTTTATCAATCAAGTCATAAAAGCGATTTATAAAATATATTACATGTGATTTGATCGAGTTATTCAATGCATTGATTGATACCTGTGGTTTCATTTGAATAATCGATTTGCAGGATAGGTTTTTTTTATTGTTAAAGACCGCTTGTTCGAATGGTGAATGGCGGCACCTTCTGTCTATACAGGACAAGCGCATCGGCTTCCCGATTGCCGGAGCCATTGCAGCCTGCAGTTGTTTCAAGGGTGATTCCTGAATCGGATTTCGCGGCCCGGCCATGCGGCAGTCGGCGGGCGGCAGGCACCGAACGCTTGATTGGCGCGCTACCAACAGCCTGTTAGGATCGCCGCACTACAACGATCCACCACCTGGCAGACATGGCAAGAAGGCAGACCAGCGCCCACGACGGCAACGAGACCCGCGAGACCCTTCTCAAGCTGGCCGCCCGTACCTTCGGTGAGCAGGGCTACTCTGCCACCACCATGCGCAACATTGCCGAGCAGTCCGGGATCGAGGCCGCCAGCATCTACTACCACTTCGCCTCCAAGGAGGAACTGGTGGACGAGGTCATGGAGCAGGGCGGCAATCGCATCATCAGCCAGCAGCAGGAGCGCCTTGCCGCGCTGGGCGCCGACGCCACGGCCGAGCAGCGCTTTCGCGCAGCCGTGCTGGGCCAGATGGCGGGGCTGGTAAAGCATGGCGACTTCGCCCTGGCCCACGGCCGGCTGCTGGGCCAGTTGCCCGACAAGGTGCGCGAGCGCCAGATCAAGCGCCGCGAGCGCCACCAGAAATTCTGGAGCGGCCTGCTGGAAGACCTGCGTGCCGAAGGCCGCCTGCGGGCCGACGCCGACATCCACCTGGCGCGCATCATGATCCTGGGCAGCATCAACTCCATACAGTCCTGGTTCAACCCCCGCAAGGGCTCGCTGGAGAAGGTGGCGGACCAGATCTGCGACATGTTCTTCCGGGGCGTGGGACCGGCAGATAAATAGGCGCAAGGCTGAAAATCGCCAATCGGCCTGTCACATGCCGGTGGCATATTCCCGCGCTGCTGTCCCGGCCCTGTGCAGAAAATGGCGGCGGGTTGTTAATGATATTTAACTGTCAATAGTAAGATCGCCGTCTTATGCGTCTGCTTGTTTTGCGCCTGCTATTGCTGGCCGTGTTCTTCAACACGGCCATTGGCATGCCCCTGCACGGCGCAACGCATATCCGGCAGGCGGTGGCCGGGCCTGCACAGGCTTTTGTAGGCCTCAACGGCTGCGAAGATGATGCGCTGGCCGGCCAGGCCGGCCAACGCGGCCAGGCTGGCGAAAAGGCTGAAGTCGTCGAAGCCGCCGAAGCCGTTTGCGCATGGTGCATGGGCCATGCACCGCATGCGGCGGCCTGGCTGCCGCACTTCGGCCTGCCGCTGGCCGTGGCCGCGCCGCCCGAGAGGGTGCCGCCGCGCACCGTGGGCGGCGCCATCCCCTCGCAGAACCGCTGGGCCTTTGCATCGCGCGACCCGCCGCGCTGAACCCGCAAGCACTTTTCTCCTTCTCTGCCGCCAGCGCCCATTGGTGCTGGCGGCATGTCCGTGTTTGCGCGCGCCGGCTGTGGATGCCGGCGGCATGCGCCTGTGCCCGTTTTCACCATGACTGCCTTCTTCTTCCCCGCGAAGCCGCTTCCCCGCCTTCGCCCGCTGCCGCTTGCCCTGAGCGCTGCCGCCTTCCTGTTCATGCCTGCGCTGGCCCAAGGCCAGGATCCGTCCTCCGGTCCCGGCCTCGCCGCCGCTTCCGATTCCGATTCCGCTTCCGCGCAGGGGCAGACCCTGCTGCCCGCCGTGGAAGTCGTGGGCCGAACGGCCTCGGGCGCCTATCACACCGACGAGGCGGCCGGCGCCAAGACCGACCTGCCGCTGCGCGAGCTGCCGCAGTCGGTGCGCGTGATCACGCGCCAGGCCATGGACGACCTGGGCGCCACCAAGCTCGACGACGTGCTGGACTACGTGGGCGGCGTCTCGCGCCAGAACAACTTTGGCGGGCTGTGGGACAACATCGTCATCCGCGGCCTGCCCGGCGACCAGAACGTGGGCATGGCCACCCTGTTCAACGGTTTTTCCTCGGGGCGCGGCTTCAACGCGCCGCGTGACCTGGCCGGCGTGGAGCGCATCGAGTTCCTCAAGGGCACGGCCGCTGCGCTCTACGGCAGCAGCGAGCCGGGCGGCACGCTGAACGTGGTCTCCAAGCGCCCGCTGTGGACGCCTTCGCATTCCGTGGAAGCGTATGCGGGCAGCTACGGCCTGCGGCGCGGTGCGCTGGACACCACGGGACCGGTGGGCGAGAACTTTGCCTACCGGCTCAACATCGCCGTGGAGGACCGCGACAGCTTCCGCGATTTCGTGGGCGCCAGCCGCCAGGTGATCGCACCGGCCTTCACCTGGAAGCTGGGGCGCGATACGGTGCTGGAGTACTCGGGCGAGCTGCTGCGCCACAAGACGCCGCTGGACCGCGGCGTGGTGGCCGTGGGCGACCGGCTGGGCGCCATCTCGCGCAGCCGCTTCCTGGGCGAGCCGGGCGACGGCGATGTGACGGTGGAAAACCGCACGCACCAGTTCATCCTCTCGCACGAGTGGAGCGCGCAGTGGCGCAGCCGCCTGGGCCTGTCCTATCGCGAAACCTCGATCAACGGCTTTTCCACCGAACCCCACGCGCTGCTGGCCAATGGCGACCTCACGCGCCAGCGGCGTTTCCGCGACTACCAGTCCGACGATATCGCCGTGCAGGCCGAGCTGCAGGGCACGGTGAAAACGGGCGCCGTCGAACACGAGCTGCTGCTGGGCCTGGAGAGCTTTCGCTTCGAGATGGACACGCTGATGCTGCGCGCCAACCCGACGGCGGCCAATCCCTACGCCATCAACATCTACAACCCCATCTACGGCGGTGCGCGCCCCGTGCCCACGGCCAATACCGACACCTTCGAGCGGCAGCGCAACACGGCGTTCTACCTGCAGGACGCCATCAAGCTCTCGCCCCAATGGCGCGTGGTGGCCGGCCTGCGCATGGACCGCTACGACCAGTCGCTGCACAACCGCCGCACGGGCGCGACCACCCAGCAGGACCCGGCCTCGACCTCGCCGCGCCTGGGCCTGAGCTGGCTGCCGCTGCCGCAATGGACCTTCTATGCCAACGCGGGCCGCTCGTTCCGGCCCAACGTGGGCATCGATGTGGCCGGTGCGGGCTTCAGCCCTGAATCCGGCCGTTCCATGGAGTTGGGCGCCAAGTGGGAAAGCGCCGACCAGCGCATGGGTGCCACGGCTGCGCTGTTCGACATCCGCAAGCGCAATGTGCTGACGGCCGACCCGGGCAACGCCGGCTACTCAGTCTCGGCCGGCGAGATCCGCAGCCGGGGCCTGGAGTTCGACTTCGCCGGCCAGGTCACGCAGCGCTGGCGCCTGAACGCCAGTCTGGTTCTCAACGATGTGGAGATCTCCCGCGACAACACGCTGGAGGTGGGCGGGCGCCTGCTCAACGTGCCCAAGGTCAACGGCAGCGTGCTGGCCGTCTACGAGAACGCCTTCTCCAACGGCCAGCGCTACGGCATCGGCGGCGGCATCACCCACATGGGCAAGCGCCTGGGCCAGGCCCGCACGCAGGCCGAGGCCGATGCCGGCAAGGCCGCCTTCGAGCTGCCCAGCTACACCACGGCCAAGCTGGTTGCCTACTGGCGCATCAGCCCCACGCTGCGCCTGACGCTGGACGTGGACAACCTCTTTGACAAGACCTACTACACCAGCTCGTACAGCCGGCTGTGGGTGACGCCGGGCACGGCCCGCACCGTCACCGTAGGCCTTCAAGCAAAGTTCTGAGCCCCGCCATGCATCCATCCCTTCCTGTTTCTTCCAACCCCACTTCTGCCCCTACGCCCGTGCTCCAAGCGCTGGGCGCCGTGGTGGACTACGGCGAGCGCACCATCCTCCAGGGCCTGGACCTGGCCGTGCACGCGGGCGAGATCTATGCGCTGCTGGGCGCCAACGGCGCGGGCAAGACCACCACGCTGAGCCTGCTGCTGGGCTTTGTGCGGCCGCGCAGCGGACAGGTGCGCGTGCAGGGCGTGGACCCGGTGACGGCGCCTGCGCAGGCGCGTGCCCTGATCGCCTATATCCCCGAGAACGTGGCGCTGTACGAGCACCTGAGTGCGCGCGAGAACGTGGCCTACCTGCTGGAGCTGGCGGGCCAGCCGGCCACGGCCGGCGCCATCGGCCAGGCGCTGTCTGCCGCGGGGCTGGACGCTGCCGCGCACGACCGGCGCGTCTCCGGCTTTTCCAAGGGCATGCGCCAGAAAGTGGCGATTGCGCTGGCGCTGGCGCGCAGGGTGCCGGCACTGCTGCTGGACGAACCCACCTCGGGCCTGGACCCGCAGGCCACGGCCGAGTTCAGCCGACTGCTCATGCAGTTGCGCGGGCAGGGCGTGGCCATTCTCATGGTCACGCACGACCTGCTGGGGGCCGCCGATGTGGCCGACCGCATGGGCTTCATCGCAGGCGGGCGCCTGGTCGAGGAAGTGGCGGCCAGCGGAGAGGAGCGCTTCGATGTGCGCGCACTGCACCGCCACTATGCAGGGGTGGGCACGGACGCGCACACGGGCACGGGCACGGGCACGGACACGCACATTGAAGCCGACACGCAGGGAGCAGCGGCATGAGCGCGGCCTGGACCATTGCGCGCGAGGAATGGCGCCTGCTGCTGCGCGACCGCGTGGCCGTGCTGGGGATGGCGCTGTGGCTGCTGCTCAGCGCCGCTGCCGCCTTCACCGCCTGGGACCAGCGCAGCGCGGCCCAGGCCCAGCGCGAGCGCCACCAGTCCCAGGTGGACAGCGAGTTCGAAGCCCAGCCCGACCGCCATCCGCACCGCATGGTGCATTACGGCCACTTCGTGTTCCGCCCGCTCAATCCGCTGGCGGCCTTTGATGCGGGCATCGACGCCTACACCGGCCACACGCTGTTTCTGGAGGGCCACCGCCAGAACAGCGCCAACTTCGGCGATGTGCGCCAGTCCTCGCTGCTGCTGCGGTTCGGCCAGCTCACGCCGGCCTTTGTGCTGCAGGTGCTGGCGCCGCTGCTGCTGATCTTCATGGGCCATGCCTGCATTGCACGCGAGCGCGAGGCCGGCACCCTGCGCGTGCTGCTGGCCCAGGGCGTGGGCACGCGGCAGTTCGTGGCCGGCAAGCTGCTGGCGCTGGCGGGCGTGGCGGCCCTGGTGCTGCTGCCGGCCCTGCTGGCCCTGGCCTGGATGGCCGTGGCCACGCCGGTGCCCATCAGCCTGGTGGCCACGCTGGCGGCAGGCCATGTGCTGTGGCTGATGCTCTGGGCGGTGGGCATCGTCGCTGTCTCGGCCTTCATGCGGCGCGGGCGCGATGCCTTGCTGGCCCTGCTGGCGGCCTGGGCAGTCGCCGTGGTGCTGCTGCCCCGTCTGGTGCCGGAGCTGGTGGGATCTGCCCTGGCGCTGCCCACGCGCTTCGAGACCGACATCGCCACCGCGCGCGAGCTGGCGGCGCTGGGCGACAGCCACAATCCCGACGATCCCTATTTCGCCGCTTTCCGCGCCAGGGTGCTGGCGCAGTACGGTGTCTCGCGCGTCGAGGATCTGCCCGTCAACTACAAGGGCCTGGTCGGCATGGAAGGCGAGCGGCTGACGAGCGAACTCTTCAGGCGCCATGCCGAGGCCAGCTTCGATCTGCAGGCCGAGCAGTTGCGCCGGGCTGACGCATTTGCCCTGATCAGCCCCGTGATCGCGCTGCGCCGCCTGTCCATGGCCGTGGCCGGGACCGACCTGCAAGGCTACCGGCGCTTTCTGGAGCAGGCCGAGCAGCATCGCTACCGCATGGTGCAGGCCCTCAACCGCCTGCAGGTGGACAAGCTCAGCTATGCGGGCGACCGATCGAGCCGCGACAACCGCATCGGCCACGAGCACTGGCGCGGCGTCTCCGATTTCCACCACGAGCCCGATCCACCGCTGGCGGCCCTGCGTCGCGCGGCGCCTGCCGCCTATGTGCTGCTGGCATGGCTGGCTGTATTGACGGTGGCCTTGCTGCTGGCCACGCAACGGCTGGGGAGGGTGGCGCGATGAGCTGGCTCCTGCATGAATGGCGTCTTCTGACGCGCTCGCGCCTGGCGCTGTGCGCCCTGGCCTTGCTGTTGCTGCTGTCCACGCTGGCCGTGCTGTCTGGCCTGCGCGAGATCGCTTCGCAACGCCTGACCCTGGACCGCCTTGCGCAACTGCAGCAGCAGGACATGGCGGCCCAGGCAAGCCGGCATGCCCAGTCCGGCGACGCAGGCTCGGTGGCCTACTACGGCTTTCACGCCACCTGGGATGCGCCATCGTCCACGGCCTTTCTGGCCCTGGGCCTGCGCGATGCCGCGCCCTATGTGCTGCGCGTGCGCGCCCTGGCGCTGCAGGCACAGCTGCATGAAGGCGAAAGCTTCAACCCGGAACTGGCGCTGGCGGGCCGCTTCGACTTCGCCTTTGTGCTGGTCTACCTGGTGCCGCTGTTCTTGATCGCGCTGCTCTACGACCTGGTCTCGGGCGAGCGCGAATCGGGCCGCCTGGGCATGCTGCAGGCCATGCCTGGCACCGGGCGGCGGCTGTGGCTGCGCCGCGCGGGACTGCGTTCCGTGCTGGTACTGGCCAGCGTGGCGCTGCCTGCCCTGGCAGGTGCACTGGCCGGCGGGGCAACGGCGGGCGCCCTTGCCACGGTGCTGCTGTCCGCCACGGCCTATGTGGTTTTCTGGAGCGGCCTGTGCCTGGTGGTTGCCGCGCTGGGCGGCAGCTCGGTCGCCAATGCCATGGCCCTCATGGGCTGCTGGGCCGTGCTGACCCTGGTGCTGCCCACGCTGGCCAATGCCGCACTCTCGCGCGCCATCCCCGTGAGCCAGGGCGTGGAGCTGATGCTGGCCCAGCGCCAGACCGTGCATGGCGCCTGGGACCTGCCGCGCGAGCAGACCATGGAGCGCTTTTTCCGCAACCACCCCGAATGGCGCGACACCGCGCCGCTGCCTGCAGGCTTTCACTGGAAGTGGTACTACGCCTTCCAGCAGCTCGGCGACGAAAGTGTCGCGCCCCAGTTCGCCGCCTACCGCGCCGGCCTGCAGGCACGCCAGGCCTGGACCGGGCGCCTGGGCTGGCTGCTGCCCGGCGTGGGCGTGCAGGCTGCGCTGCACCGCCAGGCTGGCACCGACCTGCTGGCGCAACTGGCCTATCAGGACGACATCGCCGCCTTTCACGCACGCCTGCGCGCCTTCCTCTATCCCTACCTGTTTGAGGACCGCACATTCGGTGCGCAGGATTTTGCAGCCCAGCCCGTCTTCACGGCCAGCCCACGGCCTGCGCGGCAGGCCTGGGGGCAGACGGCAATGCTGTGGGTGGTGGCTGCGCTGGCCTTGCTGGCCGGCGGTGTTGCCGCAGGCCGCGTGCGGCCGGGCAGGCGCTGAGGCCAAGGGCGGGTGAAAAAGGAACAGCCATGGTTCAGGCAGGGCCTGCACCATGGCTGTCATCTTCTTGGATCCGTGGGCCCGAGGCTGAGCCTGAGGCGGGCGGCTCCCTGTTATTGCACGTTCTGGTGGCAGTCGCTGCAGACGCCGTACAGCGTCATCTCATGGCGCTCCACCACAAAGCCTTCGGGGGCGATGCGCTGCATGTCGCCCGGACAGCCGGGCACGTTGAACACGCGGTTGCAGCTCATGCAGCGGAAATGGTGGTGGTGGGCGCGGCCGCTGAGTTCGTAGCGCGTGGCCTCGCCGGGCAGGTCCACGGCCTGCACTTCGCCCGCTTCCATCAGCTGCTTGATGTTGCGGTACACCGTGGCCAGCCCGATGGCTGGCACCTCGCGCTGCGCTGCGCCGAGGATCTCGGCCGGAAGCAAGGGGCGTCCAGCCTCTTCCATGACCGTGCGTATCGAGCTGCGTTGACGGGTCGAGCGTTCCATAGGCCTGAACAAGCGCTCCACGATGGGCTGAGTGTGTCTAGTCATGGTGGTTCCGTTATTTACTATAACAATCTCGACGCGATTAATCAGTGCTCACGAGCGCTCACAGCTGAAATTTACACTGTGTTTACCTGCGGGTCCGACAAGCATGGAGATGCAGTGTGTGCAATGGATCTCTGCCCCAAGGAGAAGAAATTCCATTTGACAGACACCAGATGCTCCATTCCTGCCAGTTTTCGCGAGTATATGTGGTGAGCATTCGATGGACCTTATGCGCTGGTTAAATGCCATAGTCGTCAACAATGCTGTAATGGGATGTAATTGATCTATTGATTGAAGAGTGCTTGAAATGAGAGTGTGTGTGGTGCTTACCGTCGGGCTGCGGGAGGCGGTGCTGGCCCAAGGTGAGATGCAATTACTTACATGGACAGTGTATTGCCAATATGGGTAGATTGCCTCAATGCGCTTCGTTTGTCCATGATCCGTTCCCTTGGAAGGGGAAAGGACGCCGCCCCGGAACTGCCACCCAGGATGGTTTACGCAATGACATGCCGAGTCGCGATCCACAGGCCATTGGGCGATGAAGTGCATTTTCGCGAATTGCGCGCTCGGAAAAAGATCAGACGGCCTTTCAGCCTCGATTGGGAAGTGCTCAGCGAAAGCATCTTCGCCAAGTCCCTATTGGGTAAAGCACCACCATGGAAATACAAATCCAGGGCGGCGCAATGCGCTACATCGACGGAATCGTCGCCCGCCTGGGCATGCAGGGCCAGGTCCACCGCGGCCACGCCTGCAAGGCCCGCCTGAGCCCCTGGCTGTGGCTGGCCAAGCGCAGGAGCGACTTTCGCATCCTCCAGAACCAGACCGTGCCCGTCATCATCGAGCAGGTATTGGGCGTCTATGGCCATCCGCTGCGAAAGAAACTCACGCGCGGCAATCGCAGCGGGTACTGCTGCGCTCAATTCAACGAAAGCGATTGCGACCTTGTCCCGCGATGTATGCAGCACGAAGGCATCTACTTCTTCTTCGAGCATGCCTCGCACGGCGCATTGCCCGGGGATGAATCCATTCCTTTGTATCCTCCTGAAAAGGCCGGCGCAGGCGATCCGCAAAACATCCACGCCCGGCAGCTGGAGCAGGAAATCAAACCGGGCCGCCATTGCAGCGACGGCCCTGAAGTTGCACGGGCAGGCATGGCCAGGACATACCGGTAAGCCGCATGGGACAGATGCGGTCCAGGCGCTGCGGCCCCTGGCCCGGGGCATGCCGGCCAGGGATCTCGTTCAAGTCCGGTTGATGGACACGCCACCATCGACCACCATGGCCGTCCCCGTGATGAAGCTGGATGCGTCTGACGCCAGAAACAGCGCCGCCGCCGCGATTTCTGCGGGCGTGGCGAGGCGCTTGAGCGCGTGCAGGTTTTCGACGAAGGCGCGCGCCTCGGGCGTGGGGTGCTGGCGCGGCCCATGGGAGTGTCGGTGCCCCCGGGCAGCAGGGCGTTGGCGCGCAGGCCGCGGGGGCCGTATTCGGCGGCAATGACCTGGGTGAGGCCGACGAGGCCGGCCTTGCTGGCGGCATAGGCGCCCATGCCGGGCAGGCCCGCCGTATGGCCCACGAAGGTGGAGGTGAAGATCAGCGAGCCGCCGCCGCGTGCCAGCAGGGCCGGTATCTGGTGCTTGGCGCCCAGAAAGGCACTGGTGAGGTTGGTGGCGATGGCGTCCTGCCAGGCCTGCAGCGAGAGATCGGGGAGGGCGCAGGGATCGCCGGTCATGCCGGCATTGTTGAAGGCGATGTCCAGGCCACCAAAGCGCGCCGTGGCGGTCTCGACCAGCGCCTGTGCCAGCGGCTCGTCCCGCACGTCGCCGGCCAGCGCGATGGCCTGGCCGCCGTTGTGCTCGATCTCCGCCACCAGCGTCTGCAGTTGCGCCTGGCGGCGGGCCGTGAGGACCAGCCTGGCGCCGTGGCGGGCAAACAGCCTGGCGGCTTCGCGGCCTATGCCTGAGCTGGCGCCCGTGATGAGGGCGACTTTTCCGTGGAGTTGCTGTGGCGATGGCTGCATCTCGCACCTTTTCTTTCCGTGAATAAGGGAAAGCGGTTTGTAGTGCGGCGCAGGCGGGCGCGCATCCCGCTTCTTGCACTGGCGCCGGGCTGCGCTCGGTGGTGCCGGGCCGTGCCGCGCTGCACATGGTCGCAGCGGGCTAGGGAGAGCTCAGTCTTCGCCCAGCTCCAGGTGCGCGAACAGGTCGGCCAGCGTGGGCGTGGAGCGTGCGGGCCAGATGGCGCTGAGGTCCAGGCTGGGCAGGGCATGGCCGTCACGCACCTCGCAAAAGCGCACGCCGCGAAAGTCCATGGAGCGTATCCAGCTGGGCAGCAGGGCCACGCCGCAGCCGCCGGCCACGCAGGCCAGCACGGTGAGGGTGCGGTTGGCTTCCTGCGCCACATGGGCCTCGTGCCCGGCCTTGCGCAGCGCGTCGAGGATGCCGGCATGCAGCGCGGGCAATTGCGCCTGCGGGTACATCACCAGCCCGGCCTCGGCGATCTGGGCCAGGCTGACCTGGCCGTCCTCGCCGATCTGGAATTCATCGGGCACGGCGGCCACCAAGCGCTCGCGCAGCAGCTGGCGCTCGCGCATGCGTCCGCCCACGGCCACGGGCGTGTGCATGAGGCCGATGTCGATGGCGCCGGTCTGCAGGGCCTCGGCCTGCTCGGCATTGCTCATCTCGCGCAGGATGACGCGCACGCCGGGCGCCTGCTGCCGCAACGCGCGCAGGGCGCGGGGCAGGGTGCCGAAAAGCGCCGAGGACACCAGGCCCACGGTCAACTGACCCGCACTGCCCCTGGCGATCTCGCGCGCGCGGCTGGCGGCGGCATCTATGCGGGCCACGCTGGTGCGCACGTCGTCCAGCATGGCCAGGGCGGCCGGGGTGGGCAGGGCGCCCTGGCGTGAGCGCTGGAACAGCTGCACTCCCAGGTCTTTTTCCATGCGGGCCAGGGTCTGGCTCAGGGCCGGCTGTGCAATGCCCAGCCAGTCGGCTGCGCGGCTGACGCTGCCCTGGTCCATCACCGCGAGAAAGTAGCGCAGATGCCGGGTTTCCATATTGATCCGGTATGAATAAATCCATTTTGAAGAATGGAAATATATACCCCCCGTTCCTAGAATCCGGCCCCATGCCCCCAGCGCCGCGCCTTGCGTGGCGCAACCCACAAGGAGTTCTTCCCGTGTCTGCCGTGCCCCGGTTCGCCATTGCGTCCAGCGTCGATACCCACGCCCATGTCTTCGAGCGTGGCCTGCCCATGCCGGATGCGCGCCGCTATGCGCCCGACGAGGACGCGCTCCTGGGCACCTATCTGCACCACCTGGACACGCACGGCCTGGCCCATGGCGTGCTGGTGCAGCCCAGCTTTCTGGGCACGGACAACAGCTACCTGCTCCAGGCGCTGCGCGCCCAGCCTCAGCGCCTGCGCGGCGTGGCCGTGGTGGATGAGAGCACGGGCGATGAACAACTGCAGGCCCTGGCCGATGCCGGCGTGGTGGGCATGCGCCTGAACCTGATCGGCCTGCCTTTGCCCGATCTGAATGCGCCCGGCTGGCGCCGCGTGCTGGAGCTGGCCAACACCCTGGGCTGGCATGTGGAGCTGCACCTGCAGGCCGAGCGCCTGCCGGACCTGCTGCCCGCCTTGCTGGCGGCCGGCTGCCGCGTGGTGGTTGACCACTTCGGGCGTCCTGACCCGGCCCTGGGCGTGCGCGACCCTGGCTTTGGCTATCTGCTGCAGCAGGCCGACAGCGGCCGTGTGTGGGTCAAGCTGTCCGCGCCCTACCGCATCTGGCAGGCCGCCGACTGCGCCGCCTCGGGCCGGCAGGCCACCGCGCAATTGCTGCAGGCCTTCACGGCGGGGCGGTTGCTCTGGGGCAGCGACTGGCCGCACACGCAGCACGCCGGCCAGGCCAGCTATCCGGCGGCCGTGCGCTGGCTGCAGGACTGGCTGGACGATGCCGGCCCCCTGCAGGCCGTGTTGGGCCGCACCGCCTTCGAGCTGTTCCGATTCCAAAACGACATGCCAAACCAAGGAGACACACCATGAATTCCCTGTCCAGACGCACCGCCAGCCTGTGGGCAGCCGCAGGCCTGCTTTCGGCCGTTGCCGGCATGGCCGCGCCGGCTGCAGCGACTGCGGCGGCTGCAGTGGCCAACTACCCCGAGCGCCCCGTCACCCTGGTCGTGACCTATCCGCCCGGCGGCACCGTCGATGTGGTGGCGCGCCTGATCGGCCCCAGGCTGTCTGCCGAGCTGGGCCAGCCCGTGGTGATCGAGAACCGGGGCGGGGCAGGCGGCATGATCGGCGGTGCCCAGGTGGCCAAGGCCCAGCCCGACGGCTACACGCTGATGCTCGATGCCTCCAATCACGCGCAGAACCCCGCCATCCACGCGCGCATGCAGTTCGACACGCTCAAGGCCTTCGCGCCGGTCTCGCTGCTGCTGCGCGTGCCCAATGTGCTGGTGGTTGCGCCTTCGTCGCCCATCAAGAGCGTGCAGGACCTGATCCAGGCCGGCCGCTCCGAAGGGGGCGGGCATCTGTACTTTGCGTCCGCAGGTCCGGGCTCGGCCCAGCACCTGGCGGGCGAGCTGTTCAACCTGTTGGCCAGGACGCAACTGCACCATGTGGCCTACAAGGGCGGCGGCCCGGCCATGATGGATGTGATGTCGGGCCAGGTGCCGCTGATGTTTGCCAGCATGGGCTCCGCCTGGCAGCACGTGAAGACCGGCAAGCTGCGCGCGGTGGCCGTGGGCGGGCTGGAGCGCTCCAAGGCCGCGCCCGAGCTGCCGACCATTGCCGAGTCGGGCGTGCCCGGCTACGAGACCTATGAATGGAACGCCATCTTTGCGCCAGCCGGCACGCCGCCCGCCATCGTGAACCGGCTGTCCACGGTGCTGGCCAAAGTGCTGCGCGAGCCCGCCATCGTGGAGCGGCTCGCTGGCATAGGCGCCGAGCCCATAGGCTCCACGCCGGCCGAACTGGAGACCTTCCGCCGCGCCGAGATCGCCAAGTGGCAGAAGGTGGTGAAGGATTCCCGGCTCAAGCTGGACTGAGCGCGTGCAGGCCAGAAAGCGGACCATTGCGGTCTGCTGTACACCGCAGGCAGCCCTGGCGCGTTGAACAGGTACGGGCGCTGGCTTGAACGGGTTCTTACACCTTTTCAGGCGCAGCGGCCCACGCGGCCCCGCGCGCTTGGTAGAAACGGGGCCTTTCCTGTTTCACCCACTTCAAAAGAACATGGCCCTGCTCACCTTGCGAACCACCTTGCGCGCCGCGGCCGCCTTTGCGCTGGCCTGCTCGGCCCTTGCGGCCCAGGCGCAGACCTATATCAGCGGCTCGGTCTCGGGCCAGCTGGCACCGGGCGTCTACGGCACCGTGGACATCGGCAACGCGCCGCCGCCAGCGCTGCTGTACCAGCGCCCCGTGATCATTGCGCCGGCCCCCATGGCTCCGCCGCCTGTCTACATGTGGGTGCCCCCGGGCCACGCCAAGCACTGGGGCAAGCATTGCGCCCGCTACGGCGCCTGCGGCCGCCCGGTGTACTTCCTGCGCAATCCGCCGCCGCACTGGCATGCCGGGCCGCCGCGTCCCGATCCGCGCTGGCGCGAGGAGCGCCGCCACCGCGAATGGGAACACCGCCGCGACGACCGCCGCTGGGACCGTGACGACCGCCACGATCGCCATGGCGGGCGTGGTGATGACCACCGTGGCCCCGGGCATGGCCATGATCGCGGCCGGGGCCATGGCCGCGATTGAGCGGCACCGCACAAAAATAAGTTGTATCAAGCAGTTGCGGCGCACGGGCGCCGCAACCCGCAGCGCAAGCCTGGCACTGAGCTATGCCGGTTTGCTATAGCTGCTAGCGGGCTTGCTCAGTGGTGCCTGGCCCGCGCCATGCTCACAATAGCTGTCATACCCATACTGATAGAGACAGCCATGCAAACGGCCATTCCCTGCCTGCTGATGCGGGGCGGTACTTCCAAGGGCCCCTTCTTCCGGGCCACCGATCTTCCCTCCGACCTGCCCACGCGCGACCGCGTGCTGCTTGCGGCCATGGGCTCGCCCGACAAGCGGCAGATCGACGGTGTGGGTGGCGCGCATCCGCTGACCAGCAAGGTCGGCATCGTCAGCCTCTCCGACAAGGAAGGCATCGACCTCGAATTCCTCTTCGCCCAGCTGCAGCCCGACAAGGACACGGTGGACACCACGCCCAACTGCGGCAACATGCTGGCCGGCGTGGTTCCCTTTGCGCTGGAGACCGGCATGGTCTCCTCGCGCGGCGAGACCAGCACCTTCCGCGTGCTGACGCTGAACACCGGCATGGCGGCCGACATCACCGTGCAGACGCCCGGCGGCCAGGTGGAGTACGAAGGCTCGGCCCGCATCGACGGCGCGCCCGGCAGCTCGGCACCCATCGAAATCAGTTTCCTGGACACGGCCGGCTCGGTCTGCTCGGGCCTGCTGCCCACGGGCAAGCCCCGGGACACGGTCACGGTGACGGGCGAGGGTTTCGAAGACTTCACGCTTGACGTCACCTGCATAGACAACGGCATGCCGCTGGTGATCTTCAAGGCCGCCGACGTGGGCGCCACCGGCCTGGAGACCGTGGCCGAGCTCAACGCCGACACCGATCTCAAGCGCCGCATCGAGGCGCTGCGCCTGCAGATCTCCCGGACCATGGGCCTGGGCGATGTCTCGGCCAAGAACTACCCCAAGATGACGCTGATCGCGCCGCCCCAGCATGGCGGCGCGCTGACCACGCGCAGCTTCATCCCCCACGTCTGCCATGACGCCATCGGCGTGCTGGCAGCCGTCACCGTCGGCACGGCCGTGAAGATGCCGGGCACCGTGTGCGACGGCGTGGCGCAGCTCACGCAGGGCGCGGGCCCGCTCACGGTGTCGGTGGAGCATCCCACGGGCGAATTCAGCGTGACGCTGGACAGCGATCCGGCCCATCCCGAAGTGGTGACCAAGGCCGCCTTGCTGCGCACGGCGCGCCTGCTGATGCGCGGCGAAGTGATGGTGCCGCGCTCGGTCTGGGACGGCCGCAGGCAGGACTGAAGAAACAGCGCAGGGGCTTGCCGGCCCCTGCGGTGCAAGGGCCGGGCCGCGCGCGCAGATGCGGTATCCGCCAGGCTGAGAGACAGTGGAAGAGACAAGTCATGACATCCGTCCAGAAGGACGCCGCAGCAACCGGCGTCAATGTGCAGACCCTGCTCAATGAGCACCCGTTCTCGGGATTCCAGTGGGTGATCTTTGCGCTGTGTTTCCTGATCGTTCTGCTCGATGGCTTTGACACGGCGGCCATCGGCTACATCGCGCCCTCGCTGATCGGCGAGTGGGGCGTGAGCAAGCCTGCGCTGGCGCCCGTGCTCAGCGCGGCGCTGTTCGGCCTGGCCGCAGGCGCCCTGTTCTCTGGTCCGCTGGCTGACCGGCTGGGCCGCAAGTCCGTGCTGGTGGGTTCGGTGGCGGTGTTTGCCGTGTCCTGCTTGGCTTCGGGCTTCTCACCCGACATCTGGACGCTGGCCGTGCTGCGCTTCGTCACCGGCCTGGGCCTGGGCGCCGCCATGCCCAATGCCGTCACGCTGATGAGCGAGTACTGCCCTGATTCGCGTCGCGCCACGCTGACCAACGCCATGTTCTGCGGCTTTCCGCTGGGCGCGGCCTTCGGCGGCTTTCTGGCGGCCTGGATGATCCCGCATTTCGGCTGGCGCAGCGTGCTCATCCTGGGCGGTGCCGCGCCGCTGCTGCTGCTGGTGGCCCTGGTCGTGCTGCTGCCCGAGTCGGTGCGCCACATGGTGGCCAACAACTACCCGGCTGAACGCATCCGCAAGGTGCTGGCGCGCATTGCCGGTGATGCCGTGCAGGGCGTGCAGCGCTTCGTGATGACCGAGTCCAAGCCCCAGCCCGAATCCCAGGCCAGCAGCGGCATGGGCGTGGTGCTGTCGCGCGAGTACCGGGTGGGCTCGATCATGCTGTGGATCGCCTACTTCATGGGACTGGTCATCTTCTACGCGCTGATGAACTGGATGCCCGTGCTGTTCAAGGAAGCGGGCCTGGATCCCAAGACCGGCACCCTGGTGGCCGCGCTGTTTCCGCTGGGCGGCGTGGGCGCCGTGCTGTTCGGCTGGCTCATGGACCGCTTCAATGCCAACCGCATCATCGCCATCGGCTATGCGCTGACGGCGGCCTCCATCTGGTGGATCGGCCAGACGGCCGGCCACCTGGGCTGGCTGGTGGTGGCCGTCTTCCTGGCCGGCACCATCATGAACACCGCGCAATCGTCCATGCCGGCGCTGGCCGCCGCCTACTACCCCACGCGGGGCCGTGCCACGGGCGTGGCCTGGATGCTGGGCATTGGCCGCTTCGGCGGCATTGCGGGCTCCTTCCTGGTGGCCGAGCTGTCGGCGCGCCAGCTGGGTTTCAGCGAGATCTTTGCCGTGGTGGCCATTCCGGGCGTGATCGCCATGGCCGCCCTCATCATCAAGCAGTACAGCAGTCCCGAGCCGCAGGGCGGCGCGGCGCCTGCCACACCCCTCCACTGACCCCTCCACTGACACATTCCCACCCCATAAAGACGCAGGAGACCATCCGATGATCATCGACGTACACGGCCACTACACCACCGCGCCCGCGGCCCTGGGCGCCTGGCGCGACCTGCAGATCGCAGGCCTCAAGGACCCGTCCAAGGCCCCCAGGGCCAGCGACCTGAAGATCAGCGACGACGAGATCCGCGAGACCATCGAGACCAACCAGCTCAAGCTGATGAAGCAGCGCGGCTCCGATCTCACCATCTTCAGCCCGCGCGCCAGCTTCATGGCCCACCACATCGGCGACTTCCAGACATCGAGCACCTGGGCCGCCATCTGCAACGAGCTGTGCTTCCGCGTCAGCGAACTGTTCCCCGAGCATTTCATCCCGGCCGCCATGCTGCCGCAGTCGCCGGGCGTGGACCCCGCCATCTGCATTCCCGAACTGGTCAAGTGCGTGGAGCAGTACGGCAACGTGGGCATCAACCTGAACCCCGATCCTTCAGGCGGCCACTGGACCTCGCCCCCGCTGTCGGACCGCTCCTGGTATCCCATCTACGAAAAGATGGTGGAGTACGACATCCCCGCGATGGTCCACGTCTCCACCAGTTGCAACGCGTGCTTCCACACCACGGGCGCCCACTACCTGAATGCCGACACCACGGCCTTCATGCAGTGCCTGACCAGCGACCTGTTCAAGGACTTCCCCACGCTCAAGTTCCTGATCCCCCATGGCGGCGGCGCCGTGCCCTACCACTGGGGCCGTTTCCGCGGCCTGGCGCAGGAGCTCAAGAAGCCGCTGCTGGACGAGCACCTGCTCAACAACATCTTCTTCGACACCTGCGTCTACCACCAGCCCGGCATCGATCTGTTGACCAAGGTGATCCCGGTCAAGAACATCCTGTTCGCCAGCGAGATGATCGGCGCCGTGCGCGGCATCGACCCGACCACGGGCCACTACTACGACGACACCAAGCGCTACATCGAGGCCACGGCCAACCTCACCGAAGAGGAGCGCTACCAGGTCTACGAGGGCAACGCGCGCCGCGTGTTCCCGCGCATGGACGCCGCCCTCAAGCAAAAGGGCCTGTAAGCAGGCCGCCACCACAGATCCAAGGAGAACACCATGTACGAACTCGGTGTGGTTTACCGCAACATCCAGCGCGCCGACCGCGCGGCCGCCGATGGCCTGGCCGCCCTGGGCTCGGCCACCGTCCACGAGGCCATGGGCCGCGTGGGCCTGCTCAAGCCCTATATGCGTCCCATCTATGCGGGCCAGCAGGTCTCGGGAACGGCCGTCACCGTGCTGCTGCAGCCCGGCGACAACTGGATGATGCATGTGGCCGCAGAGCAGATCCAGCCCGGCGACATCGTGGTCGCGGCCGTGACCTCGGAATGCACGGACGGCTACTTCGGCGACCTGCTGGCCACGAGCTTCCAGGCGCGTGGCGCGCGGGCGCTGATCATCGATGCCGGCGTGCGCGACGTGAAGACGCTGCAGGAAATGAATTTCCCCGTGTGGAGCCGCGCCATCTCTTCCAAGGGCACGATCAAGGCCACGCTGGGCTCGGTCAACATCCCGGTGGTCTGCGCAGGCATGTGGGTCACGCCCGGCGACGTGATCGTGGCCGATGATGACGGCGTGGTCTGCGTGCCCGCCGCCAAGGCCGCCGCCACGCTGCAAGCCGCGCAAAAGCGCGAAAGCTTCGAGGGCGAGAAGCGCGCCAAGCTGGCCAGTGGCGTGCTGGGCCTGGACATGTACAAGATGCGCGAGCCCCTGGAAAAGGCCGGCTTGCGCTATATCGATTGAGGAGGAAAAGCGCATGAGCAATTTCGAGAAGACCCCCGGCTGGCTGGACTGGTACGCCGGCCCCTCCAAGCCCAAGTTCCAGGTGCCCGCAGGCGCTGTCGATGCCCACTGCCACGTCTTCGGCCCCGGCGATGAATTCCCGTTTGCGCCCGAGCGCAAGTACACGCCCTGCGACGCCAGCAAGCAGCAGCTGTTCGCGCTGCGCGACCACCTGGGCTTTGCGCGCAACGTCATCGTGCAGGCCACCTGCCATGGCGCCGACAACCGCGCCATGGTCGATGCCTGCAAGGCCGCCAACGGCAAGGCGCGCGGCGTGGCCACGGTGCGCCGCAGCGTGACCGATGAGGAGCTGCAGGAGCTGCACGCCGCCGGCGTGCGCGGCGTGCGCTTCAACTTCGTCAAGCGCCTGGTGGACTTCACGCCCAAGGACGAGCTGATGGAGATCGCGGGCCGCATCGCCAAGCTCGGCTGGCACGTGGTCATCTACTTCGAGGCCGTGGACCTGCCCGAGCTGTGGGACTTCTTCACCAGCCTGCCCACCACCGTGGTCGTGGACCACATGGGCCGCCCCGATGTGAACAAGCCCGTGGACGGCCCTGAGTTCGAGCTGTTCCTCAGGTTCATGCGCGAGCACCAGAACGTCTGGAGCAAGGTCAGCTGCCCAGAGCGCCTGTCCGTCACCGGCCCCAAGGCGCTGGACGGCGAGCAAAATGCCTACCGTGACGTGGTGCCCTTTGCCCGCCGCGTGGTCGAGGAGTTCCCCGACCGCGTGCTGTGGGGAACCGACTGGCCCCACCCCAACCTCAAGGACCACATGCCCGATGACGGCCTGCTGGTCGACTTCATCCCGCACATCGCCCCCACGGCCGAACTGCAGAAGAAGCTGCTGGTCGACAATCCCATGCGTCTGTACTGGCCCGAAGAAGCCTGACGGCGACCATGTCCGGCCTGGATGCCGGACATATTCAAGGAGATATCCATGGCATTGGACAAACCCTATCTGGACGTGCCCGGCACCATCATTTTTGATGCCGAGCAGTCCCGCAAAGGCTACTGGCTCAACCAGTTCTGCATGTCGCTGATGAAGGCCGAGAACCGCGAGCGCTTCAAGGCCGACGAACGTGCCTACCTGGACGAATGGGCCATGAGCGAGGAACAGAAGCAGGCCGTGCTGGCCCGCGACCTCAACTGGTGCATGCGCACGGGCGGCAACATCTACTTCCTGGCCAAGATCGGCGCCACGGACGGCAAGAGCTTCCAGCAGATGGCAGGCTCCATGACCGGCATGTCCGAAGAGGAATACCGCAACATGATGGTGGGCGGAGGCCGTTCGGCCGAAGGCAACCGCCGCGTGGGCGAGGAGGGCGATGCCCAGGCCCACCGCCAGCCGCAGGGCAAGGCCGGCAGCGTGGACAAGAACAACAAGGAAGGCAACTGACATGGCGCGCATCACCGCATCCGTCTACACCTCGCATGTGCCCGCCATCGGCGCGGCCATGGACCTGGGCAAGGCAGACGAGCCCTATTGGCAGCCTTTGTTCAAGGGCTTCGAGCACTCGCGCCAATGGCTCAAGGACAACAAGCCCGACGTGATCTTCCTGGTCTACAACGACCACGCGACCGCGTTCAGTCTGGACTTCATCCCGACGTTTGCCATCGGCACGGCCGCTGAATACCAGCCGGCCGACGAAGGCTGGGGCCCGCGCCCCGTGCCCAAGGTCATCGGCCATCCGGAGCTTTCCAGCCACATCGCGCAGTCGGTGATCCAGCAGGACTTCGACCTGACCATCGTCAACAAGATGGACGTGGACCACGGCCTGACCGTGCCGCTGTCGCTGATGTGCGGCGAGCAGGACGCGCGCACGGGCGCCTGGCCCTGCCCGGTGATTCCGTTTGCCGTCAACGTGGTGCAGTACCCCGTGCCGTCGGGCCAGCGCTGCTTCAACCTGGGCCGGGCCATCCGCCGCGCCGTGGAAAGCTTCGACGAAGACCTGAACGTGCAGATCTGGGGCACGGGTGGCATGAGCCACCAGTTGCAGGGCGCGCGTGCGGGCCTGATCAACAAGGAGTGGGACAACCGCTTCCTGGACCTGCTGATCGAGAATCCGGCCGGCCTGGCGAAGATGCCGCATATCGACTACGTGCGCGAAGCCGGCTCCGAAGGCATCGAGCTGGTGATGTGGCTGATCGCGCGCGGTGCCATGGCCGATGTGGATGGCCCCGCGCCGCTGCCCAAGGTCAACCACCGCTTCTACCATGTGCCTGCGTCCAATACGGCCGTGGGACACCTCATCCTGGAGAACGGCTGAGGCCCCCACGTTCATCACTGCGTGTATTCACTGCCCCCCGAGGGGGCCTTCGCCTCCTTGAGGCGGCTCTACGGAGACTCATATGAGCAACAAGACCATCAAAGTCGCCCTGGCGGGCGCCGGTGCCTTCGGCATCAAGCACCTGGACGGCATCAAGAACATCGACGGCGTTGAAGTCGTCTCCCTGGTGGGCCGCGAGCTGGCCAAGACCCAGGAAGTGGCCGACAAGTACGGCATCAAGCATGTGACCACCGAGCTGGCTGACAGCCTGGCCCTGCCCGAGGTGGATGCCGTCATCCTGTGCACGCCTACGCAGATGCATGCCGCCCAGGCCATCGAATGCCTGAAGGCCGGCAAGCATGTGCAGGTGGAGATCCCGCTGGCCGACAGCCTCAAGGACGCGCAGGCCGTGGCCGATCTGCAAAAGCAGACCGGCCTGGTGGCCATGTGCGGCCACACGCGCCGCTTCAACCCCAGCCACCAGTGGGTGCACAAGAAGATCGCGGCCGGCGAGTTCAACATCCAGCAGATGGATGTGCAGACCTATTTCTTCCGCCGCACCAACATGAACGCGCTGGGCCAGGCCCGCAGCTGGACCGACCACCTGCTGTGGCACCACGCTGCCCACACCGTGGACCTGTTCGCCTACCAGGCCGGCAGCCCCATCGTGAAGGCCAATGCCGTGCAAGGCCCCATCCATCCGGAGCTGGGCATTGCCATGGACATGAGCATCCAGCTCAAGGCCGCCAATGGCGCCATCTGCACGCTGAGCCTGTCGTTCAACAACGACGGCCCGCTGGGCACCTTCTTCCGCTACATCGGCGACACCGGCACCTACATCGCGCGCTATGACGATCTGGTCAACGGCAAGGAAGAGAAGATCGACGTTTCCAAGGTCGATGTGTCCATGAACGGCATCGAGCTGCAGGACCGCGAGTTCTTCGCCGCCATCCGCGAAGGCCGCGAGCCCAATTCCAGCGTGGCCCAGGTCCTGCCCTGCTATCAGGTCCTCCATGATCTAGAGCTGCAACTGCAGGCCTGACCCGCCCGGCGAGCCGTCGCAGCGCACCATGTTTCCATCCGGAGTACCGCAATGACCGATTCCTCCTCCAGCAGCCGGGAAGACGTGCCCGAGGCGTCCAATCGCCTCGGGATCGACGGCATAGAGTTCATCGAGTACACGACCAGCCAGCCCCAGGCCCTGGGCCAGGTGCTGGAGGGGCTGGGTTTTCGCCCCGTGGCGCGGCACCGCTCGCGCGAGGTGACGCTGTACCGGCAAGGGGACATGAACCTGGTGGTCAATGCGGGCGCTGCCGATGCGCTGGCCAATGCCGCCTCGGATGGGCAGCCCGTCATCTCGGCCGTGGCGCTGCGCGTGCAGGATGCCCTGCAGGCGCATACGCGCTGCATCGAGCTGGGAGCCTGGGCGGCGCCCAGCCAGGCCCAGGCGATGGAGCTGCACATCCCGGCCATCCACGGCCCGGGTGGCAGCCGCTTCTACTTTGTCGATCGATGGCAGGAGTTCTCCATCTATGACATCGATTTCAAGCCCATCGCCGGGGCCGATCCCCATCCACCGGCGCTGGCCGGCCTGGGCTATTTCGGCGTGGTCCAGTACATAGGGCGTGGCCGCAGCGCCGACTGGATCACCTACTTCGAACGCATGTTCGACTTCCACCTGCTGCCCGACGCGCAGCGCTTCGGCATCCTGCCCAAGGGCAAGCTCATGCGCAGCCCCTGCAAGCGCTTCCTGTGGCAGCTCATCGAGCCCGATCCGGGCCTGGAGTGGGACGACATGCCCGAGCGCCTGCAGCGCATCGGCCTGGGCACCACCGACGTGCCTGGCGCCGTGCAGGCGCTGCGCCAGCGCGGCGTGGAGTTCGTGGAATCGAGCCGCCTGCACCCCGATGACCGCGGTGCGCTCACGCGCAACGCCATGGGCACCGTGGTGTTCGAGCTGGTGCACCGCGACGCCTAGCGCAAAGCCTGGCGCGCCGCCGTCCGATTCAACCGCCGATACACACAACGATCCTGGAGGGCAACATGGGCTTGCTGGACAGCTATGGCATGGACACCATCACTCTGAATGGCTCGCTGGAGGCCAAGCTCGACGCCATCCGGCGCGCGGGCTTCACCCAGGTCATGCTCAGTGCGCGCGACCTGGCCGGCCACCCGGGCGGCGTCAAGGCGGCTGCGGCGGCCGTGCGCGCCAGCGGCCTGCGGCCCACGGGCTTTCAGGTGCTGCGCGACTTCGAGGGCCTGTCCGACCACCTGCACCACTACAAGGTGGACATCGCCAAGTCCATGCTGGAGATGTGCGCCGAGATCGGCAGCCCCGTGCTGCTGGCCTGCTCGTCCACCTCGCGCCATGCCACGGGCGATCTCGACGTGATTGCGCGCGACCTGCGCAAGCTGGCCATGCTCGGCATCCCGCTGGGCGTGAAGATCGCCTACGAGGGCCTGTCCTGGGGCCGCTCCGTCAATGAGTTCACCACCAGCTGGGACGTGGTCTGCCGTGCCGACACGTCCAACCTGGGCATCGGGCTGGACTCCTTCCACATCCTGGCCGCCAAGACGCCGCTGGACGCGCTGGAGCTGATCGACCGCGACAAGATCTTCCTGGTGCAGCTGTCCGACTTCATGTGGCACGACGCCCCCACCTTCGAAGAGCGCATGGCCACGGCGCGCACCTTCCGCGTGTTCCCGGGCGAGGGCGTGCACAGCGAGCGCCTGGCCGACCTGGTGCTGCGCCTGGACCGCCTGGGCTACCGGGGCGACTACAGCTTCGAGGTCTTCAACGACGACTACCAGCAGCTGCCGCTGGACACCGTGGCCGAGCGCGCGCGCCGCAGCGCCCTGTGGCTCAACGACGACGTGCTGCACCGGCCCGTGCCGCTGCCGGCCTGGGCGCGCACGGGCGTGAGGGGCTCGTCGGTTTGACGGCAAAATGGGCCTTCGACATTGCAAGGGAGCGCTGGCCGCTCCCTTGCTTCTTTTCCCTGTGAGAAAACCATGACCAACCTGTCCACACGCCACCTGGGTCCCTTCTCCGTCAGCGCCGTCGGCCTGGGCTGCATGAACCTCAGCCACGCCTATGGCCATCCGCCGTCGCCCGAGCAGGGCAAGGCCGTGCTGCATGCGGCGCTGGACGCCGGTGTCACGCTGTTCGACACGGCGGCGCTGTATGGCTTCGGCGCCAACGAATCCCTGGTCGGGCCCGTGCTCAAGTCCCACCGCAACCACATCACCCTGGCCAGCAAATGCGGCATGGCCGGCGTGCGCGGCGACGACGGTGTGGTGCGCCGCGTGATCGATGGCCATCCCAAGACCCTGCGCCGCAATTGCGAAGACAGCCTGCAGCGCCTGGGCACCGATGTCATCGATCTCTACTACCTGCACCGCTGGGACCGCCGCGTGCCCATCGAGGAATCGGTGGGAGAGATGTCGCGCCTGGTGGAAGAGGGCAAGGTGCGCGCCCTGGGCCTGTCCGAGATCGGCGCCGACGCGCTGCGCCGCGCCCATGCCACCTTCCCCATCGCCGCGCTGCAAAGCGAGTATTCGCTGTGGTCGCGCAATGCCGAACTGGGCACGCTGCAGGCCTGCAAGGAACTGGGCATTGCCTACGTGGCCTTCAGCCCGCTGGGCCGCGCCTTCCTCACGGGCAAGCTCCAGGAGGTCGAGGGCCTGGTCAAGGGCGATATCCGCGCCGCCATGCCGCGCTTCGCGCCCGAGGCCTATGCGAAGAACCTGCAGCTGCTCGCGCCCATGCAGTCCATTGCCGAGCGCGCCGACTGCACGCTGGCCGAGCTGGCCATCGCCTGGGTGCTGCACCAGGGCGAGCATGTGATTGCCCTGCCGGGCACCACCAGCGTGGACCACCTGCACGAAGACCTGCGCGGCGGCGCCGTGCGCCTGGATGCGGCCCTGCTGGCCGAACTGGACGACCTCTTCAAGCCCGAGCGCATCCAGGGCGACCGCTATGCCGTGGCCTCGCAACGCGAGGTGGACACGGAAAAATACGCGTTCGAGACCGTCTGAACACGCCGCAGGCCGCTCATGGCATGGATGCGGCCAGGTCGAATGGCGCCGTGGGCGTGCCCTGGTGGAAGCGCATCTGCCAGCCCCGGGCCGTGCGCAGCCAGACCGAGGAGCGCAGCGTATGCCGGCCGGCCGTTCCATCCTCGGCCACGCTGGCTGAGCGGTAGGTCAGCAGCGCGCTGTCCGGTCCCAGGCGCGCCAGCGCAAAGCCGCCTGACACCAGCCGGGCAGGGACCCCTGCTGGCAAGGCGGCCGCCAGGCTGTCCACGGTGGCGGCCCGGTCGTGCACGCCGCCCGAGCGGCCGAATTCCAGAAAGTCTTCATGCAGCAGCGTCTGCAGCTGGCCTGCGTCCGATCGCACCTGCGGATCGTGCAGCCGCACTTCCAGTGCCTGCAGATGCTGCAGCAGATGGTCGTCGCCGCCATGCGTGTCCAGGTCAGGAAGTTGCGCTATGGCCATGTTGTTCACCATCAGATCAGATCCCGCATGGCCTGCGCCGTCTCGCGCAGCATGGGCAGCACGCGCGCCACGGCGTCCTTGCCGGTTTCGCGGCCCATGGGCATGGTGATGTTGAGGGCGCCGGCCAGCGCGCCGTGGCGGTCGCGCAGCGGCACGGCAATGCCGCGCGAGTCCAGGTTGAGCTGCTGCTCGCACAGCGCCCAGTCCTGGGTGCGGATCAGGGCCAGTTCGCGGCGCATTTCGGCGGGGCAGGTGATGGTGTGCGAGGTGAAGACCGTCAGCGCGCGGTTGTCCAGCCAGTGCTCCAGCTCGGCGTCGCTGCGCATGGACAGCATCAGCATGCCGGCCGCCGTCACCTGGGCCGGCACGCGCGCGCCCAGCACGTAGCCGGTGTTCATGTTGCGGTTGGGTCCGTTGCGCGCGATGTATACCACCTCGTCGTCGTCCAGCACCGCCAGGTAGGCGGTTTCATGGGTGCCGGCCGCCACGCGCTGCAGAAACGGCTGGACGATGCGCGGCAGCCGCGCCGACTCCAGGTACGACTGCCCCAGCCGCAGCACGCGCGGCGTGAGCCAGAACAGCTTGCCGTCCCCCGCCACGTAGCCCATGTGCTGCAGCGTCAGCAGGTAGCGCCGTGCGGCGGTGCGCGTCATGCCCGTGCGCTGGCCTGCCTCGGCGGCCGTCATGCGCGGGTGGGCGTCGTCAAAGGCTTCGATGATCGATACGCCGCGTTCCAGTCCGGCAATCCAGTCGCGCTGGGCGAGGGTGGAAGGTGTTGTCATGACGGTTTTGATTTTTCCGTATTAACCCTGGGTGCGTGCGATTATCGAACAGCGCGGTGCGATCAGCGCACATGCCCCTGGAAATTGGCTTGGGCAGATTCATAGGCGGGAACTACATTTTTTACATCCCGCTGGCCTGGCCGCAAGCATCCATCACGTGCCGCAGCGGGGATCTTTTGCCTGGAGGAGACAACACATGAGCGCAACACCGGTACATACGCAGTCAACGCAGCACCAACCCAGGAAGGCCGCAACCAGCGGCTGGATAGGCTCGGCTCTGGAGTACTACGATTTCTTCATCTACGCCACGGCTGCGGCGCTGATCTTTCCGCAGATCTTCTTTCCGCAGGGTGATCCGGCGATTGCCATCATCGCCTCGCTGGCCACCTATGGCGTGGGCTATGTGGCGCGGCCCATCGGCGCCTTCGTGCTGGGCCACCTGGGCGATACGCACGGGCGCAAGCAGGTGCTGGTGTGGTGCATGTTCCTGATGGGCTTTTCCACCATCGCCGTGGGGCTGCTGCCCACCTATGACCAGGTCGGCCTGTGGGCACCGGCGCTGCTGGTGCTGATGCGGCTGATCCAGGGCTTTGCGGTGGCCGGCGAGATCTCGGGCGCCAGCTCCATGATCCTGGAGCATGCCCCGTTCGGGCGGCGCGGCTTCTTCGCCAGCTTCACGCTGCAGGGCGTGCAGGCCGGCCAGATCCTGGCAGCGGCCGTGTTCCTGCCGCTGGCGCACTACATGCCCACCGAGCAGTTCAACAGCTGGGGCTGGCGCATTCCCTTCATCCTGAGCTTCGTCGTCATCATCGCGGGCTGGATCATCCGCCGCGAGGTCAACGAAACCCCGGCCTTCACGGCAGCAGGCCGCAGCGAGGCGCGTCCGCGTTCGCCCGTGGTCGAGGCCTTCCGCCACCATTCGCCCGACATGCTGCGCGTGGTCTGCATGGCGCTGATGAACGTGATCCCCGTGGTGGCCACCATCTTCGGCGCGGCCTACGCGGTGCAGCCCGCCTACGGCATCGGCTTCGCCAAGGACATGTACCTGTGGATTCCCGTGGTGGGCAACATCGTCGCGGTGCTGGTGATCCCCATGGTGGGCAACCTGTCCGACCGCATCGGCCGGCGCCCGCCCATTATCTTCGGCGCGCTGCTGTCCGGGCTGCTGGCCATCGGCTACCTCTACGCCATCAGCACGCGCAACATGCCGCTGGCCTTCGCCATGTCCATCCTGATGTGGGGCGTGGTCTACCAGGGCTACAACGCGGTGTTCCCCAGCTTCTACCCCGAGCTGTTCCCGACCCGCACACGCGTCTCGGCCATGGCCATCTCGCAGAACGTGGGCACGGCCATCACCGCCATGCTGCCCGCGCTGTTCACGGCCGTGGCGCCTCCGGGATCCCAGAACATCTGGCTGACGGTGGGGCTGATCGCCTTCGGCATCACCGTGGTCGCAGCGCTGGCCGCCTGGAGCGCCCGCGAGACCTACCGCGTGCGCATGGAGGATCTGGGCGAGGCCGGTGCGCAGCCTGTGGACCCCGCCGAGTACGAGCGCCTGCGCACCCAGGCCCTGGCCCAGTCCGGCCGTTGAATTGCACACGCCACATTCCGCCAACCCAAGCATCCGAAAGCCCAGGGAATGATTTCCGGAAAAACCACCCTCATCGCGCACATCGGCGACCCGACCGAGACCTTCAAGTCGCCCATGATCTACAACCCATGGTTCGACGGCCGGGGCATAGACGCCTGCGTCGTGCCCATGGGCGTGAAGGCGGCGCATTTCGCGCCGGACTTCGCGGCCATCATGCGTTTCACCAACCTGCGCGGCGCGCTGATCACCATGCCGCACAAGGTGTCCGTGGTGGACCTGGTGCACGAGGTCACGCCTGCCGTGCACATTGCAGGCGCCTGCAATGCCGTGCTGCGGCGCGAGGACGGCTCGCTGCTGGGCGACCAGTTCGACGGCGCAGGCTTTGTGCGCGGCGTGCTGCGCAAGGGGCGGCAGCTGCAGGGCGCGCGGGTGCTGATTTCCGGGGCGGGTGGCGTGGGCTCGGCGATTGCCGCCTCGCTGGCGGCGGCCGGCGTGGGCGAGCTGATGCTGTTCGACACGCGGGACGAGAGCGCGCAGGCCCTGGCCGGGCGGCTCGCTGCCTACTACCCGAGGATGAAGGTGGGCACGGGCTCCAGGGACCCGCAGGGCTTTGACGTGGTCGTCAACGCCACGCCGCTGGGCATGAAGGACGATGACCCGCTGCCGTTCGATGTGCAGCGCATTGCGCCCACCACCTTTGTGGGCGAGGTGGTGATGAAGTCCGAGTTCACGCCCCTGCTGCGCGCCGTGCGCGACAAGGGCTGCGACTTCCAGGTGGGCACGGACATGCTGTTCGAGATGATTCCCGCCTACCTCGAATTCTTCGGCTTCGGCAGCGCCACGCCCGACGAGCTGCGCGCCACCGCCCACATCTCCTACTGATCCAGCCGACAGACAACCGGCCCTGAATGCGTCCAGGGCAGGGCGCAGCCACGCCCGAAAAAGCATTTTTCACAGAGAAGGAGACAAGACCATGCAACAGCAAATGCACCAGACACCGCGAGTGCCGCAGCGCGGGGCCCTTCGCATCCTGGCCCTGACCACCGTGCTGGGCGCCTGGGGCGCGGGTGCCCACGCCCAGTCCTCGGTCACCATCTACGGCAGCGTGGACCAGTACATCAACCACATGCGCAGCAGCTCGGGCGCATCCATGACCACGCTGGAGGACGGCGCCCTGCTGCGCAGCCGCCTGGGCTTTCGCGGGCAGGAAGACCTGGGCGGCGGCCTGTACGCGAAGTTCCAGCTGGAGATGGGCATCAACGCCGACAACGGCACGCAGGCCGACAGCACGCGCGGCTTCGACCGCCAAAGCTGGGTGGGCCTGGGCGGCGGTTGGGGCGAGGTGCGGCTGGGCCGGCAGAACACCGTGATCTTCGGGCGCGGCGACTACATCGACTTCACCTCGCGCACGTTGGGATCGATGGTCAACAACTTCGGCGTACCCTCGCGCTTCGACAACGACATCTCCTACACCTCGCCGCGCGTGGCCGGCTTCCTGTTCGAGGCCCACTACGCCATGGCCGAGACCGGTGCTCCAGCGCGCCAGGCCATCTACCAGCTGGGCCTGGACTACCTGAACGGCCCCTACCGCGTCGGCTATGCAGGCCTGTATGCGCGTGCGCCGCAGAGCGCGGCCTATACCGACGCGGTCCGCTACGACAACCTCTACGCCAACTACGACTACGGCAAGGGCAAGGTCCAGCTGGCCTTTGTGCGGTCCAACAACAGCACGGCGGGCTCGGCGGGCAACAACACGGGCACGGTGCTGGGCAATGTGGGCGGGCTGGTGGCGGGCACGAATGCCGATGTGCGCCGCTTCTACCGCGTCTGGCAACTGTCGGCCGACTACCGCGTGACGCCGCAACTGCGCGTGGGCGCACTGTGGGGCCGCATACAGGATGGCTCGGACAGCGGGCGCGGCGCATCGGGCGGCGCGGTCGCGGCCTACTACGACCTGTCCAAGCGCACCATGCTCTACGCGGTGGCCGAGCAGTTGAAGAACGACCGCAATGCGGGCTTCCGGCTGGCGGCCTCGGGCGGCATGAAGCCCAACTTCACATCGGCCGACGACGTCAACGGCCGCACCATCAAGGGCGTGCAGCTGGGCGTGCTGCACCGCTTCTGAGGGGCATGCCATGGCACAGCTGCACCCGCTTCGCATTGCCGTGGCCGGCGCCGGCGCGATCGGCCAGGCGCATATCGCCGCCATCGGGGCCCAGGCGGACTGCCGTCTGTCCGCCATCGTGGACCCGGCGCCCGCAGCCCGGGAGCTTGCCCAAAGGGCCGGAGTGCCGCTGTGGCGCGACCTGGGCGAGCTGATCGCCCATGACCGGCCCGACGCCGTGGTGCTGGCCACGCCCAACCGCCTGCATGCCCCGCAGGCGGCGCAGTGCATGCATGCGCGCCTGCCCATCCTGCTGGAAAAGCCCGTCACCTCCACCGTGGCCGAGGCACAGCGCCTGGCCGCGCTGGCCGAGCGCAGCGGCGCCCGCGTGCTGGTGGGCCACCACCGCGCCCACAGCCCGATCATGGCGCGGGCCGCGGCCCTCATTGCCCAGGGGCGGCTGGGCCGCCTGGTGGCCGTGACCGGCGCGGCCCTGTTCTACAAGCCGGACGCCTATTTCGAGGAAGGTCCCTGGCGCCGCGAGGCCGGGGGTGGACCCATCCTGCTCAACATGATCCACGAGGTCCACAACCTGCGCATGCTGTGCGGCGACATCGTGGCCGTGCAGGCCTTCGCCTCGCATGCCACGCGCGGTTTTGCCGTGGAAGACACGGTGGCCATCAACCTGCGCTTTGCCAGCGGTGCGCTGGGCAGCTTTGTGCTTTCGGACACGGCCGCCAGCGCGCGCAGCTGGGAGCAGACCTCGCAGGAGAACAAGGCCTATGCCAGCTATGAGGACGAAGACTGCTACCTGGTGGCGGGCACCTTCGGCTCGCTGGCCATACCGAGCATGCGGCTGAAGACCTATGCATCGGCCGAGCAGCGCTCCTGGAATGAGCCCTTCGACCTGGATGTGGCCGCCGTGGAGCGCGAAGACCCGCTGGTGCGCCAGATGGCGCATTTCGCGCAGGTGGCGCGCGGCCTGGCGCAGCCCCTGGTCAGCGTGCACGACGGCCTGCGCAACCTGCAGATCACCGAGGCCATTGCAGAAGCTGCCCGCATGGGCGCCGCCATCGACACCACGGCGTGACCCGGACACCACCGGCGCGCATCCTCCATCCATGACATCAAGCCACGGAGCCTCCATGAAAAAGATCCTGATGCTGCACGGCATCAACCACAACATGTTCGGCCAGCGCGACCCCGCCCAATACGGCACGGTCACGCTGGCCGAGATCGACGCCTCGCTGCGCAGCCTGGGCAGCCAGCTGGGCTGCGAGGTGGACAGCTTCCAGACCAATTGCGAAGGCGCCATGTGCGATCGCATCCACCAGGGCTTTCGGGACGGCGTCGATGGCGTGCTCATCAACGCCGGCGCCTGGACGCACTACAGCTACGGCATCCGCGACGCGCTGGCCATGCTCACCGTGCCCGTGGTGGAGATCCACATGAGCAACATCCATGCGCGCGAGCCCTTTCGCCACCACTCGGTGTTTGCCGACATCGCCCGGGGCCAGATCTGCGGCTTCGGCGCGGACAGCTATCTGCTGGGCCTGCGGGCCGTGCTGTCCGCCGCCGCATAGGATGCATGGCGCGCAACTGGCCATGTATCGTCCTTCGAACTCCCTCGCTCGACGCGCTGCATGCCGTGACCAGGCTTCATTGAGATGAACTTCGCCAATCCCGGCCCGCGCCGCTCCGTTTCCTTTCTTCTGCTGCTGCCGCTGCTGCTGGCCGCGCAGCCGGTCGCCACCGATGGCTATCTGCCGGCGTTGCCCGAGATCGCGCGCGACCTGGGCTCGGCCAGCAGCAGCCTGACCGTGTTCATGCTGGCCTTCGGTGTCGCCCAGCTGGTGTGCGGGCCGCTGGCAGACCGCTTCGGGCGCCGGCCCGTTCTGCTGACGGGTTTGGCCTGCTACACGGCAGCGGCGGCCGGCTGTGCGCTGGCGGGCAGCGCGGACGCACTGGTGGCCTGGCGCGCCGTGCAGGGCGCGGCCATGGCGGCCATCCTGGTGTGCGCACGGGCTGCGGTGCGCGACCTGTATCCGGCCCATGAAGGGCCGCGCATCATGGCCCGTGGCCTCACAGGCCTGGGGCTGGTGGCTCTGGTGGCGCCGATTGCCGGTGCATGGGGAGTCCAGGCCACTGGCTGGCGCTGGGTGCTGGTGGCGATGGGCGTCTACTCGCTGGCTTTGCTGGCACTGTGCTGGCGCACTTTCAGCGAGACGCGGCAAATGCCGGCGGAGTCTTCCCCGGTCCTCGCATCCGTACCCGTACCCGTATCCGTATCCGCTGGCGGTGTGCGCCAGGTGATCGCCGACCCCGGCTTTTGCGCCTGGACGGCGCTGGCCGCAGCCACCTACGGCGGCATCTTCTGCTTTTTGCTGCTGTCGCCGATGGTGTACGTCGACCTGTTCGGCCTGTCGCCCGTGCTCTACGGCTGGATTCCAGCGGGCGGCTCGCTGGTCTACATCCTGGGCATCACATGGTGCCGGCGCCTGCTGTCGCGCCACGGGCCGGTGCGCACGGTGCAGCTGGGCGCTTCGCTCAGTCTGCTGGGGCCGTGCATCCAGATCGCCGGCTGCGTGCTGGCGCCGGCCTCGCCCTTTCCACTGCTGCTGGGGCACGCGGTGTATGCGCTTGGCCATGGCCTGCACCAGCCTTGCGGCCAGGCGGGCGCGGTGGGGGGCCTGCCGCCTCAGCTGGCCGGGCGGGCCGTGTCGTGTTCGGGCTTTGCGATCATGTGCGTGGCCTTCTGCGCCGGCCAGCTGGCGGCGCAATTTGTCGATCCGACGATGCGCCACGGTGCCTGGCCGATGGTGTTGCCCATGGCGCTGGCAGGCGTTGTGCTGGTCTTCATCGCCTTTGTCTGGCTGCCGTGGCTGTACCGGGTGCCGTCAGCGCAAAGGGTTCAGCCCCGGTCATGACACCGTTCACGCATCCGCGCGGTATTCCCCCCGATGCTTCATGAACCGGTGGTAGGACATGCGCAGGTGCAGCTGCATAACCTGGCGTGCCAGCTCCCCATCCCTGGCACGTATGGCGATCACCAGGTCGCAGTGGTGGTGCAGGCTTTGCACCAGCTCTTCGGGCGTGTAGATGTAGAACGACCGCTTGATGATCGGCATGTCGATCATCGTCGCCAGCATGGTCTTGAGGCGCGGCGAGCCCGATGCCTCGATCAGCGCGTGGTGAAAATCCCGGTTGGCTGACTGCACCTCGCCAATGCCGTCGTGGCCAGCGGCAATGCCGGCCTCCATGCGCTGGTTGCTGGCCTCCAGCTCATCGGCCAGCCCCTCGCCGCCGCGCGTGGCCGCGAGGAACGAGGCGTACGGCTCCAGCAGCATGCGCAGCTGGAAGGTTTCCTCCACATCCCAGTCGCTCCACTCCGACACGCGGATACCCTGGCCCGCGCCATCGGTGGCCAGGCCATCTTCCACCAGGCGGTGCAGCGCATTGCGCACCGGCGTGCGGCTCAGCCCCAGGTCGCGGGCAATGGGCTCCTCCTTGAGCTGTTCGCCGGGTCGGTAGTGGCCGCCGATGAGCCGCTGCCGCAGAACCTCGTACGCCTTGTCTTTCACGTTTTGCACTGTGTTTGCACCAGGTGGGTGGGGATGGTGCGCCGATTCTAGGTGACGAAGGAGGGGCTCGCTGCGCTGCGCTTCATTCGAAAAAATACAAAACAAGTACAAATATCCGCAGTTCTACGGGAAATCTCTATGAATGGATCGGAGGTGCACTCCATAGACTGCGCTCAATGTTTTAAATTTGTACTTTTATGAAGTTCGCAATACTGGGTGGTGGAATGGTCGGCGCCTGCTACATGCAGGCCTTTGTGGAGCAGGGGCACAGCCTGGTGGGCCTGTGCGACCTGCAGCCCAACGCTGCGGTGGCCGACGCCGTGCAGGCCGCTGGCGCGCAGGTGCATACCGCGCCCGGTGCCTGGCTGGCCGAGGCCGACGTGGTGGTGAGCGCCGTGTTCGGCACCGTGGCGCGCAGCCTGTTCGAGGCCTGCCTGCCCCATCTGCGCGATGGCGTGGTCTATGTGGACATGACCACGGCCGACCCGCAGGAGATGCGCGAATGCGGCGAGCTGGCCCGGCGCGTCGCCCAGGGCAGGGCGGTGCACTTCGTGGACGTGGCCATCACCGGCGCGGTCAACCTGGGCGGCAGGAAGACGCCGCTGCTCGTGGCCGGTGGCAAGGCCGGTTTTGTACAGGAATTGTTCTTGCCCCTTGGCGGCTCCGTTCGCGTGGTGGGCGGACAGCCAGGCGATGCCGCCGCGCTCAAGCTCCTGCGCAGCATCTACACCAAGGGGACCGAGGCGCTGGCCGTGGAGTGCCTGGTGACGGCCCAGCAGATGGGCCTGCGCGAGCAGCTGCATGCCGTGCTGCAGGACATCGACGAGACACCGCTGCGCACGCTGATGGAGTCCATGGTGCGCACGCACATCCCGCATTCCGCACGCCGCCGCAACGAGGTGGCCGAGGCCCGGCAGCAGATGGCCCGCAACGGCCTGGCGCCCATCGCCTTGCCCGCTGTCGAGGCGCTGTTCGCCGCCACGGCCCGGGCGCATGCGGCCCAGCCGTTCACCAGCACCTCCACCGACGACGCCATCGATTGGCTGGGCAGCCACGTGCTCGCCAGCCAAACCTGATCAACGTACCCCTGCGCCAACCGACACCACCAAAGGAGACATCCGCAATGACGACCCCGACCCGATGCCGCCTGGCCCTCACCGGCCTGCTGGCACTGACCGCTGCCGCCATGGCCCCGGCCCATGCCCAGGGCACCTATCCGCAGCGGCCCATCAGGTTCATCGTGCCCTTTCCGGCCGGTGGCGGCACCGACAACCTCACGCGGCTGGTCGGCACCAAGCTCACCGAGGCCCATGGGTGGGCCATCGTGGTGGAGAACAAGCCCGGTGCCGGTGGCAACCTGGCTCTGGACCAGGTGGCCAAGGCCCCCGCCGACGGCCTGACCCTGGTGATGGCTCAGACCGACAACGTGGTGCTCAACCCGCTGCTGTACTCCAAGCTCACCTACAACCCCGACAAGGACCTGCGCGCCGTGGCCCTGGTCGCAGCCGGCCCGGCCGTGCTCGTGGTGAATGCCGATTCGCCGTACAAGTCCCTGGACGACATCGTCCAGGCGGCGAAGAAGGACCCCGGGCGCCTGAGCTTTGCCACGCCGGGCACCGGCACCATTTCGCACCTCATCAGCGAGGCCTGGCAGAAAAGCTCGAACGTGAAGTTCACCCACGTGCCGTTTCGCGGCATGGCGCAGGCCATGCCCGACCTGCTGGGCGGGCGCATCGACATGTACATGGGCTCCGTCCCCACGCTGCTGTCGCACATCCAGTCGGGCAAGGTGCGCGCCATCGGCGTGACCACCGCGAGCCGCTCCAAGCTGCTGCCCGACGTGCCGACCTACACCGAATCCGGCATCAAGGGCGTGGAGCTGGCCAGCGTGTGGGGCGTGATGGCCCCGGCCGGCACCTCCGACGCCATCGTCAAGCAGCTCAACGAAGCCATCAACAAGGTGGTGAACGCACCCGACACGGCCAGGAAGATCGCCGACTCCGGCGCGGAACTCATCACCGGCACACCGCAGGACATGGCCAGGCTCTACGCCAGCGACCGCGCACGCCTGGCACCCATCGTCAAGAGCTCTGGCACCACGCTCGATTGAGCGGCACGGCTTTCATTCCATCCACTCTGAGTACCACACCATGATCGGTCTTCAAATTCTGAAGCGGCAACGCGCTGTCAGCCTTGATATTGCCAGGCGCTATCTCGACGTGCCTGTTGCCAACGTCAGCGACTGCATGGCCCGCATGACGGCGGGCGGCGCGCGGTTGCGCCCCATGCACGGCGGCGGGCGCATGGCCGGCCCCGCGTTGACCATCAAGACACGCCCGGGCGACAACCTCATGCTCCACAAGGCACTTCAACTGGCCAGCCCAGGTGACGTGATCGTGGTGGATGCGGGGGGCGACCTCACCAACGCACTCATCGGAGAAATCATGGTGGGAGACGCCATGCGTCGCCAGCTGGGCGGGATCGTGATCAATGGCGCGATCCGGGACGCGGCATGGATTCGTGCTGGCAGCTTCCCGGTATTCGCAGCGGGCGTCACGCACCGCGGACCCTACAAGGACGGCCCGGGCGAAATCAATGTGCCTATCGCCATCGATGGCATGGTGATCGAGCCCGGTGACCTCATGATTGGCGATGACGATGGCTTGCTGTGCGTACCGCATGCGCAGGCGCAGGCCTTGCTGGATGCGGCACACGAAAAGCAGGTCGTTGAGGCCAGGATGGTGGCCGACATCGCTGCCGGCACCTACAGCGCGCCATGGATAGACGAGACGCTCAAGCGTCTGGGGTGCCCGATTCAGCCGTAGCGCCGGTGCGGCATCACCCATACAGCACCCATCCAGCACCCACGGCCCGTCCGCCTCAAGCCTCGGCCAGCGCCTTCAGATGGCTTTCCAGGCCACCCGTGCCGCTGGCCGCGTTCACATGGTCGAAGTAGCCGTACCAGCCGCTGGCCTTGATGCCCGCCAGCAGGGCATCGCGCGCGGCGGTATCGGGAAAGCGCCAGATGCCCAGGAAGCGGTGGGGGCTGGCCTGGTCCAGGCCGCGGTCGGTCTCGGCCAGGGCCAGCACCTGCACGCCCATGGCAGCCAGCCCGCCCATGGCGCTGGCAACCCCTTCCAGAAACTGCTGGCGCTGCGCGGCGGGCAGGGCCAGCCAGGCGGGGTTGGGGGAATAGAGCTCGACCAGATAGTGGGACATGGTGTTTCCTGGGGTTGAGGCGCTGTGCGCCAGGTGTGGTGTCGGCATATTGTATGGCGGCTAATCATATATTTTCCTGATGAAACACCTTGGAGGGAAATGCTGCCACCGCCGTCCTGGCGACCGGTCGGCCCTACACTGGCGCATGCACGAATTCAGGGTGATGGTTGTCGGGGGATATGGCTTTTTCGGCAGCCGGCTGGTGCGCCGGCTGGCACGGCAGAAGGCGCTGCACATCGTGGTGGTGGGCCGCTCGGGCGCCAAGGCACAGGCCTTGGTCGATGCGCTTTTGCCCGATGCCCATGCCGGGCTGTCCGCCGTGGCGGTGGACGCCATGGACCCGGGGCTGCAGGCCCGGCTCCAGGAGCATGGCATCCATCTCCTCATCCATACCTCAGGCCCTTTCCAGGGGCAGGACCATCGCGTGGCACAGGCCTGCGCCCATGCGGGCGTGCACTACGTGGACCTGGCCGATGGCCGCGACTTCGTCGGCGGCATCACCGCCCTGCAAGCCGCTGCGCTGGCCCGGGGCGTGCTGCTGACCAGCGGGGCCAGTTCCGTCCCCGCACTGTCCACGGCGGTGGCCGATCGGCTGGCAGGCGGCATGGCCTGCGTGGATTCCATCGACATAGGCATCAGCCCCGGCAACCGCACGGAGCGCGGCCTGTCCACGGTGGCCGGCATCCTGAGCTACTGCGGCAAGCGCCTCGCGTCCGCTGGCCCGCAGCCGGTGTTCGGCTGGTCGGGCAGCTGGCGCCACCGCTATCCCGAGCCTGTGGGGGCGCGGCTGCTGTCGCCCTGCGATGTGCCTGATCTGGTACTGCTGGCACCCCGGTATGCGGGCAAGCCTGGCGTGCGTTTTGGCGCGGGGCTGGAGTTGGCATTTCTGCACAGGGGCATGAATGCCATGGCCTGGCTGGCGCGCCTGGGCCTGGTGCGCGACTGGTCGGTGCACGCCGCGTGGCTCAAGCGCGCGGCGGACTGCTTCAAGGACTGGGGCAGCGATGCGGGTGCCATGCATGTGTGCGTGCGTGGGCGGGACGCACAGGGCTTCGTGCAGGAGCGCGTCTGGGTGCTGGTCGCCGGGTCGGGCGACGGCCCCTATGTGCCCACGCTGGCCGCCTCGGCCCTGGCGCGGAAGCTGGCGGCAGGCCAACTGCCCGCCGTGGGCGCCATGCCCTGCATGGGCCTGCTGACCCTGGAGGATTTCGAGCAGGAGGCCCGTGGCCTGGACATCCGCATGAGGGAGATCCATCCATGAGCCGGAGGCTGTCCATGTACGAGCAGGCCATGGGCGAGCGCTTTGCCCGGCTGGACCCCGCCGTGCAGGCCTTCCACCGCCTGACGGGCCGCCATGAGCTCCATGGCTGGGTCCGCACCCAGGCGCCGCAGTCCCTGGCGGCCCGGCTGCTGGCGCTGTGTCTGGGCACGCCGCTGCGCGCCAGCGAGGGGCCCATCCGCTTCGCGCTGCATGCCCAGCCCCAGCGTGAGGTCTGGACCCGCCACTTTCCCGCGCAGATCATGCGTTCCAGCCTGCGCCTGCAGGACGGGCAGATCATCGAATCCTTGGGCGCAGCGCGGCTGAGCTTCGGGTTGGAGGCCGATGGCAATCGGCTGGTGATGCGCCTGCGCAAGTTGCGCTTTCTGGGCATGGCCTGCCCGGCCTGGCTGGAGCCGCGCATCGTGGCCGAGGAGCGCGGCGAGGGGGATCGCCTGCATTTCCACATCGAGGCAGCCGTGCCCTGGGTGGGCGTGGTCGCCAGCTACAGCGGGCATCTGCAATTGCCCACGGTGCGGCAAGACACTTCAGTGCCCAAGGAGGGCGAATCATGATTGTGGTGTTCGACGGCCAATGCCTGCTGTGCAATGGCTGGGTGCAGTTTCTGCTGAGGCACGACAGGCGCGGCAGGTTCCGCTTTGCCTCCATCCAGGGCGAGGCCGGCGGCAGGATGCTGGCCGATGCAGGCCTGCGGGTCGAAGGTCTGCAGACGCTGCTGCTGGTGGATGGGGACCGTTCCTGGCAGCACACGGACGCCATCCTGCGCGTGCTCCATGGCCTGGGCTGGCCCTGGCGGCTGGCATGGGCGGCGTGGCTGATTCCCCGCCCCCTGCGCGATGGGCTGTACCGCTGGCTGGCCCGCAACCGCTACCGCTGGTTTGGCCGCAGCGCGCAGTGCATGGTGCCCGATCCGCAGGTGGCCGCGCGCTTTCTGGACTGAGCGGCTGCGGCCCGCCTGCACGCAGACGTCCACCAATCATTTCTGCTTTGCATATGCGGCAGGCGTGTTTGCGCCAAGCGGAGTCGGCCCTTAGGCTGGCGCGCTTTGCCAGCACCATGTCCAGCCCTGCCACAAGCTCCCCTTCCCAATCCGGCGCATTCGCCACTTCCCCCCAATCCGCCACGGCGTTGCACCGTGCCACGCCCGCCACGCTGGCGGCCGTGCTGGAGCAACTGCCCCCGGCCCAGGCCCGATGGGCGCGCGCCGCAGGCTTTGATGCGCAGCCGGGCCGCATCCTGCTGTTGCCCGGCATGCAGGCTGAAGTGCAGAGCGAAGGGCAGGGCGAGGGCACTGCCCTCGCTGGCGTGCTGGTCGGCGTGGACCCGGACCAGCCGCTGTGGCAGCTGGCCGGCCTGCCGGCTGCGCTGCCGGCCGGCACCTACACGCTCACCGATGCGGATGAGGCTCAGAGGCCGCATCTGCTCCTGGGCTGGGCACTGGGCGCGTTGCCATCGACCCGCCAGGCGCGGCAGTCGGATGCGGCAACCGCTCCATCACTCGCTCAGCTGGTGGCAAGCCCTGATGAGCAGGCCGCCGTCGCGCCAATGGCCGCAGCCATTGGCGAGGTGCGGCGGCTGGTCAACCTGCCTGCCAACCAGCTGGGTCCCGAACAGCTGGCCCAGGCCGTGGCTGACCTGGCCGCGCGCCATGGCGCGCGCTACCGGCAATGGGTGGGCGACGAGCTGCCCGCCGCAGGCTTTGCCCTGGTGCACGCCGTGGGTCGGGCGGCGTCCCAGGCGTCCCAGGCGGCCCAGGCGGCCCAGGCGCCGCGCGTGGCCGAGCTGACCTGGGGCGATGCCGCGCTGCCCCATGTGGTGCTCATCGGCAAGGGCGTGTGCTTTGACTCCGGCGGGCTGGACCTCAAGCCCGCCGCAGGCATGCGCTGGATGAAGAAGGACATGGGCGGCGCCGCACACGCCCTGGCCCTGGCCGATCTGCTGATGCAGGCGGGCCTGCCCATCCACCTGAAGCTGCTGGTGCCTGCGGTGGAGAACGCCTTGGGTGCCGGCGCGCTGCGGCCCGGCGACATCATCGAGGCCGGTGACGGCCGGCGCGTGGAGATCGAGAACACCGATGCCGAAGGCCGGCTCCTGCTGGCCGATGCGCTGCACCACGCCATTCGCAGCGCGCCCACGCCGCCCGCGCTGCTGATCGACCTGGCCACGCTCACGGGCGCTGCGCGCACGGCGCTGGGGCCGGACCTGCCCGCGCTGTTCAGCAACCATGACGGCTGGGCCGATGCGCTGCTGGCCCAGGGCCGCGCGCAGGCCGACCCGCTGTGGCGCCTGCCCCTGTGGGCGCCTTACCGCCGCATGCTCCGCTCCGACCAGGCCGATCTGCTCAACGCCGCCAGCACGCCGCAGGGCGGCGCCATCACGGCTGCGCTGTTCCTGGAGAGCTTTGTGCCGCCCGAGCTGCCCTGGCTGCACCTGGACCTGTTCGCCTGGAATCTGGAGGAGCGCCCCGGCCGGCCCAGGGGCGGCGAGGCCCAGGGCCTGCGCGCGCTGTACGCCCTGCTGTCGCAGCACTTTGCATCTGCGCGCAGCGCATTTGCATAGGCGCAATCGGGCTTTGCGGCGGGCTGGTGGCTCCACACAATCGGCCGTCTGGTGCAGCCGGCGCGGCACCCGCCGCCGCCTTCCTGCGATCTTGTTCCGGCTGCCAGGACACTTCATGACCCAAAGACGCTTCCTGCCTTGCCTTTCCCCGCTGCGCACCCACTTGCGCACCCTGCGAACTTCCGCACTGCTTCCCGCCCTGGCCGCAGCCCTGCTGTGCGCACCGCCCGCCCAGGCCGAAACCCTGCGCTGGGCGCGCTCCACCGACGCATCCACGCTGGACCCGCATGCGCTGAACAACGGCCCCAACCACAACCTGCTGCACCAGATCTACGAGCCGCTGATCATCCGCACGGCCGATGGCAAGCTGCTGCCCACCCTGGCCACGTCCTGGGCGCTGACTGCCGACCCCTCGGTCTGGGAGTTCAAGCTGCGCAAGGGCGTGAAGTTCCATGACGGCAGCCTGTTCACGGCCGACGACGTGCTGTTCTCGCTGCGCCGCGCGCGCTCGGCCACCTCGGACATGCGCTCGCTGCTGACCTCGATCACCGACGTGACCAAGGTCGATGCCTTCACCGTGCACATCAGGACCAACGGGCCCAACCCGCTGCTGCCGGCCAGCCTCATCAACATCCAGATCCTGAGCGCCGCCTGGGCCAAGGCCCATGGTGCCGAGCAGCCGCAGAACGCGCTGGCCAAGGAAGAGAACTACGCCACGCGCAACGCCAACGGCACGGGGCCCTACGTCATCGCCTCGCGCGAGCAGGACACGCGCACCGTGCTGCGGCAGTTTCCCGGCTACTGGGGCAAGGGGCTGTTCCCGCTGGAGATCGACGAACTGGTCTACCTGCCCATCAAGTCCCAGGCCACGCGCGTGGCGGCGCTGCTGTCGGGCGAGGTGGACTTCGTGCAGGACCTGCCCATCCAGGACATTGCGCGCCTGAGCGCCGACCCGCGCTTTCGCATCAACCAGGCCGCCGAGAACCGCACCATCTTCCTGGGCCTGAACGTGGGCGCCGCCCCGCTGTCGCATTCCGATGTGAAGGACAAGAACCCCCTGGCCGACCTGCGCGTGCGCCAGGCCTTCCAGCTGGCCATCGACCGGCAGGCCATACAGCGCGCCGTGATGCGCGGCCTGTCCGTGCCCACCAACATCATTGCGCCGCCCTTTGTGCACGGCTACGAGAAATCCTTTGGCGCCGTGGGCAAGGTCGACCTTGTCCAGGCCAGGAAGCTGCTGGCCGACGCCGGCTATCCCAACGGCTTCGGCATCACCCTGCATTGCACGAACGACCGCTATCTGAACGACGAGGCCATCTGCCAGGCCATCGCCGGCTTTCTGGGCCGCATCGGCGTGAAGACCGCCGTGTCGTCCCGGCCGCTGGCCATCCAGACGGCGGCCATCAACAACCAGGAGACGGATTTCTACCTCTACGGCTGGGGCGTGCCCACCTATGACTCGGCCTATGTCTTCGACTACCTGGTGCACACGCGCGGCAAGAATGGCCGGGGCAACACCAATGCCACGCGCTACAGCAATGCCGAGCTGGACAGCCAGATCGTCTCCCTGGCCTCCGAGGGCGATGCGCGCAAGCGCGATGCCACCATCCACTCCATCTGGAGCACGGTGCAAAAGGAGCTGATCTACCTGCCGCTGCACGACCAGATCCAGACCTATGCCATGGTGCGCAAGTTCGACATCCCGGTGAATCCGTCGAACACGCCGTACTTCAAGCTGTTCAAGCAGCCCGGTGCGCGCCAGGCTGCGGTGGCCGGCGCGCAGTGATGCCCGCGCATTCATGAGCGCGATTGCGCAATCGCCGCACAGGTCTCAGCAATGCCTGCAGCCATCGCTCCTACGCTTGCACCCTTGTCAATGCAGGAGTGCAGGCGAATATGGACTGGATGGTGTTGGGGCTGCTGGCCGGCCTGGTGTTGGGGGCATATGACTTTCTGACCAAGCTGGCGCTGGGGGAAAAGTCCGTACTGGAGGTGGTGTTCTGGTGCTCGGCGCTGGGCGCGCTGCTGTGGCTGCCTTTCGTGGCGATGGGCGATTCCTCGTCCGCCGCGCTGGACCTGCGCCAGCAGATGCTGCTGCTGCCCAAGTCGCTGATGATGGTGGCCACCTGGGTGCTGTCGTACTACTCGGTGAAGGCCTTGCCGCTGTCCATCTCTGCGGGCGTGCGTGCCAGCGGGCCGCTGTGGACGGCGCTGGGCGCGGTGCTCCTGCTGTCCGAGCAACTGGGCTGGTGGCAATGGCTGGGGCTGGCGGTGTCCATGGCCTCGTACTACCTGTTCTCCCTGGTCGGCCGGAAGGAGGGCATAGGCTTTGGCCGCAATCTCTGGGTGCTGTGCATGCTGGCGGCCACGCTGCTGTCCTCGGCCAATGCCCTGTACGACAAGCACATTCTGGCCACGCTGCGCATGGACCTGGTTGCCGTCCAGGCCTGGTCTGCGCTGCAGCGCGGCGCCCTGGCCTTGCTGCTGTTGCCCTGGATCTGGCGCGGGCTGGAGCTGCGCAGCCTGCTGGGACGCAACTGGGCCGTGCCCGCCATTGCGCTGGCCTATGTGCTGGCCGAGTCCATCTACCTGGCCGCCGTGCAGATGGAGGGCGCGCAGATTGCCGTGATCTCGGTGCTGCGCCGCGCCAATCTGGTCATGGTGTTTGCGCTGTCGGCACGGTTCTTTGCCGAACGCCACCTGCGGCCCAAGGCGGCGGCCATGGCGGGCGTGCTGCTGGGCATTGCGCTGACCATGGCGCGCTGAGGGTGTGAGGGCGTGAACGTGTGAGCGTGCGAATCGTGAACGCGGGTGGCGGGCGGCGGTGCCCGGCTATCCGGCCTCGGCCGCCACCGCACGAATCCAGTCCATGACGGCCGCGCCATGGCGCGAGACCATGGCGCGCTCGGAAGCCAGCAGGAAATAGCTCTGGCTGCAGGGGATGGCCGTATCCGAGACGCGCACCAGGCTGCGCTCGGCCAGCAGGCGCTGGACCAGGGAGCGGCGGCCCAGCGCAATGCCTTGCAGGTTCAGCGCCGCTTCCAGCATGAAGCCCGTGTCCGAGTAGCTGAGCTGGCGCTGGGCTGCCGAGATGCGCAGGCCCGCGGCCTGCAGCCAGGGCTCCCAGGGTTGGCGGCTGTGCGAGAGCAGGTTGGCCCGCCGGAACAGCCCGGCCAGATCCAGGCCCTCGAACTGCTCCAGGTAGCGTGGCGCAGCCACGGCAAACCATTCGTCGTCCAGCAGGCGCTCGCAGTGGAATGCCAGAGGTGCCTGAGGCGCCTGGTGTGCAAAGCGGATGGCGATGTCCGCCTCGCCCTGCTGGAGATTGACGGTGCGCGTGGTCGGATCGATGGCGATGGACACCTCCGGGTGGCTGCGCTGAAAGGCCGTGAGCGACGGCACCAGCCGCAGCCGTGCGAACGAGGGCAGGGCGCTGATGCGCACCACGTCGCGCCCCTGCACCAGGCTGCCGAAGGTGGTCTCCAGCGCCTGCAGCGGGGCGCGGGTCTGCTGGTGCAGCCAGGCTCCCTCGGCGCTGAGCGTGACCACGCGCGTGGTGCGGTGGAACAGCGGGGTGCCCAGCAGCCTTTCCAGTTCGCGGATGCGGTGGCTGACGGCGCTGTCCGAAAGGTTCAGTTCTTCGGCCGCCTGCTTGAAGCTCTGGCTTCGCGCCACGGCATCGAAGGCGGCGATGAGGTGAAGGGGCGGGATGTTGCGCATGGCTGGCCGGCATCGTACTGGAGCCGGGCGCGCCGATGGCCGGTGCCTTCATCCGTGCTCTCATTTTTTGCAAACAGTGACCCCTGAAAACCGCCCATCTCGGACACGGCGCCCCATTCGCAGCGGACAATCGTCAGGCCAGGAATATGACGGGATTTCGACAATTCCCGCCGCCTGCTGGCCAGCCAAGGACTACCGCGCATGACAGAAGACCCCCGCCGAGATTCCCCCGCAGATGCCGCCCCCGCCGCCGCCCAGGCGCCGCAAACGGCCATACAGCTGCGCATCGGCACCGTCGCCAAGCTCAATCTCGCCGACTTCCAGAACGCCGTGCCCGCGCTGCTGGAGCTGGCCATCGTCAACGAGGGCGAGCTGCCGCTGCAGGCGCTGAGCCTGCATCTGGCCTCGGAGCCTGCCTTCATCAAGCCGCGCACCTGGCGCCTGGAGTCGGTGGCCGCGCACAGCACCTATGCGCTGACCGACCTGGATGTGGCGCTGGATGGTGCCTTGCTCGCGCGCCTGACCGAGGCCGAGCCCGCCGTGCTGCGGCTGGAGCTGCGCAGCGGCCAGCCGGCAGAGACGGTGCTGGCCCGGCACGAACACCCGCTGGAACTGCTGGCACGCAACCAGTGGGGCGGCCTGGGGCATTTGCCCGAGATGGTGACGGCCTTCGTGCAACCCAACGATCCGGCCGTGGACCGCATCCTCAAGGGCGCGGCGCAGGCGCTGGAGTCGGCGGGCAAGTCCGGCGCCATCAACGGCTATGAACAGGGGCCGCAGCGGGCCTGGGAACTGGCCTCGGCCATCTGGACCTCCGTGCTCCAGAAGAAACTCAACTACGCGCTGCCGCCGGCCAGCTTCGAGCATGCGGGCCAGAAGATACGCGGCGCTACCCAGGTGCTGGATGCGGGCCTGGCCACCTGCCTGGACCTGACGCTGCTGTTCGCCTCCTGCCTGGAGCAGGCGCACCTGAACCCGCTGCTGGTTTTCACGCGCGGCCATGCCTTCGTGGGCCTGTGGCTGGGCAGGCAGGAATTCTCGACCGCCGTGGTCGATGACATCACGGCCGTGCGCAAGCGGCTCAAGCTGCAAGAGCTGGTGGTCTTCGAGACCACGCTGGCCGCGCAAGGCCAGGCCGTGGCCTTCAGCCAGGCCATTGCCCAGGGCGCGCGCCAGCTGGCCGAAGAGCATGAGGACCAGTTCGAGCTGCTGGTGGACGTGCGGCGCGCACGCATGCAGCGCATCCGCCCGCTGGCGCTGGCCCAGCCGCAGGACGCCGCGCCCGAGGCCGGCGAAGGCCAGGCCGAGCCACGGCTCACCGTGGAGCCGCCGCCCGAACTCCTGGCGCAGGCGCAGACACGCGAAGTGCCCACCTCCCAGCTCGATCCCAAGGACAGGCTGGCGCGCTGGCAGCGCCGGCTGCTGGACCTGTCGCTGCGCAATGCCCTGCTCAACTTCAAGCCCGGCAAGAAATCGCTGCTGCTGCAGGTGGCCGCGCCCGCGCTGGAGGACGCGCTGGCCCAGGGCCAGGTGCTCAAGCTGCTGCCCAGCCCCGAGCTCATGCAGGGCAAGGACCCGCGCAGCCAGCCATTGCACGAGGCGCGCAGCCTGGAAGACCTGCGCGGCGCGCACGCCGAAGAGGCGCTGCAGCGGCGCGAGGTCTTCATCGACCTGGAGCCGCTGGAGCTGGACAGCCGCTTTGTGGAGCTGTTTCGCGGCGCGCGCAACGCGCTGCAGGAAGGCGGCGCCAACACCTTGTTCGTGGCCCTGGGCTTTCTGGTCTGGAGCCGGCCCGACAAGCCCGATGTGCGCGTGCGCGCGCCGCTGATCCTGCTGCCCGTCACGCTGGAGCGCAAGAGCGCGCGTTCGGGCTTCACGCTGCAGGCGCATGAGGACGAGCCGCGCTTCAACCCCACGCTGGTCGAGATGCTGCGCCAGGACTTCCAGCTGGAGCTGGGCGTGCCCGCAGGCGACCTGCCGCGCGACGAGGCCGGGCTGGACATCACCGGCATCTGGGCCCGCGTGCGCGAGGCGATCAAGGACGTGCGCGGCTGGGAGGTCAGCGAGGACGTGGTGCTGTCCATGTTCTCCTTCGCCAAGTACCTGATGTGGAAGGACCTGGCCGAGCGCGCCGACCAGCTGCGCAGCTCGCCCGTGGTCGCCCACCTGATCGACACGCCGCGCGAGCCCTATCGCTCGGAGATCGCCTTTCCCGACACGCGGCGGCTGGACCAGGAGTTCGCGCCGCAGCAGGTCTTCAGCCCGCTGCCGGCCGATTCATCGCAGCTGTCGGCCGTGATGGCCGCTGCGCGCGGCAAGGACTTCGTGCTCATCGGCCCGCCGGGCACGGGCAAGAGCCAGACCATTGCCAACCTGATCGCGCAGTGCCTGGCCGAGGACAAGCGCGTGCTCTTCGTGGCCGAGAAAATCGCCGCGCTGGACGTGGTCTACCGCCGCCTGCGCGAAGTGGGCCTGGGCGAGTTCTGCCTGGAGCTGCACTCCAACAAGAGCCGCAAGCTCGATGTGCTGGGCCAGCTGCAGAAATCCTGGGACTCGCATGGCCAGGTGGATGCCGAGGCCTGGGCCGCCAAGGCCAGCCAGCTCGGCCGCCTGCGCGAGCAGCTGTCGGCCTATGTGGAGCGCCTGCACCGGCGCCACGCCAACGGCTGGACCATCTACCGCGCCATTGGCGCCGTGGCCGGTGGCGAGGCGCTGCCGCGCCTGGGATTTCACTGGCCCACGCCCCAGGCCCATGACGAAGCGGGCCTGGCCCTTTTGCGCGAGACTGCGGGCCGCCTGCAGGCCAATGCCCAGGCCGTGGGCGCGCAGCATCTGAAGGACGGGCCGCTGGCCACGATACAGGCCAGCGACTGGTCCGTGCGCTGGCAGCAGCAGATGGTGGATGCTGCCCAGGCGCTGCACGATGCAGGCCAGGGCTTTGCCGAGGCGGCGCAGCAGCTGGGCCGGCTGCTGCGCATCGAGTGGCCGGCGCTGGGGCGCCAGGCGCGCTCGGCGCTGGGCGTGATCGCGCGCGCGCTGCCTGCGGCCGCAGGCCGCAACCTGGCTTTCTGCGTGCTGCCTGACGGCGCGCGCATTGGCGAATCCCTGCAATCGGGCCTGCAGCTGCTGGCGCAGCACGGTGATCTGTCCGCACAGATTCCGGCGCCCTGGCCGGCCGAGCTGCAGGCGCGCCTGGCCCAGGCGCTGGACCTGCTGGCGCAGCGCCGGCGCCTGCAGGCCGGGCTGGGCACCCCCTGGCCCGTGGCCCTGGGCGACGAGCTGGAGCGCGGCCTGCAGTGCATCGACGAGATCGGGGCGCTGCGCCAGGGCCTGTCCGTCAAGTACGGCGCGGGCGTGGGCCAGCTCAATGTCTCGCAGCTGCAGCGCGAATGGGCCAGGGCCGGCAAGTCCTTGTGGCCGCTGTCCTGGCTGGGCCGGCGCAAGGTGCGCGCGGCGCTGGAGGCCACCATCGAAGGCGCGGGCGAGCCGCGCGTGGCCGATGACCTGGCCGCCCTGGTGCGCATCCGGGGCCTGCGCGAGGAACTGGACCAGATCCAGCCCGGCGCCGCAGCCGACGGCCTGTGGGCCGGACACCGCACGCGCACCGACCATGCGCGCAGCGCCCTGAAGGCCAATGCGGCCCTGCTGGCCGCGCGCGCGCAGAAATCCTTCTCGCTCGATGGACTGGAGGCCGTGGCCGAAGGCCATGGCGGCGAGCGCTGGGCGGCCGAAGTGCAGCGCCTGCAGGCCCTGTACCAGATCGACCGCCAGCTCGATGGCTACCTGCCGCTGGCCGATGCCAGCCACGGCCTGTGGCGCGGCCTGGAAACCGATGCCCAGGCCTTGCAGGACGCGCTGGCCTTCGAGCGCGAGCGCCTGCAACTGACGCGGCGCGGCGGCCTGATGGCATCGCACGCCGCCGTGGCCCAGGGCCGCTGTGGCGCGGCACTGCAGCAGGCCCATGCGCAGCTGGCGGCCCGCAGCGCCATCGAGGAACAGCTGCTGGCGCTGGACGATCTGCGCTTGCGCTGCCCCGGCGTCTGGGACGGCCTGGACACGCGCCCGCAAGCCGTGGAGCATGCGCTGCGCCTGCAGGGATCGCTGCAGGCAGGGCTGACCGGGCTGGGCTGGCAGGAGGCCGAACTGGCCCAGGCACGCCAGGCCCTGCACCAGGTGCTGGCCTTGCGCAGCGCCGAGCTGGGCGAGGGTGCCGCAGTCGGCATGGCCTGCCAGCAGTTGCTGGACAGCCTGGCCGGCCTGCACGCGGCCATAGACCCTTTCAGCGCGGCGGCAGCCCATGGCGAGCCGCAGCAGCGTACCCTGGCCCAGCGCACGGCCGAGCAGCTGGCGGCCACGGCGGGCGGCGTGCTGGCCGGGCAGGGCGGCCTGCATGCCTGGTGCGCCTGGCGCAATGCCCAGGCCGCGGCCCGCGCGGACGGGCTGGGTGCGCTGGCCGACGCCATCGAGTCCGGCAGCCTGGAGCTGGCCCAGGCACCCCAGGCCTTCGAGGTCAACTACGCGCGCTGGTGGCTGGCGCTGGCCGTGGACGAGGACGAGGTGCTCAAGCGCTTCGTCTCTGCCGAGCATGAGCGGCGCATTGCCGACTTCCGCGCGCTGGACGATGAATTCACCTCGGTCACGCGCCAGTGGATACGTGCGCGGCTGTGCGCGGGCCTGCCGTCGGCCGACAGCATCCAGCGCAACAGCGAGTGGGGCATCCTGCGGCGCGAGATCACCAAGAAGCGCCAGCACCTGCCTCTGCGCCAGCTGCTGGAGCAGATCCCCTCGGCCGTGCTGCGCCTGACGCCCTGCCTGCTGATGAGCCCGCTGTCCATTGCCCAGTACCTGAGCGCCGAGACCAGCAACTTCGACATCGTCATCTTCGACGAGGCCTCGCAGATCCCCGTCTGGGACGCCATCGGCGCCATGGCGCGGGCCAGGCAGGTGGTCATGGTGGGCGACCCCAAGCAGCTGCCGCCCACCAGCTTCTTCGGCCGTGCCGACACCTCCGACACCTTCGACGACGACACGCAGGGCGTGGAAGGCGACATGGAAAGCATCCTGGATGAATGCCTGGGCGCCAGCCTGCCCACGCGCAACCTGTCCTGGCACTACCGCTCGCGCCATGAAAGCCTGATCGCCTTCAGCAACCACCGCTACTACGGCGGCGGGCTTGTGACCTTTCCCTCGCCCGTCACCGATGACCGCGCCGTCAGCTTCCACGCCGTGCAGGGCCGCTATGAGAAGGGCGGAGCCCGCATCAACCAGCCCGAGGCCAAGGCCCTGGTGGCCGACCTGGTGGCGCGGCTGCAGTCGCCGGGGTTTACGCAGTCGGGTGCCACCATCGGCGTGGTCACCTTCAACTCCGAGCAGCAAAGCCTGATCGAGGATTTGCTGGACGAGGAGCGCCGCAAGGACCCGGGGCTGGAGCCGTTTTTCTCCGATGCGCTGCTGGAGCCCGTCTTCGTCAAGAACCTGGAAAGCGTGCAGGGCGACGAGCGGGACATCATGTATTTTTCCATCACCTACGGGCCCGATATCTCGGGCGCCGTGTCCATGAACTTCGGCCCGCTCAACCGCGACGGCGGCGAGCGGCGGCTGAACGTGGCGGTGACGCGCGCGCGGCAGGAGCTGCGCATCTTCTCCAGCCTGCGCGGCGAGCAGATGGACCTGTCGCGCACCCAGGCGGCGGGCGTGCGCGATCTCAAGCACTTCCTGGAGTTTGCCGAGCGCGGCCCGCGCGCGCTGGCCGAGTCGCACCATGGCAGCCAGGGCGATTTCGACAGCCCGTTCGAGGCCAGCGTGGCCCAGGCGCTGGAGCGCAAGGGCTGGCGCGTGCACACGCAGATCGGCGCATCCTCATTCCGCGTGGACCTGGGCGTGGTGCACCCGGACCATGCGGGCAGCTACCTGGCGGGCGTGGAGTGCGACGGCGCCACCTACCACCGCTCGGCCACGGCGCGCGACCGCGACAAGCTGCGCGAGCAGGTGCTGCGCGGCCTGGGCTGGCAGATACTGCGCATCTGGTCCACGGACTGGTGGGTCAACCCGGGCGGCACGCTGGAGCGCATCCACGCGGCGCTGACCGCGCTGCTGGAGCAGGACCGGCGCAAGCGTGCGGCCGAGGTTGCCGAGGTTGCCGAGGTGCAGCAGGCGGCTGCAGTCGCCGGGGCAGAGCCAGCGCCAGAGACGCCTGAGGCGTCCAAGTCCTCCGAGGCCTCCGCGTCCTCCGTGTCCTCTGAGTGGCCCGAGGCATCCGTGGAGGATGGCGAGGCGCAGAAGGCTTGAGGAAACGGGTCTTGAGAAGACGGGGCGTGAGAACGCCGGCAGCCCGCTGCCGGCCGCCGCTCAGTACAGATCCGGAACGTACATGTGCTGGGGGACGGGGTTGCGTGTGTATTCTGGGTTGCGCGTGCGCTCGGGCAGCACGATGGCCGGGTGCTCTATCTCTTCGTAGGGCAGCTGGGTCAGCAGGTGGGAGATGCAGTTGAGCCGGGCCTTCTTCTTGTCCACGGCCTGCACAAGCCACCAGGGCGCCTCGGCGATGTGGGTGCGCTCCAGCATGGCTTCCTTGGCCTTGGTGTAGTCCTCCCAGCGGCGGCGGCTCTCGAAGTCCATGGGACTGAGCTTCCACTGCTTGAGCGGGTCGTGCACGCGGCCCAGAAAGCGCAGGTGCTGCTCGTCGTCGGTGATGGAGAACCAGTACTTCACCAGCGTGATGCCCGAGCGCACCAGCATCTTCTCGAACTCGGGCACGGAGCGGAAGAACTCCTCGTACTCCTCGTCGGAGCAAAAGCCCATCACGCGCTCCACGCCCGCGCGGTTGTACCAGCTGCGGTCAAAGAGAACGATCTCGCCGCCCGCAGGCAGGTGGGAGACGTAGCGCTGGAAATACCACTGCGTGCGCTCGCGGTCATTGGGCGCGGGCAGGGCGGCCACGCGGCACACGCGCGGGTTCAGGCGCTGGGTGATGCGCTTGATCACGCCGCCCTTGCCGGCCGCATCGCGGCCCTCGAAGAGGATGACCACCTTTTTCCTGTGGTGCTGCACCCAGTCCTGCAGCTTGACCAGCTCGCCCTGCAGGCGCAGCAGTTCGCGAAAGTAGGTCTGGCGGCTCACGGTGTCGGCACTGTCCAGATCGTCGCCACCGCTGCCCAGTCGGGCGTCGTCTATCTCCATCTCCAGTTCTTCGTCGTAGCTGTCGAGCAGATCGCGTTCGATGCGCTGCATCAGCGAATCATGGTGGTCGGGCAGAAGTTCGTCGTACATGGTGGGGAATCCGGGCGTCCAGGAGTTGGCGCCTGGGATGGTGGCGTGGATGTGTGACGCGGCTGTGACGGTGCGGCTGGGTGAATACCCTGGCACCGTTCGCCTTCCCGCCGCCTACAGCCACCCCGCCTTGCGGAACTTGTAGTAGAGCAGGCCGCAAACACCCAGCACGAACAGCAGTGCGGCCGGATAGCCGTATTGCCACTTCAGTTCGGGCATGTTCTCGAAGTTCATGCCCCAGACGCCGAAGAAGGCCGTGCAGATGGCGAAGATACTGGCCCAGGCTGCCAGCCGCTTGGTGACTTCGTTTTCCTCGATGGACACCATGGACAGGTTCACCTGGATGGCCGTGCCCACGGTGTCGCGCATGGTGTCGATCTGGGCGTTGATGCGGCCCAGGTGATCCATCACATCGCGGAAGTAGTCCCTGGAGCCCACGCAGATCTGGGGGACGCGCCCGCCGTTGAGCTTGCCCACGGCTTCCAGCAGGGGGGCCACGGCGTGCTTGAGGTCCATGGCGCGGCCCTTGAGTTCATACAGCTGCTTGATGTTGTCGCGTGCCGCGCCCTTGGTGAAGATTTGCTGCTCGATCTGCTCCAGCTCCACCTCCAGCGCATCGATGATGGGGAAGTAGCGGTCCACCACCGCATCCATCAGCGCATACAGCACAAAGCCCGAGCCGTGGCGCAGCAGCTCGGGCTCGCTCTCGCAGCGCTCGCGCACGCCCAGGAAGCCGCGCTTGCTGCGGTTGCGCACCGACAGCACATAGTTGGATCCCACGAAGACATCGACCTCGCCGTGGTTGAAGTGGCCGGGCCGCTCGGGCTCGGGCTCCAGCAGGTGCATCACGGCAAACAGCGAGCTGCCGTACTCCTCCAGCTTGGGCCGCTGGTGGCCGTGCAGCGCATCCTCCACGGCCAGGGCATGCAGGCCGAACTCCTGGCGCATCTCCTCCAGCTCGGCCGGCGTGGCGTCCGCCAGCGCCACCCAGACGAAGCAGCCGGGCCGCTCTATGTAGTTGCTGATGTCGGCGACGGGAATGTCCGCCAGCTTGGCCCCGTTTTCGTAGGCGACGCAGTTGATCAGCATGGGAGTTCCCTCGGTAATTCTGGTGCTGGTGATCCTGCCATAACGGGGGAGGGGAAAAAGCCAGTGGCCAAGGGTCCATCAAAACCAGCGGCAGCCCTGGTTTGCGCATCTGGTAACAATACGTGTATAACCTGTCACGACACTGCTGGGCGCCGCCCGGCGCTTGCGATCCAAGGACTTCGATGATCTTTCGCCAGTGGGGAATTGCGTTGGGTGCGTTGGGCCTGTCGGCCTTGAGCGGTGTATCTGCAGCCGGTGTGCTGGACAAGGTCCAGGCCGGTGGCGCGCTGGTGATTGCGCACCGGGAATCGTCGGTCCCCTTCTCCTATATCGACACGCGCAGCGGCAAGCCCGTCGGTTACGCGCTGGATCTGTGCCTTCGCCTGGCCGAGGCGGTGCGTAAGCAGACAGGCAGGAAGGACATGAAGGTGGAGTTCCTGATGGTCACGCCCGCCAATCGCATGGCCGTGATCGAGCAGGGCAAGGCCGACATGGAGTGCGGCTCGACCACGAACAACGCGCAGCGGCGCCAGACCGTGGCGTTCACGGTCCCCCATTTCATCACCGGCGCCCGGATGCTCGTGAAGGCCGAAAGCACCATCAACGCGATGGAGGATCTCAAGGGCAAAAAGCTGGTTTCCACCAAGGGCACTAGCCCGATGGCCCTGGTGACGCAGGCCAACAGGCAGCGCCTCATGGGCATCACCATTGTGGAGGCCCCCGATCACGCAAGGGCCCTGGAGATGGTGGAGAAGGGCGAAGCCGACGCGTTCGTGATGGATGACGTGCTTCTCAACGGGCTGGCCGCTGCACGGCCAGATCCACGCGCCCTGAAGGTGGTGGGCAAGTTCCTGTCCACCGAACCCCTGGCCATCATGCTGCCGAAGGCCGATACCGCGTTCAAGAAACTGGTCGATGAAGAGATGAAGCGGATCATCACCAGCCGCGAAATCCACCCTATCTACGAGAAGTGGTTCCTGCAGCCGATTCCACCCAGCTCCACGAATCTGAACCTGCCGATCAGCTACCTGCTGCGCGACTTCTGGAAGTACCCCACGGCGGACATTCTGCTGTAGGCCTGTCTGTGCAGCCGCGGCGCCGCATCGCTCAAGCCGCCAGCGCTTGCTCCCTTGGGCTGGCGGCTGGGGCACCAACTGCTCCCGTCCCCGCCAGCTCCCCCAGCCCGAAATGCCCGCGCAGCGTATGGCTGTCGTATTCCTCGCGGAACAGGCCGCGCTTGCGCAGCAGGGGGACGACTTCGCTGGTGAACAGCTCGAACTGCTGGTTGAGTATGGGCGGCATGACGTTGAAGCCGTCGGCTGCGCCGTGCTTGAACCAGTCTTCGATGATGTCGGCCACCTGTTCGGGCGTGCCGGCCACGGCCAGGTGGCCGCGGGCGCCGGCCAGGCGCTTGAGCAGGCCGCGCAGTGTGAGGCCGTCGCGCAGGCTGGTTTCCACGTAGCCCACGGCGCGGCTGCGGGAGGCTTCGACCTTGTCGGTATCGGGGAAGTCGTCGCGCGTGAGCAGGCGGTCCAGCTGCACGGCCGAGAAGTCGTGGCCGCCAAAGCGTGCGGACAGGCGGGCCAGGCCGACCTCGATGCTGGTCAGGCTGTCGAGCTCTTCCCAGACCTGGCGCGCCTCGTATTCGGTGGAGCCGATGGCGGCGCTGATGCCGGGCAGGATCACGATGTCCTGCGGGCGGCGGCCCAGCTGCTGCGCCTGTCCCTTGATGTCGGCATAGAAGGCCTGGGCCGATTCCCGCGAGCCGTGGGCCGTGAAGATGGCCTCGGCCCATTGCGCGGCAAAGGCGCGGCCGGACTCGGACTGGCCGGCCTGCACGAAGACGGGCCGGCCCTGCGGGCTGCCGGGCACGTTGAGCGGGCCGCGCGTGCGGATGTATTTGCCCTCGAAGTGGACGGGCTGGATCTGCGATGCGTCGAGGAACTGGCCGGCCGCCGTGTCGTCCAGCAGGGCGCTGGCCGGAAAGCTGCGCCACAGCGCATCGACGGCGGACACGAATTCCTCGGCGATGCGGTAGCGGTCGCCGTGGTCCACGTTGTCGGCCAGTCCGAAGTTCAGGCCCGCGTTGGGCGCCCAGGAAGTGACGATGTTCCAGCCCGCTCGCCCCTTGGACAGATGGTCCAGCGAGGCGAACTGGCGCGCCAGCGTGTAGGCATGGCTGTAGGTGGTGGAGGCGGTGCCGATCAGGCCGATGCGCTCGGTGCGCAGCGCCAGTGCCGTCAGCAGTACCAGCGGGTCCAGCAGGCCCGAGGTGATCTGCTGGCCGTTCTCGGGCCCGACCAGGCTGTCGGCCAGGAAGACGGCGTCGAATTTGGCGGCCTCGGCGATGCGTGCGGCATCGACGTACAGCTCCAGGTCGGTGAGCGCCTTGCGGTTGGCGCCGGGATGGCGCCAGGCGCCTTCATGGTGGCCGCGCGTCATGAGGAACAGGTTCAGGTGCAGTTGCCGAGACATGGGAGCAGTCCTTTGTTGTGTGGGTTGTTTCGCGGGCGGGGCCGGCGTCAGGCGATCTCTGTCTCGACGCCCAGGCTGCGCAGCAAGGTGGCGCGCAGCTGCATGAAGGCAGGATGGTCGGGGCGGCGGGGATGGGGCAGGTCCACGGCGTGGTCCTCGGCGATGCGGCCGTCCCTGAGCACCAGGATGCGGTCGGCCAGCAGCAGGGATTCGTCCACGTCGTGCGTGACGAGGATGACCGTGGGCCGTATGCGCTCGACCAGGCGCAGCAGCAGGCCGTGCATGCGCATGCGCGTGAGCGCGTCCAGCGCGCCGAAGGGCTCGTCGGCCAGCAGCACGTGCGGGTCGCGCAGCAGGCTGCGGGCCAGCGAGGCGCGCTGCTTCTGGCCGCCCGACAGCGTGGCGGGCCAGGCGCCAGTCTTGTCCTGCAGGCCCACGTCGTGCAGGATTTGCCGTGCTGCGGGCAGCACGGCGCGCGCGTCCAGACCCAGCGTGAGGTTGTCCAGCACCGACAGCCAGGGCAGCAGGCGCGCGTCCTGGAACAGCACGGACACATTGCCCTGCGCACTGGCCGCGCCGCTGGACTGCGCATGGCCGTCCAGCCCGGCGAGCGCGCGCAGCAAGGTGGTCTTGCCCGAGCCGGACTCGCCCAGCAGGGCCACGAACTGGCCCGGGGCAATGTCCAGGTCGATGGCGTCCAGCACGTTCTTGCCGCCAAAGCTGCGCGTGAAGCGCTGCAGCCGCACGGCGCCCGGGGTGGGGTGATGGCTCATGATCCCAGCGACCTCCGGTAGGACAGCACATGCGCCTCGATGCGGCGCACCACGGCGTCGGACAGCAGGCCCAGCAGGGCGTAGATGAGGATGCCCACCACGATCACATCGGTCTGCCCCCAGTCGCGGGCGCGGTTCATGAGGTAGCCGATGCCGGTCTGCGTGTTGATCAGCTCCAGCACCACCAGCGCCGTCCAGCACAGCGATACGGCAATGCGCAGGCCCACGAAGAAGCCCGGCAGTGCGCCCGGCAGCGCCACCTTGCGGATGAATTCGGCGCGCGACAGGCCCAGGGTCTGGGCCAGCTCCACATGGCCGATATCGATGCCGCGCAGGGCCGCGTGGGTGTTGATGTAGACGGGCACCAGCACGGCCGTGAAGATCAGAAAGATCTTCATGGACTCGCCAATGCCCAGCCAGATGATGGCCAGGGGAATCAGCGCCAGCGTGGGCACGGCGCGCTTGATCTGCACCAGGCCGTCGAGCAGGGCCTCGCCCGTGCGCGTCAGGCCCGAGGCCAGGGCCAGCAGCACGCCAGCCACCACGCCCAGCAGCAACCCGCTGTAGGCACGGCCTGCCGATGCCAGCAGGTGGGGCAGCAGGCTGCCGTCTGCCACCATGCCGTAGCCGGCGACCAGGGCCTGCGAGGGCGCGGTCAGCGTCTCGGGCGACAGCCAGCCCAGGCGCGAGGCCGCCTCCCACAGCACCAGCAGCAGGCCGGGACCCACCAGCAGCGCGCCCTGCGACAGGCGCGCGGGCACCAGTTGCACGGCGGCCCGGGGGGCGGGCGCGGATTGAGCGGTGGCTGCGGTGGCCGGTGCCAGACCGGCCGCGTTGATGTCCAGTTGCGCTTGCGTCATCGTGTGTTTTCTGGCCGGTTCATCGGTTGGCCACGATCACGCGGTCGTAGGTGGACACGAAGGAGCCGGCCGCATCCAGCCGCTGCGGCAGGCTGCCGGCTGCGTGCAGGATGTCGATCAGCTTCTGGTGGTGCGGCTGCGCCTCGGCGGCCGTCTGGAACAGCAGGTCGGACTGCGATGCCAGGATGGCCGCCGTGCTCTCCGCATCGATGCGCTGGAACTGCGTGTAGTAGTGGCGGCCCCATTCCTGCTCGTGGCCATTGCTCCACTTGCCTGCGCGCACAAAGGCGCCCAGGAAATCGACGATGGCCTGGGACTTGGCCGGGTCGGCCAGCACGTCGGGCCGTGCGTAGATGTACGAGGTGGCGGGCAGCAGCGTGCGCTCCTGCGGATCGGGCACGGGCCGCGCGCCGATCTGCTTGCCCAGGCGCGTGACATGGGGCTCCATGAGCACGGCCACGTCCACGGTCTTGGCGCGCAGCGCGTCGTTGAGTTCGGCCACGCGCAGGTTGACCAGCTTCACGTCGGCCAGCGTCAGGCCCGCGCGTGTCAATGCCTCGATCAGGAAGACCTGGCGGCCCGAGCCTTCCACATAGCTCAGGCGCTTGCCGCGCAGGTCGGCCAGGCGCTCTATGCCTGCATCGGCACGCTGCACCAGCCGGTACTGGGCGCGCTCGCGCGTGAAGGTGGCGATGATGGGCAGCTGCACACCGGCGGCACGTGCCTGGATGGGCGGCGTGTCGCCCACATAGGCAATGTCCAGCGCGCCTGCGCGTATGGCCTCGAAGATGGCCGGGCCGCCCGCGAAGTTGGGCAGCTCCAGCTGAAAGCCCAGGCGCTTGCGCTCGCCGCTGGCATCCAGCAGGTGGCGCAGCAGCTCGCTCTGGTCGGCGACGACCAATCGGGTCCTGGGGTCGGCCGCAGCCCGCGCGGCGGTGGTGGAAGCCAGGGCGGCAGCGGCCAGCAGAGAAGGGCCGGCCAGCAGGAAACGACGCTTGTTCACGCGCTCCATCCTCAAAAGATTGCAATGGGATGGATGCTAGTTAGCGTGCTTTAGTTGTGAAAATACCGATTCCGTATTTGCAAACGCGCGCCACGCACATGGGCGTGGCGCGGGGGGAGGTTCAGCCGAACACCGGGCGCATGAAGCTGCGCTCGTAGCTCAGGATGCAGCGCGTATCCTCCGCGTAGCGGAATGCGGCCTGGCACTCAGGATCCTGCATGGACTTGATGCGGTACTCCTCGTACAGCGCCATGCTGGGGAAGCTGAACATGGCCAGCGCCACATTGTTGGCACCTTCGGACGGCAGGAAGTAGCCGTGGTGCTTGCCGCCGAATTTCTCGACCAGAGGAATCCAGGTCTTGCCGTACTCCTCGAATTCCTTGGCCTTGAACGGGTCGATGATATAGCGCAGGTAGCAGGTGATCATGTCTGAAAAGAGAAAGGAAGCGAAGCCTAGAGTTTGAACGATGCCGTCAGGCGGGAGAGCTTCTCCGACTCCTGCTGCAGCACCTGCGTGGCGGCCGAGGACTGCTCCACCAGTGCGGCGTTCTGCTGGGTCACGCGGTCCATGTCGGTCACGGCGTGGCCCACCTGCTCGATGCCGGTGCTTTGCTCGCGGCTGGCCGAGGCGATCTCGGTCACGATGCCTGTGATGTTGCGCACCGTGGTGACCACTTCGCGCATGGTCTGCCCGGCCTGGTCCACCAAGGTGGCGCCGGCATCCACACGCTCCACCGAGGCCTGGATCAGCGTCTTGATCTCGCGCGCGGCCGAGGCGCTGCGCTGCGCCAGGGTGCGCACCTCGCCTGCCACGACCGCGAAGCCGCGCCCCTGGTCGCCAGCGCGCGCAGCCTCCACGGCCGCGTTCAGCGCCAGGATATTGGTCTGGAAGGCGATGCCGTCGATCACGCCGATGATGTCCACCACGCGGCGCGACGAGGTATTGATCTCGCCCATCGTGCTCACCACCTGGTCCACCACGGCGCCGCCGCGCTCGGCCACCGCGCAGGCGCCCGAGGCGATCTGGCTTGCCTGCTGCGCGTTTTCCGCGTTCTGGTGCACGGTGGCGGTCAACTGCTCCATGGACGCCGCCGTTTCCTCCAGCGAGCTGGCCTGCTGCTCCGTGCGCTGCGACAGGTCCAGGCTGCCCGTGGCAATCTCGCCGGCCGAGCGGTGGATGATGCCCGCCGTGTCATGGATGCGCGTCACCAGTTGGCGCAGCTGCTCGCTCATGCGCTGCACCGCCGCGATCACGCTGCCTTCCGGTGCGTGCGAAGCCCCCTCCAGCCCGGTTTGCGACAGATCTCCGGCGGCGATGCGGTTGGCGATCGCTGCCGCCACGGCCGGCTCTCCGCCGATGGCCTGGAGCACGCTGCGCGTGGCCATCCAGGCGATCAACGACAGCAGTGCGCCCAGCACCGCCAGCGCCGCCACCGACTTGATGATGGTGGCGATGAAGGCCTGCTGGATGTCGTCCACATAGTCACCCGCGATCAGGTCCCAGTTCCAGGAGGTGGATCGCTTGGCATAGGCCAGCTTCTCGCTGGGCTCCTTCGCGCCGGGACGGGGCCACCAGTAGGTGAGGTAGCCGTTGCCCTGGGCAGACGCGCCCACGGCGGCAATGCTGCGGTAGAGGTAGCTGCCCTTGGCGTCCTGGAAGCCGGCCATGTTCTTGCCGTTGATGCCCGGGCTTGCGGGGTTGTTCAGCACCACGGAATCCGTCGTGATGCTGGTGATGTAGCCCGCACCACCGGCATAGCGCAGCTGCCCCACGCGGGCAATGGCCGTGGCCTTGGCGTCTTCTTCAGGCAGCTTGCCGGCCTTGGCCTCTGCCGCAATGGCGGCAATCAGGCTGTCTGCCGAATCGACAAAGTCCCGCAGCGCCTGCTGCCGGGCCTCATAGGCCTTGCTGCGTGCCTGGTAGGCGTTGAACAGGGTCAGCGCAAGCAGCGCCAGCAGGCAGAAAACCAGCGGAGCCAGCAGTTTCTGGCGAAGGGACAGGGCAGGCATGGAAGCGGGTTCGAAGAAGAGGCAGGGACGCCGTGAATGCTACAGAAACTTCCTCTTTGGTTTCATGTGTTTACAAATTTTTCCGCGCTCGCAAGGTGTCGGCGCGGTCCCGTTTCTGCGGAACCTGTCCTGCCGCTGCCAACCTCGGCACCAGCGCGCGCACCGCACTGCCAGGCTTGCGGTCCATCACAAGGGAGAATCACCCCATGCAAGAAACTCCGTCCCCCGCCGCCCAGCCCCGCAATCCGCTGCACGGCGTCACGCTCGAAGCCATCGTCCGTGCACTGGAGGCCCGCTATGGCTGGCCCGACCTGGCACGGCAGGTTCCGGTGCGCTGCTTCACGCTGGACCCCAGCGTCAGCTCCAGCCTCAAATTCCTGCGCAAGACGCCCTGGGCGCGCGAGAAGGTGGAAGCGCTCTATCTGGACATGCTGCGCAAGGACAGGCGCAGGCCCGCTTCCACAGACTGAAGGCGCAAGCCGGATGCCACCGGACAAGATGTCCAGTGCGCAGGCACAGGCTGTGCCTATCATCGGCACCGTCTCTGATCCCGCAACCCTTTCAGACACCACCATGACCCAGAGCCAGAACCCTGTCGCCGTGATTGCCTCCGCCATGAAGACGCACGGCATCGTGCCTGCGGATTTCGACATCGCCACCATCGAGGACGAGTACGCCTTGATGGCGGCACTGCGCCAGCACACCAAGGCCGCCCAGGTCAAATTGTTCGATGGCGGCATTGGGGAAGACAACGAGGCCGACGAAGACTACGTGGCCCTGCTCAAGCGCTTCGCCAAGGCTTGCGGTGGCGCCATCGGCTATGAGGGCATCGAATCCGGCATGGAGGGCGACACTGTCACGCTGCGCTTCCAATCGGGCGGCCAGGAACACAGCTGGTCCTTCGAGCAGGACGGTGACCGCGTCAGCGAGGAATTCCTGGACTTCATCATTGACCACTCCAAGTCCTGCACGGCGGGGGAGTTCATCAATCTGCTGGACGAGAACTCGCTGCTGACAGGCTTTGTGCCCAAGGACATCTCCAGGCTGCTGTACGAGCACGACATCGTTTACTGAGTGCGGACGGCGGTGGCGGCGCGCGCGCCTCGACTTCACATCACGCGCACGCCCAGCCCGCCCACCAGCTCGGCAGCCTGCTCATGCGAGATCAGGCTGCCCTTGAAATGCTGGCTGAGCGAGGCAATCGTCAAGCCGCGCAAGTCCGCCGAGCGCAGGTCCGCGCCATCGAACCGGGCATTCTTGAGATGGGCATCGCGCAGGCTTGCCTTGTGGAAAACGGCATCGCGGAAATCGCAGCCGGCCAGATCGGCATCGCTGAAGTTCAGGCCCTCCAGCGTTTTCTTGCGGAAGGACATGCCGCGCAGATCGGCACCAATCAGCAGGGACTCATGAAAATCAATACCCAGGGTTTGCGCACCGCCAAACCTGGCGCCGGTCAGCTTGACTTCAAGAAAGCGCGCTGAGGCCAGCTTGGCCAATTCCCAGTTGGTGTTGTTCAGGTCGCTCTGGCAAAACAGGGCATCCGTCAGGTTGGCCAGCCGAAAATCGGCGCGGCCCGCCTTGCAATGCAGCCAGCGGGTGCCGGCCAGTTGGCAGCTTTCAAAGCAGGTGTCGGCAAAACTGCACTCCACAAATTGTGCGCCCTGCAAATCGAGTTGATAGAGATTCAATCCATCGAATTCGCATTGCTCGAAACCCAGGCCATGAGAGGCTTCTTGTTTCAATAGCTCCGACAAACGGTCCTCATCAAAAATCTGATTGACGATGGTTTTTGTGGAAGGCGTTGTTTGCATGGTCAATATCAGGCATGGCGTATTTCAGAAAGGCTGGGCAGTGTATGGCCTTGCCGCGCCCAGATGTGAAATGCCCTTGGGATTTTCCAAGGGCATGCATTGCGCAGTTTGACGGATGAGAAAACCTGTGAGCACACGGGTTGCGGGCTGCTTCCGGTGCCGGCTCCGCCCTCCAGGAAGGGCGGAACCGGCGTGCCCGCGTCACCCGTGGCTGCGTACCGGGGGCTTGCTGACCAGGTCGCGGCTTGGCGGACATGCATCTGTCGAAAAACCCCTACAGGAAGATGCTATTTGACATTACAAAATGTGTCTCTCGTGGCGAGGGTGCCAGTAAATAATCTGCAGAAAACATGGTTGGCACGCCAGCTGTATTTTCACCAATGCAGTTCTCTGGCAGCCTCAACGAATAATTTATTTGAAATCCAGCAAATATCTATGACCGGAATTATCCAGCAAACACTCCAAAATGATATTGATGCCTTGATCCATGATTGGATGGCCCAGGCCAGCGCGGGTGATTCCACGCTCGGGAAGAATGCTGAAAAAGATGCGCGCGGGATTATCAACGCCATTGTGGGCGCCTTCGCTTCCGGCGCCGATCCGCAAAGGTTTTCGGACGAGGGCTGGAATCCGGCGCGGCGCCTGCTGGCCGAGCTGTCCCGCACCCGCGCCGCCCAGGGCCAGCGTGCCGGTGAAACCAGCCAGTTCATTCTGTCGCTGAAAAAGCCGCTGTTCGCACACATCCAGCGCGGGCTGTCGGGCGATCCTGCTGCGGCCATCCAGGAAATCTGGAGGGCCACCGTGCTGGTGGACAACATGGCCCAGCACACGGTCAGCAGCTTCCAGCAGGCACGCGAGGAGATCATCATCCGCCAGCAGGAAGAGCTGCTGGAGCTGTCCACCCCCGTCGTCAAGCTGTGGGAGGGGGTGCTGGCCATTCCGCTGATCGGCACGCTGGACAGCAACCGCACCCAGGTGGTGATGGAGTCCTTGCTGCAAAGCCTGGTGTCGACCGAGTCGGAGCTGGCCATCATCGACATCACCGGCGTGCCCACGGTGGACACGCTGGTGGCCCAGCACCTGCTGCGCACCGTGACGGCCATTCGCCTGATGGGCGCGGACTGCATCATCAGCGGCATCCGGCCCCAGATTGCCCAGACCATCGTGCACCTGGGCATCGACATGCGCGACATCACCACCAAGGCCACGCTGGCCGAGGCGCTCAAGCTGGCCATGGGCAAGACCGGCTGGCGCATCACCCGCCAGACACAGGAGTGAGCCATCCATGGACCGCATTCCAATCCTGCGCATGGGCGATGTGCTGCTGGTTTCCATCCAGATCGACATGCAGGACCAGACGGCGCTGGCGCTCCAGGACGACCTGGCCGAGCGCATCGCGAGCACGGGCGCCAGCGGCGTCATGATCGATATCTCGGCGCTGGAGGTGGTGGACTCCTTCGTCGGGCGCATGCTGGTGACCATCTCGGGCATTGCCCGCATCCTGTCTGCCGCCACCGTCGTGGTGGGCATGCAGCCTGCCGTTGCAATCACCCTGGTGGAGTTGGGCCTGTCCCTTGGCGGGGTCAGGACGGCGATGACCGTCGAGAGGGGAATGGCCCTTTTGCGGGCCCAGCAGTCGGGAGCCACCCTTGGAACATGATCGCAGCGGCCAAATGCCGTTACAAAACGAGCAGCAGATTGTTGCCACGCGCCAGACGGTGCGCTCGCTTTGCCAGATGCTGAAGTTCTCGCTGGTCGATCAGACAAAGATGATTACCGCTGCAAGCGAGCTGTCCCGCAATACGCTGATTCATGGAAAAGGTGGCCACATGAACTGGGCCATCATCGAAGTCAATGGAAAACAGGCCTTGCAATTGATTTTTGAAGACACAGGGCCTGGAATCAAGGATCTGAAAATGGCCATGACCGATGGTTTCACCACCGGCATGGGAATGGGCCTGGGCCTGCCGGGAAGCAAGCGGCTGGTGAATGATTTCAAGATAGAAACCGAGCTGGGCCAGGGCACACGAGTGAGTATCACCAAGTGGAAGTAATCCGGGGCTGGACCCATCGTTCATTTCCAATAGGCGATGCGAGCCGTGTGGGTGAGGTCAGGCGCCATGTGGTTGCACTGGCCTCCGACATGGGCTGGGGCGACGAGGACATGGGCCGTTCGGGGCTGGTGGCGACCGAGCTGGCCACCAACCTGGTGCGGCATGCCCGGGATGCTGAAATCTGGATAGCCGCGCGGCCGCCCCTGCATGACATCGAAATCATCTGTGTCGACCGCGGCCCGGGCATCGAGGACATCGCCACCGCCATGCAGGACGGGGTGAGCACCGGCTCGGGATCGCCGGGCACGGGCCTGGGGGCCATCTCCAGGGTGGCCGACGACTTCTTTGTCGTCTCCGAAGCCACCGGCACGGTGAGCCTGGCGCGGCTGCGCGAAGGCCGCAGGGCGCCGGCGGCACTGTCGCTGCGCATGGGCGCCGTTTGCCTGGCCGTTGCGCCCGAGACCATCAGCGGCGACGCCTGGGCGGTCAGGTCGGGCGCGGGGCTGGCCGAGGTGCTGGTGGCCGATGGCCTGGGCCATGGACCGCTGGCGGGCGATGCGGCCCGGGCGGCGGTCGATGTCTTTGCGTCGCAGAACGGGAATGGGAGCGGGAACGAGAACCGGAACGGCGGTGCCGATGCCGCCATGCCGCTGGACGAGTTCGTGGCCCAGGCCCATGCAGCGCTGCGCGGCACGCGCGGGGCGGCCCTGTTGGCGGTGCGCTTCGGCGCACAGGCCGTGCACAGCTGCGGTGCGGGAAACATCAGTGGCAGGCTTTTCAATGGCGTGGCCAGCCTTTCCCTGAGCAGCCAGCACGGCACGGCAGGTGTACAGATCTCGCGGCCCAGGGTGGCCGACTGCTCCAGCCTTGACCATGGCGTTCTGGTGCTGCACTCCGACGGCGTGTCTGCCCGCTGGAAGCATGAGGACTATGCGGGCCTGCTGGGCAGGGACCCCGGCCTGCTGGCCGCCTGCCTTCTCTGGCACAACACCCGCAGCAGAGATGACGCCACCGTGGTCGTCCTCAAGGCCGAGGAAGAACAATGAACGAAGACGATCTCAAAGCCGAACTGGAACTGTGCCGCGCCGAGATCAGGTCCTTGCGCGAGGAGCTGGACGAGACCAATCGCGGCGTGGTCGCGCTCTACGGCGAGCTGGATGTGCAGGCCGAGAAGCTGCGCAAGGCCACCGAGCTCAAGAGCCACTTCCTCTCCTACATGAGCCATGAGTTCCGCACGCCCATAGGCGCCATCCGCAGCAACGCGCGCCTGCTGCTGGACCATGTGGATGGACCGCTCACCACCGAGCAGACCCGGCAGGTCGGCTTCATCCAGGAAACCGCCGCCGAGTTTTCCGAGATGGTCAACGACCTGCTCGACCTGGCCAAGATCGAGGCGGGCCGCCTGGAAATCTCGCCGGGCTGGTTCGAGATGATGGATTTGTTCGCTGCCTTGCGCGGCATGTTCAAGGCCATGGCGGACAACGTGGAGTTGAGCCTGGTGTTCGAAGAGCCCGGTGATCTGCCGCGCTTCTACACCGACAACCGCAAGCTCTCGCAGATCCTCAGAAACTTCATCTCCAATGCGCTGAAATTCACGCCGCAGGGCGAGATCAAGGTGTCGGCAGAACTGGTGGGGGACATGCTGGTGAAATTCTCGGTGGCGGACACCGGCATAGGCATCGCCTCGGAATTCCACGACGCGATTTTCAATGACTTCACCCAGGTCGATTCACCCATCCAGAAGCGCCTGCGGGGCACGGGCCTGGGCCTGGCCCTGTCCAAGCAGCTGGCACAGCTTCTGGGGGGCTGGGTGGAAGTGCAAAGCGCCCTGGGCGAAGGCTCGACCTTTTCCGTGATCGTTCCCGCGCATCTTCCGGTCGATACCAAGGATCTGAAGGCCTGATACGGCCAAGCCGGTCTTCATCCCATCAAAAACAACAGGAACATCATGCCCAAGAACACGACTGGAATGATTCTTCCCTCATTCGACCGAAGCCTGCACACCATTCTTGTCGTTGACGACAACCCTGCCACGCGCTACTCCACGGCACGGGTCATCAGGGCGGCGGGATTCCAGACGGTCGAGGCGGAAACCGGGGAAAAGGCCATTGCCCTGTCGGAGACCGGCGTGGCAGCCGTGGTGCTGGATGTGCACTTGCCCGATATCTCGGGCTTTGACGTATGCCGCACCATCCGCGGTGCGCGGCACACCAGCCTGATTCCCGTGGTGCACCTGTCGGCCGAGTATGTGAAAAGCAACCACCAGGTGGCGGGCCTCAATGCCGGGGCCGATGCCTACATGGTGCACCCCGTGGAGCCGCAGCTGTTGATTGCCACGCTGCATGCCCTGATCCGCGCACGCCTGGCGGAAGACGGGCTGCGCCGCAGCGAGTCACGCTTTCGCGCCATCTATGACCAGGCGCCGGCGGCCATGATGCTGGTCAGCGCCGGCGGCCTGATCAGCGATGCCAACTCCCAGGCGCAGGCACTGCTGCAGCGCGGCATTGACGACCTGACGGGCAAGCCGCTGACGGGCTTTGTTCCGCAGGCCGTTCGGGAAAAAGCTGCGCAGCAATTGGCCGAAGACCCCGAAAAGTCCTGGCGCGGCGAATTCCCCATCCTCCCGGCAGACGGGCAGGAGCGCCTGATCTCCTGGAAGTTCTCCGATCCCATCGAGCCCGGCATCCGCCTGGCCGTGGCCCAGGACCTGACGGAGTCGCTGGAGTTCGAGAGGCAGCGCCAGCAGATGCTGGAGCAGGAGCAGGCGGCGCGCGTGGCCGCAGAGCGCATCAGCCGCACCAAGGATGATTTTGTCGCCGTGCTCTCGCATGAACTGCGCACGCCGCTGTCCCTGCTCAACGGGGGCACGCATTTGCTCAAGCGCGCCAACCTCAGCGAGGCCATGCTCAAGAAGGGCATAGATGCCATCGAGAAAGGCGTGAAGGCACAAAGCCGCATCATTGCGGACATTCTGGATATCTCGCGCCTGACGACGGGAAAACTCAATCTGCACCGCGAGGAGGTCAATGTCTGCTCATTGGCCGTGCAAAGCCTGGAGCCGTTGCGCGACAACGCCGCCGACAAGAACATCACCCTGCAGTTCGAGGCGCCGTCCGATGAAATCATGGCGTGGATCGATGTCACGCGATTTCAGCAAATCCTGTGGAACCTGGTCTCCAACGCCATCAAGTTCTCCAATGCGCGCAGCGTGGTGAAGGTGGGCCTTGAAATCAGTGACGAGAGCCTGGTGATGAGCGTGGCGGACGAGGGCGTGGGCATCGCGCCTGAATTCCTTCCCCATGTCTTCGAGCGCTTCTCGCAGGCCTCCGCCCCCGCCACCCGTGGCCATTCCGGCCTGGGATTGGGGCTGTCCATCGTCAAGCACCTGGTGGAGCTGCATGGGGGCACCGTGCGCGCCCACAGCGAAGGCGTGGGCCGTGGCGTCACCATGCGGGTGGAGATTCCGCTGCACGAGGCAAGCGCCTCCCAGGCCGACCCGATGAATGTGCATCTTGAAAATGGCGAATCCCTGAAAGGCAAGGACATCGTCATCGTTGAAGACAACGCGGACACCAGCGAAATGCTGAAAGTGGTGCTGACCGACCAGGGAGCCACCGTCAGGAGTGCCGAGAACTTCGACCAGGCCATGGCCCTGGTCCAGGCGCAGTGGCCCAGCCTCATCGTCAGCGACATAGGGCTGCCGGGAAAGGACGGGTTCCAGCTGGTCAAGGCCCTGCGCGAAGCGGAGGCCGCGCACTTTGGCGGAACAAGACAGGTGAAGATCGTGGCGCTCAGCGCCTTCGCCCGGGAGCAGGACCGCACCCAGGCGCTGCAGGCAGGCTTTGACCACTATCTGGAAAAGCCGCTGCAGCCGCACCTCCTCATCCGGGTGCTGCTGGAGCAGGGTTGATCGTCTGGCCCAGCGCCTGGGCCAGGAACTCGGCCGTGACGCGCACCCGGGCCGTGCGCTGCAGGTCGGGGTGCATGACCTGCCAGACCTCGTAGTCGTCCGAGCGCTGGCGCTGGGGCCAGATGCGCAGCAGGCCTTCGCGCTCGCCCATGCTCACGGGCATTTCGCCCAGGCCGATGCCGGCCGCCACGGCCTTGCGCACCAGCAGGCTGGAGTTGGCGGCCATGGCAATCCGGGCCTGGCGCGCGGGCACATCGACCATGGTGGGAACGGGCCGCTGTTCCAGAAAGGGGCCATAGACCACGAGGTGGTGGCCGCGCAATTCGTCCTCTGCCGACGGCTGGCCAAAGCGCGCCACGTAGGCGGCGCTCGCAAACAGTCCCACGGGCCAGGCGACCACGCGGCGCACCACCAGCTCGGGTGCCTCGGGGCGAACGTTGCGAAACGCGATATCGGCCTGGCGGCGGCCCAGGTTCAGCATGTGCGTGGACACCTCCAGATCCACGCGGATGCCGGGCCAGCGCTGCTGCAGGCGTTCTATGGCGGGCAGCAGGAATTCGGTGGCGATCGAGTCGGTGCTGGTCACGCGCACCAGGCCGGCCGGGCTGTCGTCCAGCCCCTCGATGCGCGTGCGCAGGTCCAGCGCCGCGCCTTCCATGCGCCGCGCGGCGCCCAGCGCGGCCTCGCCAGCGGCGGTGAGCAGGTAGCCATCCCTGGCGCGCAAAAACAGCTTGCTGCCCAGCTCGGCCTCCAGCGCGTTCAGGCGGCGGCCCACGGTGGCCTGGTCCACGCCCAGGCTGCGCGCGGCGGCGCGCAGGGAGGGCGTGCGCGTCAGCGCGAGGAAGATGCGGGTGTCATCCCAGTTCATGGCGGTTTTGGTGATGCAGATTTGCAGCACTGTAGAGCGAAATCGCTGCGTTTGAGCGGCTTGGAGCAGTCGTAAGCTTTGGGTATCGGACCTTCAACCCTTTTTTGAATACTCATTGCGCAATGAAAGACAGCACAAGCATGCAAGCCATTGTTTTCGACGACTTCGGCGGCCCCGAAGTGCTCGTGGCCCGCGACGTGGCCCGGCCCGAAGTCCGGCCCCATGACCTTCTGGTGCGCAACGCCGCGATTGGCGTGAACCGTGCCGACGTATCCCACCGCAAGGGCGCCTATGGCCGCGCCCACTTTGGCGAATCCGACCTCATGGGCCTGGAGATCGCCGGCACCGTGGTGGAGGTGGGCGCGCAGGTGCAGGGCTTTGCCGTGGGCGACCGCGTCATGGGCATCGTGGGCGGCGGCGCCTATGCCGAGCTGTCGCGCATCGACTACCGCATGGCCATGCATGTGCCCGAGAGCCTGTCGCTGACCGACGCCGGCGCGGTGGCCGAAGTCTTCGTCACCGCGCATGAGGCGCTGTTCCACCTGGCCAGCCTGCAGCCCGGCGAATCGGTGCTGATCCACGCGGCGGGCAGCGGCGTGGGCTCGGCGGCCGTGCAGCTGGCGCATGCGGCCGGCGCGCGCGTGTTTGCCACGGCCAGCGGCGACAAGCGCGACGCCGTCACGGGCCTTGGCGCCGACGTGTTCATCGACTACCGCAGCGAAGACTTCCAGGCCGTGGTGGCCGACAGGACGGGTGGCAAGGGCGTGGACGTGGTGGTCGATTTCATTGGCGCCCCCTACCTGGAGCGCAATATGCGCTCGCTGGGCATGGGCGGGCGCATGGTCTGCGTGGGCCTGCTGGGCGGCGCGCTGGCGGCGGCCGTGCCCATGGATGTGCTGCTGTACAAGCACCTGCGGATCTTCGGGACGGTGATGAAGTCGCGCCCGCCCGAAGTCAAGCAGGCCATGGTCCAGCGCTTCGCCCAGCGCTGGCTGCCCGCGCTGGCGGCCGGCACCATCCGGCCGGTGATCGACAGCACCTACCCGCTGGCCGAGGCCGCGCACGCGCACCGGCGCATGGAATCGGGCCAGAGCGTGGGCAAGCTGCTGCTGATCCCTGAGCAGGCAGGGCAGTAAGGCGCTTGCCCGGGGCGCGCATCCCCTGGGCAGGAATCCTCAAGTTCTGCAATATTCCAAGTCTCCGGATGCGCGCAGCCCTGCGCGCATCCAGTCTCTCAACCAGGAACGATGCCCCCGGCCGCCCTCCGTGCCGACATCGAGCCGCCTCTCCAGGAGATATCCATGATTGTTGAAATTGCCGAACTGAGGGTCGATCCCGCCAGGCACGAGGAATTCGGCCAAGCCCTGACCCAGGCCGTGGCCGACGTGCTGTCCAAGGCCGGTGGATACCGTGGGCACAGCATTCTTGCCTGCATGGAAACGCCCGGCCGCTACGTGCTGCAGGTGAACTGGGAGACCCTGGAAGACCACACCGTGGGCTTTCGCGAGTCACCCGCCTTCGCGCAGTGGCGCGCCATCATCGGCCCGTACTTTGCGCAGGCACCGCATGTGGAGCATTTCGTGGTGAGGGATGCGCAGGCGAACTGAGGCTGGCATCTGCGGCCGCGCCGCCCGCCCTTCGTGGGCGTGGCGGGCGTGGCAGGCGCTGGGGGGGGCTTGCATTCGTCTCATCCTCTTGCATACGTGGCGTTTCAGGGCTGGTATGGCACATCGGCAGCAATGTATTGATTTGATAACTGTTGATAAATGCGCTAGGCTTTGTTGCAGTTTCCAACCCCACGAGGAGGGCGCAGCATGATTTCTGCAGATTTGGGCAAGCAACTCGAAGGCTATGTCCAGCAGCTTGTCGACACCGGGCGGTACGGATCCAAGAGCGAAGTGTTGCGTGAGGGGGTTCGGCTGGTGCAGGACAGGGAAACCAGGCTGACTGCGCTCGACGCGTCCATCAGGCGCGGATTGGCTGACGCGGACGCGGGGCGCACAAAGCCAACTGGCGCTGTGTTCGACAGACTGGAAGCCAAATACCGCGCAATGGCCGAACAGGCCGAAAAGAACAACCAGTCCGCATGATTGTTGAATTCACGGGCAATGCGGAATGCGACCTGGAGCACATCGCTGACTACATAGCTCAGGACAATCCGCGCCGCGCACTGTCATTCGTGCAGGAGTTGCGTGACAAGTGCGAAGCCCTGGCACGCAGGCCATTCGCTTTTCCGCTGGTACCCCGGTATGAAGGCCACGGCATTCGTCGGCGCGTGCATGGCAACTATCTGATCTTCTACCGCGTGGCCGAGCAAGAAGAGCGGACCATCATTCTTCACATCCTGCACGGCGCAATGGACTACGCCGCTGTCTTGTTCGAAGAGGGTGAGTAGTAGTAGCAGTAGCGGGCCGGCCCGTGCGAGCAAGGGCTGCGCATGCACTCAGCCCAGCTTGTGCCGTGTCCTGAGCAGTCCCACGCCCAGCGCGATGAAGGTGCCGCCCACGATGCGGTTGAACAGCTTGGCGTGTGCCACCAGGTGGCCCTTGATCAGGGAGATGAGCAGCACGTAGCAGGCGTGCGAGATCAGGGCGCAGACCGCGAAGGTGGTGGTCAGCACCAGGTACTGCGTGAGCAGCGGCTCGCCCGGGACGACGAACTGGGGAAACAGCGCCGAGAAGAACAGGATGGCCTTGGGATTGGTCAGCGACACGCCCATGCCCTGGGCCACCAGTTGCCAGTTCTTGCGCTCGCGCCGCTGGGTGGGGGCCAGGCCCGCATCGCTGCCCAGCAAGCCGTCCTTGCTGCGCCAGCGCTTGACGCCCAGCCAGATCAGGTACATGGCGCCCGCCACCTTCATGGCCAGAAATGCATGGGCCGACATGGCGAGGATGGTCCCCATGCCGATCATCGCCAGCCCGGACACCACAAAGATGCCGACAGAGCTGCCCAGCGAGCTCAGTGCCGTTCGCCTTGCGCCCACGTCCACCGAGTTGGAGATGGCCAGCAACACGGCGGGGCCGGGGGTGAAGCACATCAACAGCGAGACGCCGCAGAAAACAAGCCAGTGGGCGATGGTCATGATCGGGGGGAGGTCGGTGGGGGAAGACAGCCAACATTCTCGTGCAATTGGGGGGTCTTCGCGGCCTTGGCGTTGCGAATGGCACCGGCCCGTGCAAACAGCTGCATGGCCCAGCCCGCGCAGGCCGCCGCACAGGCCCAGACCAGCCCCCAGCCCTGGGCCGACAGCAGATGCGGTATGGCCAGGGGCACCAGAAAGCAGACCGCGAACACGGAGGTATTGGCCATGCCCAGCGCCGTGCCCGCGCGGGCTGTGCCGGCCAGCCCGGCCAGCTGCGTGTAGGCCACGCCATGCCAGGCGGACACGCAGATGCCGCAGATGCCCAGCATCACCATGAGAGCCACGCCCATCGCGGCAGACCCGGCCGGGTGGCCGGCCCAGCTCAGGACCGCAAGGCCCGCGAACAGCGCCAGGGTGAGCTGGCAGCAGGCGCGCAGAAAGGCAGGCCTGTTCCGGTGCCTGTCGGTCCAGCGGCCGCTCCAGATCCGCAAGGCCATGGACGCCAGTTGCACGACCGACATGACGGCCGCCGCCGCGCCCAGCCCCAACTGGGCATGGTCATGCAGGAACACCGTACCGAAGGACAGCACGGCGAACTGCGGGGCGCACAGGATGCCGATGCCGGCGGCCATGCGCCAGGCCTGCAGATCGCGCAATGGTCCGGGCGTGGTGGCTCCGGCGTGATGCGGCGCGGCGGCCTTGCTTCGAAGCGGTGACTGCGGCGGCTCCTGAATCCACAGCGCGGCGAATGCGGCAGCCCCAAGGCACAGCGCAGCCAGCACGCCATAGACGGCGGCAAAGCCTGCATGCGTGGCCAGGCTGGTCAGCAAGGGCGCGCCGATGGCGCCACCCAGCGGCACGGCGGTCTGGCGGATGCTCATGGCCAGGCCGCGCTCGCCTTCGGCAAACCAGCCCATGACTGCCCGGCCGCTGGCGCCGTTCACGCTGCCGCCCAGCAGCCCCACCAGCACCAGGCCGCCAGCCAGCAAGCCAAACGGCGGGACATGGGCCGACGATGGCGAAGCCCATAGCGCCATGGCCGCCAGGGCCACGGCCGTGCCGCACAGGCCGAGCAGCAGCACCGGCCGGTCACCCCAGCGGTCCGTCAGCAATCCCCAGGGCAATTCACTGAGCGCAATGCCCAGGCCCATCAGCCCCAACGCCAGGCCCAGCGTCCGGGTGTCCAGCTGGTAGCCCGAACGCATGAGGATGGCCGTCATGGGAATCCCGCTGAAAGCCACGGAAAACGCTGCATTGGCGATGACGCCTGCCGCCAGCACCTTCCATCGGTGGCGGGGCGGGGAGGGCAAGGGCAGGGGGCTCGGATCGGCGCCGGGTGCAGGAGAAGAGGAGGTCATGGGCGGCAGTATGTTGGGCCTCAACCATCCTGAAAATCACATAATTTCGTATCTACAATCCATTTTTTCAGCACGATTGGGGGCTTGGCAATGACACGCGTTCTCTATAACCTGGATGTGCTGCGCACCTTTTGCACCGGCGTCGAACTGGGCAGCTTTGCCCGGGCGGCAGACCGGCTGGGCCGCTCCACATCCGCCGTCAGTGCCCAGCTCAAGAAGCTGGAGTCCCAATGCGGCACGCCCTTGCTGCGCAAGTCCGGCCGGGGGCTGGTGCTGACGGAGGCGGGGGAAACCTTGCGCGGCTACGCGCTGCGCCTGCTGGAACTCAACGACCGCGCCGTGGCGGCCGTGCGCGGCAGCGAACTGCGCGGCCTGGTGCGCCTGGGCCTGCAGGAAGACCTGGGCGAAAGCGTGCTGCCCCATGTGCTGGGGCAGTTCGCACGTGCCCACCCGCATGTGCGCATCGAGGCCAGCGTGGCCCGCAGCGATGAACTGCGCGAACGCATGGCCCTGGGCCAGTTCGACCTGGCGCTGCTCTGGGATGTGGGCATGAACCATGCCTGCGTGCAGGGCGAGCACATCATGCGGCTGCCGCTTCAGTGGATTGGCCCGGCATCGCTGGATGCGGCCGAGGCCGGCTGGGCGCGCGGTCTCAACGGCGGGGCGCAGGGCGATGAGGCGCTGCCCCTGGCCATGCTTGAGGCGCCTTGCCCCCTGCGGGACATCGTGACGGCCGCCCTGGACAAAAAGGGCCTGGCCTGGCGGCACGCCTTCAACAGCGCCAGCCTGACCGCCGTCTGGGCCGCCACGGCGGCCGGCCTGGGCCTGTCCGTGCGCACGCCGTTCGGCCTGCCCGCCCACGTCAGGCCGCTGGATGCACAGGCCCTTGGCCTGCCGGCCCTGCCGTCCATGGACCTGATCCTGGGCCGCGCCGCGCTGGATGCCCCGGAGCCCGTGGACCGCCTTGCGCGCATCCTGGTCGATGCAGTGCGCGAGCATGTGCGCAGGCAGGAAATCGCAATTTGAATTTATTTCTTCGTGATCAGGCCACTGAAATACTCATTCAGGTCACGAAAATCCTTCACCGTCCAGGCATGGGGCGGTACTTTCACGCCGTTTTCCCGCAAGGTCCGGGGAATCAAATCTCCATTCGGGCGAAGAATGACGGACGAGACAATCACGCCCGGATAATCATGCAGCCTTTTTCTGAAGGCGGCGGTCGTCAGGTCGGGCGTGGGAGGGTTGCTCTTGTTGGCCAGCGGGCCCGTGCCCCTGGCGTCTGCCCCGTGGCACATGGCGCATCTCGATGAATAGAGCTGCTTCCCATTGCTGTTGTCCGAAAATGAGGGCGATGCCTGAATGACCAACGATATTCCCAATGACGCGGCGAAGAGTATTTTCATTTGCTCGTGGATTTTTTGTATGAATCTGATCCGCCGCGATCATATTGCCTTCCACGGTCACTCTGGACGCTTGCCTGGCTGCCTGCCACGCGCCCACGAAAAAGCCCTGCAGTGCAGGGCTTGTGAATGAGGCGACAGTGCGCGCCTGGCTTACTTCTTCGCGTATTCGAACTTGGGCAGTGCCTTCAGCGCGTCCTTGGTGGCGCCGGGCAGGGTGATCTTGTTGTTTTCCACGCGGAACTGGTTCACGGGAATGGCCACGTCGTGCTTGCCCATGCCCAGGAAGCCGCCTGCGCCGATGATGGCGTACGACACGGCCTTGTCGGGTGCGACGATCACATCGTCGATCTTGCCCACGGCCTTGCCTTCCTCGTTGTAGACGCTCTTGCCCAGCACGGACTTCTTCAGGCTCCAGCCCGTGGCCACGGCCTGGACTTCAGTGGCCGCCACGCCCAGGGTGGTGGTGCCTGCCACGGGCTGAGCCCAGCTGGTGGAGGCTGCGCCTGCGATCAGTGCGGCAGCGATCAAACCCATCTTCAGCGTCTTGTGACCTGTCATAGAGAACTCCTGGAAAACAAAATTTGAAGCCCTCATTAGGAGCGCTGCCCAAGCGCACGGAGATCGGAAAAGCAAGCAAAGGCCTGTCAGCCAATCGAGCGGCGCGGCGAGGAGCCTGCCTACAAGCTCCCGCAACCGTGCGCTGGCGTGGTACAGGCCCCCAATCAGATGGCGCTCAGATGCTCATACAGAATCACCGAGCCGATGCCGATCAGCAGCACACCGCCAACGGCCTCCGCCCAGCGGCCCGCAATGCTGCCCAGCAGGCGGCCGACCATGACGCCCAGGGTCACCATGGCGAAGGTGGCAAAGCCGATGGCCAGGGCCACGGTGGTGATGCTCACATCCAGGAAGGCCAGGCCCACGCCCACGGCCATGGCGTCGATGCTGGTGGCGAATCCGGTTGCCACCAGCAGCCAGAAGCCGTGCCGGGCGGGCTTGGCCTCTTCTTCGCCGTCAGCGGCCTTGAGGGCGCCCAGCAGCATGCGGCCGCCCAGCACCAGCAGCAGCACGAAGGCAATCCAGTGGTCCCATGCCTTGACGTAGTCGGAAGCCGCATAGCCCAGCGCCCAGCCGGCCAGCGGCGTCAGGGCTTCGATGACGCCGAAGATGGCGCCTGTGCGCAGGGCTTCGGACCAGCGGGGTTTGAGCAGGGCGGAGCCCTTGCCCACGGCGGCGGCAAAGGCGTCGGTGGACATGGCAAAGGCCAGGAGCAGGATGGATGCGGCGTTCATCTGGGAGGGGTTCTTCACGGCCGGGCAAGCGCACAACGGCACTTCACCGCCGCCCGACCTTGTGACCTGTGTCGCGGTGAAATGCCGATGGTCTCGCCAACCGAAGAACGGATGCCTGCGCCACAGCATGCAGGATGCCGAGTGTGTTGACGCAGGCGCTTGCAGGTTGCAAGCAGGCTACTCCCCAAGGGATGCGTGATTCTAGGAGCGCAGGGCGTGATCGGGGCCTATGCCCCCATCGGCATGCGGCTCTCTGGAAATGATTCGTATCTTCGTGGCTGCCGCTATTTTCCGTTGGCGTACCGATTGCGCTCTTCAACGAATTTCCTGATTTCCGACGCTTCAATGGGCCTGCTGAAATAGTAGCCCTGTATTTCATCGAAACCCAGGGAAACAAGTAAATCAAAGACTTCGGCGCTGTCAACGCCCTCTGCCACCAGGCGATAGCCAAGATCCGAGGCCATGGTCATGATGGATTTCAATACGGACAGGGCCCGGTCATTGGTATCGATGTCGCAGACCATGGACCGGTCTATCTTCAATATCTCGGCAGGCAGATTCTTGAGCGATGCAAGATTGGAATATGCGGCGCCAAAATCATCCAGTGCAACCTTGATGCCGAGTTTCCTGATCTGTTGAAGCGCCTGAACCGTGCCATGGCCTGTCAGCACATCGCTTTCTGTGCACTCGATCACGATGTTTTTCAGCGGAACGCCGTGCTGGTTGCACATGGCGTTCAGGTAGTCCGGAAAATCGACCTCATCCAGATTGCGCGGGGAGATGTTGATGGAGACCTGAAGATCGAGTTGCTCGGCTTTCCAGGCCGCCACCTGCGCCAGCGCCGTTTTGATCACGAACCGTGTCAGGCTGTGGATCAACGGCGTGGCTTCAACCAGAGGGATGAATTCGCTGGGCGGGATTTCTCCCATTTGTGGATGCTTCCAGCGTATGAGCGCCTCCAGCCCCTTGCAGCTGAAACTGTGGTTGTCGAATTTGGGCTGGTACACCAGCCGCAGCTGCCCATTGCCCAGAGCATGTCCGAAGTCCCGCAGGAGCCGATAGGATCGTTGCTGGAGACTGTCCTCATTCTCCTCATAGCGGTGAAACGATCGAGCGTTGTATCCCGCCTGCTGCACGCACACCATCGCCTTGCGAATGACATCGTCCACCTCGTCCTGGTTCAGGTAGAACCGCACCACGCCTGCCCTGGGTTGAAGTTCGAACCGCAGATCGGCGCTGGTGATGGGTGTTTGCAGGTACTCCAGCAATTGGTTGACCAATGCCTCTTCATCTTCTTGCCTGCCGGCGCTGATCACCCAGGCAAACCTGGCCAGGCCCACGTGGTAGACGGTTGCGTGCGGCCCCGTCATGTCCGTGACTGCCTTGGCAATGTCACGCATGAGCTGCTCGACATAGTTCAAGCCCAGCGCATTGCTCATTTCCAGCAGGCTGGCGTGGTTGAGCACCTCCATCAATACCAGGCCGCGTGCCGATCCCGGGGCCAGAATGCAAAGGCTCTTCAGGTCCAGCTTGAGTTGCGTGCGATTTGGCAGGCCCGTGACTTCGTTTATTTTTCCAATTCTGTGATGGTAGTGAAGTTGAGCCTGAACGATGGCGGCCATGGCTTGCAGTTGCTGGCCTTGCTCTTCGGAGAATGTCCTGGGCCGGGTATCGATGATGCACAGGCTGCCGATGGCGTGGCCGGATTCCATTATCAAAGGCACACCTGCATAGAACCTGATATTGGGCTTGTGGGTGACCAGGGGATTTTCTGAAAATCTGCTGTCCAGGTGCGTATCGGGAATCACCATGATTCCTTCGTTTCTGATGGTGTGGTCACAGAAGGCATCCGTGCGCAGGCTGCCATCCATATCCACACCCACCGGTGCCTTGAACCATTGCCTGTGCTCGTCCAGAACCGTGATGATGGCAATTGGAGTCATGAACATGCGGCTGGTGAGCTCGGTGATGCGCTGAAATTCCTTTCTGGCATTCAGGTCCAGGATTTCAGCGGTCTGCAGTCCGAGCAGTTGCTCTTTCTCGGATTCGGTAGTCCAACGGGTAAGCATCGATTTCCTGCCTCAGTGAACCCATACTATAAAACTGCCGCGCCTTTGGGGGGCAAAGGGATTACTGGGCGTCCAGCAGCGGTAAAAGCTCCTGCAGTTTTTCCAGTGCGCCTGGACCTTGAAGCTCGGAGATGGTGCCCAGCGGCTCCGTGTCTTCCACAATCACATAGGCCATGGACCACTTGGCAAAACGCCTTTGATCAAGGCGTGCCTGCGGAAACAGGGGCGTGAAGTTGATGTGTCTTTCATCGCGCGAGATGGACTCCACCAGCAGCGCCAGTTGCTCTGGCGGCCCTTCGACATACTGGAAGAAGCGTTCACCGTCGAAAACCAGCATGCCCGTGATCCCGGCCGACCAGTTGAAGGTGCGCGCCGCCTTGATGATCGCCGCGATGCATGTGGTGTCAGCCCCTGGGGCCAGCTGGCTGTGATAAAGGAAACATTCGAGAGAATTTTCTTGCATACCCTCCGCCTTTCTGAGTTGTTGGGCGGCGATGGTATGCGTTGCGCGAGGGGGGTCACGTAGGTGCGCAACCCGTTGTTGCATATGTAACCATACTGCTTGCACCCTGGGCCTGGGCGGCTGCGGGGGCCCAAGGACAACAAGCCCCCACAAGCGTTGGCGGGCAGGGCTTGCGGGGCGTGTGCAAGAAGGAGGAGGGTGTTGCCTGGATTGACGTGGCCGGCCTCACAGGCGCGGCATCGCCCTCATTGCTGCTGCTTTTGCGGCAAGGGCTGGCCTATCTGTCGCTGGTTGGCCTTGGTCTGCTGCTGGGTGTAGTTGCCATCGCTGATGGGCTGGCCCATCTGCATGGGGACATACGAACGGTGATGGGACCCTGCCATGGGAATGAGCTGCTTCATGGGGAGAACTCCTGATCCGGCGGGTGGCGGCTGGCGCCGATGCCGCCGGTCTTTAGGGGTTGCGGGAGGAATGCAGCAAGTGTGTGGCGCGCCGTGAAATCCGGGTGTAGGAAAGATCGGAAGCCGTGTAGTCATGCCTGTGCAAATGCAAGAAAGCGCTGACCTGCACGAAGGGGCAGGGCACCCCTTGGCACAGATCAGCGCTGTACAGGCCGCGCCTTGTTTGTCAGAACTTCAGGCTGTCACTGCCTTCCGCGCGCAGCGTCCTGGCGTCGAAGTCCACCGAGAAATGGTCGCTGGGCTTGCCCGAGCCCAGGCCCTTGAGGATGGAGAACACCTGCTTGAAGCTGTACTGGAAGGGCTGGCCCACGGGCGTGCTGTCGGCCAGCTTGTCGCCCGTTTTCTGGGGCGCCGAGGTCAGGGCAGGGAAGGCGCTCATCAGCAGGCGGTACTGCTCCACGCGCTGCTTGCCCATGTCGTTCAGCGACAGGCCGCCCGCGTAGACGGTGCGGTGGAAGTCGCCGTAGAAGGTATAGGCCGACACCTTGGCCAGCGCGTTGAAGTCCACGCCCGCGGCCTGGGCCTTGGCGCGGGCGGCGTTCTCGGCCACGCTCCAGTCGGATGCCCACTGCGCGGCATTGCCGGCCACGGGGCTGCCTTGCAGGCAGCCGGCGCTGGGCTTGAAGGGCACGGCAACGCCTTGCGCGGCCAGGCCGGCGAGCTGGGCGTAGGTGACCTTGGTGTCCAGCTGGGCCATGGTCAGCATCTGCTGCAGGTTGAGCTGGCTGACCAGGTCCTTCATGTCGCAGGCCCAGTACTCGTCCAGGAAGCGCAGGCGCGACAGCTCGCCGAAGTAGCGGCTGGTGAAGTCGCCATAGCTGGTGCTGGACAGAATGGCCTTGTCCCAGCGGCGCTTGGCGTCCTCGGGCTTGCTGCTGCCTTCCACGTACTTCCATTCCATCTCGTACAGCGGAAAGAGCTCGTTGAAGCGCGGCACGTTGTTCAGCGCCACGGTCTGCACGTCCACCTTGCGCGGCGTGTCGAAGCGCACGATCTTGTAGGCCGCGCCGTAGACGGCCAGCGACGGCGACTGCACGTTCACCAGGTACTTGCCGCTCTTGCTCAGGTAGTCGTTGGTGCCGTTGAAGTGCATGTGGCCGCCGATGTGCAGCGGCAGGCCCGTGGCGGCCACCGCCTCGGCCGTGGCCTGCTCGGGCACGCGCGCCGTCTGGAAGGCGCCGGGCTTGAAGGCGGCCTTGATGGCGTCGGTCTGGTTGGCGTAGAAGTCCATGGTCGGGTAGTGCGAGAAGGCCACCAGCTGCTTGCCCTGGGCCTTGGCGCGCGCGCTCACCGATTCGATCCACGCCATCACGCTCTTCTTGTGCGTGGTCATCTTGTTCCAGCCCGCATTGCCGGCGCCGGTGAAGCCCTTGGGCGAGTTGGGCTTGGCGGGGTCCAGCTTGTCCGGCACGAAGACGTTGGCGTCCACCGACAGCAGCCACAGGCCCTTGACGGGTTCGACCAGGTAGCTCACATCGGCAATGCTGGTGCAATTGGTGTAGCCGGCCTGCTTGAACCTGCCGCCTTCGCCTTCCTTGCAGATCTCGTAGCTGCGCTGGCCCAGCTGGGCCTGTCTGGCCGCCTCGGCATAGCTGTACTTGTCCTGCGCGTAGGTGCTGTAGGGGGTCTCCCAGTACACGTCCTTCTCATTGGGCATCAGGCCGTAGGGGGCCAGGTCGCGCAGCAGCGAGGCATAGCCTTGCTCCATCAACTGGTCGGTACAGACCACGTTGGCTTCGGCGTTCAGGCAGCCCTGGTAGTTCTTGGCGTAGACCTTGACCGTGCTGCCGTTGGCGGCCATGAAGTCGTCCTTGCCCTTTTCGTCATCGTCGTAGGGGGCGACAGGGTCATGGTTGCCGGGCGCGATGAAAAAGCGCATGCCCTTTTTCTCGTACTCGGCCAGCACGGCGCGAAAGCCGTTCACGTTCAGCGGCTGGCCGTCGTCGGAGAAGTCGCCGGGGAAGGCCACCAGCTTCACGCCCTTGGCAAGCGAATCGTCCAGTGCGGCGCGGAAGGCGAAGTAGTTCTCGTTGAACAGCCGCGTGGAAGTCAGCTGCGCATACATGGTGCGGATGGTGGCGAACATGCCATTGGCCGTGGGCACGCCCTTGAAGCCGCTGTTCTTGAGGTCGCCGTACACGTCCTGGAAGTGCACATCGGCCATGAAGGCCACGGCCTGGCTGTTCGTTCCCCCATCTGCCCTATCGCCATCGCTGCCACCACAACCCGCCAGGGCCAGCGCTGCGGCACCGGCCACCATTCCCAATTTCCAGACTTGCATTCTTCGTGTTGCGCGGGGCGCTCTGATTGACAAAGTCCGGCATTGTCTGCAGCCCATGTTTCATGGGTGTGACAGGGCAACCCAGCCAGGCGTGGTAGACGGCGTCCGACTTTTGCAGGGGGAGGGCGCGCGGCGGGCACGCCGATTGCTACGTATCCCTGGCCTGCAACCACAGGCGGAGAGTGCCCATGAATTCCATGAATCACCCCTTGCTGAGGCTGGCCGATTCAACCCCGGCCCTCAGGTCCGGCAAATACACGGACCACCGCAGGTCGGCCGTCTTGCCGCAGCTGCGCAGAATCGGCGTGTTCCGCGCGCGCCGCTTTGGGGATCTGCTGTGCGCCACGCCCGTTCTGCGTGCATTGGCTGCGGCCTGGCCCAAGGCACGAATCACCCTGATCGGGCTGCCCGAGGCCGAAGGCCTGGCGCAAAGGCTGTCTTCGGTCGATGACTTCGAGCTGTTTCCCGGCTGGCCCGGTCTGCCCGGCGTGCCCTCGGCCAAGGCCGATGAATACAGCTTCTTCCAGCGCCGCATGCGTTCGCGCCGCTTTGACCTGGTGGTGCAGCTGCACGACTCGGGCCGCAACACCAATGCCCTGGTCGCCAACTTTGGCGCGCGCCGCAACGCGGGCTTTGCGGACCCCGATGACTGGGTGCCCGAGGCGGATGCGCTGCGCTTTGTGCCCTGGCCCGGGCAGGGCAGCGAAGTGCTGGGCCTGCTGGCCCTGACCGACTACATGGGCCTGCCGCGCCGCGGCCTCAAGCTGGACCTGCCGTTGAATGCCGATGACCGCGCCCGCGTCCGCCCGCTGCTGCCCGCAAGCCGCCGCTACGCCATCGTGCACCCGGGCGCGCGGCTGGCTGTGCGCCGCTGGTCCGCCAGCGGCTTCGCGGGCGTGGCCGACCGGCTGGCGCAGGCGGGGCTGGAAGTGGTGCTCACCGGCAGCGAGGACGAGCGCGCCCTGGTGGCATCGGTGGCCGCGCAAATGCGCCACCCCGCGCTGGACCTGAGCGGCCGCACCGACATCTGGATGCTGGGCGCGGCGCTGGCATCGGCCAGCGTGGCCGTGTGCAACAACACCACCGTCTCCATGATGGCTGCTGCCCTGGGCACGCGCAGCGTGGTCGCCTCGCAAGCCGGCGAAGTGGACCGGGGCCCGCCGCTGGACCCGCAGCGCCACCGGGTCTTCACCCCCGGCAGCGATGCGCATGCCGCCGAACTGCTGGCGCAAGCAGCGCTGGCGCTGGCGGATGAAGAGCTGGCGTGAGGCATGCCCAGGGCCAGGGCACCCTCGGCACCCTCGGCGCCCTCAGTGCGGCCGCCCGGGCGCAAGCGGTACCAGTTCCATCCGGTCCCGTCCCTTGCGCTTGGAGGTGTAGAGGGCTTCGTCGGCCTGCTTGAGCCAGTGGGACAGCTCCACCCCGGGCTGGTCGAACAGGGTGGCACCGATGCTCAGCGACACCGGCTCCGGCGTCTCGAACATGGTCCGCGCCTGCTGCGCGAAGGCCTCGCGCAAGTCTTGGCCCAGCGCCTGCGCTGCCGCGTGGTCGACGCTGCGCAGCACGATCACGAACTCGTCACCGCCCAGCCGTGCGGCCAGTGCGCCGCGCGGCAGCGCGCTGCGGATGAGGTCGCTCAGGGTCAGCAGCAGGCGGTCGCCGGCATCGTGGCCGTGCAGGTCGTTGACCTGCTTGAAGTGGTCGATATCGATCAGCAGCAGGGCGCAGGGGCTGGCCGCTGAGGCCTGCTCCAGCAGCTGGGGTGCGCGCAGATAGAGCGCGCGGCGGTTGTCCAGGGCGGTGAGCGGGTCGCGGGCGGCGATCTGCGCGATGCGTTCCTCGCGGCGATGGCGCTCCGTGCCGGTCATGGACATGGCGAGCAGCATGATCGCCATCACGCCTTCCACCAGCGAGACCAGGATCACCGTGCCGTGGAAATTGGCCAGGTTGATGAAGGTGTCCAGCGCCACGGCCGAGGCGGCCTTGGCGAAATAGAACAGGCCGTGGGCCAGCAGAACGAAGCGCAGCTGCGCCGCGCCCACGCCCAGCGTGCCGCCGTGCGGGCGCAGCAGCAGGCCGGCGCGCAGGCTGATGACGGCGATCAGCAGCGACTGGATGCCCAGCATTGCCCTGGACCACCACGGTCCGCTGGGCATAAGCAGCATTGCCAGCCAGACGACGGCCACCAGCCACCACAGGCGCGGCAGCCGGGTGTGCGTGAACGCGGCAACGCCGGCCAGGAACAGCCAGTGCGCGCAGATCAGCAAGCCGTTGGGAAACCAGATGCCCAGCAGCACATGGCCGCTGGAGCGCAGCAGGGCCAGCACACAGCCCACGGCGATGATGGCAAACCCCCCGCTCCACAGCAGCAGCGAGCGTTCGCGCACGCTGCCCCATTCCGCAGCCAGATACAGCGCCGAGGCGGCGGCCATGGCCGTGGTGAGAACGAGCAGGGTGAAGGGATCGAGAACCATGGACGATGAAGATATCGGCGCAGGCAGGCCCCGTGCAATAGCTGCCAGGCAAGGCGCAATGCGGCGCAGGTCGGGGCCGTCGCATTGAAATGGAGCGGAGCGCGCGGGCCGAATTGTCGCAGGATGCGGGCCTTCAGGCCCTTGCTGCGCGGCAGTCCGTTGGGTGGAAGTCACGGATCGGGCGGCCCGTGAACGGGAGCACGTTGCCTGATTTTCGGCCTGATTTCCGTGATGCAGCCGCCGTGGCGCTGGTCAGCGCGGATGCGGCTGGAGTCGTGAACAGCCCGCCACAGCGGAGCACCAAGGGTGCGGTGACCGGGAAGCCGGCTGTCAGATGGCCGCTGCGTGCAGGCGGGTATTGAAAAGCGGTCCTTGCGTGAAGGCGGCCAGACGCTTGGCCAGCCACAGCACGGCCAGGTCCACCAGGGGCTCCACCAGCACCACGCACATGTAGGCGGCACCAAAGCTTGCGACCTCGGTCATGGTGGCCAGGCTGGCGCCATGGCCGTAGATGGCCCAGAAGGCCACCCACAGCACGATGCCGCCCTGGTAGGTGGTGGACAGGGCCAGGGCCTGCCGGTAGCTGATGTCCACATAGGCCGTGCCGGCCGGAATCAGCCGGCGCGCCAGCTGGCTCACCGCATACAGCGGCACCAGCAAGGTGGTGACGTTCATGCCGTACTGCGGCAGGTCGAAGGGTGCAAAGAACAGGCCCTGGACCAGCAGGCCGCACGCCAGGCCAATGGCCGCAGCACCCGCGCCGAACATCAGCAGCAAGGTCGAGCCCAGAATCAGATGGACCTCGGATACGCCGACCGGCTCATGCGGAAACACCTCGAAGAAGCTGAACACCAGCGCGGTGGTGATCACGCTGCGCACCAGCAGCGCGAGCGCGCCGCCGTTGTCGCGCAGGCTTTGCCGTGCCAGGGCGGCGGTCAGGCCGAAGGCCGCTGCGGCAGTGACGTAACTGAGGGCGATTTTCTCGGGGCTGACGACGCCGGGTTCGATGTGCATGGGAGGTCCTGAACAGGCAAGGTCCGTTGGAGAGCCGGCGGGCACCGACTGCGCAGCGGCAAAGGCACCGAGCATAGCCGGGGACGGTGTGCTGCGCCATGTTCATTTCACGCTGCCGCACTTCGGATAGCCATCGGTTTCACGCCGGGCTCTCGGCCGCTTTTTCGCATGGCCAGGAATCGCTGTGCTGTTCCGCGCAGATTTCCCGTACGCACCCGCGCAGCCACCGGTGCGCCGGATCGGCATGCAGCCTCGGGTGCCACAGGAGTGAAACCGTGATCTCCGGCACAGGGACCGGAAGGGGGAAGCTGTGCATTCCGGCACGCAGGTTCCCCGTGTGCCGTTCGGGAACACTGGCGATCAGGTCGGAGGCCCGGGCCAAGGCCAGCGCCGCTGAAAAGCCGCCAACGACCGCAACGATCTGCCGTTGCAGGTCGAGAGAACTCAAGGCTTCGTCGATGGGCCCCTTGTCCTGCCCTCGCCGGGACACCAGGATATGCCTGCCGGCCGCATAGCGCGCGGGCGTGATCTCGCCCTGGCTCAGCGGGTGCCCCATTCGCACGACGCCAATGAAACGGTCTCGGAACAACGCCTGCGCACGCACCTCGGGACCTATCGTGCTCCCGACAACGCCGGTCTCCAGATCGACCGTGCCGTCGCGAAGCGGGCCGCTCCCTTTGTTTGACTTGTGCACAAAGCAAAGGCGAATGCCAGGCGCTTGCTCGCCGACGCGGGCAATCAGGTCCGGTCCGAAATTCTCCACAAAGCCTTCGCTGGTCCGCAGTGTGAACGTTCGGACCAGCTGCTGGAGGTTGGGCTGCTCGGCAGGGCGCAAAACCGCTTCCGTGTCCTGCACGAGCTGGCTGACCCGTTCGCGGAGTTCGAGCGCCCGAGGTGTGGGAACGAGGCCGCGCCCGGCCCGGACCAGCAGCGGATCGCCCGTCGTCTCCCGCAAACGCGCCAACGCCCGGCTCATCGCTGACGGGCTCAGCCGCAACCGTTGGGCGGCGCGCGCCACGTTGCCTTCCGCAAGCAGCACATCCAGGGTGACAAGCAGGTTGAGATCAGGTCTTGACATGGATCGACCGTAGCACGGCGTGTGGTGACATGGCGCCAGACGCACGAATAAAGTGAAAGTGGTGCGCCTTCCGCCATGCCGGGCAGGGAACTACGCTTCCGATAGCTCAATTTCGGGAGTCACCAACGATGAAAATCACACCAAAATCAGTCACGACAGCAAGAGATGGGATAGCCGCTGACAGTGCAGCGCAGACGCCGTCGATTCGGTGGGTGCTTGCCAGCCTTTCGCTATCGATGTTGCTGTCATCGCTGGGCACCAGCATCGCCAATGTGGGGTTGCCGACCTTGGCTCAGGCGTTCGGCGCCTCTTTCCAGCAGGTCCAGTGGGTCGTCCTTGCCTATCTGCTGGCCATCACCGCCCTGATCGTCAGCGTCGGACGGCTCGGTGACGTCATGGGCCGCCGACGGCTGCTGCTGGTCGGCATCTTCCTGTTCACGCTGGCCTCGGTCCTTTGCGGCCTGGCGCCCACGCTCCGGCTGCTGGTTGCCGCCCGGGCGGTGCAGGGTCTTGGCGCGGCCATCATGATGGCCCTCACCATGGCGTTTGTCGCCGGGACGGTGCCGAAGGAAAGGACCGGCAGCGCCATGGGACTGCTCGGAACGATGTCCGCAATGGGCACCGCTCTCGGTCCATCGCTGGGCGGCATTCTGATCGCCGGACTCGGTTGGCAGGCGATCTTTCTCGTCAACGTACCGCTGGGTATCGTGGCATGGGTTCTCGCGCACCGTTACCTGCCCGCCGATTGCCGGGGGGAGAAGACGGGGCGGGCCCGCTTCGACAATCTGGGCACCTTGCTGCTGGCTGTGACGCTTGTGGCGTACGCACTGGCCATGACGCTGGGTCGCGGAAGTTTCGGTCCGCTCAACGGGGCTCTTGTGTTGGCCACTGCCTTGGGTGCCGTGCTCTTCGTGCTTGCCGAGGCGAAAGCCGCATCGCCCTTGATTCGATTGGCGATGTTCCGTGATCCAGGCTTCAGCGCAAGCCTTGCCATGAACGCGCTCGTCTCGACGGTGATGATGTCGACGCTGGTGGTGGGGCCGTTCTACCTCGCCCGTGCGCTCGGGCTCAACGAAGCCATTGTTGGCATCGTGATGGCGGTGGGCCCGTTGATCGCGATATTGAGCGGTGTCCCCTCTGGCCGTGCCGTCGATTGTTGGGGCGCGCCATCCATGGCCATCGTCGGGCTCATCGCCATGGCGGCGGGTGCATTTGCACTGTCCGTGCTTGCGGCGATGTTCGGCGTGGCGGGATACGTTGCTGCCATCGTCGTCCTGACCCCTGGATATCAGCTCTTCCAGGCGGCCAACAACACGGCCGTCATGGCGAATGTCCATCCAGATCAGCGCGGCGTCATCTCGGGCATGCTCAGCCTGTCGCGCAACCTTGGGCTCATCACCGGGGCATCCATGATGGGGACGGTTTTCGCGCTCGCTTCAAAGACGCCCGACATCGCCACGGCGCATCCCGAGGCCGTTGCCAACGCGATGCGGATCACGTTCGCAGTCTCGGCCGTTCTGATCGTCGTTGCCCTGGCCATGGCAATGGCAGTTGCAAGCCGTGCTCTCGCGACAAGCCGTTCGTGACGAGGCTCAGTGCACCGGCCGGCTCAGCCGCCTGCTCGCCCTCGATATCGCGTAGTTCACCAGGCAGTACAGCACCGCCACCACCAGGTACACGGGCACCAGCGCGTGGTAGTTGGCGATGAGCACCTTGGCGTTCTGCATGAGCTCGCCGTAGGTGACGATGTAGCCGAAGGTGGTGTCCTTGACCACGATGACCAGCTGCGCGACCAGGGCCGGGACGATGTAGCGCAGGGCCTGCGGGAAGACGACGAACCGGAAGACCTGGACCTCGGTCAGCCCCAGGCTTCGCGCGGCATCGGTCTGGCCGCGAGGGACGGCCAGCACGCCTGCGCGGTAGACCTCGGCCACCACGGCGGCGGTGCTCAGGCCTATGGGCAGGGTCAGCATCCAGTACGTGCCGAGCTTGATGCCGGCTGCGGGAAGCACCAGAAAGCACACATAGATCAGCAGCAGCGTGGGCGTGCCGCGCAGGAATTCGATGACGGCGATGCTGGGCCAGCGCACGATGCGGGACCGCGCCAGGCGCCCCGCCAGCAGCACCAGCCCAAGGCTAAGCGCAATCACGGCGGCCATGGCCGAGGATGCCAGCGTGCCGAGCAGGCCCTTGGCCAGAAAGGCCCAGGTGGTGGGCCAGGCGAAGAATTCCCAGAACCGGGCCTCGAGCTGGCCTGCGGAATGAAAACGCCACACGACGCCCGCAGCCAGCGCAATCAGTCCGGCCGCGGCGATCAGGCTGACCACCTGCGTGATCTTCCTGGCCTGCGGGCTGGGCGCGCCAAACAGAATGTCTTCCAGAGAACGGCTCATCGCAGTATCCGCAGCTTCTTTTCCAGGATGGCGCCCACCCAGGCAATGAGCAATCCGGTGGCCACGTACAGGGCGGCGGCCACCGCGAACGCGGCCATGCCGGCGGCGGAGTCGTTGGCGATCTTGGACACGAGCGCCGTGAGCTCCCGGCCCGCAAGCGGCACCTGGGACGCCAGCGAGGTGGACAGCATCAGCGCAATGAGCAGCGACGTCATCGGCTGCACCACCGAGCGCAGCGCCTGCGGCAGCACCACGGCCGAGATGATCTGCATGGGCCGCATGCCCAGGCTGAGCGCGGCCTCGATCTGGCTGCCGGCAATGGTGTTGATGCCCGCGCGCAGATAGTCCGCCGTGAACGCGGAGCAAACCAGGGTCAGGGCCAGGATCACGCTGGGCTCATAGTCGATCACGACATTGAGATCGGGCAGCGCGAACACGATGAAGATCAGCAGCGCCACGCTGGGAATGTTGCGGAAGATCTCGACGTAGGCGGTCAGCACGAAGCGCAGCGGCGGCAGCGGAAGCAGCCTGAGCACCGTCACGACCACGCCCAGCAGGAAGCCGGGCAGGAACGAGAAGGCGGTGAGCTTCCAGGTCAGCAAGAGGGCCTGCCAGAAGGCAGGCCCGTGGTCGGCGAGGAGCCGGGAGATGTCACCCATCGTTCAGGGCAGGGCGGGCGGCGTGGGAACGGCCGTGCTGCCGGTGCGCTGCCCGATGGAGATGGTCCACAGCTTGGCCCAGGTGCCATCGGCTTCGATTTTCTTCAGGAAGGCGTTGATGAAGGCCACGCCGTCCGAGCCCTTGGGCAGGCCGATGCCGTAGGAATCCTGGGCGCCAAAGGGCGCGCCTGCCAGCCGCGCGTCGCCGGTGCCCAGGCTCAGGGTGTTGAGCAGCAGCGTGTAGTCGGTCACATAGGCATCCACACGGCCCTGGCGCAGGGAGTCCAGCGCCTCCTGGTGGGTCTGGAACTCCTGCACGACCGCCTTGGGCGCGTGCTGCGCCAGGATGGCGGGGCCCGTGGAGCCGGCCTGCGTGGCCACCTTCTTGCCTGCCAGATCGCTGTACGACTGCACGGTCTTGTTGCTTGCCTTGACCAGCACTCCGGCCTGCGAGGTGTAGTAGGGGCCGGCAAACGAGATCTTCTCGGCGCGTGCGGGGGTGATGGAGTAGGTGGCGATCACCATGTCCGCCTGGTTGTTGATGAGCACCTGCTCGCGCGTGGACGAGGTCACCTGTGCGAACTGGTACTTGGACGCATCGCCCAGGATGTAGCGCGTGAGCAGCTGGGCCAGGCCTGCGTCGAAGCCGCGGATCTTGCCGTCCTTCTCGTTGAGCAGGGAGAACAGATTCGAGGTCTGGGTGCTGCCCAGGCGCAGCGTGCCGGTCTGCTTGATCTTGCTGGCCCAGGTGCTGGAGGCGATGGTCGCGGCGTCGGCGACGGGGCCTTGCGCCACCAGGGCGTCAAACGCCGCTGTGTTCAGGGGCGCGCCCTGCGCAAAAAGCGATCCACTGCCCACGATCGCCAGCGTCACCACGGTGGATTTCAGAATGGATTTGATGGGCATGTGGTCTTCCTGCTTGGTCTGTGATGTAAATCTGGGGATGGCTGCCAGGGGCAAGGGCCGATTATGGCGACTCGCGGCCCTTGCTGCCGCACAAGGGCTCAGTCCCTGGTCACGCGCCGGTCATGCGCCGGTCACGTGCCGGCCATGCGCCGACCGGGCGCGATGGTGGGGGCTGCGGCATTGAGCGTCTCGATCGCATAGCCGGCCGCTGCCTTGTAGCGGGCCATGAAGCCCTCGCGCTCCTCGCGCGGCAGCACCTCGTCGATATGGTCGAAGACGCCGCCGCAGCGCTCGTCCACCAGCCCCAGCAGGCCGAAGGGGCCGGCCCCGCGGTTGCGCAGCACCAGGGCCGAGATGTCCTTGCACAGCCTGTCGTCATAGGCGCGCAGCGCCTGCGGGCCCACGCCGTGGTCCAGCAACTGCGCCCCCAGCACGCGCGCGTCCACGATGGCCTGGCTGGCGCCGTTGGAGCCCACTGGGTACATCACATGCGCCGCATCGCCCAGCAAGGCCACGCGGCCGTCCACCCAGGTGGGCACGGGGTCGCGGTCGATCATGGGGTACTCGAAGACATCCGTGGCGCCGCGCAGCATGGCCGGCACGTCCAGCCAGCCGTAGTCCCAGCCGTCGAAGTGGTGGATGAATTCCTCCAGCGCCACGCGCCGGTTCCAGTCGCCTTGCTGCCAGCCGCCGTCGTTGTCCACCGTGATCTCGGCGATCCAGTTGATGGTGGCCAGGCCCGTGACGGGGTCCGGCGGCGTGATGGGGTACAGCACCACGCGATGGCGCAGCGAGCCCACGCCCACGAAGGACGCACCGGTGCGCACCGGCACGCCCGGCGTGGTGCCGCGCCACATGATGGCGCCGCCCCACTGGATGGGCGGCTGCGCGGGGTGCATCTGCGCGCGCACGGCCGAGTGCAGGCCATCGGCCGCCACCAGCAGCGAGCCCTGCACCTCCAGCCGCTGGCCATCGCGGGTGTCGATGAGCGCGGTCACGCCCTCGGCATCCTGCCGGTAGCCCACCACGCGCCGGCCCAGCTGCACGGCGTCGTCGCCCAGGCGCTCCCGCACGGCGTTGAACAGCATCATCTGCAACTGCCCGCGGTGCACCGCGTACTGAGGCCAGTGGTAGCCCGCCTGCAGCCCGCGCGGCTCGGCATATACCTCGTTGCCGTTGCGGCCCACCAGCGCCCATTCCCGCGCCTGCAGGCCGATGGTGTCCAGCACATCGTTGCCGAAACCCAGATCATGCAGTTCCCGCACCGCGTTCGGCTGCAGGTTGATGCCCACGCCCAGCGGCTGCAACTGCGCCACCGACTCGAACACGATGCAGGGCACGCCGATCTGGTGCAGCGTGAGGGCGGTGGCCATGCCACCGATGCCGCCGCCGGCAATGAGCACGGGGCGGGATGGATTGTTGTGTGAAGCAGCAGCAGACATGCCGGGATTGTCCATGCAATGGCTGCGGGCGGATGTCCCATCTGCGGCGCGTGCATGGCGCAAACAATGTATGATGATCATCATGCGAAACACAAATTCCAGCGCCCGGGCCTCCGCCAAGGAGGCCACGCATGAGCGCATCGTCTCCGTGGCGGCGCGTGCCATCCGCCGCAGCGGCTATGGCGGCACCGGGGTGGCTGACATCATGAAGGAGGCGGGCCTGACGCACGGCGCCTTCTACGCCCATTTCGCCTCGCGCGACGCCATGCTGGCCGAAGCGGCGGGCAAGGCCTGCGCCGAGTCCTGCGCCGCCGTCGCCGACGTGGTGGCCAAGGCACCGCCCGGCATGGTGCTGCAGGCCATGCTGGCCGCCTATCTTTCCAAGGAACATGTCCAGCGCGCCGAGGTGGGCTGCCCCCTGGCGGCCTTGGGTTCCGAGACCTCGCGCCAGGCGCCGGAGGTGCGCCGCGTGGCCACGGGCCACATCAAGGAAATGGTCGATCTCATCGCCCGCCAATCGCCGGACTGGGGACAGCCCGGTGCCCATGAGCGCGCGCTCGTCACCTTGTCCACCATGGTCGGCAGCCTGCTGCTGGCACGGGCGGTGGACGATCCGGCCCTGTCCGACAGCCTGCGCGAGGCAGCACTCAAGCACCTGGCGCCGGCCGGCCAGTGATGGCGCATGCCCTGTGCATGTGCCTGGATTTTTTTCGTCTTTACATATGATGATCATCATATAAAGGAAAGCCATGAAGGCATTCATTCTGGAAAGCTATGGAGCGAACCGCGCCTTGCAACTGGCAGAAGTACCCGAGCCGCAGCTGCGTGACGACGAAGTCCTGGTCCAGGTCCATGCCGCAGGCGTGAACCAGCTGGACTCCAAGATCAGGGACGGGCAATTCAAGCTCATCCTGCCCTATCGCCTGCCCCTGATCCTGGGCCACGACGTGGCCGGTGTGGTGGTCAAGGCCGGCCCGCGCGTGCGGCAGTTCAAGCCCGGCGATGAGGTCTATGCACGCACGGACGATTTCCGGATCGGTACGTTCGCGGAGTTCGTGCCGGTCAAGGAGTCGTCGCTGGCGCCAAAACCCAAGGGGCTCACGATGGAAGAGGCCGCCTCCATCCCCCTGGTGGGCCTGACGGCCTGGCAGGCACTGGTGGAGACAGCGAAGCTGACGAAGGGGCAAAGGGTCTTCATCCAGGCCGGCTCCGGCGGCGTGGGCACGTTCGCCATCCAGCTGGCCAGGCACCTGGGCGCCACTGTGGCCACCACCACGAGCGCGGCCAACTTCGAGCTGGTCAGGAGCCTGGGTGCGGATGTCGTCATCGACTACCGCACGCAGGACTTCGAGGACGTCCTGCGCGACTACGACGTGGTGCTGAACAGCCAGGACGGCAAGACGCTTGGCAAATCCCTGCGCGTTCTCAAGGGCGGCGCGAAGCTGGTCTCCATCTCCGGCCCACCCGATCCCGCATTTGGCAGAAACATCGCGGCGCCCGCATTCGTGCGGCTGGTGATGCGGCTGCTCAGCTCCGGCATCAGGCGCCGGGCGCGAGGCCGTGGCATTGACTACTCCTTCCTCTTCATGCGGGCCAACGGCGCACAGCTGCGCGAGATCACCCGCCTCATCGAAGCGGGCGCCATCCGCCCGGTCGTGGACAAGGTCTTCGCATTCGAGTCCACCAACGAGGCCCTTGCCTATGCCGAAGCCGGCCATGCCAAGGGCAAGGTCGTCATCAAGATCCATTGAATCTGTTTCCCCCCCCCTGGAGTGCTCCATGAAAATTGAAAACGCTGTTGTTCTCGTCACCGGCGCCAATCGCGGCATCGGCCTGGCTTTCGCACGCGAGCTGCTTGCCCGTGGCGCCCGCAAGGTCTACGCCGGCGCGCGCGACCCCGCCACCGTCACCCAGCCCGGCGTGCATGCCCTGCAACTGGACGTGAACCGCCCGCAGGACGTGGCCGCCGCCGCGGCGCAGGCGTCGGACGTCACGCTGGTGATCAACAACGCCGGCATCGCCCAGCCCGGCGGCTTCATGGCGCCCGACAGCGAAGAGGTCGCCAGGCGCATCTTCGAGACCAACTTCTTCGCCGTGCTGCGCATGAGCCAGGCCTTCGCGCCGGTTCTCAAGGCCAACGGCGGCGGAGCCTTGCTCAATGTGCTGTCGGTAGCCTCCTGGGTGAACGGCGGCGAGCTGGCCGCCTATTCGGCCAGCAAGTCGGCCGCCTGGTCGCTCACCAACGCCCTGCGCAGCGAGCTTGCAGGGCAGAAGACACAGGTGCTGGGCCTGCACATGGCCTATGTCGACACGGACCTCACGCGCGGGCTTGACGCGCCGAAGTCCAGCCCCGAGGACATCGTCAGCCGCGCGCTGGATGGACTGGAGGCCGGGCTCGACGAAGTGCTGGCCGACGAGCTCACCCAGCAGGTCAAGCGCGGCATGACGGCGGCCCGGCCAAGCTATCTGCCGCAGGGCGCCTGAGATCGGACCGTGCCCGGTTGGCTGCGCTTTTTCGGCAACCGGGCGCGGCGGCCAGTCATGGGTGCCCATCCGCATGGGGTGGCATGGGTTGGCACGATCGGTCGGCGCCGGCTTGGCCTATATTTCCATATTTGTTGAAATATCGTATGATTCGCCCATGGATGAATCTGAAGTCGTCGAATCCCTGGCCGCGCTTGCCCACCCCCTGCGGCTGCGCATCTTCCGCGCGCTCGTCGTGGCCGGGCCCGAGGGGCTGACGCCGGGCGTCATGGCAGAAAGCCTGGGCGCCGCCAACACCACGCTGTCTTTCCATCTCAAGGAGCTGACCCGCTCGGGCCTAGTGACGCAGGAGCGGGCCAGCCGCAACCTGGTGTACCGCGCCGCCTATGAGCGCATGAACGGCCTGCTCGGCTTCCTGACGCAGAACTGCTGTGCAGGTGCGTCATGCGAGGTGGCCGACATGTCCTGCAAGTCCTGCTGACGCTGCTCCCCGGTTTCCCCGCCCCGAACACTTCCTGCCATGACTTCCGACAAACCCCTGAACGTCCTGTTTCTGTGCACGCACAACTCTGCCCGGAGCATCCTGGCGGAAGGCCTTCTGAATCACCTCGGCGGCGGGCGCTTCAAGGCCTACTCCGCAGGCAGCAGCCCCCGCGACAACCAGCAGCCCCATCCGCTGGCGATTGCGGCGCTGGAGCAGGCGGGCGTGTGCACCGAAGGCCTGCGCAGTAAAAGCTGGGACGAGTTCAGCGCGCCTGATACGCCCCCTATGGACCTGGTCATCACCGTCTGCGACAGCGCCGCTGGCGAGGCATGCCCCTATTGGCCGGGCCAGCCCGCCACCGCGCACTGGGGCTACGCGGACCCGTCGCAGGCCGAAGGAAGCGACCAAGGCCGGCAGGCCGCATTCCGCCAGACCCTGCTGGCCATGCGGCAGCGCCTGGAGCGGCTCGTCAACCTGCCGCCATCTTCCCTGGCCAGGCACGCGCTGCAGCAGTCTGCCCGCGACCTGGCCCGTGACTGAAGCCTGCCACTGACACCTGCCACCGACGCCCACCACCGACACCGCTGCGGCTCCCTCTGCCGCCTGCACATCCCCGAAGAAAACAGCACATGCTTGCGGCCCTCCTGATCTTTGCAGCCACCCTTGTCCTGGTCATCTGGCAGCCCGCAGGCCTGGGCATCGGCTGGAGCGCGTCGCTCGGCGCCATCGTGGCACTGGCCCTGGGGGTGGTGCACTGGGCCGATGTCGCCGTCGTCTGGGGCATCGTCTGGAACGCAACCGCCACCTTCGTGGCGGTCATCATCATCAGCCTGCTGCTGGACGAGGCCGGGTTCTTCGAATGGGCTGCACTGCACGTGGCCCGCTGGGGGCGCGCAAGCGGCAGGCGCCTGTTTGCCTTCATCGTGCTGCTGGGCGCCGTGGTGTCTGCGGTCTTCGCCAACGATGGCGCCGCGCTCATCCTGACGCCCATCGTGATGGCCATGCTGGTGGCCCTGGGCTTTTCTGCCGCAAGCACCCTGGCATTCGTCATGGCGGCAGGGTTCATCGCGGACACGGCCAGCCTGCCGCTGGTGGTGTCCAACCTGGTCAACATCGTCTCGGCGGACTTCTTCGGCATCGGCTTCAACGACTATGCATCGGTCATGGTGCCGGTGAACCTGGTTGCCGTGGCCGCCAGCCTGGGCGTGCTGTTCCTGTTCTTCCGCAAGGATCTGCCCCGCACCTACGCCTTGGAGCGCCTGCAGCCGCCATCGGCCGCCATCCGGGACCTGGCCACCTTCCGCGCAGGTTGGGCCGTGCTGGCGCTGTTGATGCTGGGCTTCTTCGGGCTGGAGCCGCTGGGCGTTCCCGTCAGCGCGGTGGCCGCGGCCTGTGCGCTGCTCTTGCTGGCCGTCGCCGCCCATGGCCGGGTCATCAGCGCAGGCCGGGTCCTGAAGGGCGCGCCATGGCAGATCGTCGTGTTCTCGCTGGGCATGTACTTGGTGGTCTACGGACTGCGCAACGCTGGGCTGACCGGCGCCCTGGCCAAGGTGCTGGAAGTCTTTGCAGGCGGCGGCGTGTGGGGCGCCGCAATAGGCACCGGCTTTCTGTCGGCGGGCCTGTCTTCCGTGATGAACAACATGCCCACGGTGCTGGTGGGCGCCCTGTCCATCGAACACTCCGGGGCCACGGGGCTGGTGAAGGAAGCCATGGTCTATGCCAATGTGATCGGCTGTGACCTCGGCCCCAAGATCACGCCCATCGGCAGCCTGGCCACCTTGCTCTGGCTCCATGTGCTGGCCCGCAAGGGCATGACGATTGGCTGGGGCTACTACCTGCGCGTCGGCATCGTCCTGACCCTTCCGGTCCTTGCCATCACGCTGGTCGCGCTTGCCTTGCGGCTGAGTGTGGGCTGAGTGTGGTCTGAACGCCGGCCGGCGCGCTGGCGCATCAGCTGCTGCCGTCCTGCGCAGGCATCGGCACATTGGCGCGGCGTTCAAACAGGTGGGCCATGGCCTTTGCCGCCGCCTCGGCCGCTTCGGCGCGGCGCATCTCGGCCGCGTCCTCGAACCCGCAGCCCATGGCCTGGGCCTCGGTGCCCGCGTAGTCGGCCAGCGTCTCGGCGCTGTCGCGGATGCTTTGCAGGGCGCGGGCCACCACGTCCATGTGGCGATGGCCTTTGGGCGTCTCCAGCCATGCCAGGGCCAGCTGGGCGATGGCGGAGATCTCTGCACAGCCTTGCTGCACTAGATGGTCTACCTGGGTGAGGGCGTTGGACAGCTGCCGGGTGCTGTGGCTGTCTGTGGTGGGGGTGGGCTGGGCGGGCTTCATGCCATGTCCCTCCGCAGTTGGCCGGGCACAAAGGGCTGGCATGAGGGAGGGGCTGCGCCAAAAGACGGCGCGCAGGCGAGAGAAACGGCGTTCATTGTTCCGTGCTCCATTGCGGATCGAATCCACAGGCCATTGCATCTGCATTGACTGATGGATTCGGTGTACCAAGCCTCGCTTTCGGAGAGGCTGTGCCGCTATACGACGGATGTTTTGAAGCATCAGCCCCGGGACAGGGGGCCGGGGCGGATGATAGCGCGGGAGGGGAGGGGGCGCGACGTTTTTGGGGAGGCAGCTCGTAGCGGTGGAGTTGTCTGCTGTCGGCCCTAAGTCACCATTCGCGCAGTTGGTGTCGATGACAGCGATGCAGCGATTGCTGGCACTCATGCCCGTATCGTCAGCTTTCGATCAAGGCCGCATATCAGTCATCCGAGCACCAAGGGTCAACCCAGCCCAGCGACGGAAGTAGCCGGCGATGATCCAGGGGACTCCTGGAAATCCGCTATCGCGGCCCACGGATAGGCGCTGGCGACACAAAGCCGGCGTTCAGCGCATTCCACAGGAGCCGCGACGACTTCGCAGGTGTGTACCGTCATACTTCACGCAACGCTGAATCATTTGCAAAGTTGCCATGTACACACTCCGCACATCACGTCCTGAAGATGGCGCCGCCCTGGTTGACCTTTGGCGGCGTTCCGTAGACGCCACCCATCACTTTCTCAGTCCCGATGATCGAAAGGCCATTGATGCCGAAGTGGTCGAGTTTCTGCCTCATGCGCCGGTGACTGTTGCTGTCGATGAACATGACCAGCCCCATGGCTTCATGCTGATCGATGGCACGCACATGGAGGCGCTGTTCATCGATCCGGATGTCCGTGGCACCGGCATCGGCCGCAGGTTGTTGCAGCATGGATTGGCGCTGCACGGGCAATTGAGCACAGACGTCAACATGCAGAACTCCCAAGCGGTTGGCTTCTATCAACGGATGGGGTTCGTTGAAACTGGACGTTCGGAGGTGGATTCGCAGGGACGCCCTTATCCTCTTATTCACCTGCGATACCAGGGCTAGCTGGAAGCAGGCCGCAGCTCGCATGGGGCCTGCCTTGCAGCAGCAGCAACCCCTTACTGTGGACGGCTGCCCCCTTGGCTGACGCTCAGATACACGGTCGGCAACCACCGTTTTTGTACGCTTTGAATTTGATGGATAGACAACCAGATACAGGCATGAATTTGAAATTTAAGCGGCTCACTGAAGTTGATCCGGCTCATATTGTTTCGCTGAACAACAATCCAGATGTGCTGCGACAAATGCCGCTTGGAAGTGCGAATTTCGACCTGGCGAAAGCAAATGAATGGGCTCGGCAAAAGGATGCCCAGTGGCAGCAATACGGCTATGGGCCATGGGCGTTTGAAATTGATCAGCAATTTGCCGGCTGGGGCGGCTTGCAGTACGAGGAAGGTGATGCCGACCTCGCTTTGGTGCTTCACCCCAAGTTCTGGGGAAGTGGCAAGGCCATCTATCAAGAGATAGTGAAACGTGCATTCACTGGCTTGGGGCTGAACTCCATCACGATTTTGCTGCCACCTTCAAGAACCAGAATAAAAGGGATTCTCAAGCTGGGATTTCGGCCAGATGGCGCATTGGATATCGAGGGGACCCGTTTTTTGCGCTATCGCCTGCATGCACCCGGCAAACCCGCTTGACCAGATCTTTGAGCAGCGCGTCTTGATCCCACGCGCTCATACCTTGGCGAGGAAAGCCGCCGCATCACCCGCTTCACACTTCCAGTCTGCGAAGACCCCAACCAGGTTGCATGCCTTCCGCGTCGGCAAGCACGGTCAAACGTCTAAACGCACCTCGAGCGCCTGATCGGCTGCTGGCGGCATACTGCGTGTGAGAACAAGACAGACCAGCCAGGGAGGGCGGATGCGGGTGATGCAGGATGCGGCGAATGGGTTGAGAGAGGCTGTCCTGAAGGTGATCGAGGCAGCGGCATCGGGCGTGCCCGGTGAAGCGGCTAGGGCAGCTTTGGCGGAGCGGACGGAGGCTTTGCCTCTGGACCGCATGGCACAGTGGGAGCAGGTGATACGGGGCGCTGTGGATGCGTACCGGGGGGCGGGACCGGTCGGCAAGCATTTGCTTCGCCATCCGGGCACGGCATGGATTGCTTTGTGCAGCGGCAGTGGTTTCGACCGGGAGCATGCGCTGCGTGCCGTGCTGGCCGGGCCTGCGGCGACTACCTTATGGACCTTGATGTTGAAGGGTTGGTTGCCGCGCGTGGGCCGCGCGACCAGTGAGGTAGTTCCTCCCGTGAGTGTCTTCGTACTGGCGCTAGCAGTGCGTCGGCTGAACGACTGGGTTCCGCAGGTGCGCAGCGCGGCTAGGCAGTGCCTGCCGGCGCTGGCCACCGCTGCTGGATCGGAAAAGACAGGGGAAGCCTTCAGGGCGGTGCTGCCTTTCTGGACGGAGTGGGGCCGCCTGGAGGCGGTGGACCGGCAGGTGCTGGATCAGTTGCTGGAGCAACCCGGTGTAGCAGATGGAATACGGCACATGGTGATCTCCGGAACATCGGGCCCGATGGCCGAACTGCTGGCGCAAGTGTCACGAACGGCGGTGCTGGATGCGCACTGGAACACGATTGCGCGGGATGCGATCCAGCCCGCTGTGCGTGCGCGGGCCTATCGCGCACTGCTGATGGGCAAAGTGCTCTGGTTGCAGGAGCGCCGCTGGCGGTGGATTCACAAGGGGCTTTACTTAGGCCGAATGGAAGCGGTCTTCGGGCAGCGACATCTGGATGTCGCCGTCCCCTTTCTGGAGACCTTGGCCAGCGCTGCCGGCGACCGTTCCGCCTATGTCCGGCGGGAGGCTGCGGAGGCGCTGTCCCGTGAGATGAAGGCGCTGGGAGGCAAGGCGCTTCCCGTTGCCTTGCAACTGGCGGCGGACCCTGTGCCATCCATCGCTCAACGGGGCCGCTATGTTCTGGAGCGGCTGGAGCCGGCGGGTTGAAGGCGCGTGTGCGGGCAAGTCAATCGCGGGGTGGTGTGGCCAATCGTCCCGCACCGCGCGTCACCGGGCGTCGGCCCAGAATCGAGTGTCAAGGACAGCAAAAATGCAGGCAACGGTTTGGGAGACATTTCTCTTTGTCGCCCCGCTCCCCATCATTGGAGTAACGATTTTCCTACTATCTGTTCGGAGGAAAAGGCAAAAGCGCGCGGCCGCGAAGTCGGCTCACAATGCAGAGGCGTTGGCCACTATTCCCATCGGAAAGGAACTCAGCGAGCGGACTGCTGAACTTCTCCAGCAGGGACTACAACTCTGTTATCGCCATCGCGACTACTGCGGCATGGGCCTTCGGGAGTTCGATGGCACCTTTGTATACGGCACAGTGGTGGACGGGCATTTGCTCACGCCTAGAGAATCGCAGAAGGAACTCGCTGCCTACCCAAACCACAGGGACGAGCGAACAGAATTTCAGAGTGCGGAGCTTTTCATCACGTGGCTCTCGCAGCAGTGCGACGCCTCGCTTGCCGGCGATGGCAATCAGCGGCTAACGCGAACTCGGCTCTTGAAGGCACATGACTTCTGCCGCAACAACCCACAGGAATGCTGGCCGGACTACGCCGGGTGAGTGGACGACTGCTTTCAAGCAAAACCTACGCCCGCGTCGGGTCGAGAGTCGTCGTCTGGTTGTCTCCGCTGAACGTTGGCAACCAGCCTGCAGCTGCCGTCGGCAAGGACGGCAGTGCAGCGGTTGCCGTCATTGATACAGCCAGGTCCACCGACCACCTCATGACACTCCTCGGCCGCTCTAGTCTGCGAGCAGGAACCCCGGGAGGCACGCGCTCATACCTTGGCGAGGAAGGCCGCCGCATCACCCGCTTCACACTTCCAGTCTGCGAAGACCCCAACCAGGTTGCATTCCACGCAGTGGCAAGCGATGTAGTACCAGCGCACGTCGTGTGTGCCCTCGTACACGGAGACGCCGGACACCAGTTCGAACGTCTCGTTCTCGCACACGCACTCGTGTGCCTCGGGGGTGGCCTCTTCAACATATTCCGCGCTGTCGCCCATCAGGTGTTCCTGCCCGCAGTCGGTGCAGGTGCGGATGGCCACGCCGGCTTCTTCATCCGTCTGCAGCGCAAAAGTCCGGCACCCGCAATCGCATTTGGACGAGGCAAACCGGACGGCCTCATGGCCATTCGCAACGCTGTAGCTGCGCAGCTCGGCTTGGGTGTCGCCGGAAGTTGTTCCGTACCAGAACTCGCCCTTCTTCGTCAGTGCCATTGATACTGTTCCATTCTTCAAGTTGGGCCTCTCGGCAGACCTGACGCCAAGCGTTCCCGATGTTCCGGATTTTGCCTGATGGCACGGTGAATCGTTGCCAAGGGGCCGGGCCGAGGTGGTCGCCGACAAGGGCTGCGGAAACCCCTGGATGCCGATTCTTGGAGATTGCAGCCAGAGACCATCAAGTTCAACTGTTGATCGCCGCCGATGTTCGATGTTGAAGCTCCTGCGTCAGCTCTCAGCCTGAGACCATTGTTCGGAAACCTGCAGCTGCCGGCTGCTCCGCAGCGGTTGCTGCCGCCCAGGGCCTCCTCGCGAGCTCGCTGCCGGTGCCGCGCGTCAGCAGCCGTGTGCACGCTTGTGCGAAAGGAAGAATCGCAGCATCTCGGCGCTGGCGTCGATTCCTCCTGGCGTGGTGTAGCTGCCCTCTGAGCTGCCGCCGGACCATGCGTGGCCTGCGCCATGCAGTTGCCAGTGTTCAATGGCGGTACTTCCGTCGGCTGCGACATAGGCAGAGCGGGTGAATCGCTGGCCGTTCGGCGCATGGCCCTGGATGACGCGAGGTGCGCCTTGGGGACTTTGCGCGCTGCGTGCAGCATTCACCACGGCCGCGCCGTTGTCGTGGTGCACCGTCGTGTCGGCATCGCCGTGAAACACGATCACCGGACACACGCTGGGACCGCTGGCCGAGCCTGATGCTGCGCCTCTTCGCATCGCCTCGAGGGCTGATGGCAGATTGGACGCAGCACCGGCGGGCAAGCCCGAATGCACGCCCACGGCGGCGAACAGCTCAGGATAGGTGCGTCCCAATATGTCCGCCATTGCACCGCCAGCCGATAGTCCGGCGACATAGACACGCGATGCGTCCGCGCCATGGTCAGCCACCATCTGGCGTGTGAGGCCCGCCAGCAGTGCTGGCTCGCCCCGGCCCCGCTGCTGATGCTGGGCCTTGAACCAGTTCCAGCATTTTTGCGAGTTCGCATGCTGTGTTTGTTCAGGATAGAGCACCAATACACCAGCCCTGCGTGCCTGGTCATTCATGCGCGTGCCGGCGGCGAAGTCTTCCGGCCCTTGGGTGCAACCGTGCAGCATGAGGACGAGCGGCCGAGGCCCCGCTTCAAGTGCACTGCCTGGCGGCACATAAAGCCGATAGGCCAGCTGCCGGCCTCCGTGCGAGTAGCTGCCGCGCAGCCATTGCTCGTCGCCGGAGGTGTCTGCCTGCGATGAGCCCGCAGGCACGGCGAGTTCGGGAGCATCGTCGATGAAACGGGCTTCGGCATCGACGATCCAGCCTTCTTCCCTGTGACTGGTTGCGGCTGTCTTGCCGTGGGGCGCGGGCGCGCTTTCGCCTCGCAACGTGCGCTGAATCAGCTCGGTTGCTTCCAGCAAATTGCCAGTGCGCGTCAGGCGTGTAGCCTCGCCCAGCATGTCGTGAAAAAGCTGTTTCATGGAATGGTTCTCAGGTAATGCGGCCGGCCAGAGCGGCACGAACGGCGGGGCTGGCCTGGAGCGCTCCCAGCACCGTGATGGATTCGATGGTTTCTGCGGCCAGCTGCGCAGGCACGTCCTGCGCGATGCTGGCCAAGCCCAGCACCCGGATCTGCAGCTTTTCCCCGGCAGCCTGCACCCGCATGAGATCGGCCTGGGAGAAATGCTGCATACCCAGGACCAGCATCTTGCGGGCGACGACCTGTTGCAACGCGTCCGCGTGGCTGCGCAGGTGATTGCGTATCGCTGTACGGATGAAATCACTGCGGTTTGCGTAGAAGCCTTCGGCGACCAGCAGGTCGATTTGGCCCAGGTCGACATAGCCCAGATTGATGGTGAGCTTCTCGGATTCGCTGACGCGAGGGGTGGAGGTGGTTGTGACCATAGAACATCCTTATGCCATCCATATGGATGGTTTGAGGATGGTTTCAAGGCCTGATGTTTCAATTTGGCGCTGCACGTCGTGTGGTGTCCGGTGGACGGGCTCTCCAGCGTGTCCGTTGCCATCATTGCCCTGTCACGTCTGGGCCGTAGGGTGGCCGAGCCGGGCCACCGCGCCCGGCGTTGCTCAGCCATGCGCCAGGAGGCTCCATGCAAGATTTGCAGGCAGGCTCGCCGCACGGCCCTTGCGTTTGGGGCCAGCCCGGCGAACGGTTCAATACCTGGAGTCATCTGGCAGCCCTGCCCGTGGGCCTGGCGGCCAGTGTGGTTCTCATCTGCGAAACGGTGGCCGGCGGCGATGCGCGCAAGATTGTGGGCGCTGTGGTGTTTGGCCTGTCTCTGGCGGCGCTGTTTGGCGCATCGGCCCTCTTTCATGGCTGTACCGGGGTGCGCAAGCGTTTCTGGCAGCGCCTCGACCACGCCTGCATTTACCTGCTGATTGCCGGCAGCCACACGCCCTTTTCCCTGATGGCGCCCCCTGGCTTGTGGGCTTGGCTGCTGCTTGGCGGCGTATGGGGGCTCGCATTCCAGGGTGCGATACGTGCACTGGGTTTAGATTCGCCGCCGCGCCTGTCCCTGTACATCAGCCTTGGCTGGCTCAGCTTGGGGGGCGCGGTGCCGGTGGCCTTTGGCCATGGTGCGCAGACCCTGGCCTGGCTGCTCGCCGGCGGACTGCTCTATTCGGCAGGAACGGTGTTCTACCGTCGTCTGGCGAGCATGCGCCACGCGCACGGCATCTGGCATCTGTTCGTGGTTGCCGGCAGCGCCTGCCATACCGTCGCGGTAGCCGGTTTGCTCGCCTGACCTCCTGCCATTCATGGCTTCGACACCCTGCCGTCCTGATGAGGCTGTTTGCTTACGCAATTTCGGCGGAGCGGACCTCATGGAAAATTCTGGTGTGGGCTTAAAACATGGTCGAGGCGGGGTGCATCTATCTCTTCCTCATCTTCGAGGAGAAGGCCATGACTGCATCGATTTCACTGAGGTCACTGCTTGGCAGGCCTCAGGACCCTGATCTTGCCGATCAGGCGGTCCCAGGGCACGGCGTTCCTTCGCAGGACCCCGACCAGGCAGCACAGATTCGAATGGGCAAGGCAGAGGCCTTGCGGGAGTCCAAATCAACCATGGTGGCCGGGTTCATGATTTTTGGCGCAGCACTGGGGTCTGTACTTGGCGCGGCCGTGGGAGGACCGGTTGGAATATTCGTGGGGGGCGCTGTCGGTGGCCTGGTGGGCGCCGGATGCGGGGAGGCGGCTGGAGCCACGTGGATCAAACACAAGGATTGATGGACCGGCCGAATGCAGAAACCCGTCCTTTGCGTCCATTGAAATCAAAAAGGGCCCGAGGGCCCTTTTTCGTTACGGAGCGGCTGGATTACTGCTTCGGTTGCCCTTGATGGGCTTGCTTCTTTTGCTCTTCAGCGGAGCCCGGCTGGTGCTGCTTGGGAGCAGTTTGCTGTGGCTGGGGCTTGCTGGGCTGGCCAACGGGCTGCTGGCTTTTGCCTGGCGTGTTCTGGGAAACGGACATGTGAAACTCCTATGGTCTTCAAAAGCCAAGATGGCTCCTGAAAGTCCACTGTGTTCCTGGTCCAGGCGATGGGATGTAGTCAAACCGGCCGCAGACAGATTATGTTGTAAGCGTGGCGGCACAAGGGTTTTCGGGGGGGGGGCTTTCTGGATGCGGGGGGCCCGCAGGGCCAGGCACAGATGCCACTGCCGGTATGTGCGGTACCGCACAGAGCCGGTGGGCCTGGCCCGTAAGATGCAAGAGCGTCATTTCTGCTGTCTCCAGACTCTCTTGAAGTGCCGGGATGACTGCACTGGAATTGCCTTTATGCCCTCTTGCGCCGCGTCCACCGGCAATCATTTGCTCGCCTCCTTGCCGCCCGAGCCATGGCAGCGGTGGGAGCCTGCGCTGGAGCCCGTGGAGCTTGCCCTGGGTCAGGTGCTGTATGAAGCGGGCCGGGTCATGAGTCACGTGTACTTTCCCACGACGGCGATCGTCTCCCTGCTGTACGTGATGGAGAACGGTGCGTCGGCGGAGATCGCGGTGGTGGGCAACGAAGGGATTGTGGGCATTTCCCTCTTCATGGGCGGAGGGTCCACGACCAGCAGGGCGGTCGTTCAAAGCGCCGGCAGGGGCTATCGGCTGAAGGTCGGCGCCATGCAGGCGGAGTTCGAGCGCGGGGGCCCGGTTCTTCACCTGTTGCTGCGCTACACGCAGGCGTTGATCACCCAGATGGCCCAGACCGCCGTCTGCAACCGTCACCATTCACTTGACCAGCAGCTTTGCCGCTGGTTGCTGCTGAGCCTGGACCGGCTTCAGGGCACGGACCTGGTGATGACGCAGGAGCTGATCTCCAACATGCTCGGAGTCCGCCGCGAGGGCGTGACCGAGGCCGCGCTGAAGCTGCAGCGCGCCGAGATCATCCGCTATTCGCGTGGCCGCATCAGTGTGCTGGACCGTACGGGCCTGGAGCAGCGCTCCTGCGAGTGCTATGCGGTGGTGAGAAAAGAGTACGACCGGTTGCTGCCGGACATCACGGCTTGCTAGGTCCCGATCGCGGCCTCTTGCACAGGGATGACAAAGCAGCTGTGCGCTGCCAGCTCTGTCCAGCGCAGCCTCTGCGATACCTGGAGCATGACCGCGCCCTCCACGGCACACCTGGCCGCCAGCGCGTCGGTGCTGCCGCGAATCAGGAGAAAGCGCATGCTGCGGCCCTCCCGTTTCAATACCAGTTCGGCTTGGGGCCAATGGGAAGGAAGGCAGGGGGTGAAGAACAGTTCCCCGGCGTGTATGTGCAGCCCCAGGATGGATTCCACCGCGGCGCGATGCATCCATGCAGCCGAGCCCGTGTACCAGCTCCATCCGCCCCGTCCGACAAAAGGGGGCTGGGTGTATACGTCTGCTGCCATGGCGTAAGGCTCGATGGCGTATTGGCTGCCCCATACGGGATGGCTGGCGCGATGGGCCGGACTCAGGTAGGTGAAGTACCGGTAGGGTGTGTCCTGAAGGCGCTCGCTGCCGGTGGCGGTGGCGGTGGCGGTAGCGGTGGCGTGCGCCGCCTGGCGCAGGGCCAGCGAAGCGGCGGCCATCACGGCCCACGCTCCGGCATGGGTGTACTGCCCGCCGTTTTCCCGCACCCCTGCCGGGTAGGCCTGGATATAGCCTGCATGCGGAAGGCCATGGACCAGGGGCGGTGCCAGCAGCGGGATCAGGCCTGTATCGGGCTGGACCAGCTCCGTGTCCACCGCTTCCATGGCAATGCGCGGGCGCGAGGTGCCTGCCGTGGTGACCAGGACCGACCAGGCCTGCGCAATCAGATCGATGCGCGCCTCGGGCTGCCGGGCCGAGCCCAGCACCGTGCCGTCATCGAAGAACGCCCGCCGGTACCAGCGCCCATCCCAGCCCGCAACATCGAGGGCCTGGCGCCAGCCGGACAGGGCTGTCTGCCAGACGTCGGTGCGTGCTTCGTCGCCGCAGCCGCGTGCCAGCGGTATCCAGTCCGTGACGATGGCGCACAGGAACCAGGCGAGCCATACCGATTCGCCCCGGCCTTGATGACCAACGGCGCTCATGCCATCGTTCCAGTCTCCTGCGCCCATCAGGGGCAGGCCGTGCACGCCCACGGCAAGGCTGCGGTCGATGGCGCGCGCCGCATGCTCGTAGACCGATGCCGAAACTTCGCTGATGCCCGGTGTTTCGTAGACGTCGTCCACGCCGTCGGCAATGGCGGGCGCCTCCAGGAACGGAACCTGCTGCTGCAGCAGCGCCGTGTCGCCAGTGGCCTGGAGATAGTGCGAGCAGGCGAAGGGCAGCCACAGCAGGTCGTCGCTGCAGCGGGTGCGCACGCCAGCACCCGCAGGCGCATGCCACCAGTGCTGCACGTCCCCTTCGAGAAATTGCCGTGACGCGCACAGCGTGATCTGTTGCCGCAGCACGCCGGGATCAGCCCAGACCAGCGCCATGGCGTCCTGCAATTGGTCGCGGTAGCCGGTGGCGCCTCCCGCCTGGTAGAAACCGGCTTTGGACCACAGCCGCGAGGAGACCGTCTGGTAGGGCAGCCAGCGGTTCACAAGCACGTCCATCAGCGGATCGGGCGTGTGGATCTGCGTGGCCTGGAGCAGGCCATCCCAGTAGTCGCTGTTGGCCTGTTCTCGTGCCTGGGGGGCCAGGACGGTGGCTTGCTCCAGCAACTGGCGCGCCGCATCGGGACTGGTGGCATGGCCGATCAGATAGGTCTGCTCCCAGTCCACGCCGGGCCGAAGCGTGGCCAGGCGCGACAGGGCTGCGCAGGGTTCGAGCCCGTATCCGCTGCGCTGCCCCAGCTGTGCCGGGAGCTGCAAATGTCCGTCGGATGCAAAGAACTCGCTGCGGTCGCAGGTCCAGTCAAGGCTGTCGTGCTTTCCCGCGAGGGTGCCTTCGCCGGCATGCGATTCGCAGAAGAAAGCCGTGCCGCCGCCAAAGCCGCCCGCAGCCTCGGTCTGGGTGCATAGCAGGCCCAGAAAGCGCTTGTCGGGCGCCGGTGCCCACAGGGCCATGGTCTCCAGCGTGGCGCGGTCGGCCCGGCGCTCGCCCAGCATCCACTCCACCATGCCCGCCATCCTCAGGTGCATCTTGGAGTTGCCATGGTTGACCACGGTGATGCGCACTTGCTTGACGGCCGTCCTGATGTCCACGCACCAGCGCGCGCGGATGCCCAGGTCGCCATGGCGGTGGGAGATTTCAGTGAAGCCCTGGCCATGCACCACGCTGTAGCGGGCCTGGGCATGCCCCCAGGCGCTGGGGGCCACGCTCCATGTCTCGCGTGTGCGCCGGTTCTGGAGAAAAAACCACTCGGACGGCATGTCGCAGACGGGATCATTGGACCAGGCCGTGACCTGATTGAGCCGGCTGTTGATCGCCCAGGTATTGCCTGCGCCGCTTTCGGATATCTGCCCTCCGAAGCCGGGGTTGGCCAGGACGTTGATCCAGGGCCTGCCCGGACGCCGGGATGCGCTGACATCGAATTGGAAGTGGCCATGGTCGCCGAGGAACTGTCCGGTCGATGCGGGGACAGCCGAGCCCCGGCTTGGCTGGACCGGTATTTTCTGGGGCAGATGCGCTGTGCGCCGCCGGCTGGCCTGGGCCTCGAACTGCTCGCTCCAGGCATGGATCTGTTGCAGCAATGCACGGCCATCGGCATGCAGGCGCACACATGCCAGGCGCTCCAGGCAGGCTGCCTGCGCGGGGGTGAGCGTGTCCTGGCCCAGGACATGAAAGCCTGTCGTGCTGAGCCCTGGGCGGGCGTTGCCGGCCGCCTCATGCTGTTCGCCGATGGCGTTCAGCTCGGCCTGCACCGGCATGTAGTAGGAGTGGAACTCGCTGCTGAGCACGACCAGGTCGCAGGCCACGCCGGCGCGCGACCATTCGCCCAGGGCCTGTCCCAGTATGCGCAGCAGGCCCAGGCCCTGGGGCGCCGCGGCACTCACCACGATGATCGGCCTGTCGCCCGAAAGGCCCAACTGCCACAGCACGCGCCGGTCCTGGATCTGCGGCAGGCGGACGGCGCCTGCGCGATGCGGGTGCAGGCCGGGCTGCAGCTTGGGCAGGGTGAACATCAGCGCCGTGCCCAGCAGTTGCAGTGCCGGAAGGTACTCGGGCCGGGGCCGGTGCTGCAGGGCATCCTGGCCCTGCGCCAAGGTGGCGGAGATCACGGAGGTGCGCTCCACATAGCTGGGCTGGCGGTACTTGTCCAGGATGGCCATGAGGGTGCTGGCACTGTCGCAGGCGGCCGTCGCAAACACCACGCTCACTTGTCCGCCAGGGCCCACGCGCATGCGCACGCCCAGCACGGCGACGGGATCCAGGCCGGTGTCCAGCGCGACAGCTTCACCCGGTGCGGGCTCCAGGCACGCCTGCGGCTGGCTGGCCGCGTGATTGCGGCCGGCCCATTTCGCCCGATCGCTCTGGTAGCGCAGGCCCAGGACCTCCCCCTGCGTGCCGGCCACGAAATGGGCCATCTGCACCACCTTCTCCTCCTTGTGGCGGGCAACCCGCTCAAAACGCATGCCCTGCTGCTGCGCCAGCCACTGCGCCTTCACGAACATGTTGGAGAACGCCGGGTGGGCCTCGTCCGCGCCCGCGCCGGCCAGGACCACCTCCATGGCCGATATCAGCTCCACGTCCATGGGCAGGTTACCCAGGTTGTTCAGTACGACCTTGCGCAGCTCGATATCGTCTTCAGGGCTGATCCAGACCGTGGTGCGCACACGCCATTGCGGCCAGCGGGCATCGAAGCACATGCGGTCCGGGTGGAACGTGCTGGTGTAGGCCGCCTGCGGATCGGGTGCCGGGCTGCGGGTCACGGACACCGGGGCGCTGTCCCGGTCCGTTCGTAGGTAGACAAAGCTCCCGTGCGCATCGCGCAGCAGGTCGTCGCGCCAGCGCGTGATGTGGGTGTTGCCCAGGCGGCTCCATCCGGCTCCGTTGGCGCGCAATGCAACGCTGTAGCGCCCATTGCTCAGCAAGAGGGTCGGCTCCAGGGCCCGGGCCCCCGGGACGACGGTGCGGATCGCGTTGGCAGGCCTTCGGGACTGGGCATGCAAAAAGGGTGCGGCCAGCGCGCCCGCCCTGAGGCCTGCAAGCTCGCGGGGGGTGCGCTCCTGCAGCAGCGTGGACATGGCCTGGATGCGGGGGTGGTCCGAGCCCCAGCGCTGTGCAACCCCTTGCAGCAGCACATTGGCCAGGGCCACGATGGTCATGCCCTGGTGATGGGCCATGTAGGTGCTGACGAGCGTGAACCTTCCGCCATGGATTTGCCGTGCGGCAGAAAAGTCCAGGGCCTCGTAGAAGCCATAGCGCCCGCGCGCAGCCAGGGCGGCCAGCGCGCGGAAGTTCGCGCACGCGGGTACTGCAGCCACCTGGCAGGCCAGCGCTGTGGCGTAGGGGGCGATGACTTTCTCTGCCATCGGCGTGCGGCGCAATGCCAGGCAGGGCACTCCCTGGGAGGCGTACTGGTAGGCCAGCGACTGGTCGCGCGCCGCATAGGCGCTTTCCGACATGCCCCAGGGAATGCCCAGGCCCTTGGCAAAAGCCATCTGCTCGCGCAGTGCGCAGCGGTTGGCCTCGTCCAGCGCGCTGCCCGCTGGCTCCACTGCCACCAGCGAAGGCATCAGGTACTCGAACATGGACCCCGACCAGGACCGCAAAATCGCGTTGCGGCCATGGGCGAAGAACGGCCGGCCCAACGCCTTCCAGTGCCTGGCGGGAAGGTCGCCCTTGGCAATGGCCAGCAAGCTGGTGGTGCGGGACTCGGAGGCCAGCAGGTCGTAGAACGATGCGTCGAGTTGCTGCTCCTCGAGCCGGTAGCCTATGTGCAGCAATTGCCGACGCGGGTCGAGCAGGAAACGGAAATCCGCATCCCACGCCAGCTGCTCCAGGGTGTGGGCCATCGTCCGCAGGCGCAGGGAGATCCCATCTTGCTGCCCCGCGCCGGCGGCGCTGACGTCCAGGGCCGCCGACTGCAGGGTGGCCAGCAGGTCGGCCAGCAGCCATGGCAAGGGGTCCTGCGGCCCGGGCGGGGTGTCGGCCACGGCCCCAGGTTCCGGCAGATCGAGCGCGTGAAGCTCCGCAAAGGCGTCGCGCAGCAATCCCTGCAGCATCATCTGGGCCGATATGTCTTCGGGATCGGCCAGGGGGCTGTCCAGCAATTGGCCGATAGCCGTCTGCTGCAGCGGGCGCTGCAACAGGCGCGCTGCGCCCGCCAGGCAGGGTTTCAACCGGCGCCTGGCCGCACGGATCGCCTGCTGGCTGGCCGCAGGATCCAGCGGGGCGCGGGCCAGCTCAAGGCAGGCGCGGGATACGGCAAGCAGATGGGCTCCGAGGTTGCCGCTGTCCACGGTGGAGACATAGCGAGGCAGTAGCGGCTGCAGGCTCTGGGTGTCATACCAGTTGAGGAAGTGGCCGTTGTGGCGCTCCATCCTGGCCAGCGTGGCCGAGGTCGCTTCCAGGCGCATCAGCAGATCCTGGGTGCCGATCCAGCCGAACTGCCGCGCACAGGCGGCGCTGAGCAGATAAAGGCCGATGTTGGTGGGAGAGGTCCGGTGGGCGAGCACCTCGAACGGCGCCGTCTGAAGGTTGTCCGGGGGCAGGTGGTTGTCGCCTTCGCCCACGCAGCGCTCGAAAAGCCGCCAGGTGTCACGCGCAATGTCCTGCAGCAGTTCGCGGTCTGTGGTCTGCAGCCCTGCATGGCTGAAAGGGGCCCGCCACGGGGCATTGCACAGCCAGACCAGGGCCGGGGTGAAAACCCAGGCGGACAGCAGCAGCCATGCCGCGGCTGGCAGCGGGGCGGGCAGCAGCCACAGGGCCGCCAGCAGCGCAAGCGCGAGCACGGTGCTGTGCCAGTGCCTTGACAAGGCCGGCGCCCAGCCGGGCCGGATGGCGGCATGGGATGCTTCGGCGGTGGTCCATTCCAGCAGATGCCTTTTGCTTACGGCCATGCGGTACAGCGTGCGGGCCACGGCATCCGCGTGGAGCATGGCCTGCGGCAGCAGTTGCGCCAGGTACCACACGCCGGACAGTGCCACCTGCAGCAACTGCCGTGCGCACTGCAGGGCGAAGCGGCTGCCCACGAATCGCGCATGGTGGGGAAGGGCACCGGCGATGGCGCCTATCAACGGCCCGGTGATGCAGGCCGCCGCCGCCAGTGCCAGGGACAAAGGCAGGGCCAGGCCATGTCCTGCCATGGACAGCACGATCAGCAGCAGCGACACGGGCGCAACCAGGGAGCGGCGCAGGTTGTCGAACAGCTTCCATCGGTGGATGACCGCCAGTTGCCAGTATCTGCCGTGCCACAGCACGGGCAGCAATTGCCAGTCCCCGCGCACCCAGCGATGCAGCCGGGCTGCTGCCGTGTCGCTGTGCAGCGGGTCCGACTCCATCACGGTCACATCGGAGATCGCCGCGCAGCGGGCCAGCGAGCCTTCCAGCAGGTCATGGCTGAGGATGCGGTCCTCGGGCAGGCGCTGCGACAGCACGGCGTGCAGGGCCTGCACATGGAGAAGGCCCTTGCCGATGAAACTGCCTTCTCCAAAGAGGTCCTGGTACACATCCGAAGTGGCTGCGCTGTAGGGGTCCATGCCCCGCTGTCCGGAAAAAAGCCACTGCCAGGCAGAGGTTTGCCGCGTCTGCGGCAAGGGCGACACCACGTGCGGCTGCAGGATGCCGTAGCCGCGTATGACCTTGCGCCCGGTGGCATCCAGTTCAGGCTGGTTGTGCGGGTGCTCGGCGATGCCTACCAAAGCCCTGACCTGGCCCGGCGGCAGTTCGGTGTCGCTGTCCAGCGTCAGCACATAGCGCACGCCGGCAGGCAGGTCGGACAGCACGCCCATCTCCAGGAAGGGGGCTGGCATTTCCGTCGCCAGCGCGGCCACCAGTTGCTCGAGCTTGCCGCGCTTGCGCTCCCAGCCCATCCACAGGCCCTGGGTCGCGCTGAAGGACCGGGGGCGGTGCAGCAGCAAAAAGCGCTGGGCCTGGCCCTCCCCGGCGGGGTAGCGCAGGTTGAGCGCCTGTATCTGTTCGCGTGCCTGCGCGAGCAGCGGCTCATCGTCGGCCGTGCCCTGCCGGTCCGCATCCGCCCAATCGCTCAGCAGCGCGAAATGGACACAGTGCTCCGGATTGGCGAGATAGTGCAGCTGCAGGCGGTGTGCCAGTTCGGAGATGGCAGCCGGCTTGATCAGCAGCGCAGGAATGACGACCAGGGTGCGCGCCGAGGGGCCGATCCCCTCCTTCAAGAGAAAGCGCGGCAGATGCGCTGGAGTGGCGGACTCGCATATGAGCCGGTTCACCAGGGCCAAAACCGCCTCGGAGGCCGGGAAAAACATGAGCAGTCCCAGCAGGGCCAGGCCTGCATGGCCCACCCATGCGTCCAGCGGGCCCAGGGGACCCAGCGGACCCTGTATCGCGGCTGCATTGCCTGCGCCGTTGAGGTGCAGCATCCATGCCACCAGGGCCAGCGAAGCCGCCACAACGGCGCCGATGTAGGTGACCGTGCGCGACAGCAGGAGGATGGCATACCAGCGGTCCGACAGGGGCCGTCGCGCGCCGAACATGTCCTCCAGTTGGGGGCGTCCCTCGCCCTGCAGCCAGTACCCGGCCAGTTGGGCTGCGCCCTGCGACTGGCCCATCAACCGGATGAGGGCCCTGGCCACGGCGGCCTCGGAGCGATCAGGGCTGCGCGCGGCCAGGCGCTCTATGCCATGCAGCGTAGTGTTGCGGCTGGCATCGTCCTCGGCCAGGAAAACGGGCGAGGCCTGCAGTGCGCGCACGACCAGGCTGGTCCTGCCCACGATACCGGGCCAGTCCCCGGCGCCCACCAGCCGCAGCGAGGCCACCGCATTGCCCACGCTCAGGTGGTCGGCCGCGCTGTCGGCATGCTGCTGCACCTGCAGTGCCGCCAGATCGGGCACTGCACTGCGCAGCCACTCTTCGATCTGCATGTACGCGCCGTCGCTGAAGACCGAGCGATACCCAAAGAGTGTTTGCGCCAGATGGGACAGGAAGACCTGGCCTACGCCGCGCAATTGCATCAAGCGGTGGATTTCGTGGAAGCCGGCGGCATCGAGCCTGTCGATATGGCCCGCAGCCAGGGTGGCCACCTCCTTGGCCGCCGCCTGGCACGCAATCCGCTCCGCCAGGCGCCTCAAATTCTCGACCAGAATCACCCGCAGCGTGGTGGGCAGCGCCCAGAGCTCACCCTGGCTGAGTTCGCTCTTGCTCTGGTATGCGTCAAGAAAACAGGTCAATAGCGATTCATCGAAGGCACCATCGGTGTGGGCGACAAAGGACCATGCCACCTGGTAGATGCGTGGAAGGCCTGTGAGCGGGGCCTCCTGCAAGACGGGCAGCGAGCGGTAGTAGCGGATGGAAAGGCCTTCGCTGATCTCCCGCAGCTGATCCTCGATCAGGTGGAAATTGTCGAAAAGCCACTCTGCGCCGGATCCCAGCTCATGGCCCTCCTGGTGCAGGCCGGCGATGTACCTGAATGAGGTGCGCAGGGAGCTGAGATTGTTTTCAAGACGTGGATAGAACGTCGCCTGGCCAAAACGGGGGCGGCCCACGGCATGCGCGCCCCCCAGGGTCATCCCATACTGTTCAAAGTGTGCGCAGCCAAAAAGCTCCGACCTGATGGGTGCCAGGACTTCTCCATGGCGGGCATCCAGCAGGTGGCTGATATGTGGCGGTATCCATTTCCAGCGCTTGCGCATTTGCATTCATGGCTTCCGGGCAACGCACTACAGTGCAAGCCACACGACGGCGGCCAGGGTTGCGATCAGCAGCATTCCCGTCAGCGTGCGCTCGCCCAGCATGCGGTGGATGGCCGTGAATCCCGTCCAAAGCGCGAGCAATGGCCTTCTCAGCGCATCGCAGTGCGCCAGGTGCTCGGTGAGCATGAGGCGATCCATCTGGGACAGGCTGGCAGGCCCGCCGACGCAGGAGGTGTCCCAGGTCGGGACGAGGTTGGAAAAGCGGGGCATGGGCGGAACTCCTGGTGCGGATTGCGCGGATGCAATCCCTTGGACACATGCCCTCTTGTAGGGAGCGCAGGCCGCGGCGTCTGTGCGCAGACGAACATTCACGGGCAACACGCGGCGATGTGCCCTACCGCACCGACGGCGATGTGCGAACAGGCCACTGTGGGACGGCATGGCAGGCACAGCGCAGCGCGTGGGTGCGGTGGACGGCGTTCCTGACCAGGGCGGGCAGCCTCCACGCCATGCGCCAGTCCACTACGTTTCAAAGAGGTTCTCCCATGAAAAAAATCAAGGTCAATGCGCTCGCCCTGGCGGCGACCGTCCTGCTGATGGGCCTGGCCGGCTGCGGCAATATGTCCAAAAGGGATCAAAGCACGGCGATCGGTGCGGGTGCAGGAGCGATCGGCGGGGCCGTGCTCACAGGAGGCAGCGCTGTGGGAACGGTCGGTGGTGCTGCGGTCGGTGGAGTGATCGGCAACCAGGTCGGCAAGGACAAGAAGTAAACCGTGCCATGCAGGCTTGGCATCCTGCATGGCCATGTAGAAATCGCTGGCGGATCAAGGGCTTGTCTGTGAAATGGTGAAGGCGATATTCATCTTCCGGATCTGCGAATCATCCGTTTCCCTCAAGCATGGCGAATTCTGAGGAACACCATGGCTCAAAGGTATCCAAGGCACATCGGATCAAGAAGAACAGGTGCTTTTTTTGCAGACGAAGCAGGCCTTCGCCCCCACGCCATCCAGTCGGATTTCGAGCGAAATCACTGGCTGGGCGTCTCCGTGGAAAACCGAATGCGCAAGGGGCTTGAAGCCTGTTTGCAAGGCCTGCAGCGGCAATGCGACTCACTGCGCGAGGAGTTGCACAACACGCGTATCGCCCTGGGAAAGGCGCATTTCGAGCTTGACAGGACCAAGGCGGATGAACGCGCAGCGCATCACCTGGCGACACATGACCATCTGACCTCCCTGCCGAACAGGTTCTCATTCCTGGATCGGCTTTCCAGAGCGATCGGCTTTGCCATGCCCCAGGCCATTCCCATCGCGGTGTTGTATATGGATCTGGATGGCTTCAAGACAATCAACGATCTCCATGGCCACAGTGCGGGAGATGAAGTCCTCAAGGTCGTATCGGGCCGCCTGAGATCCTTCATCCGCCGCGAGGACCTGGTGTGCAGGCTGGGAGGCGACGAGTTCGCATGCCTGCTGGAGCCCTCTCCGGAAATGGAGCAGCTGCGCGCCCTGGCCAGAATGATCTGCAGGGAAATAGCCAACCCCATTCACTGCAACGGGCTGGAGCTGAAAGTGGAGGCCAGCATGGGCATCGTGATCGCACACGAATGGCCTGTGTCTGCGGAGCAATTGATTGCTGATGCGGATCGCGCCATGTATCGGGCCAAGCGCATGCGCAGCGGCTATCAGTTCAGTGTTTTTGAGGGCACTTAGGCCCGCCCCGTAAGCAGCAATACCACGACCACCACCACCAGCAGGCTTATCGCGATGCTGGGAGCGTATCCCCAGCTACGGCTGTGGGGCCATGAAGGCAGAGCGCCTACAAGCACCAGGATCAGGACGATTAGAAGAATGGTGGTCAGACTCATGATGCTCTCCAAGGCGCTTTGCAATGCACGGCGTAGAGTTGCATTGCATCGTGTTTCCAAGCGATGGTCTGTGCGCTGGCGCACGTCCTTGGATTTTTGAATTTTTGACTTTGGTCTTTCAGGCCGGGGTGCCCATGATTCTTGAATAGATTTGTCTGTCTGCCGCGTAGCAGCTGCACGCCCTGTTTTCCAGCGCTGCGCGGTTCAATACCATCATCTCACCACGTTTGTAGGCAATCATGCCGTCGTTCTGAAATCTGCTGGCGATGTTGGTGATGCTGACACGCCGTACGCCCAGTATCAATGCCATGAATTGCTGTGTGACATGAAAGCTGCCGGCACATCGGTCGCTGCTCATCAACAGCCATCGGGCCAGACGGGAGGCTGCCGTATGGTAGTTAAGGCAGACTGTGAAACGTGCCTGTTGATGCAAGCGCACAAGTATGAATTTTTTTATCAATTCACCGAGCATGGGGATCTCTGTGCACTGCTTTTCTAAATCCGTGCGGCTTATTCGCCAGCAGGTACCAGATTGTTGTACCAAGATCTTCCAAGGAGGAGGTGTTGCATTGCCTAGAATGCTTTCTGACCCGACCATCGCCTCATTCCCTACCATGCCTATTCCCAGGGAATGTCCCAGGGAATGGTTGCTGTTGATTTCCATGACCAAGGAGATGCATCCGCTTTCAGGAAAGTAAGCGTGCTCCAAAGGGTTGCCTGCTTTGCTCAATTCTGATAATGCGATCAATTCGAAGATTTCACAGTGCTCAACAAAGTGATCTGCCGATGAAGGATAAAGCAGGCGTATTATCCTGTTTTCAATATTGGCATGATGGGCGCCCGAATTTTTCATACAATTCCAATGAAATGAGTTTCGTTCATTTCTCGTGATGGATACCTCGATGACTGACGCTAAAGCCGGGTCATCAGATGATTTTTCTCTTCAAGCAGGCCGCACTATTGATTATGGTGCTTTTTTGATTCCATGTATGTGCGGCTGCGTACGCAAAGCCAGCTGCCGGGAAGGCGGTTTTTCATATGAAACTCAGTTCTGCTGCCTAGTCCGAGATGAGGTCATTTAATTGCGCATCCAAAATATTTTTTCCATGATGTGCGCTGGCGAACGGAAAAATAGCAAAAATAACCAGCCCCTGATCACCCCATCCCAAAATCCACCCACCCCATCCCCACCCCCCGATTCACATGCCGCTGCCCACCCACCACAAACTCAGAATCCAGCGTGGCCAAAGCAACAGAGATCCAGGCGCCCTCTGCGTAATGCGCGCTGTGCCACGTCAGCGATGAGCCGCATTGCTGGCAAAAGCAGCGCGTGATGCCGGGCGATGAGGCAAAGGAGCGCAATTGCTCCTGGCCCTGGGTGAAGACCAGGTCCTTTGCCTGCACGCTGCCGTAGGTGGCGAATGCGGCGCCGTGGGCCTTCTGGCAGATGCGGCAGTGGCAGTGCGAGACGGCCTTGGGGCTGGACCGCAGTTCATAGGCGATGGCGCCGCACAGGCAACTGCCGGTCAGGGCAAAAGGGGGGCTATCCGGGGCGTTGCTCATGGTCAGTCGGGCGCAAAAAAGGCGCATGCAATTGTGCATGCGCCCCAATGCCGCGAGAGGGACGCGCGGCAACCCCAGGAGTCATCCGTTTCGTCAGTCGCCGATGACCTGCAGCCCGCTGCCGTCCCCATGCGCCTGCAGGCACATTCTTCCGAGGTCGTTGAGAAAGCGCAGCACGGGCATCTCGCCCACGCAGGCGGGGATGGCGGCCATGATGTCGTTGTGCAGTTCCAGCAGCTGGTCGGCGGCCACGAACATGGCGGCGGATTCGCCGTAGTAGTGCCGCCAGAAGTCCTGCAGCAGGCCGTGGCGGGCCTTGCCTACGACCAGCGGATAGCCGTTTTCCCAGACCTGTGCGTCCATGGAAAGGCTGGCCAGGCCAGGGTCAACAGGCCGCGCGCTGGCGGGGATCAACAGTACACGTCGCATGTCCATGCTCATTTGCGTCTTCCAGGTGCGCCAGTGGACTCGGGCAACCCGGTCCGGGAGGAGGGTGAGAGGGTTCGCACCGCAGGCGGCAAGAACCGGTTCCCACTTTATTCACGTGTGCACAACAAGAAAATTACAGCTGATTACATGCAGCGAGCGATGCGCCGTGTGCCTGCCGTTCTCCGTTGCAGTTCGCCGTTCAGGCGCTGCGCGCCCCGCCTTCGATCTCGAACGGAAAGTCCCCGAAGCGCAGGCTGCCGCGCCGCCGCTCCACCAGGGCGGGCGAGGCGGCGCATTCGGGCAGGGCGCTGAGGATCTGGTGCTTGGCGCGGAAGATCTGGATGTTCACGTACGAGGGCTCCACGCCCAGCATGCGTGAGAGCGCATCCAGTTCTATCCAGCCCTGGCTTGCGGGGGCCAGGCCTTTTTCTGCGTCCTGCTGGCGCACGCGGGCCAGGGTGACCAGGGTGTAGTGGTGTATGCGTTCGCCCAGCGCAATGGGCTTGCCGTCGCTCATGACGGTCAGGCTGGCGTGCTCTTCGTTCTGGCTGACGGTGAAGCGAAAGGACACTTCCGGCGGCTTGGGCGCACGCGGGTCGAAGCTGCTTTCCCGTGTGGATTCCAGGTCGTCGCATTGCACGAATTCCCAGCTGCCTGCGGAGGTGTGGATCATGGCGCCATCGACCAGGGGCTCGGTGCCGTCGCCGGACTCCTGCAGCCAGCGGCCGTCCTCGAAGAAGACGTTGGCTTCGGGCTCCTGCGCGTCGGGCAGCAGGGTTCCGCGCGGGTTCAGGGCCAGGGGGCCGTCCTGGGGCAGTCCCGGGCCGGGGCTCAGGCAGGTGATGGGCGGTCCCAGGTCTTCCACGGTCCAGGCCGCTTCTGCGCCTTCGCCCATGCTGAGCTTGGCGCCCACCGCCAAAACGGTCCAGCGGCCGGCGACCAGGCGCACGCCGTTGAGCATGGTGCCGTTGCGGCTCTGGTCCACGATTTCCCAGGTCTGCCGGTTCCAGCGGAACAGTGCGTGGACCTGGGAGACGTCGGGCGCCTTCATGACGGTCTGGCAGACCGAGGGGTGGCGGCCGAAGGTATGCAGGGGCCGCAGCACGACGATGCGGCCGTCGAGTTGGTTACGAAAGAGGGCCATCGCCTCGAATTCTCCTTGGGGCTTGTGTGAACAGGGGGTGGGCTGGGGGCGCATTGGCCCGGAGCCGGCAGCCTGTTGCCAAGCTGAGAGAGTACATGCCCGCTGCGCGTTTCAGTTTGTCAAACGTACAGAGCCTGCGGATTCAGTTCGGATTCCTGCAGCGGCCGGCTGCGCCAGCCCAGGGCCACGGGTACGTTGCGCAGCCGTGGATTGCCCAGTTCCGGCCAGATATGGCACAGGCCGGGAATCACGACTTTGACGGTGTGCACAGGGATGTCGGGGCGCGAGTGGTCATAGACGATGGTTTCCAGGCCCAGGCCGCGTGCGATGTCCACGCAGCGCGCAATGGCCTGGGCAATGTCCGGCGGCGTGGTGTCCGGCGTGTGCCCAGACAGAGGCGCAGGCTGTTGCGGCGGCGCATCGGCGCTGTCCGCAGGGAGCAGGAAGGCCTGCAGTGGCTCGGGCACGGCAAAGCTTTTGCCGGCCGCGATCAGCTGGCTGATTTCGGTGAGGGCGCGTTCGCAGGCCAGGGCGCGGTCCAGGCTGCAGCCAAAGCCCACGGCCCATTGGCCGGTCTGTGCATGGCAGCCCACGGAGACGACCACGGGTATGCCGAAGTCATGCGTGATGTCCAGCAGCCAGTACGACCATTGCGGGCCGCAACTGCGGTCCAGGCGCTGGCGCGTGGCCTGGTCGATGCCTTGCAGCGCAATGGCGGGCCGGCGGATCTGGCCGTACCACCAGATGGCGGCGGCGTCGCGTTCCACCAGTTCCATGAAGCCTTGGAGGATGGCTTCTTCCCGCGTGTTGCCTGCGGCGCAGCCGTTGGAGGTCCAGCCCACGTGGTGCAGGCTTTGCGCGGGCGCATGGGCCAGGCAGAAAGCCAGCGGCAGGTAGCGGCGCGCATCGGCGGTCAGGGACCAGGCGGGAGCCCACCACAGGGGATCGGGCTGGCCGGCGCTGGGGGGCACGGCATGCGGCGGCTTGTCGGTGGCAAAGCCGGCAGTCTGCCGGTCGCTGAAGCGAGCCAGTTCCGTGGGCGCGATGCAGGGCGCGTCCAGCTGCGCGGCGGGGGCGACGACCACGGCTTCGTCGCCCTGGTGGAAGGCGGCGTAGCGCTCCACCGCTTCGCACATGGCGCTGGCGCGGGCCTGCATGGCCGACAGGCCCTTGCCCAGGCACAGCTGTGTCCCGGAGCCGGCCAGGCTGGTGCTGCCGGGGGCTGGTGTTCTGAAGATTTCGCTGCGGTAGACGGTGAGCGCTTCGTCTGTCTCGGCCGTCAGCGGCGTGACCCGGGCAATCACGCCGGTCAGCGGGCTGACGTGCTGCGACAGGCGCTGCACCGTGGTCTCGGCCGGCACGCTGCGCCAGCCGCCATCGGCGCGCGCGGCATGCGTGCCGGGAACTGGCGCAATGCGTTCACGCTGGCGCAGGGCCATCAGCCCCGGCGTGCCGCAGTGCGGGCATTGCGGGCGGGCGGCCACCGGGTGGGGCTGCTCAGGCTCCAGCGTCCACACGGTTTGCGCCGCATCGGTGTGCGCCAGCAGGCGCTGCACCGTGGGCAGCAGGGCCTGCAGCCGCGTGGCGATGAGGTCGGCGCCGGCGCGCACGGGCGGGCAGCGGTCGCTGTCCTGAGGCTGGCCGTGCTTGCCGCCGCGTGCGGGATGGTTGCGTTGCCAGCGGTGTGCGAGGCAATGCCAGCAGGCCGCTGCCTGGGGTTTGAAAAGCGGTCCCGCCATGGCCTGCTCGCCCGCAGGCCGCACCAGCAGCCAGGGCCGGCCTGCGGCACGCTGGTTGGCGTCAATGGCGCCCAGGCGCGGGTCCAGATAGTCGTCGCAGAAAACGATGGTGAGCGGGGCGGGGGCGGGTGCCTGCGTGGCCACGCCCCCGGCAACGGCCGCAGCCCAGTGGCAGGCGGCTGTGCTGTCCAGCGCTGCAGTCAGCATGACGATGTCGATCTGCTCCGATGCCTGCAGGCGCACGGGCGGGGCCGAGAAATCCGGTTGCAGATAACCGTGGCCGTTCAAGTCGCTGTGCAGCACCGGCTGGACCAGGCCCTGGCGCAGCAGGGCGCCCAGGGCGTGCAGCATCTGTGCAAGCGGCGCATCGGGCGCTGCGGCGCAGTGCTGCATGAGGCTGGTGCCGGCCTGCAGCGGGGCGTTCAGCGCCAGCACGGCGGCGGAGCCCAGGGCCAGGATGTCGCGTTCGCTGGCCAGCAAAAGGCGGTCGCCCTGCTGCACGGGCGGCAGGAATTTCTCGTGCCAGCGAAAGGCGTGGGCGAACAGGTCCGGGGCCGTGGGCTCAGGCAAGAGACGGTGCTCCGAGTTCAAGGCGGACGACGGCATAGGGGTGCTGGCCGGTGGTGGCGTGGAAGGCGGTCTCGAACAGCTGGTGCTGCTGCGAGAAGCGGGCATACAGGTGCTCTTGCAGGCTGATGCGGATGGCGGGGTGGATGCGCTCTATCTGCGCGCCGTCGGCAAAGCCCGAGACGACGGGCAGGCGCATTCCGCCCACCTGCATGGGCAGCCGCGCAAGGGCCGGGTGCACATGGTCGAGTACGACGGTGCACGGCGGGCTGCCGGGCGCGGCAAAGCGCTGGGCCAGCTGCTGCAGCATGGCCTCCAGCGCAGCCTGGGGAAGATAGGGGCAGACGCCTTCCAGCAGCACCAGAACGGGCTGGTTGCCGGGCAGGGCGGCGGTGTCCAGCCAGGAGGTGTCGAGGATGGAGCAGGCGAGGTTGGCTTCAGGGCCTGCAATGTATTGCGCGCGCAGGGCGATGGCGTCGGGCAGGTCCACGTTCAGCCAGCGTGCGGTGCCGGCCTCGGGGGCCAGGCGGTTGCGCCGCGTGCACAGGCCTGCACCCAGCGCAATGCACAGGCCGGACGGATGGGCGGTCAGAAATTCGGTGGTGAGCCGGTCGAACAGCTGAGAGCGCAGCACCACGCTGCGTACAAAGGCGGGGTCAGCCGCATGGGCTTCGTTGGCCTGGGGCAGGGCGGCGGCAATGCGGCGCGCCTCGGGGTCGGAAAAAGGCGGCAGGTCCGGCAGTTCCGAGGAAGCTGCCGGACCTGCTGCCCGGGCACGTGCCGCCAGCGTCAGCAGCAAGGTGGCCGTGGCCCCTTGCAGCTGCGCCGGTGCCGTATCAGCAGGTGAAGGGGTAGGCGTCACCGGTGTTGTTGTAGGAGGTGAGGGCGATGGCCCACAGGTCCTGCTCGGCAGGTGCCACCGGGTAGTTCAGCACGATGCCGTTCTTGATGGCCGTGCCGTCTGCGCGCTGCAGGTTCCATTCGCCGCGTGCCGCATCCCAGGTGAAGGCCTGCTCGGTCTCGAAACGCACCTGGAAGTTGAACGGGTTGTTGTAGCCCAGCCATTGGCTCAGCACGGGGGCCTTGTCCTTGCCGTCGTCACGCGTCAGCTCTGCGTGGAACTCGGGCGACTGCCAGGCCAGGGCGATGGCGCGCAGCACCACGCCGCCAAAGGCCAGCAGCGAGTCCGGGCCGCCGCCGGGGATGCCCAGGCCCGTGGGCAGGGCGGCCCTGAGCGTGCCGTTGCTCGGTTCCTCGAACGAGGTGCTGACGCCCATGAAGTTGGGGAACAGCTGGTAGTAGGCGGCCAGGGCCTCGGAGGCATGGGTCTGGGGCGCCTGGGGCAGGACGATGACGAATTCATCGTCAGGGCCGATCCAGCCGGCCGTGAGCACGGGCTTCCATTCGGCGCGCTGGGTGGGGTCGTCGCTCAGGCGCAGCGACACGTCGACCTGGGGCCACTGGGTCGGCAGGCTGAAGTCGCGGTGCAGCATGGGCTGGATGTCGCGCTGCCCCAGCAGGTCACGGCGGTAGGCGTCATCCTGCCAGGAGCGGGCGATGGCCCGCAGGTAGGCAAGGCGGAATGCGAGCAACGGTTCAGTATTCTGCAGCTGGGTGGTCATGTGACTTCATCCTCGGTTCAAGAAAAATGCGCCTGGCCGGGCCGGGGCCCGGACAGGTGCACGGACAGTTCAGGCCGCAGCGCGGCCAGCTCACTCAGGCGCGCGGCCACGTCCGGCCTGGCGGGTGCCAGGGCCTGCGACAGGGCCAGCGCCTCGGTTTCGGTGCGGTACTTGCCGGCGGTGCGCGCAGTCCCTGCCGCCTGGGCCAGGCTGTCCTGCACGGCTGCGTGGTCGGCGCCCATGGCCAGCAGGAAGCGGGCCTTCTTCAGGTGCAGCTCGCTGCTGTGCAGCCGTTCGTCCAGTACGTCGGCCAGGCGCAGGCACTCGTCGATCTTGTCCAGGGCCTCGGCCCAGCGCCCGCTGGCCGCCAGCATTTCAGCGACGAAGGAGCGGTAGTAGGTCTGGCAGTAGCGGCAGCCCATGTCCCAGAGCAGCTGCGCCGTGCCGCTGGCGCGTTCAATGCCCTCGGCGCTGGCGCTGCCTGCGCTGTCACCCAGCGCCCAGCAGCGGATGATGTCCGCATAGCCCGAGAACGCGGGCAGGCCGTAGCGGGCCGTGATGTCCAGCAGCTCGCCCGTGGTGGCCAAGGCGCTTTCCTTGTCGCCACGTGCCTGGTGGACCAGGGCCTGGTAGAGCAGGGCCATGCTCAGGGAGGGGATGTGCGAGACCTCGTGCGCCAGGCGCACGGCGTCGTTCGCATCGGCCAGCGCGGCCTGGTCGAAGCCGGCGAACCAGCGCACCAGGGCGCGCCCGCAGGTGGCCCAGACGCGCGTGTCGAAGCCGAACTCGGCCGCATGGTGGGCATGGGCCACGGGGTCGTAGCGGGTGATGGCGTCGGTCAGCGCTTCTTCGGCCTGCTCGAATCGGCCGTCGGAGTAGTGGGCCAGGCCCAGGTAGGTCTGCGCGGCCACCAGCACGCCCGTGTCCTGCTGGCGAACGGCCTGCTCCAGCAGGCGGTGGCTGAGCTGGCGCACTTCCTCGCGGTTACTGGCCACGTGGTGGTAGGTGATCAGCATCCACAGGTGCTGCACCTGCTTGTAGTCGGCCACCGCATTGGCGCCGGGGCCGGCCAGCAGCTCCTGCGACAGCGCGATGCTTTCCACCACCTGGGCATGGGCCCAGCCGTGCTTGTTCATCAGCGCCTGGGTCACGTAGCTGTTGACGTCCAGCCGCGCCTCGCGCTGGGCCACGCCCTGGAGCTGGTGCAGCCAGTCGTCGATGTGGCGCGCGTAGGCAATGGTTTCATCGTTGAGCGAGCGCAGCTGCGTGATGCGCAACTGCCGCACCGCAAGCGCCACGGCCTGGGCATGGTCGCCCGCGTCTGCCCAGTGCTGGGCCACGCCTGCGGGTTCTGCGGCAACGCGCTGGGGCTGGTGCTGCATCAGGGCCAGGGCCACGTCGCGGTGCAGCAGCCGGCGCTGCGATGCCAGCATGCATTCGTAGGCCGTGTCCCGGATCAGCGCGTGGCGGAACATGAAGGCGCCGGCGCCCGCACGTTCATCGGCAATGACCAGGCCGGCCTGGCCCAGTTGCGCCAGTTCCTGCTCGACCTCGCCTTGCGGGCGTTCCACGCAGGCGCACAGCAGGCCGAAGTCGAAGTGCCGGCCCATGGTGGCGGCCAGTTGCAGCAGCGGCTTGAGCGGGCCGATGCGGTCAAAGCGGCTGACCAGCGAGTCGCGCAGGGTCAACGGAATGGCGGCCGGCAGCCCGGCATGGCGAAAGTCCCAGACGCCGTCCTGCTCCACCAGGTGGGCATCCAGCAGCATGCGCGCCATTTCCTGGATGAACAGCGGCACGCCGTCGGTGCGCTCCACCACGTGGCGGATCACGGCGGGGCTGAGCCTGCGCGGCGCCAGCGTCTGGCGGGCCAGCTCGGTGGCCTGTGCGTCTTCCAGGCGCCGCACGTCCACGCACTCGGCCTGCAGCCCTTCGGGCGGCTGCCACTGCGGCCGCGCCGTGAGCACCAGCAGCACGCGCCGCCCGGGCAGGCGCGCTACCAGTTGCTCCAGCAGTTCGATGCTGGTGGGGTCGGCCCAGTGCACGTCCTCGACGACCAGCAGCAAGGGCTCGGCTTCGGACATGTGCAGCAGCCATTGCGCGGTGGACTGCAGCAGCAGCGCCCTTTGCATGACGGCCGAGATGCGGCTGGGCTCGCAGTCGCCCAGGGGCAGCGAGAGCCAGGCGCACAGAATGGGCAGGGCGGCCTCGGCATCGCAGCCTGCGGCGCGCAGGGCTTCGCGCATCTGCTCGCGGTGGTCCTGCGGGGGATCGGCCGCCTCCAGCCGCTGCCGTATCAGGCCCAGGAAAGGGGTCAGCGCGGTGTTGCGGTGCTCGGGCTGGCATTGCAGCACCACGGTGTTCGCGCCCTGTGTCCTGGCGTGGACGAGCAGCATGTCGGCCAGGCAGGATTTGCCGATGCCCGGCTCGCCGCGAATCCACAGCGCATTGCCCCCGGCTTCGCGGGCCCGCGCCCATGCGTCGTTCAGGCGCTGCAGTTCGGGTTCGCGGCCTATGCACTGCAAGGCCGCATCGGACACAGGCCCTGGCAGTGGCTCGGCGGGCTGTTCCAGCTGCAGGCGATAGGTCTGCATGCCCGTGGGCTGGCCGGGCAGGCGCAGGCTGCCGGCTTTCTCGAAGCGCGCATGGCGGGCCAGCAGGCGATGGCTGCTTTCGCTGGCCAGCAGGGTGCCCGCATCGGCGATGGCCTCCAGCCGCATGGCCACGTTGACGGCATGGCCCGAGGGTGCTTCGCCGCCGACCACCACGGCCATGCCGGTGTGCAGGCCCATGCGGATTCCGAGGTGCAGTCCGTGGACTTGCTCAATGGCGGCCGCGCGGCTGCGGCTGAGCGTCAGCAGCTCCTGCGCCGTCATGCCGGCCTGGCGGGCATCGGTGTCGCTGGTGTGCGGGTAGCCGAAGAGCACCAGCATGCGGTCGCCCAGCGTGCCCGCCAGCATGCCTCCCCGCCGGGTGGCAACGTCGGAGAACAGCGTGAGTTCCTCGCGCTGCAGCAGTTCGATGTCTTCGATGTTCAGCCCCTGCGAGGGCTGGCTTGCGGTGCCCGTCGTGCCGTCCATGCCGTGGGTATCGCTGCCTGGCCACAGGGAGACGCTGCAGCACAGCACGGTGAGCTGGCGCACTTCGGAGAACACCCGTGTGGTGGCCACGGTGCGTGTCAGGTCCGCCTGCTGCACCTGGGCGGCGGCGGGCAGTTGGCCCACCAGATCGTCCAGCCGCACGCGCATGAGGTCCCTGAGCAGGGCCGCCGCCGAGTCGCTGCGCTCCGCGGGCCGCTTCTTGAGCGCCTTGCGCAGCAAGGTGGCGATGGGGTGGGTGGAGATGGCGGGCGGCAGCTGCACTTCCTGCGGGCTGAGCTGGCGGTGCACGATCTCGGCCACCGAGGCGCCCTGCACGGCGGGCGTGCCCGTCAGGCATTCGAGGAACATCAGTCCCCAGGCATACAGGTCGGTGCGGGCGCTGGGCGGCTCGCCGCGCAGCTGCTCGGGGGCGCTGTAGGCCGGCGTGCCCAGGCACTCGTCGCCCATGGTGAGTTGCGAGACCTGCGGGCCGGCAAACTGCGGAATGACGGTGCCGATGCCGAAGTCCAGCACCATGGCGTGCCGCACGGCGCCCGTGGAGGTGACCATCACGTTGTCGGGCTTGAGGTCGCGGTGCACGATGCCGGCCGCGTGTGCGCAGTCCAGCGCATCGAGCACCTCGGCCATGAGGCGGCCGGCCTCGGCGGCAGTCAGCACGCCCTGGCGGCGGATCAGGCTTTTGAGGGTCTCGCCGGGCACATATTCGAAGACGCCGTAGACGCAGTCGCCTTGCTCGCCCTTGTCCAGCAACTGGACGATGTGCGGATGGTGCAGGGACGCGCACAGCATGGTCTCGCGGTGGAAGCGCTCCACCTGGCGGCCGCCTTCCTGCAGCCTGACGACCTTGATGGCCACCGATGCACCCGTGCGCCGGTGGCGCGCGCGGTAGACGGTGCCGTAGCCACCCGATCCCAAGGTTTCCAGCAGTTCGTAATCGGGTATTTCCAGGGGGGCTGGCGCCACCGGGGTCACCGCAGCTTGCGTGGGGTTGGTGATGGCATCGTGCATTTCAGCCTCGGTTGGGGGTCCTCCTGGAGGGTATCCAGTCGTCCATTTGTCATACGGCAGACCGTGCTTTTGATACCGTTCGTTACTATAGCGTACGTCCGAATGCAATTGACTGTTTTTGCCTACGTGCTTGCCTATGGTTGCCGTCGCCGTGGCGTCCGGCGCTCAGTCCAGTTGCAGCAGTGCGCTGACGGCGGTCTGCAGCATGTCCACCAGTTCCGGGTCCATGTAGCGGTACTCGTCAGGAATATCGAGCACATGCACGCGCTTTTGCGCCAGCAGCCTGCCGAAATCGGCCTTGAGGCGGTACTGGTGCCTTTCCTCCATCACGAGAATCACGTCGGCCCAGGCCACATCGTCGGCTGACACGCGGTGGCGGGCGCCCGCACTGGTGCCGCCCGAGCGCACCTGCAAGGCAGGGTGCCTGCGCCAGACCTGCTCTGCCGTGGGGCTGCGCCACTGGTTGCGGCTGCAGACGAAGAGGACCTTGAGGCGGTTGTCATTGCGGGGCATGGCTGACAAGGGGGGTGGGTGGTTGAGAGGACTGGCGCGCAGTGTAGGGCGCCGCGGTTTGCAGGTGCCGCGCCATCGCCTATGATGCGCGGCACCTGTGAATAATCACAGCTACTTGCAACCCACGGAAAGGTCCACGCACCATGAACGGTCATTGTCTTTGCGGCGCAGTCAGCTTTGTCTCCCCCCAGGCCCGGGAAATCGGAGCCTGCCACTGTGGATACTGCCGGCGCTGGGGCGGCGGCCCCATGCTGGCCGTGCATTGCGGGCCCGATGTGAAGTTCGAGGGCGGCGAGCACATCGGCACCTATGCATCCTCCGAATGGGCCGAGCGCGCCTTCTGCAGGCAGTGCGGCACACACCTGTACTACCGGCTGCACGCCACGGGCGAGTACTTCGTGCCGGCCGGCGCCTTCGAGTCGCAGGACTTCGAGCTGGCCACGCAGATCTACATCGACAAGAAGCCCGGCTACTACGACTTCGCCAACCAGACGCCGACCATGACCGAGGCCGAGGTCATCGCCCAATACGCGCCCCCGCAGGAATGAGGCACAGCCCCATGCCCCTGCACGATGACTCCAGCGGCCTGGCAATGGAGCCTGCCGCACGGCCCGGCGATCCGCTCGACCGGGTCGATACACCCAGCCTGGCGCTGGACCTGACCGTCTTCGACGCCAACCTGCGCACCATGCAGGACTGGGCCGACCGCCACGGCGTGGCGCTGCGCCCGCATGCCAAGGCGCACAAGTGCCCCCAGATCGCGCTGCGCCAGCTGGCGCTGGGTGCGCGCGGCATCTGCTGCCAGAAGGTGAGCGAGGCCGTGCCCTTTGTGGCGGCCGGCGTGCGCGACATCCTGATCAGCAACGAGGTGGTGGGACCCGCCAAGCACGCGCTGCTGGCCCGGCTGGCGCGCAGTGCGCGCATGGCCGTGTGCGTGGACAACGCGGCCAACCTGGTGCAGTTGTCCGAGGCCATGTCGCAGACGGGCGTGGAGATCGACGTGCTGGTGGAGGTGGACGTGGGCCAGGGCCGCTGCGGCGTCACGGGAGCCGAGGCCGTGCTGGCCCTGGCGCGGCAGGCGCACGACCTGCCGGGCGTGAATTTCGCGGGGCTGCAGGCCTACCACGGCGCGGTGCAGCACCGGCGCAGCCGCGAAGAGCGTGCGCAGGTCTGCCGGGAGGCGGCGCGCCAGGCGGCGGCATGCGCGCAACTGCTGCGCGACAACGGCATGGCCTGCCGCACCATCACGGGCGGCGGCACGGGCAGCGTGGAGTTCGACGCGGCCAGCGGCGTCTACACCGAGCTGCAGCCGGGCTCCTATGCCTTCATGGATGGTGACTACGGCGCCAACGAGTGGGACGGGGCGCTGGCCTTTCGCAGCAGCCTGTTCCTGCTGTCCACGGTGATGAGCACGCCCGCGCCGGACCGCGTCATCCTGGACGTGGGCCTGAAGTCCACCTCGGCCGAATGCGGGCCGCCTGCCGTGTACGGCACGCCGGGCCTGCGCTGCGTGGCCATCAACGACGAGCACAGCGTGGTGCGCGTGGAGCCGGGCGCCCAGGCGCCCGCCCTGGGCAGCGTGCTGCAGTTGCTGCCCTCCCACGTGGACCCGACATTCAACCTGCACGACGAGCTTGTGGTGCTGCACGACGGCGTGGTGCACGCGCTGTGGCCGATTGCGGCGCGCGGGCTGTCGCGCTGAAGACGGCATGAAAGAAGCCGCCGGCCTTGCGGCACGGCGGCTTTTTTGCGTCTGCGGCCTGCTGTGGCCAGTGGCTTACAGCTCGATCTTGGCGCGGCGGATCACGTCGCCAAAGCGCTTGTTCTCTTCGACGATGAAGGCCTTGAACTCCTCGGGCGTGGGGAAGTAGTTCTCATAGCCGAAGGTCTGGAACTTGGGCTGGATGTCGGGCTCGCGCAGGACTTTCATGGTGTCCTGGCGGATCTTCTCGACCACGGCGGGCGGCGTGGACTTGGAGACGGCAAAGGCATTCCAGCCGGTGACCACGGCATCGGCCGGGCCGCCGGACTCGGCCACGGTGGGCACGTCTTCATAGCCCTTGAGGCGGTGGGGTGCCAGCACGGCCAGGAAGCGCAGCTTGCCCGAACGCATCAGCGGGCCGGCCGTGCCTGAGGAGCCCAGCGCAAAGGCCAGCTCGCCCGTGGCCACGCTGGTGTACAGCTGGCTGGTTTCCTTGTAGATGACGTGTTCCATCTTGGTGCCCGTCAGCGACTCCAGCAGGGCCGAGCCCAGGTGCACCGGGTTGCCCACGGACCACGAGCCGTAGTTGAGCTTGCCGGGGCGCGCCTTGGCGTCGGCAATCAGGTCGGCCACGGTCTTGTAGGGGCTGTTGACCGGCACGCAGACGAAGAAGAAGGTGCGAAACAGCGGCAGGACGACCTCGAAGTCCTTGTCGATGTTGTAGGGCAGCTTCTTGAACAGGTGGGGATAGGCGGCCAGGTGGACGTTGTCCAGCTGGATGATGTCCGTGCCGTCGGTGGCGCCGCGCTTGAAGGCCTCGATGGCGATGAAGCCGTTGCCGCCAGGGCGGTTTTCCACGATGACGGGCTGGTTCCACAGGCGCGCCAGCTTGTCGGCCACCAGGCGCGAGGTGCCGTCCGGCCCGCCGCCCACGGGGAACGGATTGATGATGCGCACCTGCTTGGTGGGCCAGTTGGCGGCGGCACCCGATTGGGCACGCGCAGGCGCCAGCGCGCCCAGGGCCAGGGCGCCAAGGGCGAGGCCCGCCTGGCGGCGATTGATGCTGAAGGCGCTGTCTTTCATGGTTTGTCTCCGAGTCGCTGTTGGGCTTGCTGGGTGGCTTGGCCCTATGCCGGGAATGCACGGGCCGCTCTTGTTTTTTACGCTCTCTTGCGGGAGCGGCTGGATGATCCAGTCGCCGCATTGTGTCAGTTCGCCGCAAAGCACCTAGCCATCGCCGCCGCTAGCAGCTATAGCAAAATGGCATAAGTGAGGAGACGATAGAACATGAATTTGCAGCAGATAGAGACCTTTGTGCATGTGGCCGAGACCGGCAGCTTCAGCAAGGCGGCCGTGCTGCTGGAGACGGCCCAGCCCGCACTGAGCCGCCAGGTGCGGGCGCTGGAGACCGAGCTGCGCGAAACCCTGCTGATCCGCACCGGCCGCGGCGTGACGCTGACCGACGCGGGCCGCCGCCTGCTGGAGCACGGCCACGCCATCATGCAGCGTGTGGCGCTGGCCAAGGAGGATCTGGGCAGCCAGCGCGACGAGCCCGTGGGCCGCATCGTGGTGGGCCTGCCGCCCAGCCTGGCGCGGCGCCTGACGCTGCCGCTGATCGACCTGTTCAGCAAGGACATGCCCAAGGCCCGCCTGGCCGTGGTCGAGGGCTTTTCCATGAACATTGCCGAATGGCTGACTTCGGGCCGCATGGACCTGGGCCTGGTCTACACGCCCGAGCCGCATCCGCACATCGAGGTCACGCCCGTGCTGGAAGAGCGCCTGTGCCTGATCGGCCCGGCGCGCACCTTGGGCGGGCGCAGCGGCGTGCGCTTTGACGAGCTGTCGCAGTTTCCGCTGATCATGCCGCAGCACGGCCAGATCTTCCGCAAGCTGATGGAAGCGCAGGCCACGCTGTCCCAGGTCAAGCTCAACGTGGTCTGGGAAGTGTCCAGCGTGCCGGCCATCCTGGACCTGGTGCGCGGCGGCTACGGCTACGCCGCGCTGACCGACAGCGCGATGCGCAGCCACCTGACCGATGCCGAGCTGGTGGGCATTCCCATCGAATCGCCCCATGTGGTGAGCACGCTGTGCCTGGCGCAGTCGGCCAAGAAAAAGGCCACGCCGCTGATCCGCAAGACCTCGCTGGCACTGCGCGAACTGAGCCGGCTGGTGTGCGCGCCGCTCTGAGCGGTTGCAGCGACGGCGGCAGGTCGCAGGCCAGCAGGCCTCAGAGCAGCGGCCGCAGCTCCCGCGCCGCCTCCTGCAGCAGCGGCAGCAGCTCGGCCGCCATGGCGGCGGGCGCCATGCGCTGGGGCGAGGTCACGATGTTGAGCGCGGCCACCGTGCGGCCCTCCATGTTGCGCAGCGGCACGGCCAGGGCCTGCACGGCCAGCTCATGCTCTTCCAGGGCCAGGCAGAAGTCCTGTCGGCGCACTTCGTCCAGCACGCCTTCCAGCGCGGCGCTGTCCGTCACCGTGTGGGCGGTCAGGCGCCGCAGATCGTGCGATGCCAGCCATTGCCTGAGCTCGGCCGCAGGCAGGGCGGCCAGCAGCACGCGGCCCGTGGAGGTGGCATGGGCGGGCAGGCGGCTGCCCAGGTGCAGGCCGTGGGCCATGAGGCGCTGGCCGCGCTCGTGCAGGGCGCTGCGCGCCACGATGACCACCTCGTGGCCATCGCGCACCACGCAGGAAAACGACAGCTGGGTCTGCGCCGCCAGCCGGTAGAGCACGGGCTGGACGATGCGCGGCAGCCGCGCCGACGCCAGGTAGCTGCCCGACAGCCGCAGCACCTTGGGCGCCAGCCAGAAATGGCTGCCGTCCGTCTCCAGATAACCCAGGTGCGTCAAGGTCAGCAGATGGCGGCGCGCGGCCGTGCGCGTGATTCCAGAGCGCTCGGCCGCCATGGTGGCGTTCAGGCGCTGGCGCTCGGTGTCGAAGCTCTCCAGCACGGCCAGGCCCTTGGCCAGGCCGGCGATGAAGTCATCCGGGTCGATGGGAAAGGGCTGGTTCATGGGCGGGGAGGGCGGGTATGCAGGTAGTGCGCGATTGTCGCGCAGATTGCGCGATAACCGCGCAACGCGTGCTGCAGCCCCTCGTCTTTGCGCTGCCTCAAAACTAATCTTGGGCGCAGGCCATGGCATGAACCGGCCATGACATCGAACAACGCAACGGAGACAAATCAATGCGCACCCAAGTCGCCATCATCGGTGCAGGCCCTGCCGGCCTGCTTCTCGGCCAGCTGCTGTACCGCGCAGGCATAGACAACGTCATCATCGAGCAGCGCAGCGCCGACTACGTGCTGGGCCGCATCCGTGCCGGCGTGCTGGAACAGGTCACCGTGGACCTGCTGGAGCAGGCCGGTGCCGACGCCCGCATGCGCGCAGAAGGCCTGCCGCACGACGGCATCGAGCTGCTGTTCGGCGGCCAGCGCCACCGCATCGACCTGCATGGCCTGACCGGCGGCAAGCGCGTCATGGTCTACGGCCAGACCGAGGTCACGCGCGACCTGATGGAAGTGCGCGCCGCCGAGGGCCTGACCACGGTCTACGAGGCCAGCAACGTGCAGCCCGTGGGCTTCGATGGCGACAGCCCCGTCGTGCGCTATGAGAAGGACGGTCAGGTCCATGAGCTGCAATGCGACTTCATCGCCGGCTGCGACGGCTTTCACGGCATCTGCCGCGCCAGCGTGCCCCAGGACAAGGTGCGCACCTTCGAGAAGGTCTACCCCTTCGGCTGGCTGGGCCTGCTGTCGGACACGCCGCCCGTCTCGCACGAACTGATCTACGCCCAGACCGAGCGCGGCTTTGCACTGTGCAGCCAGCGCAGCGCCACGCGCAGCCGCTACTACCTGCAGGTGCCGCTGACCGAAAAGGTCGAGGACTGGAGCGACGAAGCCTTCTGGAACGAACTGCGCCTGCGCCTGGACCCCGAGGCCCGCGAGCGCCTGGTCACCGGCCCCTCGCTGGAAAAGAGCATTGCCCCGCTGCGCAGCTTCGTGACCGAGCCCATGCGCTTCGGCCGCCTGTTCCTGGCCGGCGACGCGGCCCACATCGTGCCGCCCACGGGCGCCAAGGGCCTGAACCTGGCCGCCTCGGACGTGGGCTACCTGTCCAGCGCTTTCGCGCAGTACTACCGCGACAAGGCGCCCGAAGGCATCGACGGCTACTCCGAGCAATGCCTGCGCCGCGTCTGGAAGGCCGAGCGTTTTTCGTGGTGGATGACCTCGCTCATGCACCGCTTCCCCGATGCAGGCGGCTTCGACACCAAGGTGCAGGAGGCGGAGCTGGACTACATCGTCAACTCCCGTGCAGGCTCGACCTCGCTGGCGGAGAACTATGTGGGGTTGCCGTTGGTGTGATTCAGCAGCGTTGGGTTGCTCAGAACTTTGCTATATGGTGAACGGTTCGGAAGCTAGCGAGAGTAGTCGGAAGCATCTGCCTCGCATAGCTCGAATTTTGAACGCACAGCCTATGTCAGGACGGAATAACACTTGCTGCAAGTGTTATTCCCGAATTACACAGGATTTGTTATTCCATGGTTCCATATGAAACGTCTTCGCGATCACCCCATTCTTTGCAAGTCTGTTTGCCAAAAATAGTAACGGATTTATCCTGCATCTGTGCGGCTAGAAGCATGACGTAGATGGATTTGCCTTGCGCTGTTCCCAGGTTGATTGCCCATTGATTATTATTGCCGCAGGCAGGTGAGCCTGTTTTTATTCCCGCAGTGAAAAATAGGTAATTATCCGCGTTCACGATCAAGGTAGTTACCTTGCCGGAGGATGTTCCAGCTGTCGCGGCAATGGTTTGCGCTGCAAAGAAAATGGCGGCGAGGATTTTTTGCATTTTGTTCCTTAGTATTGAGTGAATCTGTTGGTTTTACATTTAATCAAGCATCAGCATGAGAATCGGAACTAGGAGTTTCTTGGTGTCATTGCCGATCTGATAGCTGACAAGCAGGCTGGCGTCCCTATAGCTATAAAAAGCGTGGGTCATGATGTAGTAGGTTCCCGGGGTGGGAGAAGGAAAATTGCATTTTTCGGAGTTTCCTCCAACCCAGGGGCGGCAATCCCAATTATTTAACGTGGGCTGTTGCCCATACTTTACGTAAAGATCAAGATCTCCTGTTCCGCCGCGCGTTTCAATTTGCAGATTTCTTGCACCGGGTGGAATAAGGACCGAGTAGATCGTGGCAGAGTTTTGATCTCCTGAGAGATTGGAGATGGAAATCGGGGTTACATATTTCAAGGTCCCATTGTCAGCGGGATTGAAGGTCGCAGTAATGGTGGTGGTGCTATCGACCGTGATGACGCACATACCGGTGCCAGAGCAATTCCCACCGCTCCAGCCGGAAAAAACGCTGCCAGATCCAGGTGAGGCCGCCAAGCTCAGGATGGTACCTCGGGGAATCGTGAAGGTACACATGGCCTGATTGCAAGAGTAAGCATTGCTCGATATGGTTCCTTGTCCTTGCCCTGCTTTCACCAAGGTGACCTGCACAGCTGTCTCCACGAATGTGGCCGCTACATTCACGGAACTGTTCATAAGGACGCTGCAAGTGCTCGCATAACCCGTGCAGGCTCCTGTCCAACCTGCAAAGGCGTATCCAGTATTAGGCGTCGCTACAAGGGACACGTAGGAGCCATTGGGGAAACTGCCTGCGCAGGAAGTGCCGCAATCTATGCCGGCTGGAGAGCTATTAATCCTTCCTCCTGCCGATGTCTGCACACTAAGGGTTCGGTATTGGGTGCCACCGCCTGTAATGCCAAGGGCAGCAGCCAGATTGATGCGTGGCTTGATGATGCCGTTGCGTGGATCAGATACCGGTGTTCCGGTATTTTTCAATGTATTCAGTATTTCTGTGACAGTTGCACCGGGGTTTTTCTGTTTCATGACAGCCCAGCTGCCGGCAACATGGGGTGCTGCCATCGAAGTTCCATCACGATAACCGTATGTGTTGTTGAACAGGGATGAGTATATTTGAGAGCCGGGAGCCAAGAGGCTCAGGAAATATGATGAGTTGGAGTAGCAGGCGACAGAGTCAACTGCTGATGTTCCAAGATAATTTCCTTCGCAATTGTTCGTGTAGCCTGACCTGGCCCAGGTGGCTCCAACGCTGACTGCTGTTGAAATACAGGCAGGTGCAGAAATGCCGCCTGTATAACCATTGTTTCCCGAAGCAACCACTGTCGCAATTCCGACGCTGGCCAGTTGATCGATAATGGCCTTGACGCTGGGCTGTTGGGAATCGCAAGTGCCGTTGTAGTTTCCTCCCCCCAGGCTTATATTTACGGAGGCAATATTGTAAAGGCCTCTCAGGCTGTACACGCGTTCGAGGGCTTTGATTTGATCTACGCTGCGCGATGCTGTGCAGGGAGCGGAGCGACCTAAGTCAGCACAAACGGACGAATCGTTGATTCTGGAGAAAACCTGTATTGCAATGATCTTTGCATCCTTGGCGACTCCGGAGAAGTCACTGGTTCCTGAGCCTGCAACAATGCCTGCAACATGTGTTCCATGATCACAGCCGTCCAGGCTGCAGGGCAAGGCAGAGTTGACTGCCGTTGACTCCGTAGCTCCTCCAGGACAGAGCGATTGGATGGTTGTACCTGAGACCGAAGAGTAACAAGCTTCGGAAACGACCTTTCCTTGAAGAAAGGAGTGGTTTTTGAGTACGCCTGAGTCCAGAACGGCCACCGTCTGGCCAGCTCCGCTGTATCCGGAAGCCAAGGCGGTATTTCCGCCAATGTGGGGGACGCTGTAGTGCAAGTTGGGGACGGCGAGCTGGTCCCGTTCAATGCTGATGACTTCAGGTGAGTTGGCCAGATCGGCCAATTCGTCAGGAGTCACGGTCAAACCCATGAAGGGAATGGTCTCAAAGCGGTCCACGGAGTGGGGCGTCGTCGCCAGCGAGGGAAGGCGGCGCAGCATCGATGATTGCATCAGTGCAATTTCGTCGCGCTGTTCCGCTACGGCGGAGGCTGGCAACCAAGCCTCTTGCGAGAAAGGTACACGCAGACCAACGATAACCCTCACGCTGCCTGCTTGTACGGCAGTTTGTTGGAGCCCGCTCAGGGAGGCTATGGTGGATTCATCCTGGCGTTGAGCAACGGGCGTGTCGGCCTGCGCTGCAAGCAGTACGCGTTCTTGGGCACTGGCAGCCAACGATAGTGTCAGAGCCAAGCCGAAGGCGGAAAATATTTTGGCGCTGATGACGGCGAGTGTTTTTCCATCAGGATTTTTGTTGGCTGCTTTGTTCACAATGCCCTTTCTTGAGGACGGAGAAGGTGCTGAAGATCTTGCTGTCTGAGACTTAATGCCATTTTAGGTGACGAAATGTTTCTCGTGGTGGGTTTGTGGCTTTGCCATCTGTCTCGCCAGTGGTTGAAAAACGGCGACCTTGAAGCAAGCAAGGCGCGCAGGACGTCATCCAATCTTTCCCGTGCAGTTGTGGCACTGAGGCCCCTCAGCATTCGGATAAGAGTGGCTAACACCACTTCGTCACAGGCCTCCGCAAAGCAGTTATGCTCGCCGCCCTCATGGCACGAGGAACCGCAAGCAAAGAACTGTGGCGACAGCTACAACCGTCTGCTCCCTGCCTTCGTGCCTTCTACCAAAGGCGGTGCGCGCAAGCTCGCAGTCAGCGATGAAGCCGCCCTCAACGGCATCTTGTTCGTGCTGCAAACAGGCATTCCATGGGAAGACCTTCCCCAATCCCTTGGATACGGCAGCGGCATGACTTGCTGTTGGCGCCTGCGCGACTGGAACGCTGCTGGTGTCTGGGAGCGGTTACACCAGGCCATACTGACTCGATTGCGTGAACATAACCAGATTGATTGGAGCTGGGTCAGCATTGATGGCTCCTGGGTGCCAAGCCCCGGGGGCAGGAGACGGTGCCCAACCCGACGGACAGAAGCAAGCTTGGCTCCAAGCGAGACATTGTTGTAGACGCCAGGGGCATCCCGCTGACGATCTTGGTCAGCGGTGCGAACAGGCATGACTCCAAGATGTTCGAGGAGTGCGTGAACGTGATTCCTACGATTACCGGCTTGGCAGGACGTCCCCGTAAAGACCTGCAAAGCGGCACGCCGACAAAGGCTACGACTTCAAGGGATGCCGAGCCCACCTGGGACAGCGGGGCATCATTGGTTGGATTGCCAGACGAGGCGTTGAGAGTAGCGAGCGGTTGGGCAAGCGAGAGACGCAAAGCTGGTTTGCAGGCTTTGGCAAGTTGCGAATCCGCTTTGAACCACGGCTGGATACACGCGAAGTGCTGCTGAAATTGGCAGTGGCGACTATCTGCACACGTGTCGTGTATCGGTGGTTTTGGCCAGTCTAACCGGGTGTTGTGTTTGCAACGGTTGCTGCAGACAAGAAGGTGGCCTACGGCCATCTGATGGGTGCGATCAGGTTGCCACAGCGCTGCATAAAATTGCGCTCCGGATCGCTGCCCGGGCCACGCGCCAGGAGTAAGCTTGCCGGGTTATGGCGCACATCACGTTTCCTCCTCCCTATATCGCCCCCCAGAATGCAGCGCAGTCGCTGCGCGACGCAGGCTATGCGGTGCTGCGCCCCGATGAATTCGCGGCCTGGGCAGGCGTGTCATTGACCGAGCTGCATGCGCTCGATGCCGACTGGGCCCAGCTGCCGCCCGATGCCTTTCTGAAGGACGGCGGGCGCTACCGGCGCCGCCGCCATTCCTGCTTCATCGCGGGGCAGGACGGGCTGCAGCAGGTGGAGCACCGCGCGCACTGGCAGCCGGTGGAATACAACGCCCTGCATGGCGGCATGCTGCGCATGTTCGATCCCATGCGCGACGCCACGGCGCAAAGCGCCACCTGGAGCCGGCTGCTGCTGGCGCTGGCCGGCCTGTCCGACCAGGTGTTCTGCGCCCAGGGCGATGATGTGCAGCACGAGCGCTGGTTCATCGAGTCCCACCAGTTCCGCATCGACACCACGGACGGAATTGGCCGGCCCACGCCCGAAGGCGCGCACCGCGACGGCGTGGACCTGGTGGCCGTGATCCTGGTCGGGCGCGAGGGCGTGAAGGGCGGCGAGACACGCATCTTCGAGGCCACGGGCCCCAGCGGCCAGCGCTTCACGCTGACCGAGCCCTGGTCGGTGATGCTGCTGGACGATGCCCGCATGATCCACGAGACCACGCCCATCCAGCCAGAGCAGCCGGGCGGCGTGCGCGATACCCTGGTGCTGACCTATCGCCGCCAGGGTTTCCAGGGCTCGGAGCTGACGCGTCGCCGCAAGGATTGATGCAGCTCAAGACGCTGGCGCATGATGGGCGCACACTTTGGTTCATCGACCCGGCCGCCCCCGATTGTTGACGGCGGCCAAGCACAAAGGAGAAAACGCATGTTCAAGCACATCCTGGTTCCCGTGGACGGCTCCAACAGCTCGATGCTGGCGGTTCACAAGGGCGTGGAGCTGGCCAAGGCCTTTGGCAGCACGCTGACGGCGGTCTACGTGGTGGACCCCTATCCGTTCACGGGCGTGGGCGCCGACTTCGCCTACGGCCAGTCGCAGTACCTGAGCGCGGCCACGGCCGAGGCCAACACCACGCTGGACGCCGTCAAGAAGATCACCGACGAGGCCGGCATCACCGCCACCACCGTGGTGGGCGAAGGCCATGCGGTGCACGAAGGCATCGTGCGCGTGCTCGAGAGCACGGGCGCCGACCTGATCATCATGGGCTCGCAAGGTCGCCGTGGCCTGGAAAAGCTGATGCTGGGCAGCGTGACCCAGCGCGTGCTGGGCGCCGTGCGCGTGCCGGTGCTGGTGGTGCGCGAGTAATCACCGGGCCGCTCGGCCCTTCGCCGGGTGAAACGTCAACGGCTCCCTCGGGAGCCGTTTTTCTTGGTGCGCTGCAAGGGGAGAGGGTGATCAGCGATTGAGCAGCCGTGCCAGCCAGCCCTTTTTCTTGCGCTGCAGCTCCAGCTCCTGCAGCACTTCGTTCTTGAGCCTTTCCTTCTCGGCGGCAGGACTGGACTCGCGCGCCATGCGCAGATAGGCCTTGGCCGAGTCCACGTAGCCGGTGTCTTCGTTGCGGATGTGGTTGAACAGCCAGCGCGAGAGCATGCCGTGCAGCTCGGCGGCCACGTCCTCGCCCGCATCGAAGCGGGTCTGCATCTCGATCACGCGGCGCGTGAACAGCTCGTGCACCTTCTTGTGCGGGCCGGCGAACATGTAGCCGGCGCTCTCGATCAGGCTTTCCTCGAACACGAAGTGCGAGACGGTGTAGTCGATCATCTCGCCGATGACATCGCCCAGGGCCTCGCGGTCGGGCGACGAGCGCAGCTCGTAGAGCTTGTTGATGTAATCGACGATGCGGCGGTGCTGCCGGTCGATTTCTGCAATCCCGGTGTCCAGCTCGGGGACCCAGACCAGCAATGCCATGACGTTCTCCAGGAATTCGGTGATTTCCGGAGAAGTATTCACGGGACTGTCACATAGCTCCTTGATGCAGATCAGGCTGATCTGCATCAATGAAATGCGGCGTTGGCCATTGCAGGCGGTGCCGGGCATGCAGCCCTGGCACCGCAGGCATGTCACTCGATCTTGGCGCCCGAGGACTCGACGATCTGCTTGGACTGCTTGAAGTCGGCCTGGAACATCTTGTCGAAGTCGGCCACGCTCATGGACTGGGGCTCGGCGCCCTGGGTCTGGATGGCGTCGCGCACTTCGAGCATGGCCAGCAGCTTGTTCACTTCGGCGTTGACCTTGGTCACGACGGCCGTGGGCGTGCCCTTGGGCATGAACAGGCCGTACCAGGTGCTCACGTCAAAGCCCTTGAGGCCCGATTCGGCCAGCGTGGGCGTGTCGGGCAGCGAGGACGAGCGCTTGGCCGAGGTCACGGCGATGGCGCGCAGCTTGCCGGCCTTGATCTGGCCGATGGCCGAGGGCACGGAGGACACCAGCAGGTCCACGTTGCCGGCCAGCGCGTCCATCAATGCCGGATTGGAGCCCTTGTAGGGCACGTGCACCAGCTGGATGCCTGCGGCCTTCTCCAGCAGCACGCCCGAGAGGTGGATGCTGGTGCCATTGCCCGGCGAGCCGTAGGTCACCTTGCCCGGGTGCTGCTTGGCAGCGGCCACGATGTCGGCCAGGGTCTTGTAGGGCGAGTTCACGCTGGTGGCGATCACGATGGGCGTGTAGGCCACGTGGGCCACGGGCACCAGGTCCTTGACCGGGTTCCAGGGCAGGTTCTTGTAGAGGTAGGGGCCCAGGACCACGTTGTCCTTCTGGCCCATGACCATGTCGTAGCCCGTGGGCGCTGCCTTGGCGGCCTCGGTGATGCCGATGGTGCCGCCTGCGCCCGCGCGGTTGTCGGGCACCACGGTCCACTTGCTGACTTCGGTGAGCTTGTTGGACACCACGCGCGCGAGGATGTCGGTGCCGCCGCCGGGCGGGAAGGGCACGATCATGCGCACGGGCTTGTTCGGATAGTCGGCAGCCGCACCTTGGGCGGCTGCGGAAAAGCTCATGCCCATGGCGGCGGCCACGGCGGTGCAGGTGATCAGTTGGCGGAACATGAAAGAAGAAACTCCAGGGTCTGATGGGGCGGTGCAACCCTCTCGCAGCGGACCGGCAGTGCCGGGTCGCCCATGCGGTGGGTTGTCGATGATCGGGGAGGGTGGTTCCGCCATCTTGCATTGGGAAACCCGCTATTTGGGCGGATTTCCGCAATCTGTGCCACAGGGGCTTCCACCAAGGAGCAGCTTGTGCCTGCTCCAGAGGGAAGCGGGCTATTTTATGCCGCCTTGGTCCCTAGCCGCAGGCCAGGCGCTCAGGCCTGCGCCAACTGCCTGTCCAGCACGCGCACCGTCTCGTACAGCACCCGGGTGCCGTCCAGCAGCTGGGCGGGTTCTATCCACTCCTCGGGTGCGTGGCTGCGGCCGTGGAGGCAGGGGATGAAGATCATGCCGATGGGTCCGGTGGGCGCCATGTAGACGGCGTCATGGCCAGCGCCGCTGGGCATGCGCATGTGGGCGTAGCCCAGGTTGTCGCAGGCCTGCTCCACGCCCTGCATGACGGGCGCGGCGCAGTCCGTGGGCTGGGAGCGGCTCACGTCGGCCATCTCGGCACGCACGCGCAAGGCTGCCAGGCCGGGCAGGACTTCGGCCAGCAGTTCCTCGGGGAAGCGCTCCAGCACGCCGGCGTGGTCGCTGCGCACTTCCATCATCATCTCGACCAGGCCCGGCACGGCGTTGGAGGCATTGGGCGTGAGCGAGAGCCGGCCCACGGTGGCCACCACATAGTGGGGTTGGCCATTGAGCGCGGCGGCCTTGCGGTTGGCCGCATCGATGATGCGCGCCGCGCCCACCAGCGCGTCCTGGCGTATGTCCATGGGCGTGGTGCCTGCGTGGTCGGCCTGGCCGCGCACGGTGAAGCTCACGCGGCGTATGCCCACGATGTTCGTCACCACGCCGATCGGCAGGCCGCGCTGCTCCAGCACCGGGCCCTGCTCTATGTGCAGTTCCACAAAGGCGGCCGTGCCGCCGGAGCTGCGCAGCGGGCGGTCCAGCGCCTCGGGCCGCGCGCCGATGCGGCGCATGCCTTCGGCCAGGGTTTCGCCTTGCGGGTTGCGGGCGGCCAGCATGGCGGCGTCCAGCTTGCCCGACAGCGCGCGGCTGCCTATGCAGGAGATGCCGTAGTCGCTGGGTTCTTCGGACAGGAAGTCGATCACCTCGAACGGGTGCTGCAGGGCGATGCCGTTTTCGTGCAGGCAGTGCGCGACCTCGATGCCGGCCAGCACGCCGATGATGCCGTCGAAGCGCCCGCCCATCATCACGGTGTCGCAGTGCGATCCGGTGGAGATGGGAGCGCGTTGCACCGGGCCTGGGGCAGCCGGCAGGCGGCCCACCAGGTTGCCGCCCTCATCCAGATGGACCTGCATGCCCGCAGCCTCGAACTGCCCGCGCAGCCAGGCGCGGGCCTGGTCGAATTCAGGGGAGAAGGCGCGGCGCGTCCACGGCACGTCGGGCAGGGTGAAGGTGGACAGGGTCTCCACGCGGCGCCACAGGCGCTCGGCATTGATGGGGGGAAGGTTGGGGGCGGAGGAAGCGGGCAGGGCGGTCATCGGTCTCGGTGGCGTCTGGAGCAGCTGGATCGGGCAGCCCGAATTCTCGCGCGAAAAAAGCAGTCGTCACGGCAGGGGGCGCAGGCCCGCCAGCAGACGCTCGAGGGTGTCGAAGCTCACGGGTTTGACCAGGTGGTGGTCCATGCCGGCTTCCCGCGATCGTCTCAGGTCCTCCTCCTGCCCCCAGCCCGTGAGCGCGATCAGCACGACCTGGTCGCGGCCGTGCTCGGCACGGATGCGGCGGGCGACCTCCAGGCCGTCCATGCCGGGCAGGCCGATATCCAGCAGCACCACTTCGGGCCTGAACGCCGCGTGCATGGCCAGGGCGCCGGGGCCGTCGCGGGCAATCTCGACTTCGGCGCCCAGCAGCCTGAGCAGCATGGCCAGGGTGTCGGCGGCGTCGATGTTGTCATCGACCACCAGGATGCGGCCGAAGGCCGTTGCATCCTCGGGCTGGGCATTCGGTGCCTGTCCCGCCAGGGGCTGCGCCTGGGTGGGCAGGGGCAGGTGCAGCCTGAATTCGCTGCCCTGGCCCTTGCCTTCGCTGAGCGCCTGCACGCTGCCGCCGTGCATCTCGACCAGGCTGCGCACCAGGGTCAGCCCGATGCCCAGGCCGCCCTGTCCACGGCGGCCGTTGCGGTCCACCTGCATGAACAGATCGAACACCTTGCCCAGCAGGGCGGGCGGGATGCCGATGCCGTTGTCGCGTACCGAGACCACGGCCTGCGCGCCATCGGTCCAGGCGGACAGAACGATGTGGCCGCCGGAGTGCGAGTACTTGGCGGCATTGTTGAGCAGGTTGGAGACCATCTGCGCCAGCCGCATCGGGTCGGCCAGCAGCGACACGGGCGCGGGGGGCAGTTCCAGGCGCAACTGGTGGCTGCCTGCCTCCATGACCGCGCCGCTGGCCGCCACCACGCCTTGCAGCACATCGTTCAGGTCCACCAGTTCCTTGCGCAACTGGACCTTGCCCGTGGTGATGCGCGAGACCTCCAGCAAGTCGTCCACCATGCGGATCATGTGGTTGACCTGGCGCTCCAGCATCTCGTGGCTGTGGCGCACGCTGTCGTCGCCGTTGGCGGTGCGCTTGAGGATTTGCAGGCCGTGGCTGATGGGCGCCAGCGGATTGCGCAGCTCATGCGCCAGCGTGGCCAGGAATTCGTCCTTGCGTCGGTCGGCTTCCTTGAGGTGGTACTCGGCCTGTTTGAGTTCGGTGATGTCCTGGATGACGGAGCAGGTGCCTATGAGCTGGCCGTCGTCATCGCGCAGCGGCGCGCAGCTGACGCGCATCCACCATTCGCGGCCATCGTCGTCGGTGTGCAGCATCTCCAGCCCCGGCATGACCACTTCGCCGCGCAGCGCGCGCTTGCCGGGCCAGTTCTCGGGGGCAATGGGCTGGCCCTTGTCATCCCATCCCTTCCAGCGCGGCAGGCGGTCCGCCAGGGTGGAAGGAATGGCGCGCGGCACGAAGCGGTCCATGAGCGCATTGCTCAATACCATGGTGCCGCTCATGTCGGAGACGCCCACGCCCGCAGGCATCTGGTCGATGATGGCGCGCAGCTTTTTCTCGTTGGCCTGCACGGCGACGTGGACCTGTTCGCGCACGCGCACCAGCTGCAGCAGCGATGCGATGCGCGCCAGCAGCTCGCGCGCCGAAAAGGGCTTGACCAGATAGTCGTCCGCGCCTGCGCGCAGGCCTTCGACCTGCGCCTCCTGGCCCGCACGCGCGGACAGCATGATGACGGGGATGGAGCGCGTGGCCGCGTCGCTGCGCAGCGCATGCAGCAGCGCGAAGCCGTCGAGCACGGGCATCATCACGTCGGCCAGCACCAGGTCGGGCCGCTGGCGCTGGATGCAGTCCAGCGCGGCACGGCCGTCGCCCACGATTTCCACCTCGTACAGCGGACGCAGCAACTGGCCGATGTAGCCGCGCATGTCGGCGTTGTCGTCGGCGCAGACGATGCGCGGCCGGGGGCCTTGCGATTCGGCCGCAGCGGGCATGCCATGGGGGGCGTGCCGGGCATCTGGGGCATGTGGGGCGTGCTGGGGGTGCGGGGCGTGCTCGGGGGAATCGCCCGGCATCCACTGCCGGGTTTCGTCCACAAGCTGGCGTGCGGCCAGCGGGCGCCCGCCCGCGCCGTGCCCGGGCCACTGCGCGATGGTGGCCACCTGTTCGGCCGGCAGGTGCGCGCTGCCCTTGGGCAGCCGCACGGTGAAGCGGCTGCCTTCGCCCTCCGTGCTGCTGACCGTGATGGTGCCGCCATGCAGCCGTACCAGCTCCTGCACGAGGGCCAGGCCTATGCCCGTGCCCTCGTGCGTGCGGGCCGGCTTGCCGGGAATGCGGTGAAAGCGCTGAAAAAGCTGGGGCAGGTGCTGGGGCGCAATGCCCGAGCCGGTGTCGCTGACGGACAGTTCCACCGCATTGCCCACGTCGTGCAGCGCCACGGCGATCTCGCCGTGCAAGGTGAACTTGAAGGCGTTGGACAGCAGGTTGAGCACGATCTTTTCGTACATGTCCTGGTCCACGTAGACCGGCGCGTCCAGCGGCGCGCAGTCCACGCGAAGCTGCAGGCCCGCCTGCTCCATGGCCGAGCGGAACACGCTGGCCAGCTCGGCCGTGGCGCGGGCCAGGTCCGTGGGCTCGTAGCTGGCCTGCATGCGCCCGGCCTCGATGCGCGCAAAGTCCAGCAGGGCGTTGACCAGCTTTTGCAGGCGCAGCGCGTTGCGGTGGACCATCTGCGCCTGATCGGGCGGCAGATGGCCGCCGTGTTCGCGCAGGGCGTCGTCCAGCGGCCCCAGGATCAGTGTCAGCGGCGTGCGCAGCTCGTGGCTGACGTTGGAGAAGAACACGGTCTTGGCGCGGTCCACTTCGGCCAGGGCCTTGGCGCGACGCGCTTCCTGTTCATAGGCCACGGCATGCGCGACAACGCTGCCCGTGTGGCTTGCCACCATATCGAGGAAGGCGCAGTACTCCGCATCCAGCGGGCGGCGCGGGCTGACGCCCAGCACCAGCACGCCGGACACCTGGCCATCGCCCGACCAGCGGGCAGGCACGATGCGCGCCAGGCGCGAGGGTTCGGGCCAGGGGCCGCCCGGCAGGGTCAGGCCCAGCTGTGCCAGGTCCACGGTGGCGGGCTGGCCCGATTGCACGGCCTGCTCCAGCGGCCAGGGCGTGGGGTCTGCCGCCAGGTCGATGTCCATGCCGGTGGAGCACAGCAGTTTGAAGGCTGGGCGGTCGGCGTCTGCGCTGTGCGCATCCGGGGCGGCCTGGCATTCGTAAATGATGGCGAAGGGAACGTCGTAGCGGTTTTCATCCAGCACGGCGCAGACTTTCTCGCCCGCGTCCTTGGCACTGTGCATGTCCAGCGTGCGTATGCCCAGGCGGTGCAGCGTCTCCAGGCGCCGCCGGCTGACGATTTTTTCGGTGGTCTCGGTGCACGGACAGAACACACCCTGCACGGTGACGCCGTCATCGGCCAGGATGGGGCCGTAGGTGAAGGTGACGAAGACTTCTTCCTGCGGCAGATCGCGGTCGAAGAAGTAGCGCGCGTCGGTGGACCAGGTGGCCTGGCCCGTGCGCAGCACGCTTTCCAGCATGGGGCCGATGTCGTTCCAGATCTCGCGCCAGCACTGCGCGCCGGCCTGTCCCAGTGCCCCGGGGTGCTTGCTGGTGCCCAGGAAGGGAATGTAGGCGTCGTTGTAGATCAGCCGGAAGTCATCGCCCCACCAGATGATGATGGGAAAGCGCGAGCCCAGCATCAGGCTGACGGCGTTGCGCAGGCTTTGCGGCCAGTTCTGCGGCGCGCCCAGGGGCGTGGCCGCCCAGTCGTGGGCGCGCACGCGCGATGCCATTTCGCCGCGCTGCGGCAGGAATCCAAAACCGTCTTCTGAATCCACAGGTTCTCCCAGAGAATTTGCAGGCTTCGAAGGCCGGCCTGCGTTGTCGGGTCCGGGCACCAGGGCCTGCCTGCCAACGCAGTTATTTTGGGGCCGATTGCGCCGCGTTTGCGGCGTTTCGCCTGCGGGTGGCCGCAGCCTTCTTGGCGGAGGCGGAGCGCTGCTCGGCAGTGCGCTCGGCCGATGCCTTGCCGCCGAGCCGGCCGCCCTTGCGGGCGGCGGAATGCTCTACCTCCTTGCCCCGGCCCGAGCCCGATTGCTTGCCGCCGCCGCTGTCCTTGTTCACGGTGGCCCAGGCGCGCTTTTCGGCTTCTTCATGGCCTACGCCGCGCGATTCGTAGCTGTTCTCTATGTGCCGGGCCTGGCGCTTTTGCTTGTCCGTATAGGCGGATTTGTCTCCTCTGGGCATGTCACTCTCCCTTGCGCGTCTGTTCCTGCTCGGGCGCGGGCGGCAGCTCTATGGGGGGCGCCGTGGTCGGCGGGTCTATGGGCTCGGGCCCGCGCGGGCGGCCGGGCTGGCGGTTGGGGTCGTCGGGGGCCACGGGGTCATTGGGCGTGGTCGGCATCTGCGGAATATTGGGTGCGTGGGGCAGGGGGTGGTTCATGGCTGCTGTCCTGAGGGATTCGTTGGTGAAGGTTTGGTGCCGGCTCAGCGTGGCGCGGTGGCGGGATCGGCCTGCTGCGGTGTGACGGACGGCGTGGATGGCGAGGCAGGTGAGGCCGGGGAGGTGGGCTCTGTCGCAGGCGTTCCGGTGGCGCTGGGCGCATCCAGCCGTCCCCTGGGTGCCATGAAATTGAACATCAGCACCAGGATCAGCGCGACGGCGGCGGTGAGGGCGGCGATGCGCAGCGGCCAGCGGCCATCGCTGATGTGCCTGTTCTCGTTGCGCTGGCGTTCGAGGGGGGCATGCATTCTGCGGGGTGGGTTGTCCATGGTGGGCTCCTTCAATCCATGAACCTTCACCTTAGGCCTGGCGCAGGCCTGCAACTGTCGGACAAGGCAGGACCTGCGGGAGCGACAAGCCGCTGCACGGCGGTGGGGCTTGGCAGGACAGCCAGGACAGCCTTCGGGACAGGCATGCCGCTTGCCGCAGTCCTTGCTTGTCCACTCCACAGGAGGCACTCCATGCCCAAGCAAGCCATCCCGCCAGACAGCAGGAAAACCAGCAAGAAAGCCGACGTGTCCGAAGGATCGGCCAAGGCCGCCCGTGCTGCGGGAGCCGCCGCCACCGTGCAGCGCCAGCGCGCCATCCAGCGGGAGCAGGACGGCAAGGATGCGCAGGCCAGCCGACCAAAATCCGGCAAGGCAGAGGAATCCGGGAAATCCGGCAAGGCCGTGCAGGCCGGTGCGCGCAGGCAGCCCGAGAAAATGCCGGCCCAGCACATTGCCAAGCCCGGCAGCGAGGCCGAACTGCAATTGGCGCCGCGCTTCATGGCGCCTGACTACCTGGGCAGCCGCAAGCTGCAGGACAAGGTCGCTCTGATCACTGGAGGCGATTCGGGTATTGGCCGGGCCGTGGCCGTGCTGTTTGCGCGCGAGGGCGCGGACGTGGCCATCGTCTACCTGGCGTCCACCGAAGACGCGCTGCAGACCCAGCGCTGTGTGCAGGCCGAGGGCCGGCGCTGCCTGCTGCTGCAGGGCGATGTGCGCGACAGCGCCTTTTGCGGGCGTGCCGTGCGCGACACCGTCAAGGGCCTGGGCCGGCTCGACGTGCTGGTCAACAACGCGGCCTTCCAGGAACACGCCAGCGGCCTCGAAGACCTGGGCGACGAGCGCCTGGAGGAAACGCTGCAGACCAATATCGGCGGCTACTTCCGCATGGCGCGGGCGGCCCTGCCGCATCTGGGGCGCGGTGCGGCCATCATCAACACGGGGTCTGTGGTGGGCCTGCGCGGCAGTGCGCATCTGCTGGACTATTCGGCCACCAAGGGTGCCGTCCATGCCTTCACCAAGGCGCTGGCGCAGAACCTGCTCGAGCGCGGAATCCGCGTGAACGCGGTGGCGCCCGGCCCGGTGTGGACGCCGCTCAATCCCGCCGATTCGCCAGCCGACAAGGTCGCCGAATTCGGCCGGCAGACCGACATGAAGCGCGCAGCCCAGCCGGAGGAGCTGTCTCCCGCCTATGTGTACCTGGCCTCGCCCGTGATGTCGGGCTATGTGACGGGGATCGTGTTGCCTGTGACGGGCAGCGTGGGGGCGATCTGATGCTCTGGCTGGGCCGCCCTGCGCCTGTGTGGCAAGACTTGCCGAAGCTTTTGCGGCAGTCTGTGGCCGTCGCGCAGGCCGTGGCGCAGGGTGGCTCGCGCGCCTTCCCGTGCAGGCCTGCCCGGGCGGTCTGGGCACAGCGATTGCCGCCTTGCACAGGCAGGCTTCACTTCCGGGGTCTGAGTTGAAACGTCTTTGAAAGGATCCAGCAATGACACAGCACGACGAACGCGGCCGCCACGGTGCAGGGCGCCAGGCGCAGCAGGATGCGGGTGAGGGTTTCCAGGGCCGCGATGGCTTTGGCGAGGGGCGCCGCTCCTCCGCTGGCGGCAATTACGGCAACCAGGGCGAGTGGCGCGGTGAAGGCGGCCAGGGCCATCAGGCAGGGCAGCAAGGCGGCTACCCCGGTGGCGGCTACCAAGGTGGCGGCTATCAAGGGGGCTATCCGGGCGGCCAGCAGTCGGCCTACCAGTCCTACCCGGGCAACCAGCAAGGCGGCGGCTACCAGGGTGGATACCCGTCTGGTCAGCAAGGCGGCTATCCCGGCGGTCAGCAGGGCGGGGGGTATCCGGGGGGAATGGATGCCGGAGGCGGTTACGGCGGCTATGGCGGCGGCCAGCATCGCTACCAGGGTGGCGACAGCGGCGGCTATCCAGGCAATCAGGGCGGTTATCAGGGAGGTTATCCGTCCGGCCCCTCCCAGCAGGGCTATTCGCGCGGCGGTCCCCTGCCCTGGGAAGGCGGCTCGCGCCAGGGCTGGCAAGGCCAGGGCGGTGGCTATCAGGGCTGGGAGCGTGAACGCAGCCACGCCGGTCCCGGCCATCCCGATCATTTCGAGCGCCACGTGCCCGGCCACGGCCAGGGCGCAGGACAGGGCCAGCAGTTCGACCCTGACTACAGCCAGTGGCGCGACGAGCAGATGCGCGCTCTGGACGAGGATTATCAGTCGTGGCGCAACGACCGCTACAAGAAGTTCTCGGACGAGTTTTCCCAGTGGCGAAGCCAGCGCACGGGCGACGACAAGCGTGCGGGATCGGGTTCCGGACAGGGCTCCGCATCGGCATCTGCAAGCTCCGGCAGTTCCGGCGGCTCCGGCAGTTCCGGCGCTTCGGACAACCAGGAGCGCCCTGCCGGCAGCGGCAAGGGCAGCCGCTAAGCCGCGGTAGCGCATCGAGGTAGTTGCAGCACATGCCGCCATGGCCCTTGCCGTGGCGGCATGTGTGCCTTCAGGAGTGGTGTCTGCGCTTGTCCACGGCTTCTATGCGCAGCAGTTGCCGGTACTTGGTGACGGTGCGCCGGGCGACGACCAGTCCCTGCGCGGCCAGCTGGCGCGTGATCTGCGCATCGGAAAGGGGCTGGTGTGCGGATTCGGCGGCGATCATTTCGCCGATCAGCTGGCGGATGGCGGTGGCCGAGCAGGCGCTGCCGCTGGCACTGAGCATGGGGCGGGAAAAGAAGTGCTTGAGTTCGAACACGCCCGTGGGCGTGGCCATGTATTTGTTGTTGGTCACGCGTGAGACGGTGGATTCGTGCACGCCCACTTCCTCGGCAATTTCGCGCAGCACCAGCGGCTTCATGGCCATGGCGCCGTATTCCAGGAACAGCTGCTGCTTGCGCACGATGGCCTGGGCCACGTCCAGGATGGTGGAAAAGCGCTGCTCCACATTGCGCACCGTCCAGCGCGCCTCCTGCAGGTGATCGGCCAGGGGGGTCTGGCCGGTGCAGCGGTAGCGTTGGAACAGCTGCTCGTATACACGGTTCAGGCGCACGCGTGGCACGACGGCGGGGTTCAGGTGCACGTTCCAGCCGCTTTGTTGCCTGCGCACGATCACGTCGGGAACGATGTAGTCCACGCGGGAGGAGCCAAAGCTCCAGCCCGGCCTGGGATTGAGGCGCCGTATGGCATCGAGCGCCTGCGTGACCCGGGCCGCAGGCACCTGCAGCGCCTTGGCCAGCCGCGGCACGTCGCGCGCGGCCAGCGCGTCCATGTGGTGCTGCAGCAGGGTCTGCACCAGCTGGCGCATTGAGGCGTCGCCCATCTGCGGGCATTGCAGCAGCAGGCACTCGCCCACGCTGCGCGCGGCCACGCCGGCCGGGTCCAGCGATTGCACCAGGCGCAGGGCGATGAGCATCTCCTGTGCGTCTGGCGCCGGGGTGAGGGCCAGCAGGCCGGCCAGCTCCTGCAGGTCCGTGCGCAGATAGCCGTCGTCGTCCAGTGAGTCCACGATGGCGCGGGCCATGCACAGGTCGCGCGGCGTCATGGCCATCACGTTGAGCTGGCCGTGCAGGTGCATGGCCAGCGTGGTCTCGCAGGCCGCCATGTCCATGGCCGAGCCTTGCGTGTCGCCGGACTGGCGTGCGCCCAGGTGCATGTCGGCCAGCCACAGGTCGCGGTCGTCAGCGGCTTCGACGGCAGGGCCGGGCAGGGCGTCGGCCGGATCGGGAGGATGCGGCATGCCCGGCAGGTCATGGTCCATTCCCATATCCAGGCCAGCCATGGCGTGCGTGCCGTATTCCTGGCCCGCATCACTGCTTGCCGTCTGCTGCACCCCCTGTGCGCGGCTGCCGTCATCGGCGTCATCCGGGTCTTCCAGGAATGGGTTGTCTTCCATCTTGCTGCGCACCATGGCGGCAAAGTCCAGAGAGGACATCTGCAGCATGCGCACGGCGTGCTGCAAGCGGGGCGAAAGTGTCTGGGACTGGCGTATGTCCGCCCTGAGGTGCATGGAACCCATTTCGTCTCCTTGGTGCGATGGCTGCAAGGACGCAACGTTCATGCCCCGATCGGCGTGGCGAATCGTCTGGATACACTTTGGGCACGAAACCTGCTGTGTACTTGCTGCGCAGGGGGCACCGGGGTCCGGGGTTCGGCCACCGCTGCGGGTATCGGCTCTGCACCGTCAGGGCCGGTCTTGGCGCCTGCGGTAAAAATTTCCGCCCGGGCGCAAGGTTTTCTGCAAACTTTGCCATGTACCAATCCACCAGCTTTCACACGGTCCCGCCCCCGGGGACCCTCAATGCCTTTGCGCAAGGCGGGGCGCGCGGCGCCGTACCCCAGGAACCCATGCCCATACGCCTGAGATTGGTCCTGCTGCTTTTGGCCTTGCTGGTGTTTGTGCTGGCGGCCTCGTCCTGGCTGCTTTTGCGCGCCTATCAATCCGAGCACGCGGCGCAGGAGCAGGCCGCACGCATCAGCAGCATGGCCATGGCCCGCTTGCTGGACAAGGAGCCGCGCACGGCCAGCGCCGCCCAGGTGCTGGCTGCCATGGAACCCTTGCTGGATGCGGGCTGGCCCGGCTTTCTGGTGGACAGCGCCGGCCGCGCCATACCGGCCGGCCCCGCTGCCGCAGACCAGCCCGCCTTGCCCGCCGATTTCAGCGACCGGCTGGCGGCCCGCCTGGTGCAGGGAGCTGCGGACCCGCAAAACTCCGGACGGAACCCCGGGCAAGGCGCGTCGCAGGGCTGGCTGGACCTGCCCGATGCCCAGGGTGGGCCGCTGCGCGCGTTCTTCAGCAGGTCCGCCCAGGGTTGGACCTGGGTGAGCTGGGTTCCCTGCTCCGCGCTGGACCCGGCCTGCTCCCGGCCACTGAAGGGCGTGATCTGGGTGGCCATCGTTTTGTTTGCCGTGGCGGGCCTGGGCCTTGCGCGGCTGGCCTTGCGCGGCAGCGCCGCCTGGGTGCTGCCGGCCACGGGCGGCAGGGGCGGGGGCAAGGCGGGCGCCGATGCGGACATGGCCGAGGCATCGTCCGCAGCCGCTGCGCCGGGTGCCGCTGCGGACGCCGACGACAACGAAGCGGCCGAGGCCCGGATCCAGAGCGAACGCCTGCAGGTGGTCGGCCGGCTGGCAGGCCGGTTTTCCCATGAGTTCAACAACCAGCTGGGCGTTCTGAGCAACAGCGCCTACCTGATCGAGCGGCGCTCCGAGGACCCGCGCCTGCGCCTGCCCGCCCAGGCCATGCTGCGTTCGGTGGACACGGCCAGCCGCCTCACGCAGCAATTGCTGCGCTTTGGGCCGCGCCATAGCACGCATGCCCTGGTCGTGGACCTGTACCGGTGGCTGCCTGGCGTGCAGGGCACGCTGGCCGTGGTGCTGGGCAAGCGCATGGCGCTGGAGGTGGCCGAGCCCGCCGAGGCCGGCCAGCCCGGCCAGCCGGCCCCACGCCTGGGCGTGCATGTGGACCCTGACGAGCTGGAACTGGCCCTCATCAGCATTCTTCTGGCCCTGCGCGAGGCGCTGACCGATGGCGCCCGCGTGCACATGGCCGCCCGGCCTTTGCAGGAGAGCCCTGCCGCGGCACCCGCCGGGGCCGAACAGGTGGAAATCCGTATCGAGGCCGTGGCCCACTGGTCAGGCGCGGCACAGGATGGCTCCACACAGGACGGCTTCATTAAGGCGGCGCAAGCAGGGCTGCAGATGCGGGACCGGCAGGACAAGCCCCTGTCCGCCGTCGCGCTGAACGACGCCGATGCAGATGCCACCTGCGGTCTGGTTCTGGCGCGCCGCCTGTGCAGGGAGCGGGGCGGCGTGGTGCGCGCCGAGGGCGAACATGGCCGCTGCCTGGCGGTTTCGCTGATCCTGCCGCGCGTGGCCATGGCGGCGCAGGACTGCCTGGCGCAAAGCCTGGACTGAGCACCTGGCGCGGCCCGGACGTGAACTACGCGACGGGGTGCGCAAACGTCAATTGCGCGGCAGGGCGCGCAAACGCGAACTGCGCGGCAGGGCGCGCAAACACGAACTGCGCGGCAGGGCGCGCAGCGGGAACAGGCTGCAAAGGGGGCTGGAAAGGGACGAGGTAGAGAAGGCCCAAGGGCCTCTGGTCAGCGCGCGATGCGCGCTATGAGCAGGCCCACAGCCAGGGCGGTGGCAATGGAGCGCAGCGGCTTTTCGCGCACGGCGGTGCGGGCGCACTGCGTCCACTCTTCGCAGGTCTCGCGCCACTGGCGCGATGTTGCGTGCACGCTGTCCGTGGCCTGCTGGATGCTTTCCTGCACCTGCTGGACCTGGGCTGCTGCCGCATTCGCTGCCTGGTGGATGGATGCGTGGGCCGCTTCTTCCATGCGGTTGATCATTTCGGGACGGTCGCCGGTGCTGCCGTTGCCGTCGTTGCTGGTGCTTGTGTCGGATGCATTGCTGCTCATGGGGGTGTTCCTTTCAGGGTGGTGAATGGCCTGTGGCGCCGCATGCCGCTTGCTCAGCGGGGCACGCGCGGTTTGAACAGGTTGAAGATGGCCAGCAGCGCAACGGCGCAGGCCAGCGAGATGAAGATGGACATGGACGTGGCAGGCGCCTGCGTCTGCGTATTCATGGCCGACGGCCCCAGCAGCGGGGCCAGGAGCCAGCCGCCCAGCAAGGCGCCGACGGCGCCTATGAGCACGTTGAGCAAAATGCCTTGCTCGGACTGGGTGTTCGTGACCATGCTGGTGATCCAGCCGGCCAGACCACCCACCATCAGCCAGATGAGGAAGTCCATGGCATTGCCTTTGACAAAAGTTGCGGTTGGATATCAATGGCAATCGGCGTGCCTGCCTGCCGCCAGGACCCTCATCGCCCCGGTTCTGGAGTACCGGTTCCCTGAGCCGACGCAGGGCGGATTTCTGCACGCTCCGCCTCATGGCCGGAAGGTGTCTGGGCGTCCAGCCCCCGGTCGGGCGACTCGCTGACCTGGGGCAGGTCGGCGGCGTGCTCTATCAACTCCTCGATGATGAAGCGGCCGTAGAGCTGGGCGCGCTCGGCGCCGGCGGCCTTCAGGGCATCGGCGGCGGTGCGTGCGGCCTCGTCGCTGTCAACGCGCACCACCAGCCAGTGGTAGCCGCGTTCGGCCAGGGCCTGGTGGGCCTTGACCAGATTGAGTTCCTGGCCCACGGCCGCCACGGGGCTGGCCTGGCGCAGGTCTTCGGCGATCTGGGCCAGCATTTCCCGGTCGGTGTAGCGCTGTATGCCCTGGTCGGGCAGGTCCAGCGCCTGCAGCGCCGCCATGCCCTCATCGGCCTGCGCAGCCGTGGGAAACGAGACCACCATGTGGCCTACGGGCTTGAAGACACCGTAGGCGCGGGGAGGAGAGGAGTCCATGGGCTTGTCCTTGGTTGCTCAAAGGTGCTTCCAAGATGGCAAGCGGCGTGCCCGCCAGGGGCATGCCCGCCAGGGACGGCAACGGGTGTGCTGCTGCCCGTGTTTCAGCCGGGTTCGGCGTCCTTCCTGTCCTTTTTGCCACCCGCATAGTCCTTGAGCCGGTTGTACAGGGTCTTGAGGCTGATGCCCAGCACGGCAGCCGTGCGTTCCTTCTGGTACTTGCACTGCTTGAGCGTGGCCTGGATCAGCAGCCGCTCGGCCTGCGCCATGGTCATGCCGATGGGCAGCTGTATGGTGGTCGGCTCCGTGTCGGGCAGGTCGAAGGCGGTGGCTGCAGCGCCGTGGTCGGCACACGCATGCACGGTGACGGGTGCGGCCTGCGGCGCTGGCGGCAGGTGCGGGGCGTTGGCGGCCAGCTGTGCGGGCACGGATACATGCATGGGCATGGACGCGTGCATGGGGGCGGGCTGGCCAATGGCCAGCGGCGGGCGGGGCAGCCATTCGGTGCCGATCTGGGGGCCGGGCTCCATCACATAGGCGCGCTGCACGGCATTGCGCAGCTCGCGCACGTTGCCGGGCCAGTTGTACTGCGCCAGCTGCTTGAGGGCCGCGGCTGTGAACTGCTTGGCCTGGCCTTCGCGCTGGGAGATGGATTGAAGCAGGTGCTGCGCCAGCAGGGGCACGTCGGACAGGCGCTCGCGCAGCGGCGGCAGCTCGATGGGGAAGACGTTCAGGCGATACAGCAGGTCCTCGCGCAGCCTGCCGCTGGCCACCGCCTCGAAGGGGCAGCGGTTGCTGGCGGCGATCACGCGCACATCGGTCTGCAGCGCCTGGGTGGAGCCCACGCGCATGAAGTGGCCGGTCTCCAGCACACGCAGCAGCTTGACCTGCAGCTCCATGGGCATTTCCGTGATCTCGTCCAGGAACAAGGTGCCGGTTGCCGCGCGCTCGAAAAAGCCCTGGTGCTGGCGGTCGGCGCCCGTGAAGCTGCCCTTTTCGTGGCCGAAGATCTCGCTTTCGATCAGCTGCGGCGAAATCGCGCCGCAGTTGACGGCCAGGAACGGCCGGTTGCGCCGCTGGCTCATGTCGTGCAGGGTCTGGGCCGCCACTTCCTTGCCGGTGCCGCTTTCTCCCGTGAGAAAGACCGTGACCGAGGTGCCCGCCACGCGCTCTATCTGCTGGTACAGGCGCTGCATGGGGGCCGAGCGGCCCAGGAGCCGGCCAAAGCGTCCTTGCTGTGCGCAGTAGCCGGCGCCGGGCGCGCCCGGCCTGCCTTGCCCAGCGGGCTGATCGAAGGCCGCGCCCGTGGATGTGCTGGTTGCCGCCTCCGTCAAGCCAGGCGTGGGGATCAGAAAGCGCGAAAGAATGTCTTCAAGACGGCCGATGCCCACGGGCTTGACCAGGTAGTCCATGGCGCCACGGCGCAGTGCTTCGATGGAGGAGTCCAGGCTGGCGTGGCCGGTCACCAGCACGATTTGCGAGTCCTGCGGCACCTGCCGGTCGCCGAACAGGTCCATGCCGTTGCCGTCGGGCAGCTGCAGGTCCAGCAGCACCAGGCTGGGCGGCTGCATGGCCATCTGGCGGCGGGCATCGCGCAGGGAGTGGGCCACGGCGACCGAGAAGCGGTCCACACCTACCAGCTCGCGCATGGTGGCTGCTGAATCCGCATCGTCATCGACGATCAGCACGTGGTTCATTCCATGGCCTCCAGAGTTGCGTGCCGCAACACGTTTTGACAAAAATTCATGATCTGCCAGTTTAGGGGCTGGGATGTATGCATCTGTGTCAGTCCACAGGCACAGTGTTTGCCGGGTGTACCGGTCCCAACCACCGAGGCCGCAAAGATGAAACATATCGACTTCGCCGACCGCTACAAGAGCCTGCGCACCCCGCCGCCGCGCAGCAAGGCGCCGACCATCGCCCTGCTGGCGACCCTGGGATTTCTGCTGGCCCGCAGCTGCGCGAGCTGCATGGAGGTGCACCGCCGCCGCAGCGCCGGGCGCACGGTCGACAAGCCCCGCAACATCCAGCGCCGGGACGGCGAGGGCGGCAGCCATGAGCCGCCCGTGGGCGGCTCGATCATGGAGTGAGGAGGTCAGGCGGGCCGGCGGCTGGCGTCACGGCCACCCTGGCCACCCCGGCCGCCCCGGTCGCCACGGGGCTTCAGCAGGCCCAGGAACAGGCATTCCTTGGCGCTCAGCCCGCGCGTGCGCCTTCCGGTCACAGCGGGCGGGCATTGTCCGGGTTGCTCACACAGGGCCAGCACCTGGGGATGGATGTAGAACTTGCGGCAAACCGCACAGGTATTGCCCAGGCGGCTGGCCACCTGGGTGACCAGGGCGTTGAGCGAGGCGGCACCGGGCGCCGTGCCGTCGGCCGCCGATGCCCCGGCGGCCAGCGCCAGCTCCAGCGCGTAGACGCTGGCATGCCAGGTGCGGAAGTCCTTGGCGCTGAAATCGGGGCCCGCTGTTCCATCGGCTCCATCGGCCCCGGCCTTGCTGCAAATCTTGCGGATGTAGTCGTTCACGTGTTCGGAGCGCACATGGTGGACTTCACCGTCGTCGTCCACGAACTGGAAAAGCCGCTGTCCCGGCAGGTCCTGGCAGCGCTTGACGATGCGGGCCACGGCCCGGTCGGACACGCGGGCCTGCTGGGCGACGCCGCTCTTGCCCTTGAAGCTCAGCATCAACTCGCCGGCGCGCACCTGCGCGTGGCGGTTCCTGAGGGTAGTCAGGCCGAAGGATCCATTGGTTTCGGAATACTCGTCATTGCCGACGCGCAGCGCCGTGCAGTCCAGCAGCCAGACGACGGCGGCCACCACGGTCTGCAGCTGCGGCCGTCCCGGCTTGAGATCCCGCGCCACGGCTCGCCGGATGGCGGGCAGATGCCGGCCGAACTCGCGCATGCGGTCGAACTTGACCTGCTTGCGCTGCTCCTGCCATTGCGGGTGATAGCGGTATTGCTTGCGCCCGCGGGCATCGCGGCCCGTGGCCTGCAGGTGGCCCCGCGCGTCAGGGCAGATCCACACATCCACATAGGCCGGTGGAATGGCCAATTTGCGGATGCGCTCCAGCGCCTGGGCGTCGCGCACGGGCTTGCCGTCCTGGTCCACATAGGAAAAGCCTTTGCCACGCCGCACGCGGCGCCAGCCGGGCATGCGGTCGTTGACATGGATGAGGTCTGCAGTCAGTGCAACCCCTGCGGCGGCGGGGGCGGTGGTGCGATGGGGGGATCGGAATAGGGTGAAGGCGCCGGGGCCGGCGGAGGATCGCCCACCGGTGGCACCAGCGGCTCGGTCGGCGGCGGATTGACTGGCGGAGCGACGGGAGGAGATAGGGGGGTGGCAGGTGGCGTGGGGAGCGCAGCGGTCATGGAACGGTTTCTCCTGTGATGGTGGCGGGCCGCAGCGGCCATGGAGCCCCTGCGGCAAGCGCCATGCCCGGACCCCTGGGCGGGGCCGGAGCGTTGACATTTGGTAGCAATGATCCGCAGGAAGCGGCGGCGTGCGCCCTCAGGCCAGCGTCCTCAGCGTGGGCTCGCGGTCCCAGAAGCGCTTCCTGGCGCCTTCGATGAAGGGCTTGGGCGTGTCGATGGGAAACACGCCCTCGTCCGGCGTGATGCCGGCCGTCTGCAGGATGTGCTCGGTGGCCTTGCAGGCCGCAATGGCCTTGAGGTGGCCGAAGGCATCGCGGAACCAGTCCTGCGCGGCCGCCTCCCGGGCCAGGGCTTCGCCGCGCTCCAGCGTGAGTATGGACACCACGGCGTCGAATTGCGCGGAGGGCGATCCGGCCAGTTGGCCGTCTGCGGGCAGGTGGCTGCCGTCGTCCAGCGTGGCGCCGCCGATCTTGGGCGCGATGATCTTCACGCTGGCCTTTTGCGCCACCAGCGCCTGGTGGAAGGCGGCAATGTGCCGGGCGCTGGAGCCTTCATCCACCAGGATGGCAACGCAGCGGCCCTGCAGCGTGGGTTTCATGCGATCGATGATGCGCGTGGCCGGGCTGGGCGGCAGCTTTTGCGGGGGCACGGCAGGCTTGGCGGCAGGCGGCAACTGGGGCAGGCCCAGGCCGTCGGCCACGCGCTTTGCCAGGTCGGCGTCTATCACCTGCAGGTGGCCGACCACGGCCAGGCGCACATGCGGCGTCTGTACCTTGGACAGCTCGAACACCAGGGCGCTGGCGATGTGGGCCTGCTCCTGCGCGCTCTGGCTTTGGTAGAACATGCGCGCCTGGCTGTAGTGGTCGGCAAAGCTCTCGGGGCGGATGCGGCCCTTGGCGCCCTCCTGCGCGGGCTGGGCAAAGTGCCGCAGGCCGCGGGCTGTCGAGGCGCGCGGGCTGTCGGCCTGCAGGCTGGAGGGCTCATAGGCCACGCGGCCCTTGGGCACCTCGGTCTGCATGTGGCCGTCGCGCTGGTGGTGGGCGAACGGGCATTTGGGCGCGTTGATGGGCAGCTGCGTGAAGTTGGGCCCGCCCAGGCGCGACAGCTGGGTGTCCAGGTACGAGAACAGGCGGCCCTGCAGCAGCGGGTCGTTGCTGAAATCGATGCCGGGCGGGATATTGGCCGGGCAGAAGGCCACCTGCTCGGTCTCGGCGAAGAAGTTGTCGGGCCAGCGGTCCAGCACGAAGCGGCCGATCTTGCGCAGCGGAATTTCCTCTTCGGGGATGAGCTTGGTGGGGTCCAGGTGGTCGTAGGGCAGGGCGTCTGCCTGCTCCTGCGAGAACAGCTGCACGCACAGCTCCCAGGCCGGGTAGTCGCCCGCCTCGATGGCCTCGAACAGGTCGCGGCGGTGGTAGTCGTTGTCTGCGGCCTGCAGCTTGAGGGCTTCGTCCCAGACCGTGGACTGGATGCCCAGTTCGGGCCGCCAGTGGAATTTCACGAAGGTGCTTTCACCCTGGGCATTGACCAGCCGGAAGCTGTGCACGCCAAAGCCCTCGATCATGCGCAGGCTTCGCGCGATGGTGCGGTCGCTCATGATCCACATGACCATGTGCATGGACTCGGGCATGAGGGAGATGAAGTCCCAGAACGTGTCGTGCGCCGTGGCGGCCTGCGGAAAGCCCCGGTCGGGTTCCATCTTCACGGCATGGACCAGGTCCGGAAACTTCATGGCGTCCTGAATGAAGAAGACCGGGATGTTGTTGCCCACCAGATCCCAGTTGCCCTCTTCGGTATAGAACTTGATGGCAAAGCCGCGCACATCGCGCGGGGTGTCCACCGAGCCTGCCCCACCGGCCACGGTGGAGAAGCGCACAAAGATCGGCACTTGCTTGCCGGTTTCGGTCAGGACCTTGGCGGTGGTGTATTGCTCCAGCGAATCTGTCAGCTGGAAATAACCGTGGGCGCCTGTGCCGCGTGCATGGACGATTCGCTCTGGAATGCGCTCATGGTCGAAATGCGTGATTTTCTCGCGCAGGATGAAATCTTCCAGCAGCGTAGGGCCTTTTTCCCAGGCGGTGAGAGAGTTCTGATTATCAGGAACCGGAATGCCTTGCTGCGTGGTCAATCCGGGGTGCTGTCCGTCGGCCTGTTGCTGTAATTCTCCGCCATGGCCTGTGGGGGATTGCTTGGACGATTTCTTTTCACCAGGGGATTTCTTAGCCACGATTTACTCCTTGAAAGAAAGAGGATGGCCTGTTGTATGAGGCAATAATTACTGGAAGAGGCGATTGGCTGAACCAAAGGGAATCGTCAGCAAAGCTCTGGAGATAAAAAAAGGGCCCAGGGGGCCCTTTGCCAGTTCACGCTATCGGCAGCTTAACGCTGCTGATGGCTGCCCTGCTTTTGCTGTTCCCCTGGTTGGTTGCGCTGGGGACTGCTCTGTTGCTGCTGTTGGTTGGGATTGTTCGGGTTGTTGGGATTGCTTTGCTGCTGCTGCCCCGGATTGTTCTGTTGCTGCTGCTTGTTCTTGTCGTTTTGCTGGTTGCTGGCCGTGTTGCCTTGAGGGTTGTTGGTCTGTTGCGTCATTTCCGTACTCCTTAAGTAAACAGCGATGCCGTCATCACTGCAATTTCATTGTGCGACCGTGAAAATGGCCGGCTTGTAGGATATTTGGAAGATTACTTTTGGTAAAGCATTGGAATTTGCTATGGAGTGGTCTTGTTCCATTTTGTCGGTACAAATGGATGTATTTCTTATAATGAAATTGCTTTTGTAAAAAATGCAGCCAGGCCAAATATGGGGTTATTTGGCGGCGGGGCGTTTTGCAGGGGCCCTGGCCGGGGTTTTTGTGGATTTTGTCGATTTTCTGGACGCTGGCGTCTTTGCATTTTTTACCGTTGACGCGGTATTTTTTTCCTTGGCTGCGGTGGCGGATGGTCCGCCTGCGCCCTTGCCCAGGCTGTTCTTGAGCAGGGCCGTCAGGTCCAGCACGGCCGCGTTGGCCGGCGCGGCGGGTGTGGCCTCCTGTTTTTCCACGTTTTGGACATCGCCCGCATGCGCCTTGGCCTGCACGAGCTGGTGGATTTCCTCGCTGAAGGAGTTGCGGAACTGGTCGGCGTCCCAGGCCTGGCTCATGTCCTTGATGAGGGCCATGGCCATGGTCATCTCGGCGCTCTTGATGCCGGCGGCCTTGGCGTCCAGCGGCGGCAGGTCCAGCTGCTCGAAGGAGCGGATCTCGCCGCCCCAGCGCAGCAGGTTCAGCACCAGCGCCCGGCCGCAGGGGATCAGGATGGCCAGGTGCTGTTTGGTCTGGATGACCACCTTGGCCACACCCACCTTGTTGCTCTTGCGCAGGGCCTCGCGCAGCAGGGCGTAGACCTTCTCGCCACGGTGCAGGGGGGCGGTGTAGTAGGGGCGTTCCAGATAGATGAAGGGGATGTCCTGGGCATCGACAAAGGCCTCGATCTCGATGGTCTGCGTGGTCTTGGGAAAGGCGGCGGCAATCTCTTCAGCGCTCAGCACCACGTAGCGGCCTTCTTCGAATTCCACGCCCTTGACGATGTCGGCCGTGGCCACCTCCTTGCCCGTGACCTTGTTGATGCGCTTGTAGCCCACGGGCTGCATGTTGCGCTTGTCCAGCCAGTCGAAGTCGATGTCCGAGCTGGCCGTGGCCGCGTACAGGCCGATGGGAATGTGCACCAGGCCAAAGCTGATGGCGCCCTTCCACATGCTGCGCGCGGAGGTGGACGGGCTGGATTTGGGGGAGGCGGCTTTCTTCATGGCGGTGCTTTCTTCGATTCCTGCGGGACGGTGCTCAGCGCTGCGCCTCGAAGCCCAGCGCCTTCATGGCGCGGCCCAGGCCCACGGCGGCCGTGCCGTAGTGCTCCCAGGGGGAGTTGCCCAGGCGCAGGCGCTGGTCTACCGAGCGAATGGTCCAGTGCGCGCCGCCCGTGAGCCTGTCCAGCTCGTTCCAGGCCACGGGCACGGAGATGCCCATGCCCGGCCGCGCCCGGGCCGTCCACGCGCAGGCCGTGGTGGCGCCGAAGCCGTTGCGCAGGTAGTCCACAAAAATCTTTCCCACGCGGTTGCGCGGCCCGCTTTTGGCCACGAAGCGCTGGGGCACGGCATGGGCCAGGTGCTGGACCACGGCCTGCGAGAAGGCCTTGACGGTGTCCCAGTCCAGCAGCCGCTTGATGGGCACGACCACGTGCAGGCCCTTGCCGCCGCTGGTCTTGAGGAAGGCCGGCAGCTCCAGCTCCTGCAGCAGCACATGCAGCAGGCTGGCGGCCTCCTGCACCTGCTGCCAGGGCACGCCTTCGCCGGGGTCCAGGTCGAAGGTCATGCGGTCAGGCCGGTCGATGCGGTCCTTGCGCGCGTTCCAGGTGTGCCATTCGATGGTGTTCATCTGCGCCGCCGCCACCAGGCCTTCGCGCCGGGACACCTCCATCAGCGGGGCATGGCCGGGGTCCAGTTCCGGCGACAGGGCGGCGATGCCCTGCAGCGGCGCCTGGTCGAGGTGCTTCTGGAAGAACAGCTCGCCCTCGATGCCGTCCGGCGCCCGCACCATGGCCACGGGCCGGGACTTGAGGTGAGTGATCATGAAGGGCGCCACCGTGGCGTAGTAGCGCGCCAGATCCATCTTGGTGATGCCGGTGGAGGGATCGATGACCCGCTCGGGATGGGTGATGGTCATCGAGGCGGGCAGTCGCGCCGCCCTGGCATGGCGGGTTTGCGTTCTTGCAGCGCCATGCGTGGCTGCAGCGCTGGCGGAAGATGCGGTCGATGGCACGTGCTGTGGCTCCTCTTTGACAATGCTGCGTGCAGGCTTGTCCGCACGCAGGCCCTGGAATACGGCATGGCGGACCTGGCCGTCCTCGGTCCACTGCGCGAACGAGACCTCGGCCAGCAGCGTGGGGCGCACCCAGTGCACCCCGCTGCCAAGGCCCCGGCTGTCCGCCAGCGGCGAGGTGCCGGTGGCAAGGCGCTCCAGGCGCTGGCGCAGATCGGCCAGGGTGCGCCTGTTGAACCCCGTGCCCACCTTGCCTGCCGCGCGCAGCTGGCCGTCCTCGCCATGCACGGCCAGGACCAGGGCGCCCAGGCCCGTGCGCGTGCCCTGGGGATCGGTGTAGCCCGCGATCACGAATTCCTGACGCAGGCCGCACTTGAGCTTGATCCAGTCCGCGCTGCGCCGCGAGGCATAGGCGCTGCCGCGCCGCTTGCCGATCACGCCCTCCAGGCCCAGCTGGCAGGCGGCGGCCACCAGGTCGGCGGGCGGGGCGTCAAAGGCCTCACTGAAGCGAAGGCGGTCCGAAGGCGCCTTGTGCAGCAGGGCCTGCAACTGCTGGCGGCGCTGCTCCACGGGCTGGGGCCGCAGGTCCTGGCCGTCCTGCCACAGCAGGTCAAACGCGAAGAACACCAGGTGGTCGGTGCGCTCGCCGTCAAAGGCGTTTTGCAGGGCCTGGAAGTCAGGGCGGCTGTCGCTGTCCAGTATCAGCACCTCGCCATCCACCCAGCCCGATTGCAGGGGCAGCGCGGCAAAGGCGCGGGCCAGGGCGGGCATTTTGGTGGTCCAGTCCTTGCCGTTGCGCGTGAAAAGGCGAACGGCGCCGTCCTCGATGCGCGCCAGCAGCCGGTAGCCGTCGAACTTGCTCTCGAAGATCCATTGCCCGGCCTCTGCAGGTGCATGGTCCACCAAGGTTGCCAGCTGCGGGGCGATGCTCTGCGGCATGAGCGCGGCGACGTGCGTAGCGACGGGCGTGGTGACGGGCGCTGTGGCGGTGGGCAGGGGAAGGCCGGCCACGCTGTCGGGCATGTCCTCGACCACGTTGAATTCGCTGGCAGCACGTTCCAGGCCGTCGTGCTCCTTGATCAGCAGCCAGGCGGGCTTTTTGGCATCGTCCTTGCCGCGCATGCGCACCAGGGTCCAGCGGCCCTGCAGCTTGTGGCCGCGCAGCGTGAACTTGAGCTTGCCCTTGCGATAGCCTTCGGCCGCATCGCCCTCGGGCAGCCAGGTGCCACGGTCCCAGATGATGACCTTGCCCGCGCCGTACTGTCCCGGTGGAATCTGGCCCTCGAAGCGGTTGTAGGCCATGGGGTGGTCTTCCACCTGGACGGCCATGCGCTTGTCGGCCGGGTCGTAGCTGGGACCTTTGGGCACGGCCCAGCTTTTCATGCTGCCGTCCAGCTCCAGCCGAAAGTCGTAGTGCAGATGGCTGGCCCAGTGCTTTTGAATGACGAATTGCAGGGCGCCCGCGCCGGGCTGCCCTGCAATCGTCTCACTGGAAGGTTCTGCCGAAGGTTCCGGTGTGCGCGTGAAGTCGCGCTTTTGCCGGTACAGCGCGAGCGAGGCCTGGGGTGTCGCCGCCTTGGCCGCCCCTTTGGTGGGGCGGGCCTGGCGGGATGCCTGGGACTTGCTGCGCGTGGCCGGCATGGCGGCATCCGTCAGTGGATGAGCGCAATCAGGATGATGATGGGAATGGGAACGCCCAGGAGAAAAAGCAGTATGGATCGCATGGCAAGCCTCCGTTGAATGGATTGAATTGGATTGATTGGGTTTCAGTGCCGGGGATTATCAAAAGGCATCGCGTTGACGACCACCCCAGGTGGCGCACAGGCTGCCCACAAAAGCGCCCAGCATCAGCGAAACAAACAGCCAGAGCATGGAATGGGCCGTGGCCTTGCGTGCCTCTTCGGCTGCCTGCTTGGCCTTTTGCTTGGCTTCTTCTGCCTTTTGCTCGGCCTGCTTTATCTGCATTTGCACGGAATCAAAGGTGCTACGCACTTTCTTTTGCGCATCTTCCACGGACATATCGGAATTGCGCGCAATCAGCTGGGCCAGGTATTGCTCGTCGGCGGGAGACAGCTGGCCGGTGCGCAGCGACTGGGCAAAGATCACGCCGGCCTCGCGGGTGGCGCTGGCCAGGTCGGCGGGGGTGGCATTGCTGGTGGAGGTAGCGGCGCCGGAGTTGCGGAACAGGCTGCCGGTCCAGTAGGCCAGGCCCTGGGGCGAGGCATCGGCGCCCGAGGCACCGGCCATGGCTGCGGCACCGCCTGCAGCTGCACCGCCGGCGGCGCCGATCGCGCCGCCCACCACGCTGGAGGCGCTGGTGGCCACGGTCTGCGCGGCCTTGAAGGCGCCGGAGACAGCGCCGCCTGCAGCGGCGCCCATCAGGGCGACCATGGCCAGCGTGGCCAGTGCCCAGGACAGAAAGCCGTGGGCCGTGTCGCGGAAGTAGACCTCGTCCGTGTGCACGCCTTGCCAGCGTGTGCGCAGCCGCCCGGCCAGATAGCCGCCCACGCCGGCCGAGGCCAGCTGGGTGAAGGCGATCCAGGCCACGGCCGTCAGGCCCAGGGCGCCGGCATCCAGGCCTTCACCGGACCATACCGACACCGACGACAGGCCCAGGCCCGTGCCCAGAATGAACAGCAGCAGCGACAGCGATGCCGCCGCCATGGCGCCGGCAAATATCGCGGCCCATGAAACGCCGCTGCGTGAGGTATCTACGGTGGCGACCGTGTTGACCACTGGCGCTTCAGCCAGGGGCGCGGATTCGGAATAGGCAATGGACATGGCCGACTTTCTTGGAGTTGAGTGCCCCATTCTTGCCAGTCGCAATAGACGCCGCTGTAGGAGGATTGGAAATGCAGGACTGGCAAACGCAGATGAAAAACGTCATCCTTTGCCAGATGACGATTTTCAAGCGAATGCGCAGGCCGGATATGGAAAATGCTGCCTGCAATCGGTAATTCTTGCAGAACATTTTCCAGGGCGGGTATTCGGATTATTCAGGTCAGTGCGGCGATACCTTTTCCATTGCCGGATATTCATCGCCGCATTGAAGCTGCCATCCGGAAAATGCTCAGGGCTGGCGCACGTCGGCCACCACCTGCTCGCCAAAATCGGCACGCTGCAGCCAGCCCAGCACCTGGGCTGCCGCCTGCTCGGGCGTGGACAGCTTGCCGCCCTCCTTGAGCTGGGCGAAGTTGCCTGCATCGGGGAAGGCGGCGGTATCCGCGCTGCGCAGCTGCACCTGCATGTCGGTGTCGATGACGCCGGGCGCCAGCGAGCAGATGCGCGCGCCGTGGGGCTTGAGCGCCTCGTCCAGCGCCACGCTGCGGCTGAAATGGTCCATGCCGGCCTTGGCCGCGCAGTAGGAGGCCTGCGAGGCAATGGCGCGCCGGCCCAGGCCCGAAGAAATGTTGATCACCTTGCGCGGCACGGCTGTCCAGCCCTCGGTGGCGGCCAGGAAGGCGGCCGTCAGCAGCATGGGCGCCTCCAGCCCCACGCGCATGGCCTGGGCAATGTCGGCGGGCTGCAGCTGCGACAGCGGCGCAATCTGCGGAATCACGCCCGCGTTGTTGATCAGGGTGACGCTGGCGTAGCGCGCGGCGTCCAGGCCGGCCAGCCAGTCGCCCAGCCTGCGGGCCGCGGCCTCGGGCTCGCCCAGGTCCACGCTCCACTGCTGCAGCGGCGCGCCCGCCGTGGCGGCCGCCTGGGCCAGGTCTTCGCTGGTGGAGCGTGACAGCGTGACCAGTTCATGGCCGGCATCCAGCAGTTGCCGGGCCATGGCCAGGCCCATGCCGCGCGAGGCGCCGGTAAGAATCGTCAGGGAAAGAAGAGGCGATGCATTGTTCATGCGGGCGATGGTATCGCTTGTGCCCGTGCTGCCGGCCCGGCCGCTGCCTGGGCGGCGACAGGGTCCGATGGCAGCAGCAGCTCGGCGCTGTGCGCCTGCCGGGTGCGCTCCAGCGCCTGCACGATGCGTTCGCAGGCACGCTCGGCCGCCTCGTGCAGGCTGGCGCCCTGCAGCCAGTGGCCGGTGAGCGCGGCACTGAACAGATCGCCCGTTCCCTTGGGCACCGCATCCACCCGCGCGTGGGTGATCACATGCACGTCATCGCGCGTGACCAGGGCCACGCGCATGCGCTGGGCAGGCTCGCCGTCCAGCTCGGGCGATGCGCTGGTCACGGCCACCCACTGCGTGCGTCCCTTGAGCAGGCTGCGCGCGGCCTGGACCACATCGTCCATGCCGCGCACAGGGCGCGCGGTCAGCCGCTCCAGCTCGAAATGGTTGGGTGTCAGCCCGTCGGCCAGCGGCAGCAGGTGGCGCTGGTAGGCCTCGACCATGGCGGGGTCCACATAGATGCCGCTGTCGTGGTCGCCGATCACCGGGTCCACCACCACGCGCAGGCCGGGCCGCTGCGCCAGCAGGCCGGCAACCCAGTCCGCCAGCAGCGTGGCCTGGGCCGGCCCGCCCAGGTAGCCGGCCAGCACGGCCTGCAACTGCCGCAGCCCGCCGCGCGCGCCCAGGTCCTGCAGATAGCCCGCAAACCACTCGGCGGCAATTGCTCCGCCGTGGATGCTGGGATAGTGCGGCGTGTTGCTGAACACCACCGTGGGCACGGCCGCCGCCGCCAGCCCCAGCGCCTGCAGCGTGGGCATGGCCACGTTGTTGCCAACTCGGCCGTAGACGACCTGGGACTGCACGGACACCACGTCGATGGCCAGGGGTTGCAGCATGTCTTGGGGGGCGCAGGCGTTCATGGGCGTGGGGAAGCAATGAGAGGCAGGGACGTGTTTTATAACGCCTGCGCCCAGGCCGCAGACCCCACAATCGGCCGCGCATGACCAGACCACTGTGCGATCTGCGCGTGAAAAGAAAAAGGCCCGCCGAAGGGCGGGCCCGTGGAGCGCCAGGCGCCTGTGCGTTGTCAGGCGCCCAGGTAGGCGCGGCGCACGGCGTCGTTGGTCAGCAGGTTGGCGCCGGTGTCTTCCAGCACCACCTTGCCGGTTTCCAGCACATAGCCGCGGTCGGCGATCTGCAGGGCGCGGTTGGCGTTCTGCTCGACCAGGAAGACCGTGACGCCGGCCGTGCGGATGGTCTGGATGATCTCGAAGATCTGCGCAATGATCAGCGGCGCCAGGCCCAGCGTGGGCTCGTCCAGCAGCAGCAGGCGGGGCTTGCTCATCAGCGCGCGGCCGATGGCCAGCATCTGCTGCTCGCCGCCCGACATGGTGCCGGCGCGCTGGTGGGCGCGCTCACGCAGGCGCGGGAAGAGGCCGAACACATGTTCGATGCCGGCCTCGATCTGCGGCTTGTCCAGGAAGAATCCGCCCATCTTCAGGTTGTCCGTGACCGTGAGGTCCGAGAAGATGCGCCGTCCCTCGGGCGAGACCGCAATGCCCTTGCGCATGATGTGGTGCGAGGGCAGCTGGGTGATGTCCTCGCCCTCGAACGAGATGCGGCCCGAACTGGCGCGCGGGTTGCCGCACACCGTCATCAGCAGCGAGGTCTTGCCGGCACCGTTGGAGCCGATCAGCGAGACGATCTCGCCCTGGTTGACGTGCAGGCTCACGCTGTCGACCGCGCAGATGGCGCCGTAGTGGGTGGAGATGTTCTCCAGTTGCAGCATGGCAGGCATCAGGCTTCTCCCAGGTAGGCCTTGATGACCCGTTCATCGTTGCGGATGGCGTCCGGCAGGCCCATGGCGATGGGCTTACCGTACTCCATGACGAGGATGCGCTCGGACACGCCCATGACCAGGCCCATGTCGTGCTCGATCAGCAGCACGGCAATGCCGTACTGGCGCCGCAGCTGGTCGATCAGGCCCTGCAGGTCCTTCTTCTCCTGCGGGTTCAGGCCCGCGGCGGGTTCGTCGAGCATGAGCACGCGCGGCTTGGTGATCATGCAGCGCGCGATCTCCAGGCGGCGCTGGTGGCCGTAGGCCAGGTTGCCGGCCTCGCGGTTGACGAACTCGCGCAGGCCCATGACGTCCAGCCAGTGCAGGGCGCTCTCGATCTTTTCCTCTTCGCTGCGGCGGTAGCTTGCCGTGTTGAACAGGCCCGACAGCAGGTTGACGCCCGAGCTGCGGTGCTGTGCCACCAGCAGGTTTTCCAGCACCGTCATGGACTTGAACAGCCGCACGTTCTGGAAGGTGCGCACCACGCCGTGGTTGGCCACGTGGTGGCTGCTGCGGCCCTCGATGGCGCTGCCGTCCAGCGTGACGGAGCCGCTGCTGGGCTGGTAGAAACCGCTGATGCAGTTGAACACCGTGGTCTTGCCGGCGCCGTTGGGGCCGATGATGGCAAACACTTCCTGCGGGCGCACGTTGAAGCCCACATGGTCCACGGCCAGCAGGCCGCCGAAGCGCATGCACAGGTCTTTGACTTCTAGCAAATACTCGCTCATTGCCGGCCCTTGCTGCTTTCTGTTGTCCCAAAAATCATGGTGTCGGCATGCCTCATGAGCGCACCTCCACATGGTGGCGGCGCATGGGCAGCAGGCCCTGCGGGCGCCAGATCATCATCAGCACCATCACCAGGCCGAAGATCAGCATGCGGTACTCGGAGAACTCGCGCGCCAGCTCGGGCAGCACCGTCAGCAAGATGGCTGCGATGATCACGCCCAGCTGCGAGCCCATGCCGCCCAGCACCACGATGGACAGGATCAGCGCCGATTCGATGAAGGTGAACGATTCGGGGTTGACGATGCCCTGGCGCGCCGCGAAGAAGGCGCCGCCCAGGCCGGCGAACATGGCGCCCAGCGTGAAGGCGGACAGCTTGATCTTCATGGGGTTCAGGCCCAGGGAGCGGCAGGCGATCTCGTCCTCGCGCAGCGCCTCCCAGGCGCGGCCTATGGGCATGCGCACCAGGCGGTTGGAGATGCACAGCGTGACCACGGCCAGCAGCAGCGCCATCAGGTACAGGAAGATCACCATGTGCAGCGAGCTGAACTCCAGCCCCAGGAACTGGTGGAAGGTCGTGCCGCCCTCGGTGGAAGGGTTGCGCGTCATCTCCAGGCCCAGCACCGTGGGCTTGGGGATGCTGGAGATGCCGTCCGGCCCGCCCGTGATGCTGGTCAGGTTGACCAGCATCAGGCGGATGATCTCGCCGAAGCCCAGCGTCACGATGGCCAGGTAGTCACCGCGCAGCCGCAGCACCGGAAAGCCGAGCACGAAGCCGAACATCGCGGCAGCGGCGCCGGCCAGCGGCAGCGCTTCCCAGAAGGACCAGCCGGCCCAGTGGAACAGCAGCGCATAGGTGTAGGCGCCCACGGCGTAGAAGCCCACGAAGCCCAGGTCCAGCAGGCCGGCAAAGCCCACGACGATGTTCAGGCCCAGGCCCAGCATCACGTAGATCATGGCCAGCGTGGCGATGTCCACCGCGTTGCGGCCCGCGAAGAAGGGCCAGGACACGGCGATCAGCAGGGCGGCCAGGATCAGGCCGTTGCGGTGGCTGGGGCGTGCGTGTGGCAGCGAGGGCAGCGAGACCTTGGGCATCTTCGCCGCGATCAGCGGGCGCAGCAGCTGCACCAGGAAGACCAGGGCGCAGGCCCAGGCCACCACCGTCCAGTCGGGGTTGATGATGGTGCGGGTGCCGGCGCGCTCCAGGTGCAGGCCGAAGATGGGCGTGACGACCACGGCGGTCATCACCGTGGCGATCAGGGCGTCGCGCAGGTTCAAGGTGGGTTTGGCTTTCATCAGACCTTCTCCACTTCAGGCTTGCCCAGCAGGCCCGTGGGGCGGAACAGCAGGATCAGCACCAGCAGGCCGAAGGCCACGATGTCCTTGTACTCGGACGAGATGTAGGCTGCCGCAAAGGTCTCGGCCACGCCCAGCAGCACGCCGCCCAGCATGGCGCCGGGGATGGAGCCGATGCCGCCCAGCACCGCCGCCGTGAAGGCCTTGATGCCGGCCAGAAAGCCGATGAACGGGTTGAGCTTGCCCACGGCCAGCGCGATCAGCACGCCGCCCACGGCCGCCAGCATGGCGCCCAGCACGAAGGTGAACGAGATCACGCGGTTGGTGTCGATGCCCAGCAGGCTGGCCATGTGCATGTCCTGGGCGCAGGCGCGCGAGGCGCGGCCCATGCGGGAATGGCGGATGTACAGCGTCAGCAGCACCATGAGCACGATGGCGACCACGATGATCAGGATGCGCGAGTAGGGCACATAGATCTCGAAGCCACCTTCGGCGCCGAAGCGCAGCGCGCCCGGCAGCAGCGAGGGCACGGCCATGTCGCGCGCGCCCTGGCCCAGGGCCACCCAGTTCTGCAGGAAGATGGACATGCCGATGGCCGAGATCAGGGCCACCAGGCGCGGGCTGCGGCGCAGCGGCTTGTAGGCCACCTGTTCCACCACCAGGCCGTAGACGCCGGTGACGAAGACCGACACCACCAGCATCAGGCCGATGATGGCCCACACGGGCAGGCCGCTTGTCGTGCCTATGGCCGACAGCGTGACCAGGCCGATGTAGGCGCCGATCATGTAGATGTCGCCGTGGGCGAAGTTGATCATCCCGATGATGCCGTAGACCATTGTGTAGCCGATGGCGATCAGGGCATAGATGGCGCCCAGGGACAGTCCGTTGAACAGCTGCTGTATCAGCTGAGGTAAGAGTTCTGACATGGTGTAATGCCGCCCCAAAACAGGAAAAGGCCTAAAAGGCCAGGATGCAGACAACCGGGACACGCGCAAGCGTGCCCCGGCCAGTCAACGAGGGGGATTACTTGGCAGCGACCGACTTGCTGCCGTCCTTGTGCCATTCGAACACCTGGAAGTCGAAGGACTTCAGGTCGCCCTGCTTGTTCCAGCCCACCGAGCCCAGAACGGTCTCGAAGTTGGACTTGTGCAGGTGGTCAGCCACCTTGGCGGGGCTGTCGCCCACGGCCTTGATGCTGTCCAGCAGCACTTGCGTGGCGGCAAAGGCGGTCAGCTGGAAGGCGCCCGAAGGATTGCGCTTCTTGTCCTTGAAGGCCTTGACCACGGCGGCGTTCTTGGGGTTGGCCGAGAAGTCTGCAGGCAGGGTCACCAGCATGCCTTCGACGGCGTTGCCGGCGATGGCGTTGACTTCGGGGTTGCCCACGCCTTCGGGGCCCATCATGCGGACCTTCAGGCCCTGCTCGGAAGCCTGGCGCAGCAGCAGGCCCATTTCAGGGTGGTAGCCACCGTAGTAGATGAAGTCCACACCGGCGCTCTTGAGCTTGGTGATGACGGCGGAGTAGTCGCTGTCGCCGGCGTTGATGCCTTCGAACAGGGCCACTTCCACGCCGGCCTTCTTCAGGTCGTCGCGCACGGAGGAGGCAATGCCCTGGCCATACGACTGCTTGTCGTGCAGCACGGCAACCTTCTTGGGTTTGGCCTTGTCCAGGATGAACTTGGCGGCGGCCGGGCCCTGCTGGTCATCGCGGCCGATGGTGCGGAAGATGAAGTGGTAGTTCTTGCCGTCGGTCAGGGCCGGGGAGGTGGCCGAGGGGGTCACGACGACCACGCCTTCGTTGTTGTAGATCGGGGCGGCGGCAATCGATGCGCCCGAGCAGACGGGGCCGATCACGTAGCCGATCTTGGCGTTGACCACACGGTTGGCGGCCACGGGACCTTGCTTGGGTTCGCAGGCGTCATCGACGGACACCAGCTCGATCTTCTTGCCATTGACGCCGCCAGCCGCATTGGCCATTTCCACGGCGGTGTTCACGCCTTCCTTGACCATGTCGCCGTACTGCGTCAGCGGGCCGGTGGTGGGAACCACCATGGCGATCTTGATTTGCGCATGCGCTGTGGAGAACAAGGCGGCACCAGCCAAACCCAGGGCGGCGACGACGGTGTGCATGCGGAACGGAATGCTCATGAGTACTTCCTTCAACTTTGGGTAAAGCGTTCTGAAAAACGCGGTGGCTCCTGTAGGGGCGATCCGCGCAAAGAAGCACAGATTAATCTCCTGGTTACCAATGGCAACAGGGTATCCCGGGGCTGGCGCGCATGCAGGCTTTTCGCTAAGGGCTGGATGCCATCGCAGGCCGCTTGTCAACGCCGGTTTTGGGCGACGAAAACGCCTGATGCCGACGGTGCACCCAGACGGTGCTGCATGAAACCAATATGACCGACTGCAAGAAGGGGAAACACGTACACGGAATGTTGCATTGCAGCAACGCGCCAGAGGGCGCCGGTTTGCGTGTTTCTGCGGTGGATCAAAACGGCACGGCGGATTCGAAACGCAGCGTTTGGCCCGACAGGGGATGGGCCAGCTCCAGCTGGTGCGCATGCAGCAGCAGGCGCGGCGACAGGGCCTGCACGGCGGCATCGGCATAGAGCGCATCGCCCAGGATGGCATGGCCCAGCGCCGCCATGTGCACGCGCAACTGGTGGGTGCGGCCCGTCACGGGCTGCAGCTGCACCCGCGTGGTGGGTGTGCCCTGGCCTTCGGTGGCTGCGGGCATGGCGCGCCACAGGGTCTGGCTGGGCTTGCCCTGCAGGGCGTCGATGATGCGCAAGGGGCGCCGCTCCCAGTCGGCGGCTATCGGCAGGTCGATGCTTTGCCAGGCGTCGGCCTGCTGCACGGCAGGGCGGCCGGCGACCACGGCCACATAGCGCTTGTGCACGCGTCGCTGCGCAAAGGCTTCGCTCAGGAGGCGCTGGCTGGCCAGGCTGCGCGCCATGACCACCAGGCCCGAGGTGGCCTGGTCCAGCCGGTGCACGACCAGCGCATCGGACCAGCGCTGCAAGGCGCGGCCGCTCAGGCAGTCCTGCTTGTCGGGGCCGCGCCCGGGCACGCACAGCAGGCCGGAGGGCTTGTCCAGCACCAGCAGCTCGGCGTCCTCGTACAGGCAGGAGACACCTGCATCGGTATCTGCATCGGCAGCAGTACCAGCACCGATGCACTCCTGCAGCCGTTCAGCGCTTGAGCCGCTCACCGCTCATTCAGGAGCCTGTGCACGGTGGCGCACAGCTCCTCCACGTCATTGGGCTTGTGCACCAGGGCCCGGGCGCCAGCGGCCATGGCGGCCTGCTCGATCTCGGCGGTGATGTAGCCCGAGGCCAGGGCGATGGGCAGCAGGGGCTGGATGGACAGCGCCTCGTACACCAGGTCGATGCCGCTGTAGCCGGGCATGTTGTAGTCGGTGACCAGCAGGTCGTAGTCCTGGGGGGCGGCGCGCAGCGCCTCGGTGGCCTCGTGCGGATCGGTGAAGCCGCTGACCTGGTAGCCGCGACGGCGCAGCAGGCGCTGCACGAGGAAGACCAGGGCCTGGTCGTCGTCCACGTACATCACATGCTGCTGTGCGGCCTGCGGGTCGGGCAGCAGGGCGAACTGCGGGCCGGTCGGGGTTTCTGCGGCTGCCAGCGGCTCCGGCAGGCTGGGCGGCGTTTCGGCCACGGGCGCCTGGGCTGGTGCGTACTCGGCGGGCGCCAGGGCGTCGGCCGGGGGAAAGTACAGCGTGAAGCGGCTGCCTTGCCCTGGAATGCTGTACACGTCCACGGCGCCGCCGTGGTTGCGCATGACGCCGTGCACCACGGGCAGGCCCAGGCCCGTTCCCTGGCCCACGGGCTTGGTGGTGAAGAAGGGCTCGAAGATGCGCTGCAGTGTGCGCGCATCCATGCCGGGGCCGTTGTCCTGCACCGACAGCGCCACGTAGCTGACGGGTGGCAGGCCCAGGCGCTCACACAGGCGCTGGTCGGGGCGCACCAGGTCGGCGTCCATCTGGATCAGGCCGCGCCGCTCACCCAGGGCGTGCATGGCGTTGGTGCACAGGTTGAACAGGGCCTGCTCCACCTGCATGGCGTCGGCCAGCATGGGGGGCAGCTGCGGCGGCACATGCACCTGCAGCTCCACGGCGGGCGGCAGGGTCACGCGCAGCAGCCGCGCCGTGTCGCCCATGACTTCGCGCGCCTGAACGGGCTTGCGCTGGGGCGGCTCGTTGCGGCTGAAGGTCAGGATCTGGCGCACCAGGTCGCGCGCGCGGCGGCCGGCCTTTTCGATCTCCTGCAGGCTTTCGATGGCTGCGGCATTGCCGCCGCAGTCGGCCTTGGCCAGCTCCACGTTGCCCAGGATGGCGCCCACGATGTTGTTGAAGTCGTGCGCAATGCCGCCGGCCATGGTGCCCAGGGCCTGCATCTTGTGCGATTCGCGCAGCTGGTCTTCCAGCTCGTTGCGCTGGGCCTCGGCCTTCTTGCGGCTGGTGAGGTCGCGCGCGAACACGGTGGTGGTCTCGCCGCCGCTGTGGTGCTCGAAGGAGACACTGACCTCGACCGGAATCTCGCGGCCGCTGGCCGTGCGCGCCGTCATCTCGCCCAGCACGGCCTGCGTGGTCAGCGGTGCAAAGGACAGGGCCTGTGCCGCATCGGGCAGGAAACGCTCCAGCGGGCTGCCCAGCGCGTCGTGCGGCGGGCACAGGAACAGGGCGGCGGCCGTGGGATTGAAGACGGTGATGCGCTGGTCCGAGTCCAGGCAGATGATGGCGTCCAGCGCCGAGTTGATGACCGATTCCAGCCGCCGCTCGCTCAGGAACAGCTGGTGGTTGCGCTGCTGCAGCGCCAGGCGCTCGGCCAACAGCGGGCCCTGGTCCACCACGGCGCACAGGTACTGGGCAATGGGCGGGCCGCTTTGCTGGGGGATGGCGATGCAGGCCACGTGCAGGTCGGCGCGCAGCTGGTGCTGCTCGGTGATCTCGAAGCAGACCTCGTGGGCCTCGGTGCGGCCCAGCTCGCGTGCGGCGGAGAAGGTCTCGCGCACGCGCTCGGCGTCGTCCGGGTGCACGAAGGGCGCGAAATTGACCAGCAGCCGGTCATGCTCGGAGGGCTGGAAGGCGCTGTGCGCCATGGCGTTGGCCTGCACCACCATGTCGTGCTCGTCCACCACCAGCAGGGGCAGGGGAATGCTGGCGAACAGGGCCTCGAAGCGCTCGGAGGCGCTTTCGGCCACGGCCTGGCTGTAGTCCAGCACGCGGTTCTGGATTTCCAGTTCGCGCTGGTAGTTGCGCAGCTCGGCCACCAGGGCCTGCAGCGGGTCGTCTTCGGGCTGGAAGAGGGGGAAGCGTTCGACGGGGGGCAGGTCGGCGCCGGGCGCCAGCAGCGCATGCAGGGGCAGGTGCTCGTCGTCGCGAGGCGGATCGGAATGGTCTGGGCTGCTCATCGCGGGCTGGCGCTGGGGAAAGCGGCACATGCCGCACAAATCCTGGTGGCCCGCGCCCGGCGTCCGGCAGATTACCGGAGCCCGGCGCGGGCAGGGCCGCAGTGTACGCGCGCCAGGCGGGGCGCCACAAGCGCCCCTTTCGGTGGCAGGTGCTTCAGCTCAGGTAAGCGTCCACGGGGATGCAGCTGCAGTACAGGTTGCGGTCGCCGTAGACGTTGTCCACGCGGCCCACCGGGCACCAGTACTTGGACTGGCGCAGGGCAGCCACCGGGTAGGCAGCGGCCTCGCGGCTATAGGGGTGGGCCCATTCCGAGGCCAGCAGCGTCTCGGCCGTGTGCGGCGCGTTCTTGAGCGGGTTGTCGTCCTGGGGCAGGCGGCCCTGCTCGATGGCGCGGATTTCCTCGCGGATGGCGATCATCGCGTCCACGAAGCGGTCCAGCTCGTACAGGCTTTCGCTTTCGGTGGGCTCCACCATCAGCGTGTTGGGCACGGGGAAGGACAGCGTGGGCGCATGGAAGCCGTAGTCGATCAGCCGCTTGGCCACGTCCTCGGCCATGATGCCCGTGCTTTCCTTGAACTGGCGCAGGTCCAGGATGCACTCGTGCGCCACATGGCCGTGCTCGCCCGCGTACAGCGTGGGGTAGTGGTCGCGCAGCCGGGCGCTGATGTAGTTGGCGCTGAGGATGGCGGTCTCGGTGGCCAGGGTCAGGCCCTGGGCACCCATCATGCGGATGTACATCCAGCTGATGGGCAGCACGGCCGCATTGCCCAGCGGTGCGGCGCTGATGGCACCCGTGCCGCCCGCAAGGCCCGCCGTGGCATGGCCGGGCAGGAAGGGGACGAGGTCCTCGACCACGCAGACGGGGCCCACGCCCGGGCCGCCGCCGCCGTGCGGAATGCAGAAGGTCTTGTGCAGGTTCAGATGGCTGACATCGCCGCCGAAGCTGCCCGGCGCGGCCAGGCCCACCAGGGCGTTCATGTTGGCGCCGTCCACGTAGACGCGCCCGCCGTGGTCATGCACCAGCTTGCACAGCTCCTTGACCTGGGTCTCGAACACGCCGTGCGTGCTGGGGTAGGTGATCATGATGCAGGCCAGGTTGGCACTGTGCTGCTCGCACTTGGCCGCCAGGTCCGCCATGTCGACGTTGCCGTTGGCGTCGCAGGCGGTGACCACCACCTGCATGCCCACCATCTGCGCGCTGGCGGGGTTGGTGCCGTGGGCGCTGCTGGGAATCAGGCAGACGTTGCGGTGCGACTGGCCCCGGCTCGCATGCCAGCCCTTGATGGCCAGCAGGCCCGCGTACTCGCCCTGGCTGCCGGCATTGGGCTGCAGGCTGATGCCGGCGTAGCCCGTGGCCTGGCACAGCCAGTCGCGCAGCTGCTTGTCCAGTTCCGCATAGCCTTGCTGCTGGTCGGCCGGGGCAAAGGGGTGCACCTGGGCGAACTCGGGCCAGGTGATGGGAATCATCTCGCTGGTGGCGTTGAGCTTCATGGTGCAGGAGCCCAGCGGGATCATGCTGCGGTCCAGCGCCAGGTCCTTGTCCGACAGCTGGCGGATGTAGCGCAGCATGGCGGTCTCGGAGCGGTGGGTGTTGAACACCGGGTGCGTGAGGAAGTCGCTGCTGCGGCGCAGGCTGTCAGGGATCAGCGGCTCCACGCCCTTTTCGAAGGCGGCGAAGCTGGGCAGGGCCTGGCCGTCCCGGGCGAAGATCTTCCACAGCAGCTCGACATCGGCGCGCGTGGTGGTCTCGTCCAGCGAGATGCACAGGTATTCCTTGAAATACACGCGCAGGTTGGCGCCCATGGACACCGCACGCTCCACGATGGCCTGGGTGGCCGCACCCGTGTGCAGGCTCAGCGTGTCGAAGCTGGGCACCTCGCGCAGCGGCGCGCCCAGCTCGGCCAGGCCGCGCGCCAGGATGGCCGTGTACGAGGCCACGCGGCGGGCGATGCGCTCCAGGCCCTCGGGGCCGTGGTAGACGGCGTACATGCTGGCCACGACGGCGGGCAGCACCTGGGCCGTGCAGATGTTGGAGGTGGCCTTCTCGCGGCGGATGTGCTGCTCGCGCGTCTGCAGTGCCAGGCGGTAGGCGGGCTTGCCGTGCACGTCCACGCTCACGCCGACCAGGCGGCCGGGCAGGGAGCGCTTGAACTCGTCGCGGCAGGCCATGAAGGCGGCATGCGGGCCGCCCGCGCCCATGGGCATGCCAAAGCGCTGGGTGGTGCCCACCACGATGTCGGCACCCCATTCGCCGGGCGGCGTGATCAGGGTCAGCGCCAGCAGGTCGGTGGCCACGATGAAGGCGGCCTGCTTTGCATGGGCCTTGTCCACGTCGGCACGCAGATCGTCGATGCGGCCGCTGGTGGCGGGGTACTGGGCCAGCACGGCGAAGTAGTCGCCCTCCATCAGCTGGTTCCATTCCTCCAGCGAGTTGGCCAGCAGCACCTCGATGCCCAGCGGCGCGGCGCGCGTCTGGATGACCTCGATGGTCTGGGGGTGGGCATCGCCCGCCACCACGAAACGGTTGCTCTTGTTCTTGACGGAGCGCTTGGCCAGCGTCATGGCCTCGGCGGCCGCCGTGGCCTCGTCCAGCATGGAGGCGTTGGCAATCGGCATGGCCGTCAGGTCGCAGACCATGGTCTGGAAGTTGACCAGGGCCTCCATGCGGCCTTGCGAGATCTCGGCCTGGTAGGGCGTGTAGGCCGTGTACCAGGCGGGGTTCTCGAGAATGTTGCGCAGGATGACGCCGGGCGTGTGCGTGCCGTAGTAGCCCTGGCCGATGAAACTTTTGAGCAGCTGGTTGCGGCCGGCAAGTGTCTTGAGTTCGGCCAACGCCTGGGCCTCGGTGGCCGCTGGCGGCAGCGCCATGGGCTGGTGGCGCCGGATGGAGGGCGGGACGATGGCGTCGATCAGCGCATCGCGCGATGCCGCGCCAATGGCGCTGAGCATGTGGGCCTCGTCTTCGGGCGCAATGCCGATATGGCGGGCCACGAATTCGGTGGCGTTCTCGAGGGCGGCAAGGGGCTGGGTGGAGGACATCAGCATGGAGGGACCTGTCTCAAAAGCTGAAAAGCGCCAGGGCGGGCCCTGGCGCCCGTCCTGGCCGGAAAGTGGCGTCAGTTGCTCTGTGCGAAGGCCGTGTAGGCAGCTTCGTCGAGCAGCGCGGCCAGCTGGCCTGCGTCGCTGAGCTTGACCTTGAAGAACCAGCCTTCGCCCAGCGGGTCGCTGTTGGCCAGGGAGGGGTCGTCGCGCAGGGCTTCGTTGACTTCGACGATCTCGCCGCTGACGGGCATGTAGACATCGGCGGCGGCCTTGACGGACTCGACCACGCCGGCCACATCGCCCTGGTTGAAGCTGGTGCCCACGGCGGGCAGATCGACGAACACCACGTCGCCCAGCGCATCCTGCGCGTGGAGGGTGATGCCGACGATGGCCGCGTCAGGGTTGGCGGCGTTGATCCATTCGTGGTCCTTGGAATACTGGATGCTCATGGCTTGCTCCGATAGAAACTGAAAAAGAAACCTGTGAAAGGCGGTTTGAGAAAGGTCAGTGCGCACTGTAGCGGCATGCGATGGCAGGAAAAACGAATCCGCTGAACTCGATCCACGCCAAGCGCGCAGGCTGTCCTCAACCGCGGTGATAGCGGGGCGCCACGAAGGGCGTGGCCTGCACCTGCATGGGCACGGCCTTGCCGCGCACCATGGCCTGCAGCGTGGTGCCGATCGCGGCGCTGCCCGGCTCCACATAGGCCAGTGCCACGGGCTGGTTCAGCGTGGGCGACAGCAGGCCGCTGGTGACCTGGCCGACCTTGCGGCCGCTGGCATCCAGCAGCTCCGTGCCTTCGCGCACGGGTACGCGCTCCAGGGCCACCAGGCCCACGCGCTTGCGCGTGAGCAGCTCGGGCGACTGCAGCTGGGCCAGCACGGTGGCCGCGCCGGGAAAGCCGCCTTCGCGCTCGCCACCGATGCGGCGGACCTTCTGCACGGCCCAGTTCAGGGCGGCCTCGGTCGGGGTGGTGGTCGTGTCCAGATCGTTGCCGTACAGGCACAGGCCGGCTTCCAGGCGCAGCGAATTGCGCGCGCCCAGGCCCACGGGCCTGACTTCGGGCTGGGCCAGCAGGGCACAGGCAAAGGCCTCGGCGTGGCTGGCGGGCAAGGAGATCTCGAAGCCGTCCTCGCCGGTATAGCCGCTGCGCGTGATGTACAGCTCGGCGCCTTCCCAATCGAAGTAGCCGCCCGTCATGAACACCAGCCCGGCCGTGTCGGGCAGCAGGCGCTCCATGGCGGCTGCTGCCTGCGGGCCCTGCAGCGCCAGCAGGCCCCGGTCGAACTGGGGCTCGATTTCACAGCGCTGGCCGATGCGGGCCTGGATGTGCGCCAGGTCTTCGTGCTTGCAGGCGCCGTTGACGATCAGGAACAGGTCGTCCTCGCGGCGCACGAACATCAGGTCGTCCAGGATGCCGCCCGCGTCGTTGAGCAGCAGGCCGTAGCGCTGGCGGTGTTCGCCCAGGCCCAGCACGTCCATGGGCAGCAGCGATTCCAGCGCCGCGCCGGCATCCGGGCCGCGCAGGCTGATCTGGCCCATGTGCGAGACATCGAACAGGCCTGCCGCCTCACGCGTGTGCAGATGCTCGGCCATCAGCCCCTGCGGGTATTGCACGGGCATGGAGTAGCCGGCAAACGGCACCATGCGCGCGCCCAGTTCCTGGTGCAGGTCGAACAGCGGGGTCTTGAGCAGATCGGTGGTGGAGGCGGCGGTCAAGGAGGGACTCTCTTTTCGGCAAGGGGCAAGGCACAACGCCATCCCGGAATCCCGGGATGTCCTGCCCTGCTGTCCGCTTTACCTGAGAGATTCACCCGCACCTTCCATGCGTGGGGCTTGCTCCTTCGGTGGATGGGGCACACCGCCGTGCCCTGCATCTCTCTCCAGCTAGGAACGCCTGCGGCCGTGGCGGCAGGCGGTGCCAGTCCTTTTGCCTGAGCGTTCGGGGCGAACCCTGCGCCTTCGGCGGTGCCGCTGCCTGTGACCATTGCGGCCGGGCGGGCACTCTCTCCTGACCGGCGCATTCTAGCTGCGGCCAGCGTCCGCGCGGCTTCGGGATTTCCGCGGGCCGACTGCCGTTCCATGCGCTTGCCTGCATGGATGCATTTGCAAATTGCATAACTGTCTAAAAAATCTCCTACATTGAGATGCATCGATATATGAAATCTCGTGAGCGAGAAGGAAGAAGCGCACATGCAGCAGACGCTGGGAGACACATTGGCCTGGCCGGCACGTTACCTGCCGAACAAGGAAGCCCTGGTCGCGTGGGAGGGCGGCGAGCGCCGCGCCTGGACCTACGCCCAGCTCGATGCCGAAGTCAACCGCCACGCCCACGGCCTGGCCGAACTGGGCATAGGCCATGGCGACGTGGTCGCGGCCTTTCTCTACAACACGCCGTCCTTTGTCTTCACCATGCTGGCGGCCGCGCGCCTGGGCGCCATCTTCAACCCCATCAACTACCGGCTGGCGGCGCAGGAGCTGGCCTTCATCCTCAAGGACGGCGCAGCGCGCGCCCTGGTGTTCGAGCACGAGGGCGGCGAGGTGGCCGCACGCGCCCAGGCCCTGCTCAAGGCCGAAGGCGGCGGCACTGGCACGGGCATCGAGCACTGGATCTTTGCCGACGATGCCCCGGCCGACCCGCTGCCGATCTGGGCCACGCAGCGCCTGTCCGCCCTGGCCAGGGGCCGCAGCAGCGCGCCGCCCCAGGCCCATGTGCGCGAGAGCGACCCCTGCATCCTCATGTACACCAGCGGCACCACGGGCCGGCCCAAGGGCGTGCTGCATACGCACCGCAGCAAGCTGGCGCACAACGCCCTCATGCACCAGACCATGCAGTTCACGCGCGACGACGTGGGCCTGGCCATGGCGCCGCTCAATCACACGGCCGAGCTGCACACCAGCTTTTTGCCGCGCCTGCAGGCCGGGGCCACCCAGGTGCTGCTGCGCCGCTTCGACGTGGCCGAGGCCTGGCGCCTGATCCGCGAAGAGCGCGTGAGCTTCTTCTTCGCGGCACCCACCATGGTCACCATGCTGCTGGCCGACCCCATTGCCTCGCCCGAGCAGGCGCCCGCGCTGCGGCTGGTGGAGTACGGCGGCGCCTCCATGGCGCCGCACCTGATCCGCGAATGGACGCGCAAGGTCGGCAGCGACCTGGTCCAGGTCTACGGCACCACCGAGATGGGGCCCTGCATGTCCATCCTCCTGCCGCGCGAGCAGCTTTCGCACGCGGGCTCGGCGGGGCTGCCCTCCATGGGCCATGACCTCATCGTGGCGCGCCTGCGCGAAGACAACGCCCCCACCGATCCGGCCGAGGCCTGCCTGCCAGGCGAGGTGGGCGAGATCCTGGTGCGCGGCCCCTGCATGATGGCCGGCTACCTCAACCGCCCTGACGCCAACACCCGCGCGCTGGCGCACGGCTGGTACCACACGGGCGACCTGGGCCACATCGACGACGATGGCTATCTCTGGATCCGTGACCGCATCGACTACATGATCAATTCGGGCGCCGAGAGCGTCTATCCCCGCGAAGTGGAAGACGCCCTGGTCGAGCACGCCGATGTGCTCGAAGTCGCCGTCATCGGCGAGGCTGATGAGCGCTGGGGCCAGATCGTCGCCGCCCACGTGGTCGCCAAGCCTGGCGCCACGCCCACGGCCGAGGCGCTGGACGCCTTCCTGGTCCACGGCGACCGCCTGGCCGCCTACAAGCGCCCGCGCCGCTACCACTTCCGCGAGGCCCTGCCCAAGACGGCCAGCGGGAAGATACAGAAGCAGTTGCTGAGGGTGGTGGTGGCAGCCTGAGGCTGCGGCCTGCGTTTACTTCTGCGCAGTACAGCACTGCGCCATCGAGTTGCGCAGCCACCGATGCATGGCATCCCCCTGCTTGCGCACATGCCAGGCCTGCTGGTAGGCAAACCGGGGCAGCTCCAGCGGCGGAGCGAAACGGCGCAGCGTTTTGTGGCGGCGCAGGTCGCCAATGGCGCGGCTGCCCACGGTCAGCACGAGGTCGGTGCCTGCCAGCACCTCCAGCGCCGCGCTCCAGTGGGGCAGGGCCAGCACCACGCGGCGGCTCAGGCCTTGGGCGGCAAGCGCCCGTTCGATTTCCTCGCTGGCGTCGGGCCGCATGGCCAGCATGACGTGCGGGCGCTGCAGCCAGTCCTGCAGTGACAGCCCGCCGCGTGCCGGCAGCACGGCCTGGTCGGCCACGCTCACGAACTGCTCCTGGAACAGATCCTGCACCTCGATGCCCTCGGGCAGGTCGGGTGCGTCGGGGAAGGGGCCCAGGGCCAGGTCCAGTTCGCCATCGGCCAGCTGGGCCAGCATCACCTCGCGCGTGGACTGGCTGATGGCCAGGTCCAGCCCGGGTGCGTGCTGGCGCAGATGCCGCATCAGCGGCGGCAGCACGATGCGCGATGCGTAGTCCGACAGCGCCAGCCGCAGCCGTCCGCGTGCGTGGGCCGGGTCGAACTCCGCCTGTGCCAGCAAGCCGTTGAGGCTGCCCAGCGCATCCGCCAGCGGTTGAACCAGGCCTTGCGCGCGTGCCGTCAGCGCCATGCGGCCGCCGCGCCGCACCAGCAACGGGTCGCCCAGATGCTCGCGCAGCTGCGCCAGCGAATGGCTCATGGCCGGCTGGCTCTTGTGCAGGCGCACGGCCGCGCGCGTCACATGTTTTTCGGCCAGCAGGGCGTGCAGGGCCAGCAGCAGGTTGAGGTCGATCCGGCGCAGTTCATCCATGCCATGAATATAGACCGTGCACACAAACGATTTCCATCAACGTGCTGGATGCGAGAGCATGCAGGCATCGATTGACAGAAGAAGAAAGGTCTTGCTGCATGACAGGTAAAAGCACATTCACCGCCCTTGCTCCCGTGGCCCTGGCGCTGCTGGCGGGGGCCATCCTGCCATTCCAGGCCGCCAGCAATGCCCTGGTGGGCCGCCTGCTGGGCCACCCGCTGTGGGGCGCGCTGGTCTCGCTGGTCGTGAGCGTCATGGTCGTGGTGCCTACACTGTGGGTGCTGCGCGCGCCCGCTCCGGCCATGGCCCAGGCGGCAGCGGGGCCATGGTGGCTATGGATAGGCGGTGTACTGGGGGCCATCTATGTGGCCAGCGCGGCCGCCGTCACGCCCAGGCTGGGCGCAGGCGGCTTCCTGGTTTGCGTGGTGGCGGGGCAGATCGTGGTCTCGGTGCTGGTGGACCACTTCGGCCTGATGGGCCTGGGTGCACGGCCGGTCAATGCGACGCGCCTGGCCGGCGTGGCCTTGATCCTGGGTGGCGTGCTGCTGGTGGTGCAGGGCGGGACGGCCCGTGCAGCGGCGGCCCCCTAAGCGCCGCGAGCACGCCCTGCTTCAGGGGCGAAGGCCACGGCCTTGCCCGCGTCAGGCGGGCATGCCCGGCGGCACGGCGGCCGGCCTTGCCGCTGGCGGGCGTTCCTGGCGGGCATCTGCCGTGCCGGGCAGGAACCGGCCCAGCCGGATGACAAAGCAGGCCCCGCCTCCGGCAGCCGGCTGGAAGAACGCGTCGCCTGCGTGCAGCCTGGCGATGCGCCTGACCACGGACAGGCCCAGACCATGCCCGTTGACGTGCCGGGTGGCGCTTGCGCGTTCATAGGGCTCGAAAACCTGTCCTGCCGCTTCGGGCGCAAGGCCCGGCCCCTGGTCGCTGACGGAAATCAGCAGGTCACCGGACGCATCGCAGCGGGCGGCCAGGGTGATGTCGCCCGCCTTGGCATATTTGATGGCGTTGCCGACAAGGTTGGAGATGGCTATGCGCACCAGGACAGGGTCGCATTGCCATTGCTGCGGGCCGTGTTCCAGATCCAGTTTCAGGCGATGCCGCCGGGACCAGCCGACGAGCTCTGCAGACTCCTCCAGGAGTTCATCCAATGGCGTCTGCTCCAGTTGCAGCCGGAACGCGCCCGCGTCCAGCCGGTCGCTGATCAGGCAGGTGTCCACCAGGGTCATCAGCCGGCGCGAGGCCCTGCGTATCTGGGACGCCTGCTCGATGAGGGAGTCCGCATCCGTCGTCGGGAACGTCTGCAGCTCGGTCGCGGCGCCGTCCACGATGGTGAGCGGGGTGCGGAACTCGTGGTTGATCATGTTGAAGAACTGGCGCTGCTCCAGCCGCATCTCCCGCTCGCTGTGCAAGGCCGTCTGCAAGGCCTGCTGGGCCGTTTGCAGCTGTGCGGTGCGCTGCAGCACCTTGGACTCCAGCTCGCGTTCGGCAGCCTGGGCGCGTGACAGGGCCTGCATCCGCTCACTGCGCAGGGCACGCTCCGCCACCCGCGTGCGGTTGGTCACCGCCATTCCCAGCAGGATGGCCTCGGAAACACGCCCGGCAAACCACAGCATCTGGGCCGATGGCAGCGCAACATCCGGCAGCAGGCCCTGGGTTCTCAGCAGGTTCAGGATGCCCAGGGCGGAAGGCACCGCAAACGCCAGCGCGCCCGGCAGGTATTGCCACTGCCTTCGAACCACCAGCAGGTACAGCACGAAGACCGCACCGAACGATGTGGACACCAGGGCCGTGAACACCACGGCACGCGAGATCTGCGGATAGCCCCCCAACAGTGCCAGGCCCAGTGCGATGGCATTCAGCCAGGCCACCACGCTGAAGAGGTGCGCAGCCCAGATCCAATGGCGGCGGAACTCGAACAATTGGCTGAAAAACACCGTCGCCACCACACAGAAGCTGCAGTAGGCGATGGAAAGTGCATGCTGGGGCTGGTCGGCGCCGGGCAGCCACAGGCCTTCGGGCCGGTAACGGAAGGCGGCGTAGGCAAAGCCGGCTGCCAGGAGCGCGGCGCAAAGAATGTAGAGCCTTTCCCTGAGCCAGCACCACAGGATCAGGCTCATCAGCGTGATGGCCAGGGCCGAGCCCATGTACGCGTACAGCAGCATGGCGGCCGGCGCCATGCTCCTGCCGGGAAAGACCGCAATGCCCTGGGCGGCCTGGGGGTTGGGCAGCAAGCAGGTGAGCAGTGCCAGAAGCGCTGCGGCTGCCAGGGCCTGCACCAGCCATTGCGTTGCAGCACCCGTTTGCCAGTGCTTCCGGCCGCCTTCGGTGGGGTTGTCTTGCGTGTGGATCAAGGGTCCGATTGGTTGATGTGGCGTGCGCCCGTATATGTCCGCCGTGCAGGCTTGCGGGGGGCCATTGTGCACCGGCGGCCATTGCGGGAAAGCGCTGTCTGCCGTCTGCCAGGTGCCCCAATGCAACAGGCCGCCCCGCTGCGGATAAGCGGGGCGGCCTGTAACGGGCTCCTGGTCTGGATCACGCATCCGGGCGCTGGCGGTAGTCGGCGGGGCTGGGTGAATGGTTTTGCTGCGCCGGTAAGCGTGCTCCCATGCAGACAAGTGTGCGCGTTTGGTCTCAGAAAATGCTGCTTTATTTCTTCAAAACAGGCGTTGCTACAGAAAATTATTCTGCGCCTGCCTGTTTTGCAGTAGATTGCTGGCCATGGACATCCTCGACAGAAAGATTCTTTCCGCCCTGCAGGCCAACGCGCGCGCCAGCCTGCAGGAAATCGGCGCTGCCGTGGGTCTGAGCGCCTCGCCCTGCTGGGCGCGCATCAAGAAGCTGGAAGAGGCGGGGGTGATCGAGGGCTATACCGTGCGCCTGAACCCGCTGGCGCTGGGCCTGGGCGATACGGTGCTGGTGCAGGTCACTCTGGACAGCCATTCGGACAACACGCTGGAGAAATTCGGCGAGATGCTGGCGACCATTCCCGAGGTGGTGGAGGCGCATCTGGTCTCGGGCGAGTACGACTACCTGCTGCGCGTCGTCGTCAAGGACACGCGTGACTACGAGCGCCTGCTGCGCGAGAAGCTCTACAAGATCAAGGGCATACGCCACAGCCAGTCCAGCTTTGTGCTGCGCACGCTGAAGAAGGCCGACCTGCCGCTGGGGGTCTGAAATCCATGCCCTCTGGCCAGGCGCCGCCGCCCGCCCCCTACCGCGAACACTCCCCGCCGCCCGCCCTGCAGCCGCACTTCCAGTGCCTGTGGAGCAGCACCGTGGCCCCGGACTATGCCGGCGGCTTTCTCGTGGTGCCCGATGGCTGCGTGGACATCGTCTGCAAAGGCGGGCAACTGCTGGCCGTGGGGCCTGACAGGGTGGCTGCGCGGCCTGCGCTGGTGCCGGGGTCCGAGGTATGGGGGGCGCGCTTCGGCCCCGGTGCGGCCAGCGCCTGGCTGGGCCTGCCCATGGACGAGATCGTGGGGCAGGCGGTGGAACTGGGTGATCTGCTGGGGCCGCACGCGCGGGAGTGGGTGCAACGCATCAACGATGCGCAGCCGGGCGCAGGGCAGGCCGTGTTCATCCATGGACTGTTGCAAATGGGCCGCGACGCCCCGGCGCCGGACCGGCAGGCCATGGAGCTGTTCAATGTGGCGGCTGCAGCCGGGCGGGATGAATCCGGTGTGCTGGCCGCCATGCGCGCGCAGCTGGACATGCCGGAGCGCAGCCTGCGCCGCCTGTGCCACGCGCAGTTTGGCTACGGCCCCAAGACCCTGGAGCGCGTGCTGCGCTTTCAGCGCCTGCTGGCCCTGGCACGGTCGGACCGGCAGGCAGGTCTTGCGGCGCTGGCGGCGGACGCCGGGTATGCGGACCAGGCGCATCTGTCGCGCGAAGTGAGGGCGCTGTGCGGCATCACGCCCAGCGCCGCCATGGCGCAGCTGCTGGATTGAGCAGTCCGGCTGGCCGTTTTGTTCAAGACCGCTGCCACGGCGTGGCCGAAGATGGCGGCTTACCAGCATTCAATGGAGCATCACATGGGCATCAGGGGCAAGAACCACCAGATCGACAACATCGAGTTCAACGTGGCCGATATCGCACGCAGCAAGGCGTTCTACGGCGAGGCCTTCGGCTGGACCTTCACCGACTACGGGCCGAGCTACACCGAGTTCAGCGATGGCCGGCTGACGGGCGGCTTCACCACCGGCGAGGAGGTGCGTCCCGGCGGCCCGTTGGTCATCCTCTACGCCGACGATCTGGCCGAGGCACAGCGCCGCGTGGAGGCGGCCGGGGCCGTGATCAGCCGCGCGGTGTTCGCGTTCCCGGGTGGCCGCAGGTTCCACTTCACCGATCCGGATGGCTACGAACTGGCCGTATGGTCGGCAGAGGCCTGAAAGCCAACAGCCCGCATCTGCGGGCTGTTTTTCATGGGGACTGGGCCGGGCGTCAGTCGACGTTGGAACCCAGCTGCATGTCCTTGTACTTCACGATGTGCGTGCCCTTGACCAGGCGGTAGCCGCCCCAGATCAGCAGGAACAGCGGCAGGCCGATGTAGGTGGCGACCACGCCGGTCCAGTCGATGCGGTCGGCCATGAAGGCCTCGTAGTTCTGGCCCAGGGTGATCACCATGCACAGCACGAAGGCGAAGATGGGGCCGAACGGGAACCAGGATGCGCGGTAGGGCAGCTGGTTCAGGTCCAGGCCCTGGGCCTCGAAGCCCTTGCGAAAGCGGTAGTGGCTGATGGCAATGCCCAGCCAGGCGATGAAGCCCGTCATGCCCGACAGATTGAGCAGCCAGATGTAGACCAGCTGCGGGCTGAAGATGTTGGTCAGGAAGCACAGCGCCGCCACCACGGTGGTGGCCAGCAGGGCCAGCGTGGGCACGCCGCGCTTGTTGACATACGAGAACATGCGCGGCGCCATGCGCTGGCAGGCCAGCGTGTAGAGCATGCGCGTGGAGGCGTACATGCCCGAATTGCCGGCCGACAGCACCGAGGTCAGCACCACGGCGTTCATCACGGCGGCGGCCGACAGCAGGCCCGCGCGTTCGAAGACCAGGGTGAAGGGGCTCACGCTGATGTCGCCCAGATCATTCTTGAGCAGGTGCGGATCGGTGTAGGGGATCAGCAGGCTGATGACCAGAATGGCGAAGACGTAGAACAGCAAAATGCGCCAGAACACCTGGCGCACGGCGCGGGGCACGTTCTTGGCGGGGTTCTCGGATTCGCCGGCGGCAATGCCGATGAGCTCCGTGCCCTGGAAGGAAAAGCCCACGATCATGGCCACGCCGATCAGCGCCGAGAAACCGCCCGCAAAGGGCGCGTCGCCCTGGCTCCACAGGGCAAAGTTGCCCCAGACGCCTTCAGGCGCGCCGCCCCGCACGATGCCCAGGATCATGAGCACGCCCACGCCGATGAAGAGGATGACGGTGGTCACCTTGATGGCGGCGAACCAGTACTCGGCCTCGCCGAAGCCTTTGACCGAGATGGCGTTGAGGCCGAACATGATGGCCAGGAACAGGGCGCTCCACAGCATGCCGTTGCCGTCGGGGAACCAGTAGGCCATGACCAGCTGGGCGGCCACCAGGTCCACGGCAATGGTGACGGCCCAGTTGTACCAGTAGTTCCAGCCCAGCGCGAAGCCGAAGCCTTCGTCCACATAGCGCGCGCCGTAGGTGGCGAACGAGCCCGAGACGGGAAGGTTCGCGGCCATTTCGCCGAGGCTGGTCATGAGGAAGTAGACCATCAGGCCCACGATCATGTAGGCCAGCAGGGCGCCGCCGGGGCCGGCCTGCGAGATGGTGGCGCCCGAGGCAACGAAGAGGCCGGTGCCGATGGAGCCGCCGATGGCGATCATGGACAGATGCCGCGCCTTGAGTTCGCGCCTGAGCGCGGTGGGAGCGGCATTCTTGGAGTTGTCTGCTGCCATGGATGTGTCGATTGGTGGATCAGATCCCGCGCGGCCGCTGGCCGGCGCGGGGGCAGGAATGCAAAACAGGAAAAACAAAAGAGCCGCTGTGTCGCGGCCCCATCAAGGTGCATGCACCACGAAAAGGCGTGATTGTCCGAGAACGCTGCCATCGTGGAAAGGCAGGAGTTTAATCCCCCTTCACCCACATAAGCGGAACTGAATCCGATCCCACTGTGTGCATGGCGCCACGCCGTCTGCGGCCCGCCTGCCTGCCTACCACTGTGTCTGCGCCAGCAGCAACTGGGCCAGTGCCTTGATGCGCGGCGAGGCCTGGCGCGTGCGCGGGTAGACCAGGGACAGTTCGCGGGCGCGGCCCTCGTGCTGGGGCAGCAGCCGCACCAGCCGGCCCGCCTGCAGGTGCTCGCGCACCGCGAACTCCATGACCTGGGCCACGCCCAGGCCGCCCAGCGAGCCTTCCACCAGCGGGTCGCCGCTGTCGAAGGTCACGGTCTGTGGCGCAGGCCAGTCCAGCATCTCGCCATTGCCGGCCAGGAACTGCCAGGGCACGCGCCGGCCCAGGTAGTGGTTGTAGACGGCCATGCAGCTGTGCTGCGCCAGCTCCTGCAGCGTCTGCGGCGTGCCGCGCGCCGCCAGGTAGGCGGGCGAGGCCACGGTCACCCAGCGCAGCGGCGGCAGGGCGCGGGCAATCATGCGGCTGTCGGCCAGCGGGCCTATGCGCACGGCGGCGTCAAAACCTTCTTCCACCATGTCCACCATGCGGTCGGTGAAGCTGGTGTCGATCTGCAGCTGCGGATGCTCGCGCAGCAACTGCCCCAGCAGCGGCACCAGCACGATGCGGCCCAGCATGGACGGCGCCGTCATGCGCAGCACGCCGCTGGGCGCGCAGCGCCGGTCGCTGACCAGCTGGCGCGCCTCTTCCAGTCCGGCGATCAGCGGGGCGCAGCGGTCCACCAGCGCACAGCCATCAGGCGTGAGCGAGACGCTGCGCGTATTGCGGTGCAGCAGCCGCGTGCCCAGGTCCTTTTCCAGCTGGGCCACGGCGCGCGAGATGCGTGGCTGGCTGGTGCCCAGCAGCGTGGCGGCCTGGGTGAAGCTGCGGCTTTCGGCCACCTTGATGAGCAGGTGCACGGCGTTGAGATCCATGGCATGTCTCCAGATTCGATTAATGCAGTTTTGCATAAGAAAAATGAAAATCTGCTGTTTATCTTCACAAGTGCATTAATTAGGATCGGCGCCATGCCAATGACCGATTACCCCGGCGCCCTGCGCCACCCGCGCGCCGCGCTGGCGCTGCTGTCCCTGTCCCAGCTGCTGATTGCGCTGGATGCCACCATCGTCTTCGTTGCGCTCGACGCCATGGGCCAGCAGCTGCAGATGGACGCGCACCATCTGCAATGGGTGGTCAGTGCCTACAGCGTGGCCTTTGGCGGCTGCCTGCTGCTGGGCGGGCGTTGCGCGGACCTGCTGGGCAAGCGGCGCATGTATGTGGCGGGCATGGCGCTGTTCGGCCTGGCCTCCCTGGTCGGCGGCTTTGCCTCGCAGCCCTGGCAGCTGGTGCTGGGCCGCGCAGGGCAGGGCGTGGCCGGGGCGCTGCTGTTTCCGGCCACGCTGTCGCTGATCAACACCTTGTATGCGGCCGGGCCCGAGCGCAACCGCGCCCTGGCCGTGTGGAGCATGGCGTCGGCCGGCGGGCTGGCGGCCGGCGCGCTGCTGGGCGGCGTGCTCACGCAGACGCTGGGCTGGAACTGGGTGCTGTGGGTGCTGGTGCCCGTGGCCTGGCCGTGTGCCATGGTGGCGCTGCGCTTTCTGCCGCCCTCGGCCCAGACCGGGCGCGCCGCGCCGGGCCAGGGCTTCGATCTGGCCGGCTGCCTGAGCGTGACCGTGGGCAGCAGCCTGCTGGTGACGGCCCTGGTGCAAGGCCCTGAATGGGGCTTTGCCAGCGCCGCCACGCTGGGGACGCTGGCCGTGGCCATGGCGGCGCTGGCCCTGTTCTGGCGCATCGAGGCCCGCATCGCCTCGCCGCTGATGCCGCTGTCCCTGCTGCGCGTGCCCAGCCTGCGCGCGGCCATGCTGCTGACCATGCTCTTCATGAGCAGCTTTGGTGTGCAGTACTACTTTCTGGCGCTGTATTTCCAGCAGATCTTCGGCTGGAGCCCGCTGCAGGCCGGCATGGCCTTTTTGCTGCCCACGGCGGTCTGCACGCTGGGCATCCGCTGGGCCGAACACTGGCTGCACCGCTCCACACCGCGCGCCGTGCTGATGGGGGGCTGGGCCGCAGGCACCATCGGCCTGGCCTACATGGCCTGGGCGCTGCCGCTGGGCGGCAGCTATGTCTGGCTGGTGCCCGGCTTCGTGGTGCTCAGCCTGGGCCAGGGCGCGTGCTGGACCGCCATGTGGGTGGTGGCCGGCCAGGGCGTGGCGGCTGCGCAGCAGGGCGTGGCCTCGGGCATTGCGGCCACGGCCCAGCAAGTGGGCGCGGCGCTGGGGCTGGCCCTGCTGGTCATGGTGGCCACCGCGCCGCTGGCCGGAATCACGGCGCCCGATGCGCTGCGCGAGGCCACCGCCCGGGGGCTGCAGCAGGCCGAATGGGGTGCTGCACTGATCGCGCTGCTGGGGTGGGTGGTGTCGGCGGGCATGCGCCGCGCACCGGCAAGCCAGGCCGTGCCGGGCGCGGAGCAGCCGGCCTGCTCGCCTTGAGGTCACTGTCCCGCAGTTACCATCTGCGGCTGCTTTGCACACCCCTCACCACCAACCCACATGGCAGAAACGAGCATCTCCAGCGACTGGGTCCGGCATTCGCAGCTGGGCGCAGGCCTGGAGCGCATCGAGGCCTACTTCGGCGGGCACGGCTATGCGCCCCACAGGCACGACACCTACGCGCTGGGCCTGACGCTGTCCGGCGTGCAAAGCTTTGCCTACCGCCGCAGCCAGCGGCACAGCCTGCCGGGCGGTGCCATGGTGCTGCATCCCGATGAATTGCATGACGGCCACGCGGGCACCGACGCAGGCTTTCGCTACCGCATGGTCTATGTGGAGCCGGCCCTGATCCAGCAGGTGCTGGGCGGCAGGCCCTTGCCCTTTGTCGAGGGCGGGCTGTCTGCCGATCCGCGGCTCAAGGCCGCGCTGCTGCCGCTGCTGCAGGGCCTGGATGAAGACCTGGAGCCGCTGGCCCGCGACGACGCCATCTACGACCTGGCATGGGCGCTGGACGCCGTGGCGGGCCGCCGCAACGTCCGGCGCCTGCCCGACCTGGGGGCCGTGGAGCGCGCCCGCGCCTGCATCCACGACGCGCTGGTGCAGGGCGTGACCCTGGATGCCCTGGCACAGGCCAGTGGCCTGGACCGCTGGCGGCTGTGCCGTGACTTCCGCGCGCTCTACGGCACCAGCCCCTACCGCTACCTGACCATGCGCCGGCTGGACACCGTGCGGCGCCTGCTGCTGGCGGGGCAGGGCGTGGCCGATGCTGCACTGCAGGCCGGCTTCTTCGATCAGAGCCACATGGCGCGCCAGTTCGCCATGGCCTATGGCGTGCCGCCCGCACGCTGGCTCAGGCGCCTTGGCGCGGCCTGAGCTGCACGATCGTGCAAGACCGGAGGGATGGCGCTTCCTAGCATGGAGGCTTCACACGCTTTCATAAGGTCTGCCCATGACGTTCCCCGTTGGAAACCGCCCCTGCGAGGCCATCAACTTCCCCGAGAAATTCAGCCGCTTCACCGGCCAGTGGAGCCCCCGCGTCGTCGCCGAGATGAACGACTACCAGTTCAAGATCGTGCGCGTGCAGGGCGAGTTCATCTGGCACTCGCATGCCGAAACGGATGAAGCCTTCCTGGTGCTGGATGGCGAGCTGCGCATCGACTTCCGTGATGGCCATGTGCTGCTGCGTCAGGGCGAGCTGTACGTGGTCCCCAAAGGCACGGAGCACAGGCCCAGCGCCGAGCGGGAAGCCCGCCTCATGCTGATCGAGCCGCGCGGGGTGCTGAACACCGGGGAGGAAGGCGGCGAGAGGACGGCGCTCAACGATGTGTGGGTTTAGCCAGCCCGTAGCCATCCCATGAACAAGGGGCGCCGCAGCGCCCCTTGTTCCCGGAAGTGCGGAGCGCTCAGCCCAGCAGCAGCGCGTCGTCGGCCAGCTTTTCGCCGCGCACCTTCTCGAACATGTGCAGCAGGTCTGGCACGTCCATGCGCGCACGCTCCTCGCCGCTGACGTCGAGCACGACCTGGCCCTGGTGCAGCATCACCGTGCGCTCGCCCACGTCCAGCGCCTGGCGCATGCTGTGGGTGACCATCATGGTGGTGAGCTTGGCCTCGGAGACGATGCGCGCCGTCAGCTGCAGCACGAAGTCGGCCGTGCGCGGGTCGAGCGCGGCGGTGTGCTCGTCCAGCAGCAGGATGCGCGAAGGCTGCAGCGCCGCCATCAGCAGGCTCACGGCCTGGCGCTGGCCGCCAGAGAGCAGGCCGATGCGGTCGGTCAGGCGGTTTTCCAGGCCCAGGCCCAGGATGGACAGGCGCTCGCGGAAGTTGTCGCGCATCTCGGCCTTGACGGCGCGGCTCAGGCGGCGGAAGGTGCCGCGGCGCTGGGCCAGGGCCATGTTTTCCTCGATGGTCAGGTCCTCGCAGGTGCCCGCCATGGGGTCCTGGAAGACGCGGGCCACGCGCTCGGAACGTGCCCACACGGGCAGGCGCGTCATGTCCTGGCCGGCGATCTCGATGCGGCCCTTGTCCACGGACAGGTCGCCCGAGACGGCGTTCAGGAAGGTGGACTTGCCGGCGCCGTTGGAGCCGATGACGGTGACGAACTGGCCGTCGGGAATGTCCAGCGACATGCCGCGCAGCGCCCGCGTTTCGATGGGCGTGCCGGGGTTGAAGGTGATTTCGAGTTGTTGTGCGCTCAGCATGAGGGTTCTCCGGCGATCAGGACTTGCGCTGTGCAAACTTGCGCTTCAGTTGGGGGATCACCAGGGCGACGGTCACCAGCAGGGCGGTGACGAGGTTCAGATCCTGGGCCTTGAGGCCGATGAAATCGCTGTTGAGGGCCGCTGCAATGAAGAAGCGGTACACGATGGCGCCCACCACCACGGCCAGCGTGGCCCAGACGATGCGGCGCGAAGGCAGGATGGATTCGCCCACGATCACGGCAGCCAGGCCGATGACGATGGTGCCGATGCCCATGGAAATGTCCGAGCCGCCCTGGGTCTGCACGAACAGCGCGCCGGCCAGGCCGACCAGGCCGTTGGAGATCGCCATGCCCAGCAGGATCATGGCGCCGGTGTTCACACCCTGCGAACGGGCCATGCGGGCGTTGGAGCCCGTGGCGCGGATGGCCAGGCCCCGCTCGGTGGCGAAGAACCAGTCCAGGCCCAGCTTGGCGATCACGACGATCACGAACAGGATCACCGGGCGCATCACATAGTCAGCCACGCTGTCTGGCTGCAGCAGGGTGAACAGCGTGGTCTCGTTGATCAGCGGCACGTTGGGGCCGCCCATGATGCGCAGGTTGACCGAATACAGGCCGATCATCATCAGGATGGAGGCCAGCAGATCCATGATCTTCAGGCGCACATTGAGCCAGCCCGTGATCAGGCCCGCGACGGCGCCTGCGGCCGTGCCGGCCAGCGTGGCCAGCCAGGGATTGGTGCCCGTGGAAATCAGGATGGCGCAGACGGCGCCGCCCAGCGGGAAGCTGCCGTCCACCGTGAGGTCGGGAAAGCGCAGCAGTCTGAACGAGATGAAGACGCCCAGCGCCACCAGGCTGAAGATCAGGCCGATCTCGACGGCACCGAGCAATGAGAAAAGAGACATAGGAGGAGCGACAGGCGCGTGGGACAGAAAACGACTTAAAAAAAGGGCAGGGCCATGTTGCCATGGCGCCTGCCACCGTGGGCGCACTGCCCGGGTTGGTCCCGGGCAGGCAAACCCCGGGTATTACTTGATCACCTGGGCGGCCGACTTGACCAGCGCGTCGGACAGCTTGACGCCTTGCTTCTCGGCGGCGCCGGGATTCACGAACAGCTCCATCTTGGTGCTGACTTCGGTCTTCATGTCGCCGGGCTTTTCGCCCTTGAGGATGCGCACGACCATGCGGCCGGTCTGCTCGCCCAGATCGCGGTAGTTGATGCCCAGGGCAGCCACGGCGCCGCGCTTGACGGAGTCGGTGTCCGAGGCCACCAGCGGGATCTTGGCGTCCTGGCCGACCTTGACCAGCGACTCGTAGGCCGAGACCACGTTGTTGTCGGTGTTGGTATAGATCACGTCGACCTTGCCGACCAGGCTGCGCGCGGCGCTGCTGACGTCCACGGAACGGGGTGCGGCGGCTTCCACCAGGGTCATGCCCAGCTTGGGCAGCAGGGCCTTGAGTTCCTTGACCACCACGGCGGAGTTGGCCTCGCCGGGGTTGTAGACCATGCCCACGCGCTTGGCATTGGGCACGACCTGCTTGACCAGATCCATCTGCTTGTCCAGGGCCAGCAGGTCGGACACGCCGGTCACGTTGTTCTTGGACGGCTCCCAGCTGGGCACCAGCTTGGCGGCCACGGGGTCGGTCACGGCGGAGAACACCACGGGCACGGTCTTGGTCGATGCGACCACGGCCTGGGCCGAGGGCGTGGCGATGGCCACGATGGCGTCAGGCTTGTCGCCCACGAACTTGCGTGCGATCTGCGCGGCCGTGCCGGTGTTGCCCTGGGCACTTTGGTACTGCCACTTGAGGTTCTTGCCGGCTTCGTAGCCAGCTTCCTTGAGCGCGGCCTGCACGCCGTCGCGCACGGCGTCGAGTGCAGGGTGCTCGACGATGGCGGTCACTGCGACCGACTTCTCGTCAGCGGCGTGGGCGCCGCCCGCAATGGCGGAAATTGCCAGGGCCAGCGCGCCCAGGGGCGCCCAAGACAAGTGCTTCATACGTGTATCTCCAACGTGCTTGTGTTTGTTCCTGTTTGCTCAGCAGAAGGCCGCACAGGACGGTCGCGGCGCTTCGCGGCAAAGTCTACTGCAGCCGCCCTGTACGCCTTGGCGTTTGGACGACCCGGTTTTCACCTATAGGTTTGTATCTAAAAATTGGCATGAAATCTGCGGGGAATGCCCTAGGTGCAACTTTTTCATGCGTGTTGAACAGGTTTGGCGGTGCAGGTTTGCGTCTTCAGGGGCTTGTTTTGGGCTTTGTCGTGCATTTTTATTGCGTGCAAGCGCCTTTCGGATGGCCTTCTATGCTTTCTGGGCCTGCATGGCTTTGACGGCGCTCAAAGAAAAAGCCTGCACAAGCAGGCTTGGGCAGGCTTCAGAGGAGGGCCGGTGTGGCGTGCGGATCACATGCCCGCGTAGTTCGGCCCGCCGCCGCCTTCGGGCGTGACCCAGACGATGTTCTGCGTGGGGTCCTTGATGTCGCAGGTCTTGCAGTGCACGCAGTTCTGGGCGTTGATCTGCAGGCGCTTGCCGCCCTGGGCCGTGTCGTCCACGAACTCGTAGACGCCGGCCGGGCAGTAGCGCTGCTCGGGGCCTGCGTACTTGGCCAGGTTGATGGCCACGGGCACCGAGGCGTCCTTGAGCGTCAGGTGGGCGGGCTGGTCTTCGGCGTGGTTGGTGTTGCTGATGAAGACGCTGGACAGGCGGTCGAAGGTCAGCTTGCCATCGGGCTTGGGGTAGTCGATGGGCTTGCACTCGGCAGCAGGCTTCAGGTAGGCGTGGTCGGGCTTGTCGCGGTGCAGCGTCCAGGGGATGTTGCCCTTGAGCACGAACTGCTCGATGCCGTTCATCAGCGTGGCTGTGGTCAGGCCCTTCTTGAACCAGGCCTTGAAGTTGCGCGACTTGTTCAGCTCTTCGTACAGCCAGCTGTTCTCGAAGGCCTCTACATAGGCGCCCAGCTCGTCGCCCTGGCGGCCCGCGACGATGGCGTCATAGGCGGCCTCGGCGGCCAGCATGCCGGTCTTGATGGCGGCATGGCTGCCCTTGATGCGGCTGACGTTCAGGAAACCTGCGTCGCAGCCCACGAGCGCGCCGCCCGGGAACACGAACTTGGGCAGGGACAGCAGGCCGCCGGCCGTGATGGCGCGCGCGCCGTAGCCCAGGCGTTTGGCCGGCTTGATGCCCTTGGACTCGTCGCCTTCCAGGTAGTAGCGGATGTTGGGATGGGTCTTCCAGCGCTGGAATTCCTCGAAGGGGCTCAGGTAGGGGTTGGCATAGTCCAGGCCCGTGATGAAGCCCAGCGTGACCTTGTTGTCGTCCAGGTGGTAGAGGAAGGCGCCGCCGTAGGTCTTGCTGTCCATGGGCCAGCCGGCCGTGTGCATCACGAAGCCGGGCTTGTGGCGTGCCGGGTCGATTTCCCACAGCTCCTTGATGCCCAGGCCGTAGCTTTGCGGGTCCTTGCCGGCGTCCAGCTGGTACTTGGCAATGATCTGCTTGCCCAGGTGGCCGCGTGAGCCTTCGGCAAAGATCGTGTACTTGGCGTGCAGCTCCATGCCCAGCTGGAAGTCGCCCGTGGGCTCGCCGTCCTTGCCGATGCCCATGTTGCCGGTGGCCACGCCCTTGACCGAGCCGTCCTCGTTGTAGAGCACCTCGGCGGCAGCAAAGCCCGGGAAGATTTCAACGCCCAGTGCCTCGGCCTGCTCGCCCAGCCACTTGACCACATAGCCCAGGCGAACGATGTAGTTGCCATGGTTCTGGAAGCAGGCCGGCAGCAGGAAGTTGGGCGTGCGCAGGGCGGATTTCTCGCCCAGGAAGACCATGGCGTCATCGGTGACGGGCTGGGTCAGGGGCGCGCCCTTTTCCTTCCAGTCAGGGATCAGCTCGGTCAGCGCACGCGGGTCCATGATCGCGCCCGAGAGGATGTGGGCACCGGGCTCCGAGCCCTTTTCCAGCACGACGACGGAGACATCCTGGCCTTTTTCGGCCGCCAGCTGCTTGAGGCGGATGGCCGTGGCCAGGCCGCCGGGGCCGCCGCCAACCACCACCACGTCGTATTCCATGGCTTCGCGCGGCCCGTACTGGGCCAGGATTTCTTCGTTCGTCATCGGGGTGTCTCGCTTGGATATTGAAAAAACAGGATGTTCGGCAGACCGAACGTTCGTTCGGCTGCAGCGCAAATGCCGCAATGCGGTGGATTCTATGACGTGCGTGGACCCCGTCGTTGCTGATAGGTGACAGCGCGGGAATCCGCCCTGCTGCACAGTGACCGGGGGCTGCGGGGCATGGGGCCTTGCGGTGGCGCTACAACAAGGAGACTGCAGGCATGCGCATAGAGATTCCAGAATATAAAAAATGCGTTCACGAGATGCGATTCAAAGTGCGCTGGGGCGACATGGACGCCATGGGCCATGTCAACAACGCCATGTACTTTCGCTATCTGGAGACTGCCCGCATCGACTGGATGGTTGAAGCGGGCATGGCGCCTACGCCGGGCGGGCAGGGGCCGGTCATCGTCAATGCGTTCTGCAACTTCCACCAGCAGCTGGCCTATCCCGACGAAGTGCTGCTCAAGATGTACGTCAGCGACCCCGGCCGCACCACCTTCGAGACCTGGGGAACCATGGAACGCATCTCCGAGCCCGGCGTCATCTGCGCCGCCGGTGGCGGCACCGTGATCTGGGTGGACTTCCCGAGGCAGAAGGCCATCGAGTTGCCGGACTGGGTGCGGGAGATGGTGGGATAGCGGCCCTGGCGCCCTTCAGATGATGTGCCTGGGCACTGCACGCCAGGCCGTGGCGCCCGGAGTGCCTGCGGGCGAGGGAGCCTCGCGGATCATCGGGTGAACGACACATGCCGTGTCGTCCATGCCCGCATTCCCCAGGAGGTTCGATATGGATTGGTTGCAAAAGCTGCTGTGCCGGCTGTTTGGCTATCGCTGCCCGTTGAGCATCGAGCTCAACGGCGACAGCATTCTCAACGGCTACGGCGTGGACATCACGCCGGTGCAGCGCATCCAGGCGGCACGCCCCTGGTGGACGCTGGATGACAGGTGCATCAACGGCCTGCGGCTGCAAAAACTCATGCTGACGTTTGCCGACGTGCCGCACAACAGCCGCGTCACGGTCATCGCCCTGGGCGCCAATGACGGCTTCGGCCTGGTCCCGCCAGACGAGTACCGGGCCGACCTGCTGGAGGCCGTGCGCATCAGCCGGGAATGCGGCTCCACTCCCGTGTTCACGGGCCTGCCCGGCATGCCGCTGGGGCGCTTTCCCGTGGAATGGACGGACAACCTGGACGCCCTGAACGCGGTGATGCACGACATCGCCACGCAACAGGGCATACCGCACGCCGGCTGGGACGCCGATTTTCGCGGTGACGAGGACCTGAACCCGGATGGCGTGCACCGCACCCAGGCCGCCAGCGACAGGTTGGCGCAACTGCTGATCCAGACGATTGACGGGCTGCCCCGCTGAAACCGCAGGCCCGGGCCGCCGAGCCGCACGGTTCAGGCCGACTGGCGCGGTACCCGCTTCGGTCTGGCTGGCAGCAAGGCTGCGGCCTGCTCGCCGCGCTCGGCAGGGTGTGCATGCCCCTTTGCTCAGAGTGGGAGGGGAATTCGCGACGGATTCGTTGAGCCGTGGAGCATCGGCTGCAGCCCGAGCATCAGATCAAGGTTCTGCACCGCCGCGCCGGCGGCGCCCTTGCCCAGGTTGTCGAACACGGCGGTCAGCAGCACCTGCTGCTCCTGCGGCTGTCCGAACACCGCGAGCCGAATCCGGTTGCTGCCATTGAGCGCGCGCGGGTCGAGCCGCTGCGCATCGGCGTCCTCCTCCAGGGGTTGCAGCTCGATGCAGGGCTGGCCCTGGTACCGCGCCTGCAGGGCAGCGTGCAGGCTGCGGGCGGTCACACCAGCGGGCAGCAGCCGCAGATGCAGGGCGATGGTCAGCACGATGCCTTGCCGGTAGTGGCCATAGGCAGGCACGAACACCGGCGCATGGGCCAGGCCGGCATGCTGCTGGATCTCGGGCACATGCTTGTGGTGCAGTCCCAGGCCATAGACCTGCAGGGGCACGGCAGTCGCGGCGGCAGCGCCCTCATGGTCCAGCAGTCCTGCGCGGCCCCGTCCCGAATAGCCCGATACCGCGTGAATGGCCAGCGGGTAGTCGGGGGGCAGCAGGCCCGCGTCGATCAAGGGCCTGAGCAGTGCCAGCGCACCTGTCGGATAGCAGCCGGGATTGCTGACGCGCCGGGCATGGGCGATGCGTTCAGCCTGGCCTGCCTCCAGTTCCGGCAGGCCATAGACCCAGCCCGGCGCGGTGCGATGCGCAGAACTCGCATCGATCACGCGCACGCCGGGCCGGCGCACCAGCGCCACGGCCTCGCGCGCAGCCTCGTCCGGCAGGCATAGCAAGGCGATGTCGCAGTCGTTGAGCGCCTCGGCGCGGTACGCCGTGCTTTTGCGCTGGTCGGCCGGCAGCTGCAGCAGGCGCAGGTCGGTCCGATCCGCCAGCCATTCGCGCACCTGCAGGCCGGTGGTGCCTTGGTCGCCATCGATGAAAACAAGAGAGGTCATGGGTTGCTCCGATTGGGTGTGGAGCGCATGGTGCAGCGCCTGCCGCATGCAGACCAGTTGAATCTGACAAACTACGGATTCATGATTCCTGAATTGCTGGCAACCTGGGACACCGCACCATGCGCGAAATCAATCTGGACCGTCTGCGCACCCTGCTGACGGTGGCCGACCTGGGCTCGTTCGCTGCCGCCGCCAAGGTGCTGCACCTGGCGCCGCCCACGGTGACGCTGCATGTGGCGCAGCTCGAAGAGCGTCTGGGAACACGTCTATTGCACCGCGCACCGGCCGGCGTCACCGCCACATCGGCGGGCAGCCTGCTGATAGACAAGGCGCGCCAGCTCCTGGCCGAGGCCGATGATCTCCTGCAGACCGTGCAGCGCCAGATCGCCACGCGCGGGGGCCGCGTGCGCCTGGGCGCCTCCACCGGCGCACTCGCACACCTCTTGCCCCAGGCACTGGAAACCCTGGCCGCCCGGCATCCCGAGATCGATGTGCAGGTGGCGGTGATGACCAGCGAGGAAGCTCTGGCGCGCCTGGCTGCCGGCAGCCTGGACATCGGCATCGTCGCGCTGCCACAGCCCGTGCTGCGCGGGCTGCAGGTGCAGGCCTGGCGCCAGGACCCCGTGCTGGCCTTCATCCCGGCCGCCTGGAAGCCGCCGCGGCACATCACGCCCGCCTGGCTTGCGGCCCGCCCCCTGATCGCCAACGACCGTGGCACCCGGCTGTCGCGCCAGACCGCCGAATGGTTTGCCGCAGGCGGCGCCCGGCCGCAGGCACGGATCGAGCTGAACTACAACGACGCAATGAAGAGCCTGGTGGCGGCGGGCTACGGCGCCGCGCTGCTGCCCCACGAGGCCGGCGCACCGCAGCCTGACCCCCGCATCACCACGCGGCCCCTGCGGCCGGCACTGTCAAGGGCGTTGGGCATCGCGCATCGCAAACGGCCGGATGACGACGCGACGACGGTGACGATTGAGGTTTTGATGGGGATGCGGGGCATCGCGGCTTAGAAAAATCGATACCAAAGGGGCAGCTGCGGAACGTAGGTGATCATGGCCATCACGACCAGGCACGCCACCAGGAACCAGCCCAGGTTTCGAAGCAGGTCGATGATCGGCACCTTGTTTGTTCGTGCCGCCACATAGAGGTTCGCGGCCAGCGGCGGCGTGAGCAGCCCGAGCTCGATGTTGGTCACCAAAATGATGGCGAAGTGGATCGGATCGATGCCGAACTTCGCTGCAGTCGGCGCCAGCAGGGGCCCCATGAGCAGGGTTGCGGCATTGGTTTCCATGAACATGCCGACGACCAGCAGGATGATGTTCACCACCAGGAGGAAGATGATCGGGCTGTCGGTCACCGTGGTGGCCCACATCGCGATCGACTGCGGTACCTGCTCCAGCACCATGGCGCGGTTGAAGATGCTGGTGAAGCCGATGATCACCAGGATCGCCGCGGCGGACAGCGCGGCGCTCAGGAAAATCTTCTCCATGTCGCGCACGCGCACGGCCCTGCTGGCGAGCGTGATCAGCAGCGCGTAGAGCGCCGCCACCGCTGCCGCCTCGGTGGGCGTGAAGATGCCCGTGTAGATGCCTCCCAGCACCAGCACCGGCAGCATGAGCGCGGGCACGGCACGCACGAACACGCTGGTGCGCGAGACGGGCGCGGCAGCGCCGGTACGGCTGGATTCACCGGAATGCACTGCAGCCAGCTTTTCCTTGCCACCCGGCAGCACGCGGCGGGCGAGCGAGGCGTGCACGATCATGAAGGCCAGCATCATGACGATCCCGGGCCCGATGGATGCCATGAACAGCTCGGTGATCGAGACTCCCACGATGGAGCCGTACAGGATCAACGGAATCGACGGCGGGATGAGCACGCCGAGCAATCCCGCAGACGCATTGAGCGCCGCGGTGTAGCCGGGCGAGTAGCCGCGTTCGATCATTTCCTTGCCGACGGTGCTACCTATCGCGGCTACAGTCGCGACCGACGAGCCGGTGATGGCGCCCATCAGGGCGCTGGCCAGCACCATCACATGGCCCAGGTGGGCCTGTAGCCGCCCGATCAGTGCATCGCAGACAGCGGTGAGCTGCCGGATCAGCCCCCCATGACTCATGAGCTGCCCACCCAGCAGGAAAAGCGGGATCGCCAGAAGCGGAAAAACGGTAACGGTGTCATAGGTGATGGAGGGCAGCACCGACCAGTCGATGTTCCACCGTTCGGCGTTGACCATCACCACCAAGGTGAAGGCCACACCGACGGGCACACCCAACAACAGAATGAAGATGAGAGCGGGACCGATGATCATGGGTGTTCCTTGGCAACCGATGGTTGATTGGTTGCGGCACGGATCAGCTCGGCCAGGGCATGCAGCACCACCAGCGCCATGCCGAGCGGGAAGAAGAAAGTGGGAATCGCGACAGGAATGCCCATGTCGAGGCCTCGCTCGCCGGAGCTCAACGCGCTTTGAAAGAACCCCAGTGCTGTCCAGAAATAGACTGCGCCGAAGACGATCATGGTGAGCGCCGTGAACACCCGACCGGTCCGGCGAACCCACGGGCGCTTGACCTGGTCGATGATGTCCACCGCGATGTGCGTCCCTGTGCAGGTACACATTGCTGCACCGACGAAAGTGAGTGGCGCCATGGCGTAGATGGCGATTTCACCGGCGTCGGGCAGGTGGAGACTGAAGTACCTCACCGCCACGCTGAAGCAGATGCCCACCAGCATGGCGACAAGCGAGATGATGCAAATCCACTTCTCGGCCAGGAACGCGTGGCGTTCCACCGAAAACAGCCACGTGCTGGCGCGTTTGCTGACGGACATGGGCCCCTCCTTCACTTATTTGCGAGCAGCCGCAGCCTCTTGGCGCAGAGCAGCGATGCGTTCAGCACCGTAGGTGCCCGACAGCTTTCCCCACAGGCCCTGGCCCAGCTTCTCAAACTCGGCCATGGCCTGCGCCGACGGCCGGACGATCTTGATTCCACCGGCCTCGATCTTTTTCAGGAAGTCTGCGTTGAGTTGGCGGCTCTTGTCGATCTGCTTGCTGGTCACCTCGGCGGCGGTGTCGGTCAGGATCTTCTTTTCGGCTTCGGACAGCGCCGACCAGAACTTCGAGCTCGATGCCACCGTGCCCATGGCGTAGACGTGGTTGGTCAGCGTCATGTACTTCTGTGTCTCGAACAGGCGCGATTCGTAGGTGATGCTGGCGCCGTTGTCCTGGCCGTCCACCGTCTTTTGCTGAAGCGCTGTGAATAGCTCGGGGAACGGCATCACAACCACCTGGGTGCCGGCTTCCTCGAAAAAGCCCTTGATCGCAGCCGAACCTGGAACCCGCAGCTTCAGGCCCTTCAGGTCAGCCGGCTTCTCCACCGGACGGCTGGAGTTGGTCACAGCGCGGAACTCGAGCTCGAAGAAGCCCAGCGTCTCGATGTTCTGCTTGGCCAGCGTCTCGCGCAGCGTCGTCTGCAGAACGCCCTTGGGGTTGTAGAAGATGGCATCTACCTGCTTGAAGTCGGATGCGATGTAGGGCAGGTAGTGGATGTCGAGCAGCGGGTTCAGGCCGGCCAGCGAGCCGGGGTTCAGCAGTGCCAGCTCCAACGAGCCGCGCGACAGCTCGCGCGCCTGTGCCTGCTCGCCGCCCAGTTGGTTGGCCGGGAAGACCATGATGCCGATCCGGCCCTTGGTGCGTTCGCCCACCAGCCTGGCGAATTCCTGCGCTGCCTGGTCCATGGTGCTGTTGGCAGCGAAGACATGGCCCATTCGGGCCTTGACCTGCTGGGCCATGGCCGGAACGGCGGCCAGGGTGGCGAGTGCGAGCGCAGCGCCCGCGATGAAGTTGCGCTTGTTCATGGAGTCTCCTCTCAGGGTGGAAAAAGTGATGGTTCAGATGCCCCGGGCGCCAGAGGCGAGGAAGCCGCCATCGACCGGCAGGGTGACGCCGGTCACGAACCCTGCGTCCTCGGACACCAGGTACATCACGGCCGCTGCGATTTCGCCCACGGTGCCGTATCGGTTCATCGGTATCGCGTTCTCGTACTCCCGACGGAATTGCGCGGTGTGCAGCACACGGGTCATCGGTGTGTCCACCGGACCGGGCGCCACGGCGTTGGCCGTCACGCCCTTTTCGGCCAGCTCGACTGCCATTTGGCGGGTCAGCGCGATCACGGCGCCCTTGGAGGTGCCGTAGGCAGTCCGCCCGGTGCCGACGGCGCGCATGCCTGCCACCGAGGCGATGTTGACGATACGGCCCCAATGGTTGCGCACCATCAGGCGCGCTGCGCGCTGGCTGCACAGGAAGGTGCCGTTGACGTTGACGGCCATGGTGGCCGCGAAGTTGTCGTCCGGAAACTCCAGGAAGGGATGGACCTTGGCGATGCCGGCCGAGTTGACCAGCACGTCGCAGCGTCCATGGTGCTGCTCGATGGCGGCGAAGGCGCTGTCGACCGATGCGGCGTCGCCAACGTCGATGGCCTGGGCCTCGGCGGTCGCACCGTCGGCGCGCAGGTCCGCGGCGGTGGTCTCGGCGGCCGTCTGGTCGCGGTCGGCGACGACGATGGCAAAGCCTGCGGCGGCCAGACGCCGGCAGACTTCGGCGCCGATGCCCATGGCGCCGCCGGTGACGACCGCGACGCGGTGTGGAGTGTGTGTGGATGGCAAGACAGGTCTCCTGGATGGTTTTGTGTGAATGGTTCAATGCATCAGGCGTCCCCGGCGCTGCCCCGCAGCGCGCGGACGAAGTAGTCGGGAGCGCCCATCTGGCCGCCCTTGAGGGCCAGCTCCAGCCCGCTCAGGTGGGACTGTGTGGACAGGACGGCACACAGCGGTGCGCCGGGCGACAGGCGGGCGCGGATCTCCAGGGCGTCGGGGCCGAGGGCCTGTGTGATGCGGCTGGACGTGTCGCCCCCCGAGAGCACCAGGCGACGCAGCCGGTGGCGGCGAACGATGGCGTCCACCGCGATGCCCAGCCGTTCACTGACCAAGCGCCCGCTCTGGTGGCGCGCCTGCTCCAGGCTGGCGCCCCGCATCTGCAGGCCCTGGATCAAGCGGGCCACGCGCGGATCGGACGGGCCGCGTGCGGTGTGCATCACCACGCTGGCGCCGCTGGCCAGCGCACTGACCACCTCGCTCACAAGGCGCGCCTCGGCGGCGGCGGTGTCAGGGCCGATGGCCAGCGCCTCGACATCGATCGCCACCTCGCGGAAGCCGGCGTCCACCGCCGCCTCGATCTGCATCGCACTGAGCTTCGAGGCGCTGCCCGAGACGACCAGCACCTGGTCGACGGCGCCGAAGCTGCCGTAGCGGTCGCCCGACGCAGCCGTTTCTCCCTGCCAGGACTGCGTCAATGCGTACTCGACACCGGACGATCCGACCACAAAGAGGGGCGCTTTTAGCCCCGCAGCCATCTGCTGAAGGCAGTCGCCGGTGGTGGTCAGGTGGCCGGCGCTCAGGCCGTCGATCACTACCGCCTGCCGGGCTGGCGCCATGGCGCGGATGTGTTGCGCCAGCTCGGCCGGCGACTGGGTGTCGAGCCAGGTAAGCGGCACGTTGCCGATGGCCAATGGCGCCTGCTTTTCCAGGTGCCGGGCCACGTCGGACTCCTGCATCGGCGTCACCGGGTGCACGCTCATGATCGGGTGGCGGTCGATGCGGTACACCTCGCCGTCGGTGCCCGACCGCGCAAACAGGTGGCCAAACAGGCAGTAGCGACCCAGTGCCGGCGTGCTGGCGACGATCGGCACCACGGGCTGCGGGAAGGCCGCCCGAGACAGTTCGATGACCCGGCCGATGTTGCCCACCGCTGGCGCGCTGTCGAAGGTGGAGCACACCTTGTAGTGCACGATCTGTGGCGCCAGGGCGGCGAGCCCACTCAATACGTCGGGCAGCTGCACATCCATCTCCTGCGGCGTCATCGCCCGGCTCGCGCCGGCCACGCCGATGGCGTCGAAGCCGCCCAACGCAGCCATCTGCGCCGACTTCGGCACCGACAGGAAGAGCGCGCAGCGCAGCCCGCCGAAAGCCAGGACCTCCAGCGCATCGGTGGAGCCGGTGAAGTCGTCGCCGTAGAACGCGAGCTTCAGCCCTTGGGGCTTGTCAGTCGAAGTCATCGTTCACCGCCCGGCAAAGTGCGCCATTGCCCGCTGGAGTGCGGGGTGCGTTTTGGCGTATGCGTCCAGGCCGATGCTCGCCACCGCCGCCTCCCAGCCTTCACGCATGCTGGCCATACCGGCGGCGATGCCGTCGGGGTGGCCGATGATGCCGCCGCCGGCCAGGTGCATGAGGTCCACCGAACCCAGAGCCGCGTACAGGTCCGGCGCCTGGCCCGCCCACTGGCCCGACGAGAACACCGGCATCAGCGGCTGGTGTCCGGCCCAGGGCGACAGGCAGGCGCGGGCCGAGGCGATGACCGAGTCGTCCGGCTCCCAGAACTTGCTGCGCAGGCCATTGACGTGCAGGTGGTCCACCCCCGCCAGGCGCCACAGCTTCTGGTAAGCCTGGAACGAGAAGCCCAGCCCCTGGTGCCGTGTGAACGCGCCCCAGCCGTTGCGGTGGCCGTGGATCGGCAACTGGGCGTGGCGGCGCAGGTGTTCCACCCCGGCGAAGCCGACCCAGTTGACGCTCACCATCACGCAGGTGCCGCCTGCTGCGAGCACGGCATCGTGGCGGCGCAGCATCTCGTCGATGGAGCCGGAGATGTTGATTGCGTACATCGGCATGCGGCCCAGGCGGTCTGCATGGCGCTGCAGCACCGGCATGACGGCCCGCAGGCGCTCGTCGAACGGCGCATAGGGTGGATCGGCGATCAGCTCATCGTCCTTGATGAAGTCGATGCCGGCTGCGCACAGCGAGTCGACCAGTTCGGCAGTCTGGCCAGGCGTGAGGCCGATGCTGGGCTTGATGATGGTGCCGATCAGCGGCCGGCCGTGGACCCCGGCCATCCGCCGGGTGCCGGACACCCCAAAGGCCGGGCCGGCGAATTGGGCGGCGTAGCCGGGCGACAGGTCCAGGTCCAGCAGGCGCAGACCGGTGACCTCGCCCAGTTCGTACAGGTTGCCCGCCACCGTGGCCAGCAGGCTGGACAGGTTGGCTCCGACGTTGGCCTCCGGGAACGCGATCTCGATCTCGGCCCGATGGAACACCCCGCCGTGCGGTTGGCGATCCACATAGGCGCTGGGCAGCGTGGGCTCAAGCGCAGGGGCGAGCGGCTCGATGCGGGTGACACGGGCGCGAGAGCGTTCCTTGAGCTCGTCCGTCTCGCCGGGCAACGAGAGGAAGGTGCCGCTGGACTGTTCGCCGGCGATGACCTGCGCAACCTTCTCGGACGAGACCGAGCTTTCGACGAAGTAGCGCGCGGTGAATTCGGCACGGGTGGTGTTCTTGGTCATCGGGCTGTGAGTTAATTTTGAAACCGGACTGAACGATAAGAGCCATCTTTCCTTGTGTAAAACGATATGATTTCGGTAGGCTGTGACTTAAACTCACACGGCACCCAGGTTGACCCTTAGTTGGAAAGTGCATCCATGACCACTCCCCACCGCCTCTCGCTCAACGCACTGCGGGCCTTTGAAGCGACGGCGCGCCTGCGCAGCTTCAGCGCGGCGGCGGAGGAACTTTCGGTCACGCATGGCGCGGTCAGCCGCCACATCCGGATGCTGGAAGACGCGCTGGGTCTGGCGCTTTTGCAGCGCACGGCGCAGGGGGCCATGCCGACCGGCGAAGGGCAGCGCCTGGCGGAGGGCCTCTCGAAGGGTTTCGGACTGATCCAGTCCAGCGTCGAGCAGCTCAAGCCGGGCCCGCTGACCCTGGCCTGCTCGGAGTCGATCATGATGTACTGGCTCATTCCCAGGCTGGGTCGCTTCAAGGAAGCTCACCCCGAGGTGGAGCTGCGCTTCAACATGAGCCACGGGCCGATCGACTTTGCGCACGACAACGTCAGTGTGGCGATCCGGCTGTCGTCGATCGAACCGCCCCGGGACGCCGTGCGTGCAGACGTCGCGCACGAGTGGATCGGGCCGGTGTGTTCGCCCGAGTACCTGCGACAGAACCGCATCGCGTCCTTCGAAGACCTGGCGCGGGCGCAGCTCATGGTTTCCCGCACCCGCCCGAACGCCTGGGCCGACTGGGCCCGCTGCAGCACGCAGCCAGACCAAAACCTGCGGGTGGACCAGTCGTTCGAGCATTTCTACCTGCTTATCCAGGGCGCGCGCTGCGGCCTGGGCATGGCCAATGTGCCGCGCATGCTGGTGCGCGACGACTTGATGAGCGGCACCCTGGTGGCGCCCATGGGCTTTGTGCGCGGCCCCAACCGGCTCGTGTCCTGGACCGCGCCCCACCTCAGCCGCCGCCCCGATGTGGTGAAGCTGGTGGACTGGCTTCACGACGAACTGCGGGCCACGGAGCCCTGAATCCCCACGGGTCAGCCGGCGAGCAGCGCGGCGTGCTCACGCAGGTGCTGCCTGAACCGCTGCGCATAGTCGCTTCCCACGGAATCGATGACGCTGCGTCGCAGCGCGAGTGCGTTGCGCCATGCCGACACGCGAGGCAGGCTCTCGAAGATGGCGTGTGACACCGCCGGATCCAGGCTGTCGAAGTAGCGAAAAACAGGAGCGAAGACGGCGTCCACCATGCCAAACGCGGTGCCGTCGAAATAGGGCCCCGACCCGAGCACCGCTTCCAGTTGCTGGAGGCGGTGCCGGAACGCTGCCTGCTTGGCATCTGCAGCCGCGCGGTCGATGGCGTTGAGAAACTGCCAGGCGTGCGCTAGTGTCGCGGTGCCGAACTCGATCCAGCCCCGCTGGCGGGCACGCGCCAGTGCGTCGCGTGGATACATCGGTGCGCCGCCCTGCGACTCTTCGAGGTACTCGCAGATCACCATGCTCTCGAAGATCACGGCTTGCGTTCCGTCTTGCTGGCGCACGCGCAGCAGCGGGACCTTGCCGTTCGGCGACATGTCCAGGAACCAGTCGGGCTTGGCGGCCAGATCGATGGTGATCCTGTCAAAGGGAACGCCCTTTTCCAGCAGGACGATCGCCGCTCGCTGGACAAAGGGGCATAGCGGATGGCTGACGAGGGTGAGGCGGGGCTCGATCATGAAGCTCTTTCGAAGTGGGGGTGCGGTAGCCACAGGCGGTGACACACCGCACACGCTGCGTCCTCAGCGGTTGAGCAGGCGGCCGCCATCGAGCACGATTTCAGAGCCCACCGTCCAGCGGGATTCGTCGGACGCCAGGTACAGCACAGCCTTGGCCACCTCCTCGGAGGTTCCGAAGCGGCCGAGCGGGATGGTTGCCACGATGTCCTTGTTGATCTGCTCGCGGTAGGCGCCGGGGATGCCCAGCTTGTCGTACAGCGGTGTCTCGACGGGGCCGGGACTGACCGCGTTGATACGGATGCCACGCCCGAGCAGTTCGGTCGACAGCGTCTTGGACATGTTCAGGAAGGCTGCCTTGGTGGCGGCGTAGACGGACGAGCGATCCGCACCGGCATGGGCGCTGATGGACGTGGTCAGTACCACGGAAGCGGGATTGGCGAACACCGGCAGCAGGGACTGAAGCAGGAAGTACGGCCCCTTGACATTGACATCGAACAGGCGGTCGAACATCTCTTCCGTCCATTCCTCGATGGGACGCCAGACCGACACACCGGCGTTGAGGAAGGCGACGTCCAGCTGGCCAAAGCGGTCCTTTACGGCTTGAGCCAGTTCTTTCTGTGCGGCGACGCTGGCCGAGTCTGCGCGCAGCACCGGGACCTCCGGGCCGAGTTCGGCCTGGGCCTTGGCGATCGAATCGGGATTGACTCCGGTCACGATGACACGGGCACCTTCAGCCAGAAACTGCTTGGCGGTCTCCAGGCCGATGCCGCTGGTGCCGCCGGTGATGAGGGTGCGTTTGCCTTGCAGGCGTGACATGAAATTCTCCTTGGGGTGACGACCAACCGCGGCCGCCTGGGAGTAATGTGCATTCATGTCTTGAAATACATAAGATATGGTTTTTCAATATATTTCATGCAAAAATGGCATGAATAAAAGGAAAAACATGGACCGACTGCTCTGGATGACCTGCTTCGCCCGCGCGGTGGAGACAGGCAGCTTCTCTGCTGCGGGGCGCGACCTGGGCCTGGGACAACCCAACGTGAGCCGCTACGTTGCGGCGCTGGAAGAGCACCTGCAGACACGGCTGCTGCACCGGTCCACACGCAAGCTCTCCCTGACGCCGGAGGGTGAGCGCTACTACGCCGACGCGCGGCGCATCCTGGATGCCGTGGACGAATCGGAATCGTCGTTCCGGGACAGCGTCGATCCTTCAGGGCTCTTGCGCGTGGCCTGTCCCACCTCACTGGCACACACCTTCGTGATGCCCCACGTCCCCGCGTTTCTGGAGCGCTACCCGAGGCTGGCCCTGGACCTGCAAATCAGCGATCGCTACGTGGACCTCGTCAACGAGGGGACTGAACTTGCCATTCGCATTGGACATCTTGAAGACAGTGCGCTGCGAGCTCGGCGCGTCGGCTCGTACGAGCGGGTGTTCGTTGCCAGCAAGGGCTATCTGGCCAAACGCGGAGAGCCACAGACACCCGATGAACTGCGTGACCACGACTGCGTGGTCTACACCTTGTTGTCGTCCGGTGCGACATGGCGCTTCCGTGACGCCGAAGTTCCGGTTTCAGGCCGGTTGAGGGTCAACTCGCCCGACGCGGTTCGCGAAGCGGTCATCGCCGGTTTGGGGGTTGGACACGGCCCCGCGTGGTTGTTCGAGGGGGGGCTGAAAAGCGGGGCCTTGCAGCGCATCCTGCTGGAACATACCGCCCCGCATGTGCCTGTTCAGATCGTCTACGTCGCAAACCGCTTGCTTCCCACACGGGCCATCGCGTTCATGGACTTCATGAGCGACGTGTTCTCCAGGATTCCCGCATTCGGTGCCGCTGGCCAGGAGCAGGGGAGTTAGTTGCATATGTTCCTTATGGGGTCGACTGCGGACAGTCGATCAGCTCGCCCCCGAAAGACTGTTCCCAGCCTGAAGCCACCGGCCAGCAGCCGGCTGGCGACGCCCGGCTGTGGCCTTCGGTTGCTGGCGGCCATTCAAGGGCCAAGACACCTACCTCGCATCGCCTGGCTTCCTTGTTCCACTGCGTCGCATGCAGGCGTACGGCAGCACGAAGAGGTACAGACCGCTCAACAGCAAGAGAAAGAGCGGGGGCAACGGCGAGTAGCTGACCCAGGAGGGAGGTTCCCCCTGCGCCCGGACAATGAAGTTGGCGATGACGGTGACCGTGAAGGCGACTGACAGCCAGCGGTGGATCTGCCGGATCCGGTGGTTCCAGTTCAAGGCGGCCTCCCTTAGCGGCGCGCCTGGATCATCTTCCACCCGTTCCCCGACGGATCGCGGAAGCCTGCGTCCACGGTGCCGTACCGTGCCACGGGTTCCTGCGTGAATTCCACCCCGCTTGCGAGCATTCGGTCGTAGGCCGCGCGGCAGTCGTCCACGGTCAGTACGAGGGGCGGCATGGCGCCTTTGGCCACAATCGCGCGCACTGCCTGCGCCGTTGCTGCGTCGAGCACGGGCGGGCCGGGGGTGAACAGGCCGAGCTGGAACGACGGCTGTTCCGGGTGCTGCACCGTGAGCCAGCGATAGTCGCCGTTTGCCACGTCCGTGTGGACGCGGAACCCGAGTTTGTCGACATAGAACGCGAGTGCTTCGTCTTGATCGCGCACATACAAACCAACCACTTCAACGCCTTGAATCATGGAATCTCCTGTTGTTCGGGTTCGTTTGTATCGCTTGTTGCCCGGCGTCGCTTCTCCGAAACTGCGGTCGTGAGGTCGGGGCGGTGCGCGGCGCTGAGGATGCAGGCGGGCACGCGGCCCAGCTCGCGCATCGTCGCCCGGGCGCGCACCCGGACTGCGCTGGGACTGTCGCCTGTGATATCGCGGAAGGTGCGTCCGAAGGTGCCCAGGCTTGCCCAGCCTGTATCAAAGGCGATGTCGGTAATGGCCAGATCGGTTTCGCGCAGCAGCGTCATTGCCCGCTCGATGCGCCGCGTGAGCAAGTACCGGTGCGGCGGACTGCCGAAGGCCTGCTTGAACGACCGGGCGAAGTGCGCTTCGGACACGCCACTGACCTGCGCCAGTCGCCCGACAGGCCAGGCCTCGTGCGATGCGGCGTCAATGCTGTCCTTCGCGCGCAGCAGCCGGCGCAACAGTTCAGGATCCTGGTGTGCAAGGTCGTTGTTCATGCCGTCTCCGGTGCCATCGGGAAGCATTTTCGTCTCTTGGGAGTCCACGGTTTGGGAATAGACCCCTGCGCACGAACTGTATGGATGGACAGTAGAATTTCGGGCTCGATAGTTTCCACAAGGGAAGGGTCTGGACATGTCCGCAGAACTCGAACAAGAAGTCGTCTCAATCTTCGAAGACCGCCTTTGGCATCACAACGGCTGGGAGGCCCGCGTCATCAAGAATGAAGACGACGATGGCTGGGCCGTTGCCATGACCCAGGACGGCCAGGTGGAGCCAAGCCTGGTCGGCCCGTGGACCATGGGCCGCGACAAGAAAAATCCCAAGCCGCTGGACGTTTCCGCCTTCAACACGCTGGTGAAGACGGCGCACGAGGTGATGCGCCGGCATGAGCAGCATCTGGCAGCGCAGTTGCACAAGGATGTGCAGATCGTGGTGAGCGGGTCACGCGTGACCGTCTCTCTGGATATCGAGCCCGATGAGGACAATCCCAGCGCCACGCTCACCGCCACTGCCGCCGACGGCAGCGAGCTGGCCAAGGTGGGAGTCAGGCCGGACCATCAGCTCACCCGGACGTCTGCGCAAGCCTGGGCAGAGGCAGGCTACCCCCGTCCCAGCGAGGACTGAGCCGCGGGCAAGGCCGGGGAATCAGGGGGCTGTTTCACAGCTGCCTTCCAAGGCGGATATGCGGCTTTGCGGCTTTGCCACACGCTCTAGATGTGCAGCATGGCCAGCCCGCCCACGCCAAGGCCTAGCGCTGCCACGCCGAGCATGGCGTATTCCAGCCATTTCTTCTTGGTCAGCAGCGCGATGGCTGCAAGGGCAATGGCGACCTGCAGCGCGGTGGTGGCCTGCGCCCAGCGGTGATGCAGATGCATCTGCATCTCGGACTTCTCGTCCCATTGCCGGGCCTCGGCTTCCAGGCGGTCGGCATCGCGCTTGATGTCGTCCTTTTCCTTTTCGTAGCGCTCCACCTTGGCCTGGTAGGCGGCCCGCCTGTCCTCCGTGGTCGCCAGATCACGCGCGAACTCGGACAGCGATTGCTTGGTGCTCTTGGCCTGGAAGAAGGCCCACTGGTTGGCCGCTTCGGTCTTCTTGATGGCTGCGTCGTTCTTGTACAGCCCGGCATTGGCCTGGGTGGCTCCGCCCATGTACGCGAAGATGGCTCCCACCGTGGCGATGACTGCCGTGCACATGGCGATCTGGTTGGTCAGGCTGCCGCCGCCGATGCCGTGGTGGGCGGTTTGGCCATGCTCGCCCTGGGCAGCATGTTCGAGTTCGTGATCGTGTGGGCCGTGGACGTGAAAGCCGCCGGAAGACATAGGTGCCAATTCCTTGATGCAATGGGGTGGCGCATTATGGGGCCGGCCTGGCGGCAATCCAGGGCTCCCAGGATGTGCGGGGCGCATGGCCCGCTTGGAGGTCAGCGCCTTGGCTGGCGGCCTGCAGATGGGGGAGTGGGATCAGGCGGCAGTCGCGCGGTGCGGCAGCGCTGCGAGCAGTATTTGACCTCGTCCCAATCACGTGCCCATTTTTTGCGCCATGTGAACGCAAGACCGCAGCACGCACACAGCTTGGAGGGCAGGTGGGGCTTCTTGTGCATGGCGCGGGCGTTCCTGTGGTTCAGCGCGTCAGCGTGGCCAGGGCGCGCCGGGCCAGCGCCCGTCCGCTGAGCCAGGCGCCTTCGACGCCTGCGCCGCACATCCAGTCGCCGCACAGGCCCAGGCCCGCAGGCGCGTCCCACCAGCAGCGGTTGACCAGGTGCGGCGCCGGCAGCGCATAGCGCCAACGGTGGGCAGTGACGCGCAGGCTGCCTGGCAGAGAGTCGGCCAGTGGCCCGGCCAGGGCCTCGAATGCCTGCAGCAGTTGCCGGGCCACGGATTCGGCGTCCGATTCGATGTGATCCTGGCTCCAGCGTGCACTGGCATGCAGCACCCAGGTCTGAGGTCCTTGCGGCACTTGCGGCCCCTGCCGCCCTGGCTTGGCGCTGTCGCGTGCCACCCAGCACAGCGGGCCATCCGTGATTTCTGCCGCATCCCAGTCCAGCGGCAGGGGGGCGTCGGTGCGCAGCATGGCCACCCAGCAAGGCTGCATGCGCGCGCTGGCAGCCAGTGCCGCCGCATAGGGCGAGACCGGCTCCAGCAAGGCTGCCGCCTGCGGTGCAGGCACTGCCAAAACCAGGGCGCAGTATTCCGATCCGATCTGCCCGTGTTCGGCACAGTGCACAGTCCAGCAGGCAGATTCGTACTGCAACTGCTGAACCGTGGCTTGCAGGTGCAGCCGTGCGCCATGCCCCTGTTGTGCAAGCCGCTGGACAAGAAACGCTGCGGGAGAGGTCATGCGCGGCACGCCCACCCAGCGGTCGGGGCCTGCATCTGCTGGCACCACGTCGTTGCCCTGCAGGCGCACTGCGCGCGGACGCCAGGCGGCGACAACGCCGTACTGCTCCCACTGGCGCACCTCCTGCACAAACTCCGGGTCCTGGGCCGCAAACGATGGAGCGCCGTGATCGCACTGCCACACACCCTGCGGATCCTGCGCGCGCCGCGTGCTCATGCGCCCCGATGGGCCTCGGCTTTTCTCGAAGATATCCACGCGGCAGCCGGCCTCGGCCAGCAGTTGTGCACATGCCAGACCTGCCATTCCCGCGCCGATTACCGCGACGGGGGGCGCGCCGTTCACAAGGCCTCCTGGCTGTGCGCTTCCTGGTGGCGCTCATGGCTGACCCAGATCAGCGCGCCGGTATCTACGCCCAATTCCGCGGCCTTGGCGACGATGGATTGCAGCGTCTGCGGGGGCAGTTTCGGCTCTTTGGCCAGTATCCAGCAGTACTGCGTGTCCGGCCCGAGGACCAGCGCCCAGCGGTAGTCAGGGTCCAGGGCGGCCACATGGTAGCCGCCGTAGAACGGGCCGAAGAAGGAGACCTTGAGCGAAGCCGTGTCCGGCTTGCCCGTGAACAAGGCCTTGCCGACGGCGCGCTGCCACTGGCCCCGGGGCACGGAAAACCCCCGGTTCACCACCTTCACGCTGCCGTCTGCCTGCGGCGTGTACTCGGCGGTCACATCGGTCATGCCCCGCTCGAAACCATGGTCCAGCCGAGCCAGTTCGTACCACAGGCCCTGGTAGCGCTGCAGGTCGAACGGTGAGACGGGCGTGACCGAGCCGGGCGGGCGCATGCTGGCGCAACCGCTGGCCAGCAGGCCGGCGCCAAGGGCCGTTGCCAGCAGGGTGCGCCGCCTGGCGGTGAAGACGGGGCGGGGGGCGGGAAAGTTCATGCGTATGTCCTTGATGTTCTTGTCGTCTGCCGCCATCGGGCGACCAGCGGTTGCAGATCCGTGAGATGGCGCACCGGCGTGATGCCCGCGACCGGGCTGGAATAAAGCGCCGGGCATGCTCCACCGGCCCACAACTCGATGGCCGGCGGCAGGTGGCTGCGCAGCTCGCCCAGGCAAGCCTGCGCCATCGCTCCGTTGTGTGCGCTGCTGAAGCTCAGCCCCACGATGTCGGCGCGATGCGCCCGCGCGGCCTGTGCCACGTCGCCGATGGGCGTCTGGGTGCCCAGCGATACGCAGTTGCAGCCTTCCAGGGCCAGCAGGGCTTCGACCATGAGCAGCCCAAGTCCATGCATCTCCTGCGGGAGCGTGGTCAGCAACACCTTGGGCGCGGACGGCGGGGAAGGGGGGGCGAGCGAGGCGATCGCCTGCCTCAAGACGCCGGTGAGCACCTCGGTGTACAGGTGCTCTTCGAACACTTCAAAACGCCCCTGTGCCCAGAAATCGCCGACCGCCGTGGTCAGCGGGGCCACGAGCGTGGTCACGAAACCGGCCAGGCCCATGCGCGACTGGGCCAGGCTCAGGCAATGCCTGAGCTGGCCGGGATCATGGGCGGCAATGGCGTTGAGCATGGGGGCGAAGCGGTCAGAGTCTGCTGCGTTCTCTGAATTTGTCCTGGACAAATCCTTGCCCGGCGAGGTGTCGGCGCGGGCCAGCAGCGTCTGCAGGCCGTCCAGATCCACGCCCATCAGCTTGCTGGGGCGCAGTCCCGTATCCATGAGCCGCCGGATCAGGGTCAGTTGTCGAACCTGGTCTGCCGGGTAGCGGCGATCGCCTGCCGAATCCCGTTCAGGCCTTGGAAAACCGTAGCGTCTTTCCCAGACACGCAGGGTGTCCTTGGCAAGTCCGGTCTCGCGTTCGACGGCCGAGATGGGCAGCCCGGGGCCAGGCGCCAAAGGCAAGGGGTCAGAAAGTGGCGTCATTGATCTGAAGGGAGCAAAACGTCCGGCCATGGCCGGGATGTTTTGAGGGATTTTGCGAATTGTCTAGGACAAAAATATGTTTTGTCCAATATATTACATAGAGAAACAAAGCGCAGGCCCGCTGGCCGCCACCCGGCAGCCGCTGGCGCGAGTGCTTTGTAGATCCCGGCCAGGAGATGACTGCCCCAGGCGCAGGCGAGGCTTCACACCATGATCGCCGCGCCCTTGTGCAGTCTTTCCGGCCACGCAGTTCGTACCGATGATCATCATGAATTTGTCCAACTGGCCACTGGCCCGCCGTCTCGCAGCTGCCTTCGCATGCGTCATCGCCATTTTTCTTCTTGTCATCGCGCTGGCCGTGAGCAGCCAGTCCCGGCTCAAGGAGGCCCAGCAATGGAACGAGCACACCTTCAAGGTCATGTCTCAGGGACAGCGCATGCTCACGGGCATGGTCAACATGGAGACGGCCTCGCGGGGCTATCTCCTGTCGGGTGACTCCCGTTTTCTTGCCCCCTGGGATGAAGGACTCAAGGAGTTCGAGGCCTCCTGGCAGGAGGCCGTACGCCTGACCGAGGACAACCCCGCCCAGCAGCGCCGCCTGGACGGTATCCGGCTGCGCCACCGTGAATTCGTGCAGGCGGTGCAGCCGCTGCAGGCTCTGCGGCGGCAAGTTCAGGATGGCACGGCGACGGTCGAGGATCTGGTTCGCGAGTTCTCCCTGGGGCGCGAGAAGGCGGCCATGGATGGGCTGCGCGCACTGCAGGCGGACCTGGTGCGAGAGGAGGAGCAGCTCATGGCCGAGCGCCTGACGCGCACCGAGTCGCTGGCGGCAATGACGCTGGCGTTCGAGCTGGGCGGCGCGCTGGTGGCCGTCGTGCTGGCCGCTCTGCTGGGGACCTGGGTCACGCGCTCCATCACCGGCCCCATCGGCCGGGCCATCCAGGTGGCACGCGCGGTGGCATGCGGGGATCTGACGCAGCGGGTGGAGGCCACCACCCACGATGAAGTGGGGACCCTGCTGCGCAGCCTCGGCGAGATGAGTGATGCGCTATCGCAGGTCGTGGCCGTCGTGCGCAGCGGCAGCGAATCCGTGGCAAGTGCAAGCACGCAGATTGCCCAGGGCAACACCGACCTGTCCTCGCGAACCGAAAGCCAGGCCAGCGCGCTTGAACAGACGGCGGCCTCCATGGAGCAGCTCGGAGCCACCGTGACCCAGAACGCGGATGGCGCGGGCAAGGCCAACGCGCTCGCGCAGCAGGCCAGCGGCGTGGCCGGGCAGGCGGGCGAGGTGGTCACCCAGGTCGTGGACACGATGAAGGGCATCAGTGAAAGTTCGCGCCGCATCGCCGACATCATCAACGTCATCGACGGCATCGCGTTCCAGACCAACATCCTGGCGCTGAACGCTGCGGTGGAGGCTGCGCGTGCCGGTGAACAGGGCCGCGGCTTCGCTGTAGTGGCCTCCGAGGTCCGCAGCCTGGCCGGCCGCAGCGCGGCGGCGGCCAAGGAGATCAAGGCGCTGATCTCCGACAGCGTCGAGCGGGTCGAACAGGGCTCTGTGCTGGCCGACCGCGCGGGGGGCACCATGGCCGAAGTGGTGATGAGCATACGCAGCGTCACCGACCTCATGGGCGAGATCAGCGCGGCTTCCGCCGAACAACGCAGCGGCGTGGCGCAGGTGGGCGAGGCGGTCATGCAGATGGACCAGGCGACGCAGCAAAACGCGGCCCTGGTGGAGGAAATGGCGGCGGCAGCCACGAGCCTGCGGCAGCAAGCGCATGACCTTGTGCAGTCCGTGAGCGTTTTTCGCCTGGGGCCCCAGGCGCAGGGTTGAGGCACCAGCGAGCAGCGCAGTTGCCCCCGGCCCTGCTGGCTATTGGAAAAACGCCGGGCAGGTGCTGGGCAAGGCGGTGGTGGAAATGGCCTCGCAGGTGTTGCGGAAGGTCAGGTTGCCTTGCCTGTCGGTGGACAGTTCCCACACGCTGTCGTAGTCGTCAAAGCTCCAGGGCGGCACTTGCGCTGCGGCGGCCGGGTTGCGGTACATGCCGGTCAGCAGGTATTGCACGGCCTTTTCGATATGGGCGTGTTCCCAGCCCACCAGAACCGTGCCGCCCTGCGCCGCACGGCTGAAGTAGGGGGAGGCACGGTTGAAAAGCGCCTGTGCCAGGTCGATGGCATCGTTCCATTGGAACTCGGCCAGCGTCAGGGGCAGGCCGTGCTCGATGGCGAACGGCGCGACGGTCAGCGAGGGGCGGATGTACGAGCATGTTCCGTTGCAGCCGATGATGTTGTCGGGGTCGGACGTGAAGATGTGGTCCGGCTTGCGCTTCATGATGTCGCTGAGCCGGGCGTTGGCGCCCAGCGCGCGCCACTGCCCCTGGCACACGTAGTTGCCGTTTTCGAAGTTGCCGCTGGGGTGTGCTTCCACGTGGCGCACCAGGTACACCTTTTGTTCGGTGTAAGGCTGCCAGCCGCCCGGTGCCCTGGCCTGGATGGTGACCGGCGGCTGGGCACAGGCGGCGCGCGGGGGCAGGGGCAGCCTGGGGAACTGCGGGTCATCGGCAATGCCGTCGCTGTAGATGCCCAAGGCAAACGGCTGGCTTTGGCCCGACAGCACCACGTACTGGTGGGTGCCGTTCAGTGCCAGCGCATCGTTGCTGAGGCTGCCTGCCATGGCCTGGATCATCTCGGGCGGCATGGCCATCACATAGGTGCCACGCGGCTGGTTGCCCAGCAACTGCTGCACGAAGTACGCCGGGGAGTTGTAGACGCTGGCATCGCCCTGGCTGAGTTTCTGAGAGCTCACCCCGAAGTTGTTCAGCAGCGCATAGGGCTCGATGGTTTGCAGCGGCACCATGCTGGGCGAGCCCGCATAGGTGAATGCATACACTTGGCGCACCTGCCCCGCCTTGCCTGCCAGCAAGCCGTTGAGCAACTGGCCAAAGCGCAGCGCGTGGTTGAGGCCCGTGGGCGAGAGGTTGTTGCCTTCGGCGGCCTGGCTTTCAAAGCCGGGCACCAGGACAAGGTTCCAGTCGTTCGGATTGAGGGCTGGAGAGGCCGCCAGGGCGGCGCGGTTGAGGCACAGCGCGCACAGCAGCAATAAAAGGACACGCAGCATCATGGTGGTTTTCAGGTGGCCCGCGCTGTGCGTTGTGAATGCGCGGTGAGGTGGGAGGGCGGTGGGTTGAAGGTGCGCGGGCCGGCCGATCAGGGCGTGAAGTACTGGCGGCGCTGGTGCTGCTCCTGGTGCATGGGGAACATCACGGCGTAGAACTCGGTCCAGCCACCCATGCGCACGCGCAGCAGGTCGTAGCGTTCCGGGTCCTTGCTTGCGGCCTGGTAGGTGGCCAGATCGGCGCAGGTCAGCGTGATCAGGTTGGAGCCCGTGCCGCCGTCGGCATAGACGCGCAGGAAGCGCTTCAGGTCCTCCAGCGGGAAGTTCTCGGAGATGTTCATGTCCACCGGGGAGGCGTTGGAGAGCCCGTAGTCAATGGCCTCGTTGCGCCAGCTTTCCAGCGATTGGTAGATGTTGCGGAAGGCCGGGGCCGCCGCCAGGTCCTGCGGCGCCGGCACGGGTGACAGGTCGGACGCAATGGGCATGCCGTTGCGGCGGCCATCGGCCGTGGCGCCGCAGGGCGCGCCATCGCCCACGTAGCCCTCGAATGTGCCGATGCCCGGGGTGACGACGAATTCGAACGCGCCATAGGTCTTGGCAATGCCGTCCAGCACCGGCTGCAGCGCGGGATGGGGCTGGCGGATGACATCCACGCACAGGTGGATCAGGTGGTCCATCACCCAATTGCCCAGTTCATCCACGTCCTTGTGGCCGCTACCCCATTTGGGCAGCTGCAGGGCGATGTCGCGCCATTCCTGGTAGCGGCGTGCGCGCTCGCCCGCCGCCGCAGGCCCCATCAACGCGTTCTGGTAGGGCTCGACCGGGGTGTAGCCCCAGTCGTTGATCAGGCAGTCCACCAGCTCGGGGAGCGTGGCAATCGCCGTCTCGCGGTCGTACACCAGCTTCTTGATCGCATAGAGGGAATCGATGGTGTTGGAGACGCCCACGCACAGCGGCGCAATCATGTGAAAGCGCGCCCCGGCGTTGGTCAGGTCGCGGCCGGACTCGACACAGCCGTCGATCAGCGTGGACAGCAGGGGGCTGGGGCAGATGTCGCCCAGATTGCCGTAGGCACCGAGGATGACGTTGTAGGTCTGGATCACCAGCCATTCCAGTTGGCGCAGGAACTGCGACTGCAGCTGTTCGAAGCTGTCTATCTCATGTGCGGGCGGGGAACGGAACGTCTGCTTCAGGCCGCGCAGGTAGATCGGCCCGGCCGCGCCATAGGTGGCGCCCTGGTTCAGCGCCTGCTCCAGCGCCGTCATGGGCGTGACGTTGGCAAACGCGAACTCTGTGGCACCTGCCAGCATCGGCTCGTAGCAGCCGTCGGCGGCATAGTCGCGCGACCAGCGCAGCGACACGTCTTTGCCCGAACGGCGCAGCGCTTCGCACAGCTTGTCATCCTGGTAGAGGATGGGGTGGGCACCGCCTGCCAGCAGCGACTGGGCCGCCGCGTCCAGCACCTCCTGGGGCATGTCCTTGTAGACCCGCAGCGAGAGCGTGGGCGCGTTCACCGGTATGCGGCGCGCCGCCTTCAGGCACAGCATGGTCACCGGGTTGACGCCGCCGGTGGGCTGGGCATCGTCATTGGCCACATAGCCGCCCACGGTGATCTGCTGCACCCACTGGTTGATGCCGCCGCCCTGAGGGAAGTTGCCGCCCAGCCCGCACACGGCCGTGGTGCCGTAGTTGACGTAGTCGGTGATGTTGGCCCGGTTCACGAAGGCGTTCTCGCCCATCTTCAGCCACAGGCAGTCGATGATCTCCTGCGCACGGGCCTCGTCCAGCGGATGCTTTTGGAGCAGCGGCCACAGGATCTGGTCCAGCCGCCCCAGGGCCGTCAGCTCGCCCAGCAGGTGCAGGCAGCAGTGAAAGGAAAAGATCAGCTGCACGCCGTCATGGAAATCACGCGGCGGCTCGCTGCTCAGGTGGCGCAGGCGGGCGGCCACGTCGCGCATGTTCTGTGCGTCCTGCGGCGTGGTGGCGCGGGCCACGGACTGCTCGGCATGTTCGGCCCAGTTGAGCAGGTAGCGCTGCACGCCTTGCAGCGACCAGATCGCCCCCTGATAGAACTCCTGCTGCGCCGCCGCCAGGCCGGGCTGTGCCTGCTTTTGCTGCAGCTGCGCCAGCAGGCCGCCCAGGCCCAGATCGACCAGGCGCTGGTAGTGCGGCACCACATGGCCCATGGCCGACCATTCGTTGAGCTCGCCCTTGAGCCAGGCTGCAATGGTCTCCTGCTCGCTCAGGTAGGGCACCACTTCCTTGCCGCGCCCGAGCGTGAAGTCGGGAATGATGCCCACCAGCAACTCTTCGGGGTAGATGCGCAGCAGCTGGTTGTCCTGCGCCAGCCGCGAGTGCGGGGCCGAGAGCAGGTCGGCCAGCGTCTTCTGGTTGGCCAGCCCCTTGCGCAGCAGGGCCGAGCCCTGCAGCACCGGCGCTTCGTCCGGTGTCGTCAGCGTGGACAGGTGCGGCAGGCGCGGAAAGGGCTGGCGGCGCAGCCAGCCGTCGCTCCAGTGCGAGAAGGTGCGCCCCAGCAAGGCCAGCAGGCGGGGGCCGGGCGGGTCACCGGGCGCATAGCCGCCCTCGGCCATCTGGTGCAGGTAGTCCTGCGAGTTGTAGAACATGTAGCCGTTGGGGCTGCGCACGTCCCAGTGCGGGTCTTCCTCGGTATCGGCCACGCTGGCCACTTGGGCCACGTCCAGCTCTGCAGCCGCCGGCACATACCAGTAGGCGCCCGCCACGCCCTGCACCACGCTCATCAGCCGATCGACGGGGCGATCGGGCATGTCACCCATCAGGTGGTGCAGGATTTTCTCGAAACGCTCCTGTTCGTTGCAGAAGGCCACGAACATCAGCCCCGTCTCGCGCGCCGCGTGGCCGGCCTGCTCGCCAAATGGCAGTGCCTGGCGCAGCAGCTTGCGGTTGTCGCCATTGGCATCACGCACATGGGCGCGGTGGATATGCGCGTCTCCAGGTGCCTGCGGCAAGATGGCTCCATCCGTATCGCGGCCGATCATGGCGTCTTCGCTGTCCGGCGACATGGCGGCAATGGCGCGCCAATCAAACAGGAATTTCTGGGTGAAGGCGAATGAGGCGCCCGCATACGCATCGCCCAGCAAAATATCCGCGGCCAGACTGATGGGATCGTTGGGATTGGTGATGCCGTCCAGATAGCGGCCGCCGATGACACGGCCATCCTCTCGTTTGCCGGCCTCCACTACGTCGATGTGGCTGGCCAGTGCTTCCAGCGCGGACATGCATTCGCTCACCAGGCGGCGCGCAGTCTCTGCATCGGGCGCCTTGAGGAAAAGCAGCACATCTCCGCCGGTATTGCGCAATTTGGGCGAATGGTCGAGCACCTTGCGGCTGACCGGAATCTCGCGGTTCTGCCAGCGGCCCCACAACTGCGGTGCAAATGCAGCCACCAGCCCCGAGGGCTGGGGCGCAGCCTCGCTGGCCTGGGCCAGCTTGCGCACCACATCCAGCACCGCCTGCTGGCTGGCAGGTCCATGGTCCCGTAGCGTGATGGTGAGAACCTGGCCGAATAAGGCCCGCAGCAACAGGCCGCGTTGAGCACCCTTGACGACGTTGGCAAACATGCGACTTCCTTGCGATGGGGATTGAAAAGAAGCAACGCTCGTAAAGACTGTTCAAAGCGGTACTCCGGCAGCAAGACTGCGGAGCAGGCGGCGATGGATGCCGCTCAATACCCCACGTCCCGAACCGGATCGCAAGTTAAACCAAATGTAAAAAATTTTCCAACTGAATATAAATTCTTCTTGTTTACTCGGATAGAGTGATATTTGTTCGCCTTGTGCTATACGCGCAGACGCCTGCTTCATTACAACGAATGATTCGGTTTGTCACGCCCGGGCGATCCATCCATAAATACCCTGGACATCTTGGTTATTTGATATTGCCATATCGTTATCGGGAGTCTTGCGTGCTCTCGCTATTACGAGCGATTACGAGCGATTTCAAGCGATGTCGCCAATGCCAGGCCCGCAATGAATCCATTGAATATCCATCCCTATAGCATCGGCTCGATTGGCGATTCGATCGACAAGCCCGCATTTCCCGGAGTCAGGGTTTTCCAATGGCGACGGTGCTCGTCAGGTCCACGGCCCAGCGCCACCCCCAAAAAAAGAGGCGTGGACAGGGCGCACAGGCAGGTCGGAGGCGGCAGGCCCGGCCATCCGGTTTTCCGAACGATGCAGGCGTTCCATCGTTCGGATTTCCGTGTCACCTTATGCATAAAAGTAAGGTCGATATAGGCGAATCAAGCAGTTAGCGCGGGGTGCAGGTGCCGGATGCGGCTGGCACGGTCTGTGCACTGTCAGGCGCAGGCCACGTGCATCGTGGTTGTGTATGCAGGGAGACAAGCCCGTCTTCGCTGTGGCATCCGGCCCGTGGCCGGCAGCCGTGGTGGCCGGGCTCGCTTGCAAGACCGAAATACGTCCAACGAAAAAATCCGCATGAAATTCAACCGCTTGACCACCATGGTGCTCGTGGCCATGGTCCTCGGCGTGCTGGTGGGCTATGCCTGCAACAGCTACGCACCCACGCCCGAGGCCGCCAAGGAAATCGCCAGCTACTTCGGCATCCTCACCGATGTCTTCCTGCGCATGATCAAGATGATCATCGCGCCCCTGGTGTTCGCCACCCTGGTGTCGGGCCTGGCCAACATGGGCGACGCCAAGGCCGTGGGCCGCATCGGCGGCCGCGCGCTGGGCTGGTTCATCGTGGCCTCGTTCTGCTCGCTGGCCATCGGCCTGATCTATGCGAACGTGCTGCAGCCCGGCCATGGCCTGAGCGTGGCCCTGCCGTCGTCGGCCGAGGGCCTGAACCTCAAGACCTCGGCGCTGAACCTCAAGGACTTCATCGCCCACGTGTTCCCCAAGAACATCTTCGAGGCCATGGCGACCAACGAGGTGCTGCAGATCCTGGTGTTCGCGCTGTTCTTCGGCATTGCGCTGGGCAACCTGCACAACCAGGCCGCGCGCTCCATGGTGGGCCTGATGGACGAAGTGGTGCACATCATGCTCAAGGTCACCGACTACGTGATGCGCTTCGCCCCCGTGGGCGTGTTCGGTGCCGTGGCCGGCACCATCACCATCCATGGCCTGGGCATGCTGTCGGTGTTCGGCAAGTTCATGCTGTGCTTCTACCTGGCCCTGGCCACGCTGTGGGTGCTGCTGATCGTGGCCGGCTACTGCGTGCTGGGCCGTGACATCTTCCGCCTGCTGAACCTGATCCGCGGCCCGCTGCTGGTGGGCTTTTCCACGGCCAGCAGCGAATCGACCTATCCCAAGCTGATGGAGCAGCTGGAGAAGTTCGGCATCAAGCCGCGCATCATCGGCTTCGTGCTGCCGCTGGGCTACTCGTTCAACCTGGACGGCTCGATGGTCTACACCACCTTCCTGGCCATCTTCATCGCCCAGGCCTACGGCATCGACATGACGCTGACGGCCCAGATCACCATGCTGCTGGTGCTGATGGTGTCCAGCAAGGGCATTGCCGGCGTGCCGCGCGCCTCGCTGGTGGTGGTGGCCGCCGTGCTGCCCATGTTCGGCCTGCCCGAGGCGGGCATCCTGCTGATCCTGGGCATCGACCACTTCCTGGACATGGGCCGCACGCTGACCAATGTGCTGGGCAATGCGATCGCCACGGCCGTGGTGGCCAAGTGGGAAGGCGCCGTCGATCCGACCGCGGCCACGGATGACGACGAGTCCCTGCTGCCCACGGACCATTCCGAGCAAGGGCGGCCCGCTGTCTCGGCCTGAGGCCCAGGCGGCGCTGGGGGGCACTGATAACATCGGTGCCTTCACCATGCCCGCCCGCCGCCCCCTGCGCCAGCTCATCCTGCTTTTGCTGTGGCTTGCCCTGAGCGGGCTGAGCGGCTGGGGTGCGTACCTGCTGGCGCAGCGGCTGGGCATCGCCGATCTGCGTGCCACGGGCATGCACCGGCTGGAGCTGTACGGCGCCAGCCTGCAGCGCGAGATCGGCAAATACGCCTTCCTGCCCGACGTGCTGGCACTGGAAGGCAATGTGCAAAGGCTGCTGGCCGAGCCCGGCGACGAGCAGCTCACCAACCGCGTCAACGCCTACCTGGAGCAGCTCAACGACCGCGCGGGCACGCTGACCGCCTACCTGGTCGATGCGCGCGGCCACGTCGTGGCCTCCAGCAACTGGCGGCGCACCGACAGCTACATGGGCGAGGACCTGAGCTTTCGCCCCTACTACCGCACCGCCATGGCCACGGGCAGCGCGCGCTTCTTCGGCATAGGTACCACGCGCGGCGAGCCCGGCTACTACCTGGCCTCCACCCTGGGCGACGACACCCACACGCTGGGCGTGGCCGTGGTCAAGGTTAGCCTGGACCAGCTGGAGCAATCGTGGTCCACGGTGGAGGCGCCCGTGCTGGTGGGCGACGAGAACGGCGTCGTCATCCTGGGCACGGTCTCCGACTGGAAATTCACCACCCTGCGCACGCTGGACGAGGGCACGCGCGCCGCCTTCGACCACACGCGCCAGTACAACCGCCGCGCGCTGGAGCCGCTGGGCCTGCAGGTGCTGCGCGACCTGGGCCAGGGCGCGCGCCTGGTGCGCATTGCCCGCCATGGCGAGGAATCGCCAGGCTCGGTCTACCCGGTCAGCGGCCGCTTCCTGGCCCAGTCGCGCCAGCTGCCGGGTACGCCCTGGACGATCACCGTGCTCTCGCACCTGGAGCAGGTCGATCAGCTGGCCCAGAGCCGCGCGCTGGCCGCGGCCGTGGGCGCGGCCTTTGTGCTGCTGCTGGCCATGATGGTCAACGAGCGCCGCCGCCACCTGCGCGACCGGCTGGCCGCGCGCGAGGCGCTGCAGGCCGCGCACGACGAGCTCGAGCGCAAGGTGGAGCAGCGCACGGCCGACCTGTCGGCCGCCAACGAGGCGCTGCAGGCCGAGGTGGCCGAGCGCACCCACGCCGAGGCCACGCTGCGCGCCGCCCAGGACGAACTGGTGCAGGCCGGCAAGCTGGCCGTGATAGGCCAGCTGTCCACGGGCGTCGCCCATGAACTCAATCAGCCGCTGACGGCGCTGCGCACCCTGGCCGGCAACAGCCAGCGCTTTCTGGAGCGCGGCGATACCGAAACCACGCGCGTGAACCTGGAGCGCATGGCGCAGCTGGCCGACCGCATGGGCCGCATCACCGGCCAGCTGCGCAACTTTGCGCGCAAGTCCAGCGGCGCCAGCCAGGCCGTGCCGCTGGCGCATGCGCTGGACAATGCGCTGGCCGTGCTGGAGTCGCGCGTGGCCGAGACCGGCGCCCGCATCCTGCGCGATGACGGCGTGCCCGAGGCCGTGGCCTGGTGCGACCGCAACCGCATCGAGCAGGTGCTGATCAACCTGATCAACAACTCTCTGGACGCCATGCGCGGCCAGCCCGCGCCCTGCCTGGAGCTGGCCTGCGCCGTGGCCGATGGCCGCGCCCAGGTCACCGTGCGCGACCACGGCCCGGGCCTGAGCGAAGCGGCGCAGGCCCATCTGTTCCAGCCGTTTTTCACCACCAAGGAAGAGGGCGTGGGCCTGGGCCTGGGGCTGGCGCTGTCGGCCGGCATCGTGCGTGAATGCGGCGGCACGCTGACGGGCAGCAACCATCCGGGCGGCGGCGCCGTCTTCACGCTGAGCCTGGCCCTGGCACCCTCCACACCTTCTGCCGACACACCATGACCGACGCCCTCAAAGTCCTGATCATCGAGGATGACCCCGACATCGTGCTCGGCTGCGAGCAGGCGCTGCAGCTCGAAGGCATCGCCTGCGAAAGCGTGGGCAGCGCCGAGCAGGCGCGCCGGCGCCTGTCGCGCGACTTCGCGGGCATCGTGGTCAGCGACATCCGCCTGCCGCGCATGGACGGCATGGCATTCCTGCGCGAACTGGTGGCCATGGATGCCGAGCTGCCCGTGGTGCTGATCACCGGCCACGGGGACATCTCCATGGCCGTGCAGGCCATGAAGGACGGCGCCCAGGACTTCATCCAGAAACCCTTCGCCCCCGAAACCCTGGTCGGCGCCGTGCGCCGCGCCCTGGAGCGCCGCCGCCTGGTGCTGGAAGTGCGGGCGCTGCGCCAGCAGCTGGACCAGCGCGACAGCCTGGAGCACCGGCTGATAGGCCGCGCGCCCAACATGCGCCAGCTGCGCCAGATGCTCACGGGGCTGGCGCAGAGCGCGGCCGATGTGCTGATCCAGGGCGAGACCGGCACGGGCAAGGAACTGGTGGCGCGCTGCCTGCACGAAGCCAGCGCGCGGCGCGAAGGCAACTTCGTGGCCGTCAACTGCGGCGGCCTGCCCGACACGCTGTTCGACAGCGAAATGTTCGGCAGCGAGGCCGGCGCCTATACCGGCGCGGGCAAGAAGCGCATCGGCAAGCTGGAGCACGCCAGCGGCGGCACGCTGTTCCTGGACGAGATCGAGAGCATGCCCCTGCCCATGCAGATCAAGCTGCTGCGCGTGCTGCAGGAACGCGTGCTGGAGCGCCTGGGCTCCAACACCCTGATCCCCATCGACTGCCGCGTGATCGCGGCCACCAAGGTCGATCTGCTGGAGTTGAGCCGGCAAGGGCTGTTCCGCGCCGACCTCTACTACCGCCTGAACGTGGCCACCGTCTCGCTGCCGCCGCTGCGCGAGCGGCGCGAGGACGTGCCGCTGCTGTTCGAGCACTTCGCGCTGCAGGGCGCCGCGCGCCACCAGCGGCCCGTGCCCGAGCTGACCACCGCGCGCGTGCAGCAACTGCTGGGCTATGACTGGCCCGGCAACGTGCGCGAGCTGCGCAACGTGGCCGAGCGCACGGTGCTGGGCATCGAGACCGGCTCGCCCCCCTTCGGCCAGCCGGCCGGCACCACGGCGCAGGACGCCGCGCCCCGGCCGCTGTCCGCCGCTGTCGAGGCCTTCGAGCGCGCCCTCATCGCCGACGCCCTGCGCCGCCACGCCGGCAGCCTGGCGCGCACGGCCGAAGCCCTGTCCATGCCCAAGACCACGCTGCACGACAAGATCCGCAAGTACGGACTGGATGGGTAGGCACCCTCAACCCCGCTCCCCGAACTCCACGCTTTCGCGCGTCCAGCGCCGCGCCTGCTCGCTCAGGCTCAGCCCCAGGCCGGGGCGCGTGGGCACGAGCATGCGGCCATCGGCGATGTCCAGGCGTTCGTTGAACAGCGGCTCCAGCCAGTCGAAGTGTTCCACCCAGGGCTCGTTGGCGCAGGTGGCGGCCAGGTGCACGTGCAGCTCCATGGCGAAGTGGGGCGCCAGGCTCAGGTGGGCCAGTTCGGCCTGGGCGGCGATCTGCAGGAAGGGCGTGATGCCGCCCACGCGCGGCGCGTCGGGCATGAGGAAGTCGGCGCTGCGGTGGCGTATGAGATCGCCGTGCTCGGCGGCGCTGGTCAGCATCTCGCCGGTGGCGATCGGCGTGTCGAAGCGCGCGGCCAGCGCGGCATGGCCTTCGTGGTCGTAGGCGTCCAGCGGCTCCTCGATCCAGACCAGGTTGAATTCCTCGAAGACACGGCACATGCGCTGGGCCGTGGGGCGGTCCCATTGCTGGTTGGCATCGACCATGATGGGCGCGGCATCGCCCAGGTGGGCGCGCATGGCCTCCACACGCCGTATGTCCAGCGCGCAGTCGGGCTGGCCCACCTTGAGCTTGATGCCGCCAATGCCGCGCTCCAGCGAGGCACTCGCGTTGCGCTTGAGCTCATCGAGCGGCGTGTGCAGAAAGCCGCCCGAGGTGTTGTAGCAGCGCACGGATTCGCGCTGCGAGCCCAGCAGCTTGGACAGCGGCAGGCCCGCGCGGCGCGCCTTGATGTCGTAGAGCGCCACGTCGAAGGCCGCGATGGCCTGCACGGCCAGCCCGCTGCGGCCCACGGAGGCGCCGGCCCAGCACATGCGTGTCCACAGCCGTGCGATGTCGCTGGGGTCTTCGCCCAGCAGGGTGGGCGCGATTTCGCTGGCATGGGCGAACTGGCCGGGGCCGCCTGCGCGCTTGGCGTAGCTCAGGCCCAGGCCCCGGTGGCCGTCGCGGGTCTGGATCTCGGCGAACAGCATGGCGACCTCGGTCATGGGCTTTTGGCGGCCCGTGAGCACCTTGGCATCGCTGATGGGCCGGGCCAGGGGGAGGTAGCAGGACGACAGGCGTATCCACTGGATGCGGTCCTGGCTGGTGGTTTCGGAGAGCGCGGAAGAGGTCATGGCTGCGGGAGTGCGGTGGTTGGAAAAAGGACAGGGGCAGGCATCAGTCGATCCTGATCTTTCCGGCCTCGATGACCGTCTTCCAGCGCGCGTATTCCTGGCGCTGGAACTCGGCGAACTGCTGGGGCGTGCCGGCCACCATCTCGTAGCCGATGGAGACGAACTGCTCGCGCACCCGGGGATCGTTGAGCGCCTCGACAAAGGCCGCATGGGCCTTGTCGCGCAGCGCAGGCGGCAGGCCCTTGGGCGCGACGATGGCCTGCCAGGAGGCGACTTCCACGTTCTTCACCCCGGCCTCGGCCAGCGTGGGCAGGTCCGGCAGCACGGGCGAGCGGCGCGGGCTGGTCACGGCCAGGGCGCGCATCTTGCCGGCCCGGATGTGCTGGATCACGGCATTGATGTTCTGGAACGAGGCGTCGACCTGGCCGCCGATCAGGTCGGCATGGGCGGGCGCGCCGCCCTTGTAGGGGATGTGCACGCCCTGGGTGCCCGTCTGCTGCCAGAACAGTTCGGCCGTCAGGTGGTCGCTGGAGCCGTGGCCGGCCGAGGCAAAGCTCATCTTGCCCGGATGGGCCTTGAGGTGGGCGACCACGTCGGCCACGCTTTTGTGCGGCGAGGCGGCAGGCACGACCAGCACGTTGGGCGACTGCACGGCCACGGTGATCAGGTCGAAGTCCTTGAGGGCGTCGTAGGGCAGGTTCTTGATCAGGTGGGGCACGATGACCAGCGGGCCCAGCGAGGTGACGAGAAAGGTCTGCCCGTCCGCCGCCGCGCGCTGCACGAAGGCTGCGCCGATGGTGCCCGTGGCGCCGGCCTTGTTCTCTACCACGAAGGACTGCCTGAGCCTCTCGCCCAGCCTGGGCGCCACGGCGCGCGCGACCTGGTCGGTGGAGCCGCCGGCGGGAAAGGGCACGACCAGGGTGACGGGCCTGTCGGGCCAGGCCTGGGCCGATGCAGAAAAGGCAGCGAGCGCGGCCAGGGCCAGCGCCATGGCACGAAGAATGTGATTCATCTTGTCTCCTGATTTGTGAATGACATCGTTGTCATTTCCGGGGAAATGAAAAAGCGCCGATGCCATTTTTTAGATGCAAGGATTTGCGCTTCCCGCAAAATGATATCGTTGTCATTTTGGCTGTCAATCACGATTTCTGCGATGCAGGGCAGGCCTGGCGCCCGTGCGTGGAGGGCGGTCTGCTATCTTCAGGCCCGTCCCCGATACCAGCCCGCGATCGCGCTTGCCCATGAACACACCCACACCACCCAGGCCCGCCACGCTGCACGACGTGGCCGAGGCGGCCGGCGTCTCGCTGATCACGGCCTCGCGCGCACTGGGCAATCCTTCCATCGTTTCGGAGAAGACGCGCGAGCGCGTGCGCCAGGCCGTGGAGGCCACGGGCTACATCCCCAACCTGCTGGCGGGGGGGCTCAAGTCCAGGCGCAGCCGCATGGTGGCCGGCGTGGTGCCTGCGCTGTCGGTGTCGCAATTCCTGCCCACGGTGCAGTCATTGACGGCCACGCTGGCGCAGGAGGGCTATCAACTGCTGCTGGGCCAGACCTTCTACGACGAGCAGCGCGAGGAAGAGGTGCTCAACGCCATGATCGGGCGCCAGCCCGACGGCATTGTGATGATGGGCCTGGTGCAGTCCGACAAGGCGCGCGAGCGGCTGCGCAGGACCGGCATTCCCGTGGTGGAAACCTGGGACTTCAGCGACCGGCCGCTGGACATGGTGGTGGGCTTTTCCCACCTCAAGGTGGGCAGCGCGCTGGCCGGCTATTTCCTCTCGCGCGGCCTGCAGCGCGTGGGCATGGCCACGGGCAGCGACCATCGGGCCCAGCAGCGGCGCGAGGGCTTTCTCGCAGCCTGGGGCCGCGAGGTGCCCACGGTCACCGTATCCGCGCCCGGCAGCCTGGAGCTGGGCCGGCAGGCGCTGGGCCAGTTGCTGGCGCAGCAGCCCGATCTGCAGGCCGTGGTCTGCAGCTCGGACATGCTGGCCCACGGCATTTTGGTGGAAGCCCAGGCGCGCGGCCTGCGCGTGCCCGTGGACCTGGCCGTCTCGGGCTTCGGCAATGCCGATTTCGCGGCCCACCTGCTGCCGTCGCTGACCACCGTGCATGTGGACGGACCGGGCATAGGCCGCCTGGCCGCCGAACTCGTGCTGGCCCGCTGCAAGGGCCACAGTGCCGTGCGCTCGGCGTTCGACCTGGGGTTCGAGCTGATCGAGCGGGATTCGACCCGCCGAGCTTAGAGGGTCAGCACACGGCAGCCGCCTGGCGCTCGGTCGCCAGCCCGAACAGGCTGCCCAGCGCGTGCTGGATCTCATCAGGGGCCAGCTGCCTGGTCTCGGTGCCGCTGGCCGTGATGGTCTTGAGCGCGTCGCCCACCAGGATCATGCGGCCGGCCGGCTGGTGCAGCACCACCACCCGCTTTTGCACGAAGATGGCGTCCGGATGCGTGGAGTTCAGGTAGTTGGCGGGCGCAAAATCCACCCACTCCTGGGGCGACAGGTTGAAGGCGTACTGGTTGGCCCATTCACCGTCCACGCGGGCCTGCAGCAGGTATTCGCCCTGGTCGTCCAGGCTCAGGCGGAAGGTGTCGCCGTCCTGGCGGACCTCGGTGTCCAGCACGTCCAGGGCCATGGGGGCGCGTATGCCGTAGCTGCCAAAGCCCAGGTCGCACAGCCAGCGCCGTCCCTCGACCTCGGCCACCAGGGCCATGTGGGTGCGGGGGCGGCGTGCCGGATAGAACATGGGCCGCGCCGCCACAAAGCGGTAGGCAATGCCCAGGGCCTGCAGCGCCATGGCGAACAGGCCGTTCACCTCGTAGCAGTAGCCGCCCCGGGCGCCGCCGAGGATCTTGCCCGCAATGTCTTCGGGCACCAGAGAGACGATCTTGCCGGCCTGCACGTCCAGGTTCTCGAAAGGCACGGAAAACAGCTGCTGGCGCATCAGCGCATGCAGGGTGGCGGCATTCGCCTGGGCGGAGTCCCCGGTACTGAAGCCGATGCGGCGGAAATAGGCCTGGAGATCGAAATTGCTGGCTTGCATGGGTTTCCTCGGGTTGCTTGATGGCTGCAACGATAAATCGGGGCCACCAATGCCTGTATAAGCAGAATCCAAGAAAACTGACCTGTACAGATTGGCATGCCCACCACCAACGAACCCTTGCCCCAGTACCGCCGCATTGCCCAGGCCCTGCGCCAGACGCTGGCCTGCGGCGCACTGCGCCCCGGCGACAGGCTGATCTCCGCCCGCAGCCTGGCCGAGCGCGAACAGGTCAGCCTGCCCACCGCGCTGGAGGCGCTGCGCTGCCTGGAGGCCGAGGGCCTGATCGTGGCGCGCCCGCGCTCGGGCTACTTTGTGCGGCAGGCAACGGGCGGCGCGGCGCTGCAGGCGTCCCGCCCGTCGTCGCGTCCCGTGCCCGTGACCCTGTCGGCCCTGGCGCGCTCGCTGTTCAGCAGCCCCGACACGCGCCTGATCCCGCTGGGTGCGGCATTGCCCGATCCGGCCTGGCTGCCCACGGCCCGGCTGCAGCGCGCGCTGCAGACCGCCGGGCGCCGCCTGGACGCGCACGGGCAGACCTACAGCATGCCGCCGGGCCGTGCCGACCTGCGCGGCCAGATCGCAGCCCGGGCCGCGCAATGGGGTGCGCGCTTCGGCCCCGATGACCTGGTCCTGACAGCCGGCGCCACCCAGGCCGTGCGGCTGGCCCTGCGCGCCGTGTGCAAGCCCGGCGATGTCGTGGCCGTAGAGCGGCCCGCCTATTTCGGCAGCCTGCTGCTGCTGGAGGACCTGGGCCTGAAGGCGCTGGAGATTGCCACCGATCCCCGCGAAGGCCTGCTGCTGGAGCCGCTGGCCGAGGCCATTGCCCGCCACCGGCCGGCTGCCGTGCTGGCATCGCCCACCGTGCAGAACCCGCTGGGCGCCAGCATGCCGGTGGAGCGCAAGCAGGCCCTGGTGGCGCTGCTGGAGCGGGCGGGCATTCCCTTGATCGAAGACGATGTCTATGGCGACCTTGCGGGCGACGGCCAGCGCCCGCCGGCCTGCAAGGCCTTCGACGGCAGCGGCAACGTGCTGTACTGCGGCTCCGTGTCCAAGACCCTGGCGCCGGGCTGGCGCGTGGGCTGGATTGCGGCGGGCCGCTTCCATGGCCAGGTGCTGCAGGTGCGCCTGGCGGGCGACTGGGCCGGTGCGCCGCTGCTGGAAGCCGCCGTGAGCGAGGTGCTGGCCAGCGGCGACTACGACCGGCACCTGCGCCGTCTCAAGTCCCGCGTGCAGGCCGGGGTGCAGGCCGTCACGGCAAGGGTCGAGGCCAGCTTTCCGCCCGGCACCCGCGTCTCGGCCCCGCGCGCGGGCTTTCTGCTGTGGGTGGAATTGCCGCGCCAGGTGAATGCACTGGAGGTGCACCGCCGCGCGCTGGAGCTGGGCATTGGCGTCAGCCCCGGCCCGCTGTTCTCATCGCGCTCGGACCTGCCCAACCACCTGCGCCTGAACTGCGCCAACGAGCCCACGCCGCGCCTGCTGGGGGCCGTGGGGCAGGTGGGGGAGATATGCCGGGGTTTGGTCGAGGGTGCTGCGGCGCGCCAGGGGGCGCATGTCGGCCAGCCTACTTCTTCTCGCGCGGCACGCGCCCCATGAGGAAGAACTCGGGATTGGGCTGCATGCCGGCAAAGCTGGCCATGCGGTTGGACAGGCCGAAGAAGGCGGTGATGGCGGCGATGTCCCAGATGTCCTCGTCGTCGAAGCCGTGGGCGTGCAGCGCTTCGAAGTCGGCCTCGCAGATTTCATGGCTGCGTTCGCAGACCTTCATGGCGAAGTCCAGCATGGCGCGCTGGCGGGCGCTGATGTCGGCCTTGCGGTAGTTGACGGCCACCTGGTCGGCCACGTAGGGCTGCTTTTCGTAGATGCGCAGGATGGCGCCGTGGGCCACCACGCAGTACAGGCACTGGTTGGCCGCGCTGGTGGTGGTGACGATCATCTCGCGCTCGCCCTTGGTCAGGCTGCCTTCTTCCTTGAGCATGAGGGCATCGTGGTAGGCGAAGAAGGCGCGCCATTCGGCAGGGCGGCGCGCAAAGGCCAGGAAGACGTTGGGGATGAAGCCCGCCTTTTCCTGCACTTCAAGGATGCGGGTGCGGATGTCCTCGGGCAGGCTGGACAGTTCGGGCTGGGGGTAGCGGGCGGTAGCCATGGGTCTTGTCTCCTGGGGGTGGTGGTTGTCGTTGCGGGCCATGTTCGCATGGCCTGCGCTGCGCGGGGTGAACGCGCATGACAGCCTGCCTGCCGCCGAGGTTGCAGATTGCGCCCGGGCTCAGGCGGGCGCCATGTCCGGCTCAGGCCGTTGTGCAAACCAGTCGCCCAGAAAGCCGGTGAGCGCGCGGATCCTGGCCGACATCTCGCTGCGCGTGGCGTGCACCAGGTAGATGTCGGCCGCAGGCAGCTGCCATTGGGGCAGGACCTCGCGCAGCGCGCCTGCGGCCAGCGGCGCGGCCACGTCCCACAGCGAGCGCTGCAGGATGCCGTGGCCGTCCAGTGCCCAGGCCAGGGCTGCTGCGCCGTCGTTGGTGCTCATCACGCCGTTGACCTTGATGTTGTGCTCGCTCAGGCCCTGGCGCGTGCGCCGGCTCAGGCGCCAGCTGCCATAGGTTTCGTCGCTCTCGCGGATCACGATGCAGCGGTGGGCCTGCAGGTCGGCGGGCTGGCGCGGCTCGCCGTGGGCGTTGAGGTAGGAGGGCGCGGCGCACAGCACGCGGCGGTTGGGCAGCAGCAGGCGGGCGGTGAGGGCGGAGTCGGGCAGGGCGCCAAAGCGCACGACGGCGTCAAAGCCCTGCTCGACCAGGTTGACGGGCCTGTCCGTCAGCTGCAGTTGCACCTGCACCTCGGGATAGGCGCGCGCAAACGCCGACAGCGCGGGCGCCAGCCGCTGGCGGCCAAAGCCCAGCGTGCAGGCAATGGACAGCGGGCCGCGCGCCGTGGCGCGCGTGCCCGAGATGCTGCGCTCCAGCGCCTCCAGGTCGGCCAGGATGCGCGCGCCGTCCAGCAGGTAGGCTTCGCCCTCGGGCGTCAGGTGGATGCGCCGTGTCGTGCGCTGCAGCAGGCGCACGCCCAGGCGCCGCTCCAGCAGGGACAGGCGGCGGCTGACGGCGGGCGGCGTCACGCCCATCTGCTGGGCCGCAGCGGCCAGGCTGCCTTCGCGGATCAGCAGCGAGAAGAAACGCAGGTCGGAAAAGCCGTCCATGGTGGATGCGGTGGATGGTTGATTCGTAAATTGAACTGATGGATCAATGCAGTATTTTGCTATTTATGCAGCCTGGTTTACTGATTAGCATGGCAGGCTGACAGTCATGAACAACGTAGAAGGAATCTCCGGGATGCACACAGATCCATGGATGCCGGGCCTGCGCCAGCAGCGCATCACGGTCGATGACGGGGTGGAGATCAACGCGTGGGTGGGCGGGCAGGGTCCGGCCCTGCTGCTGGTGCACGGCCACCCGCAGACCAGCGCCATCTGGCACCGCGTCGCGCCCCGGCTGGCGCAGCAGTTCACCGTGGTGCTGGCCGACCTGCGCGGCTATGGCGACTCCTCGCGCCCGGCCGGCGACCCCGAGCATGTGAACTACAGCAAGCGCACCATGGCCCGCGACCTGCTGCGGCTGATGGCCCGGCTGGGCCATGAGCATTTCAGCGTGCTGGCGCATGACCGGGGCGCGCGCGTGGCGCACCGGCTGGCCATGGACTATCCGGCCAGCGTGCAGCGCCTGGTGCTGCTGGACATCGCGCCCACGCTGGCCATGTACGAGCAGACCGGCGAGGCCTTTGCGCGCGCCTACTGGCACTGGTTCTTCCTGATCCAGCCCGCGCCGCTGCCCGAGCGCCTGATCGAGGCCGATCCCGCCGCCTATGTGCGCGAGATCATGGGCAGGCGCAGCGCCGGCCTGGCGCCCTTCGATCCGCGGGCGCTGGCCGAGTACCAGCGCTGCCTGGCGCTGCCGGGCAGCGCGCACGGCATGTGCGAGGACTACCGCGCCTCGGCCGGCATCGATCTGGAGCATGACCGCGAAGACCGCCAGCTCGGGCGCAGGCTGTCCATGCCGCTGCTGGTGCTCTGGGGCGAGGAGGGCGTGGTGCACCGCTGCTTCGATCCGCTGCGCGAGTGGCAGCTCGTGGCCAATGATGTGCGCGGCCGGCCGCTGGCCTGCGGGCACTACATCGCCGAGGAGGCGCCCGATGCACTGCTGGACGCGGCCCTGCCATTTCTGCTGCAGGCCGGGTAAGTGCCGTCATTGGAGGCACTCGGTACGGCATTCGGGCAAGCCGGCAAAGAGGGGAAAGGTGCATTCACGCCATATCCGTGACGCCATATGCATGACGCCATGGCGTTTTCCTCCGAATTCAATTGGCATGCCAATCATGTGCGGCAATGGTAAGCAATTGAAAAATCCGGGTGCCTGTCTTGCGCGGGCAATGCCGGGGGCGCAGATCCTGAAAACCGCTGCAGGCAAGGCCTGGCAAGCCCTGGGCAAGGGCCTGCGTACATGCGTGCCTGCGACAGGAGGCATGGCTGCGTCAATGCGCAGCCCATTGGCGATCTGTGGTGAAACGCCGAACTGATACAGTCGCGCGGCCCGCCCGAGGGGGAGGGTCTTATTCATCACGGGATATTCACAATGAGCAACAAGAAAACCGTAGTGGCCGCTGCCGTGGCATTGGCCGTCGTGGGGTATGGAGGAACCACGTGGTATACCGGCCAGCGGGCCGAGGCTGGCTACAAGGAGGCCGTGGCCGAATTGCGCAAGGTGCTGGGCGAGAAAGTCGTCGTGACCGACGAGTACCACAAGGGATTCCTCTCCTCCCAGGCCAAGCTGGTGCTGCAGTGGCCTGCGGCGGAAGCTCAGGCCGCCGAGGCGGCTGAAACGGCTGACGCGGCAAAAGCAGCCGACACAGCTGAAGCGCCCGCCGCCGCAGAACCGGTCGCTGCGTCCAAGCCCGTGCGCCTGGTGGTGGACACCACGGTGCGCCACGGCCCGCTGGCCGGTGGCCGACTGGCGGCAGCGGTTTCCGAGACGCGCTTTGCGCTCGATGGCCTGGACGAAAAGAGCACGCAGATGTTGGCCAAGGCCGCAGCCCCCACGCTGACCAGCGTGCACCACTTCACGGGCGGCCAGGATGTGCGCCTGCTGCTGCCCGCCGGCGAGCTGGGCGACCAGGAAGTCACCATGCGCTGGCAGGAAATGGTGCTGGACACGGCCCTGGGCGGTGGCAGCGTCAAGGGCACCTGGCGCTGGCCCGAGGTGGCCCTGCTGGGCCTGCCCAGCCGCGACAAGTCCATGGGCGTGGAAGAGGAAGAGGGCGAGGAGGAGGAATCCGACAACGACGAGGCCCTCCCCACCCAGCCGGCCGCAGTGCCGGTGGAGCGCACCAGCATCATGCTCACGGGCCTGGAGAGCAGCTTCGAGAACAAGGTCATCGACGGCCTGTGGGGCCTGGGCCCCGGCAAGGCCAGCGTGCGCATCGCCCGCTTCGGCATGAGCAGCACGCCCGCCGAAGGCGGCGAGGCCAAGACGCTGCTGGACCTCAAGAACGTGGACGGCAGCTCGGTCATCGAGTCCGACAAGACCACGCTGGGCATGACCACCCAGGTCAAGGGCACGGGCCGCATCGGCCCCATCGATTTCGAGTCCGTGGGCTACGAGGAAAAGATCCAGCGCCTGGACATCGAGGCGCTGCGCGGCTTCCAGCGCGTCATGGTCGAGGGCTACCGCAAGGAGGGCCTGGCCAAGGCGCTGGAATCGCTGGAAGAGCAGGGCATGGGCGTGCTGATGCAGAACGCCCCGCGCCTGGTGGCGGCCCTGCCGGCCTACTCCATGAAGCTGCAGGCCACCTACCAGGACCAGACCGGCCATCTGGAGTACGGCGCCGAAGTGCAAAGCGCGCCCACGCAGGAGCAGGTCGCCCAGGCTGGCTGGATGCCGGCGCTGCTCAAGACCTCGGCACTGCAGGCCAATGCCAGCCTGCCCAAGGCCTGGCTGGAGCCGCTGATCAAGGCATCGGGCAAGCCCGATGTCTCGGCCGAGGATGTGGAAGGCATGCTGGGCATGGCCCAGGCCACGGGCTATGCCCGCCTGGAAGGCGACAAGCTGGTCAGCGCGCTCAAGATGCAGGCCGGCCAGGTCACGCTCAACGGCAAGCCCATCGCCCTGCCCATGGGCGCGCTGCAGTAAGCGGCCATCCACCTTCCGGGCGTCGCCCCGGAAGGGGGTCTCAGGGGTGCCACTGGCTGGCGCGCACCACAGGGGCCTGTGTGCTGGCGCTGCCCGCCAGCGCATAGGACAGCTGGTTGGCCGCCGCCACCACGGTCTGCGCCATGGCTTCCAGCCGGGACTCGGGCAGGCGCGATGCCGGCCCGGAGATGCACACCGATCCCATCAGCCGCCAGTGCATGCCGAACACCGGCGCCGACACCGTGGCCACGCCCTGTTCGCGCTCGCCGATGGACCAGTGGTAGCCGCGCTGGCGGATCTGCTCGTACACCGGCCCCGGTTCGCCTGAAAAGGCCAGGATCACGCGCCCCGGCGAGCCCTGGTCCAGCGGCAGCCCCTCGCCCATGCGCGCATGGTGGCGCAGCGCCTGCGGCCCTTCCACGCGCACGAGGCAGGTGCGCACATTGCCCTCGCGCACATAGAAGGCCGCGCTCTCGCCGCTGGCCTGCGTGAGCGCGCGCAGCGCGGGCTCCAGCACGTTCTGCACATCGAAGCCCGCCTGGTAGCGCGCACCCAGCCAGCCTGCGGCCGGGCCCAGGCGCCAGTCCCCATCGTCCCTTTGCACCATGAAGCCCGACTGCGCCAGCGTACGCGCCAGCCGCAGCACCGTGGTCTTGTGCAGCGCGCAGCGCCGGCTCAGTTCCGCCAGGGACAGGTGCGACTCTCCGAGGGCGAAGGCGCCAAGCAACTGCAAGGCACGCGTGACGGCAATCACGCCGCCGTCCTTGGCCGGGCTGGCCATGTCATCGGGTGGCTGCGCCGGGGAAGGGGTGCTGGGGGGCTTGTTCATGGTGCAAGGCATGCAATTGGTTGCGCTGTATGAAACGGCATTGTATGGGTTGAAACGTTTTCATAAAGTTCGTCCCACGCACCGCAGCCATGCGGGCGTTGGACACAACAAACGGAGACAAACCGCCATGCCGATTCCCTCGCTTTCGCGTTGCCTCAACGCACGCCTTCTTGCCGCCCTGGTTGGCGTTGCCGCCATCGTGCCCATGGGCGCTGCCCAGGCCCAGGACGCCTATCCCCGCAAGCCCATCCGCCTGGTCGTGCCGTTTCCGCCCGGCGGCGGCACGGACATGATCGCGCGCACCGTGGCCCAGCGCTTGGCGGACCACAACAAGTGGACCGTGGTGGTGGACAACCGGCCCGGCGCCGGCGGCAACCTGGGCGTGGATGCCGTGGCCAAGGCCGCGCCGGACGGCCATACCCTGGTCATGGGCCAGACCAGCAACCTGGCCATCAACCCCTCGCTGTACGCCAAGCTGCCCTATGACCCGCTGAAGGACCTGGTGCCCGTGGCGCTGGTGTCTTCCGCGCCCATCGTGATGGCCGCGCCCGCCAACTCGCCCTACAAGACCTTTGACGACCTGGTCAAGGCCGCCAAGGCCAAGCCCGACGGCCTCACGCTGGGCTACTCGGGCAACGGCACGGTGGCGCACCTGGCCGGCGAACTGGCCGAGAACGCGGCCGGCATCAAGCTGCGCCATGTGCCCTACAAGGGCGCGGCCCAGGCCATGACCGACCTGGTGGGCGGGCAGATCGACTTCTACATGTCGGCCGTACCCACGCTGCTGGGCCAGGTGCGCAACGGCAAGCTGCGCGCGGTGATGGTGACCTCGCTCAAGCGCTCCGACCAGCTGCCGCAGACGCCCACGCTGGCCGAGTCGGGCTACAAGGACTTCGAGGCCGTCACCTGGTTCGGCGTGCTGGCCCCGGCCGGGACGCCCCAGGCCATCGTGCAGCAGTTGAACAAGGCCATCAACGACGCGCTGCTCGTGCCCGAGGTGGCCGAGAAGCTGCGCTCCGAAGGCGGCGAGGTGCTGGGCGGCTCGTCCGAGAAGTTCGCCGCGCTGCTGCGCGCCGAGGTGCCGCGCTGGGCACGCATCGTCAAGGACTCGGGCGCCAGCCTGGACTGAGCCCGGGGGCAGGGGCGCCAGCCCTTTCGCTTCCTTCTCGCTCCCACCTCCCTTCCTTTCCTTTCCTCCATCGAGATCTCGCCATGGACTGCGACAGCCTTGCCGTGCCCGTCCGTTTCTCGCAGGGCAGCGCCCGGCCCCGTGCCGTGCTGCCCCCGGATGCCTGCGACTGCCATGTGCATGTCTATGACGGCCGCTACCCGGCAACCCCGGGCGCGCGGCTGCTGCCGCCCGATGCCTCGGCCGGCGACTACCGCGCGCTGCAGCGGCGCCTGGGCACCTCGCGCTGCGTGCTGGTCACGCCGTCCACCTACGGCAGCGACAACCGCTGCATGTTGGACGGGCTGGCCGCCCTCGGCCCGCAGGCGCGGGGCGTGGCCGTGATCGATGGCAGCGAAAGCGATGACCAGCTGCAGCGCCTGCACGGCCTGGGCGTGCGCGGCGTGCGGATGAACCTGTCGCTTGGCGTGACGGGCACGGCCGAGCTGCTGGCGCCGCTGGCCCGCCGCATCGCGCCGCTGGGCTGGCACCTGCAGCTGCTGATGGCGCCGGACCTGCTGGCGTCCCTGGCCGGCGTGCTGCGGCAATTGCCGGTGCCGCTGGTGTTCGACCACTTCGGCCGCATCGCCCCGGTGCAGGCGGGGCGCCATGCGGGCCATGCGTTGCTGCTGGAGCTGCTGGAGGGCGGCCGGGCCTGGGTCAAGTTGTCCGGCGGCTACATCGTCAGCGCGCTGCAGTCGGTCGAAGACCCGGCGCTGGATGCCCTGGCCGCCAGCTATCTGCGCTGCGCGCCCGAGCGCGTGCTCTGGGGCAGTGACTGGCCCCATGTCAGCGCCTCGGCAGGCATGCAGCCCCTGCCCGATGACGCCCGCCAGATCGACCGCCTGGCCGACTGGACCTCCCATGCCGGCGGTGCCGCCACGCTGCAGCGCGTGCTGGTGGACAACCCCCGGGCGCTGTACGGCTTCGAGACCGCAGCGCCGACATCGCTTTGCACACAAGCAGGAGACAAATCATGAACACCTTCCATCCCGCGCGCCGCGCACTGCTGGCCGCAGGCGGCGCCGCCCTGCTGGGGGCGCTGTGCAGCGCCGCCGCCCACGCGCAGCCCGCATGGCCGGCAGGCAAGCTCATCACCTGGGTCGTGCCTTACCCGCCCGGCGGCAGCACCGATGTGCTGGGCCGCCAGGTGGCACTGCAACTGGGCAAGGCCCTGGGCAGCACCGTGATCGTGGACAACCGCGCGGGCGCCACGGGCACCATCGGCGCGGCCTACGTGGCCAAGGCGGCACCGGACGGCCACACGCTGCTGGGCACCTCCATCGGCCCGCAGGCGATCGCGCCCCACCTCATGGGCAAGCTGCCCTATGACCCGATTGCGGGCTTCGAGCCGGTCATCACCATCGGCACCATCCCCCATCTGCTGGTGGTGGGCGCGGCCCAGCCCTTCCAGTCGGTGGCCGATCTGCTGGCCGCCGCCAAGGCGCAGCCGGGCCAGCTGGCCTTTGCCTCGGGCGGCAGCGGAACCATCTTGCAGATGCAGGGCGAGCTGCTGCAAAGAAAGGGCGGCGTGCGCTTCATCCATGCGCCCTACAAGGGCGACACGCCCGCGCTGCAGGACACGCTGGCGGGCCAGGTGCAGTTCATGTTCGCCCCCGTGGCCGCGGCGCTGCCCCATGTGCAGGGCGGCAAGCTGCGCGCGCTGGCCGTGACCTCGGCAGAGCGCCTGAAGGCCCTGCCTGACGTGCCCACCATGGCCGAGGCCGGCATCGGCGACTTCGTGGTCGAACAGTGGCAGGCCGTCTTTGCGCCGGCCAGGACGCCGGCCGCCATCGTGCAGCGCCTGAACCAGGAGATCGGCCAGGCGCTCAAGGACCCGGCCGTCCTGGCGCTGGCCGAGCGGCTGGGCGTGACCCTGGTCGGCGGCACGCCCCGGCAATTGGGCGAGCTGCAGAAATCCGACTCCGCCAAATGGGCGCAACTCATCCGCGAGGCCGGCATCAAGGCCGAGTGAGGCCTTCGGCATTTCCCCTTCTTTTTCTTTCCTCCCCACCTCACTGAACCACCAACCACCATGAGCCAACTCCCAGAAATCATCCGTGACATAGAGCGCGTGGACGCCCAAGTCGTGCAACGCGCAGCAGGCTTTCAGGCCGCCATCCTGGCCGACGTGGCGGGCCGCCGCGGCACCATGCATGCGCGCGTGGCGCCCGTGCACCAGGGCATGAAGGTGGCCGGCCCGGCCTTCACCGTCGAGGTGCGCCCCGGCGACAACCTCATGATCCACGCCGCCATTGCGCTGGCCCGGCCCGGCGACGTGCTGGTCATCGACGGCAAGGGCGACCAGGCGGCGGCGCTCATGGGCACGCTGATGCTCAGCGCCTGCAAGAAGCTGGGCCTGGCCGGCGTCATCGTGGACGGCGCCATCCGCGACCGGCTGGAGCTGCTGGAGCTGGACTTCCCCGTGTTCAGCGCAGGCTTCAATCCCGCAGGCCCGACCAAGTTCGTGCCGGGCCGCATCAACCACGCCATCTCCGCTGGTGGCACGACGGTTCACCCGGGCGACCTGGTGGTGGGCGATGCCGATGGCGTGGTCGTCATCGAGCGCGCCAAGGCACCCGCCATGCTGGAGCTGGCCGTGAAGAAGGTGGCCGACGAGGCCGCCCGCATCGAGGCCATTGCGCGCGGCGACACCGCATCGAAATGGCTGCCCGCCGCCTTGCGCGCGGCCGGCGTGCTCAAGGAAGGGGAATCGCTGTGAGCACCATCATCGTCACCGGCGCCGATCTGGCGCAACAGGCGCTGGACCTGCTGGCGCAGCACGAGATCGTCTATGCGGGCAAGACGCCCACCGAAGAGGACCTGGTCGCGCTGTGCCGCGCCCATGATCCCGTGGCCATCATCGTGCGCTACGGCAAGGTGGGCGCGTCCGTGATGGACGCGGCGCCCTCGCTGCGCGTGATCTCCAAGCACGGCAGCGGCACGGACACCATCGACAAGGTGGCCGCCGCCGAACGCGGCATTGCCGTGGTGGCTGCGGCCGGCGCCAACGCGGCGGCCGTGGCCGAGCAGGCACTGGCCCTGCTGCTGGCCTGCGCCAAGTCGGTGGTGGCGCTGGATGCCCGCATGCACGCAGGCCACTGGGACAAGGCCACGCACAAGAGCCTGGAGCTGGGCGGGCGCACCGTGGGCCTGGTGGGGCTGGGCGCCATCGGGCTGCGCTTTGCGCGCATGGCCGATGCGCTGGGCATGCGCGTGATCGGCTTCGATCCCTTCGCAAAGAACCTGCCCGCCTACGTGCAGCCCGTGGACCTGGAAACCATCTGGCGCGAGTCCGACGCGATTTCGCTGCACTGCCCGCTGACCGAGGAAAACCGGGGCATGCTCGGCGCCTCCACACTGGCGGCCTGCAGGCGCGGCGTGATCGTGGTCAACACCGCACGCGGCGGCCTGATCGACGAGGCCGCGCTGCTGGCTGCCGTGCGCTCGGGCCAGGTGGCGGCTGCAGGGCTGGACAGCTTTGCGGTGGAGCCCATGGTGGCCGGCCATCCGTTCCAGGGCGAGAAGAACTTCGTGCTCAGCCCCCATATCGGCGGCGTGACCGGCGATGCCTACGTGAACATGGGCGTGGGCGCGGCCCGCAATGTGCTGGAGGTGCTGGCCCGCGTGCCTGCGGCGGCCGGCGCCTGAGCCAGGGCAGGGGCGCCGTGCGCGCCCTTGGCCGATGCATGTGCATGCATGTGATTTGAGGAGACAAGCGATGTCGAGGAATTTCCAAGAGGTCCGCCGCCTGGCCTTGCGCGGCGGCCTGCTGGCCGCCGTGGGGCTGGCCGCGCTGGGCGCCCAGCCCGCGCTGGCGCAGAAGGACTATCCGGCCAAGCCCGTGCGGCTGGTCGTGGGCTTTGCGGCGGGCGGCCCCACCGACGTGGTGGCGCGCGCCTTTGCCGACCATGCGGGCAAGGCGCTGGGCCAGCCCTTCGTGGTGGACAACAAGCCCGGGGCCAACACCATCGTGGCCGCGCAGGCCGTGGCTGGTGCGCCGGCCGATGGCTACACCCTGCTATTCGGCGCCACCAACCACAGCATGATCCCGGCGCTGTACCAGGGCCGCGTGAAGTTCGACGTGGTGCGCTCGTTCCGGCCGCTGTGCACGGTGGCCAGCAGCCCCACGGTGCTGGTCGTGGGGCCGGGCATGCCGGCGCGCAGCCTTCAGGAGTACATGGACCAGGCGCGCAGCCGGCCCGGCAGCGTCACGGCCGGCACGGCGGGCATGGGCAGTTCGGGCCATTTCGCCACCGAGATGTTTGCGCGGGCCAAGGGCCTGAAGCTCAACCACGTGCCCTACAAGGGCGCGGCGCCCGTGGTGACCGACCTCATGGGCGGCCAGCTCGACAGCTCGTTCGCCACGCTGGGCTCGGTGCTGCCCCAGGTGCGCAGCGGCAAGCTCACGGCGCTGGCCGTGGCCTCGCCCAAACGCGCGTCCCTGCTGCCCCAGGTGCCCACCTTTGCAGAAGCGGGCGGTGGCGACTACTCGGCCGATGTCTGGTATGGCGTGCTCGCGCCGGCCGGCATTCCCGACAGCGTGGCCCAGGCGCTGGAGCGCGTGGCAGTGGAGTTTGCCAAGAGCGCATCGGCCGCGGAAAAGCTGCATGGCCTGGGCATGGATGCCGAGTCGAGCTGCGGCAGCGCCTTCGCGCAGCGCGTGGCCAGCGAAGCGGCGTCCTATGCGCAGATCGCCCGCGAACTGAACCTGAAGGCGGATTGATTCGGCCGCCGCCCCCTCGAAAAAATCTGGAGACAAGCCATGAAATTCCTTGCCAGAACCCTGATCGCGGCCTGCGCCCTGGCCGCCGCCGTGGCCCAGGCCGCCTTTCCCGAGCGTCCCATCACCCTTGTCGTGCCCTATGCGCCCGGCGGCGGCGCCGACGCGGCCGCGCGCCTGCTGGCCACGCGCATGGGCGCGCGGCTGGGCACCAGCATCATCGTGGACAACCGGCCCGGCGCCAGCGGCACGATTGGCGCCAGCCAGGTGGCCAAGGCGCGCGCCGACGGGTACACGGTGCTCTACGACGCCACGCCGTTTTCCATCAACCCGCATCTGTTTGCCAAGCTGCCCTATGCGCGCAGCGCGCTGCAGCCGCTGTCGCTGGTGCTGCTCATGCCCAATGTGGTCGTGGTCAAGGCCGACTCGCCCGTGCGCAGCGTGGCGGACCTGGCGGCCAGGGCCAAGGCGCAGCCGGGCAAGATCAACTTCGCCTCGGGCGGCAGCGGCACGGTGCAGCGCCTGGCGGCCGAGCTGTTTCGCCAGCGGCTGGAGCTGGACATGGTCCATGTGCCCTACAAGAGCGGCGGGCCGGCCATTGCCGATGTGATGGGCGGGCAGGTGGACTTCATGTTCGGCACCATGGCGGCCACCTATCCGCTGGTCACGGGCGGCAAGCTGCGCGCCCTGGCCGTGGCCGCGCCCCAGCGCTCGGCCCGCCTGCCCGATGTGCCCACCGTGTCCGAGACCGTGATTCCCGGCTACGAGGCCTATGAGTGGAACGGCATCTTCCTGCCCACGGGCACGCCCGAGCCCGTGGCCGCGCGCCTGCACCAGGCGCTGTCCGAGGTGCTGCAGGAAGCCGAGGTGCGCCAGCGACTGAGCGACCTGGGCGCCCAGCCCATGGCATCGACGCCGGCCGAGTTCGCGGCCTTCCTCCGGAAGGAAGACGCCAAGTGGGGCGAGGTGGTGCGCAAGGGCGCCATCGTGCTGGACTGAGCGCATGGCCATGAACGCATCGACCATCGCCGTTGCGCATTCGGCCGGCACGAACCGGCCTTTGCGCACGCTGCCGCCGCTGGCCTGCGACAGCCACATGCACATCTTCGATGCGCGCTTTGCGCCCTCGCCGCACTGGCCGCGCACGCCGCCGCAGGCCGACGTGGCCATGTACCGTCAACTGCAGCAGCGCCTGGGCACTTCGCGCGCCGTGGTGGTCACGCCCTCGACCTATGGCACGGACAACGCCTGCACGCTGGATGCGCTGGAGCGCCTGGGCGATGTGGCGCGCGGCGTGGCCGTGGTCGCCCACGACGTGGCCGATGCCGAGCTGGACCGGCTGGCCGCGCACCGCGTCTGCGGGCTGCGCGTGAACTTTGTCTCGCCGCAGTCCTGGGGCGAGACCACGGCCCACATGCTGGTCACGCTGGCGCACCGGGTTGCACGGCTGGGCTGGCATGTGCAGATTTTTGTGCAGCCCGAACAGCTGGTGGCGCTGGCGCCAGTGCTGGGCGCGCTGCCCGTGCCCCTGGTCGTGGACCACCTGGGCCGCATCGACCCGGCTGAAGGCATGGAGGGCGTGGAGGGCGCGGCCCATGCCGCGCTGCGCCGGCTGCTCGATGGTGGCAACACCTGGGTCAAGCTCTCCGGCGCCTATATGCGTTCATCGGTGGGCGGCCCTTCCTATGCCGACACGCTGCCGCTGGGCCGCGACCTGGTGCGCGCCGCACCCGAGCGCCTGGTCTGGGGCAGCGATTGGCCGCACACCACCGAGGCGCCGGGCTCCGTCAATGACGCCGACCTGGTGGACCTGCTGCAGGCATGGGCCGGCACGGACGAGGCCATGGACCGCATCCTGGTGGACAACCCCGCAAGGCTGTATGGCTTCGACGGCGCGGCCTGACACTCCAAGAAAGACAGACACCATGTTCCTGCTGCAAGCCCCCCAGGTCTGCGACCTCGAATCGTTCACCACCATGCCCGACGCCCTGCGCCGCCCCGAGCGCAGCGACTGGGCCGATGCCAACCGCAGCGGCGCCGTGACCGACTCCTTCCTCGAAGGGCCGGTGTTCGACGCGGCCGGCCATCTGTACGTGGCCGACATTCCCTGGGGCCGCGTCTTCCGCATCGATCCGCAAGGCGCCTGGACCCTGGTGGCCGAGTACGACGGCGAGCCCAACGGCATGAAGTTCCTTGACGAGCGCACGCTGCTGATCACCGACTACAAGAACGGCCTGATGCGCCTGGATGTGGCCACGGGGCGCATCAGCCCCTATCTGCAGAGGCGCAACAGCGAGCGCTTCAAGGGCGTGAACGACCTGGTCTTCGATGCCGAAGGCAACCTCTACTTCACCGACCAGGGCCAGAGTGGCCTGCACGATCCCAGCGGCCGCCTGTACCGCCTGCGGCCGGACGGCCGGCTGGACCTGCTGCTGGCCAACGTGCCCAGCCCCAACGGCGTGGCGCTGTCGCCCGATGGCCGCGTGCTCTACCTGGCCGTGACGCGCGGCAACTGCGTCTGGCGCGTGCCCCTGCTGCCCGATGGCAGCGTGGCCAAGGTGGGGCAGTTCTTCACCTCCTACGGCCCCAGCGGCCCCGACGGGCTGGCCGTGGATGAACAGGGCCGGCTGCTGGTGGCCAACCCGGGCCTGGGCCTGGTGTGGGTGCTCAACCACCGCGCCGAGCCCGTGCAGGTGCTGCGTGGCGTGCCGGGAAGCTCGCTCACCAACCAGGCCTTTGGCGGCGCGGACCGCCGCACGCTGTATGTGACGGACTCCACGCACGGGCGCATTCTGCGTGCCCGGCTGGAGGCGCCGGGGCTGGTGCTGCACGGCTTGAACAAGGGCTGAGGCGGCCGTCGCGACCTTCTCAGCCGTCTCAGTCGTCGCAACCGTTCCTCAGGGCCTGGCCGGCATGTCCAGGATCTCCCGGGCTTCCTGCAGCAGGCCTATCCACAACTGCTCCTGCTGTATGCCGGCCTTGAGCACCAGGTGCTGCAGCCGCCGCTCGCGCGTGGGCGGCTTGTCCAGGAAGTCGCGCTGCTCCAGGCGCTGGTAGACGTCCAGCTGCGCCTGGTGCAGTGCCAGCAGCCGCTGCACTTCGTCCTGCAGTCCGCAGGGGCCCACCACCGCCTCGGCACGCAGGCGGACCATCCATTCCTCGCGCAGCGGCTTGGGGTCTTCCTGCTCGGCCACCCAGCGCTTGAGCTCCTTGCGGCCCGTGGGCAGGATGCGGTACTGGCGCTTGCGGCCCCGGCCGGATTCGGCGGGCAGGGCCTCGATCCATTGCGCCTCTTCCAGCCGGGCGAGTTCGCGGTAGATCTGCTGGTGCGTGGCATTCCAGAAATAGCCGATGGAGCGGTCGAAGCGCTCGGCAAGTTCCGAGCCCGAGCAGGGGTGCTCGACCAAGGCGGTGAGAAGGGCGTGTGGCAGGGACATCGGCAACAAAGGGACTGGCGCTGGGCGCCATCTTACGGGCGTGCATGGAGGTGTGGCCAAGCGCTGCAGTCATTTCTGCAATTTTTTGCGCAACCAGTTGCATAAATAAAGGAGGCTGACTACATTCATGCAATCAGTTGCATAAAAAGCGAGACAGGCATGACCCACTACCCCCACCTGAATGCCGAACTGGACCTGGGCTTCACCACGCTCAGAAACCGCGTGCTCATGGGCTCCATGCACGTGGGCCTGGAGGAGGCGCCCAATGGCTTCGAGCGCATGGCCGCCTTCTACGCCGAGCGGGCGCGCGGCGAGGTGGGCTTGATCGTCACGGGCGGCATTGCCCCCAATGAGCGCGGCCGGCCCATGAAGGGCGGCGCCATGATGGTCAATGAGCACGAGGCGGACCAGCACCGCATCGTCACGCAGGCCGTCCATGGCGAGGGCGGCAAGATCGCCATGCAGATCCTGCACTTCGGCCGCTATGCCTACCAGCCCGGGCTGGTGGCGCCCAGCGCGCTGCAGGCGCCCATCAACCCCTTCGTGCCGCATGCGCTGACGGGCGACGAGGTGGAGCAGACCATCGAGGACTTCGTGCGCTGCGCAGCCCTGGCCCGCCATGCGGGCTACGACGGCGTGGAGATCATGGGCTCGGAGGGCTATCTGATCAACGAGTTCATTGCGGCGCGCACCAACCACCGCGATGACGAATGGGGCGGCAGCTACGCGGGCCGCATGCGCTTTGCGGTGGAGATCGTGCGGCGCACGCGCCAGCGTGTGGGGCCGGACTTCATCATCATCTACCGGCTGTCCATGCTGGACCTGGTGGAAGGCGGCTCCACGCTGGAGGAAGTGATCGCGCTGGCCCAGGCCATCGAGGCCGCGGGCGCCACGCTGCTGAACACGGGCATAGGCTGGCACGAGGCGCGCATTCCCACCATCGCCACCAAGGTGCCGCGCGCCGCGTATGCCTGGGTCACGCAGCGCGTGATGGGGCAGGTGGGCATCCCGCTGATCACCTCCAACCGCATCAACACGCCCGAAGTGGCCGAGCGCCTGCTGGCCGAGGGCTATGCCGACATGGTCTCCATGGCCCGGCCGCTGCTGGCCGATGGCGACTTCGTGCGCAAGGCACGCCAGGGCCGTGCCGACGAGATCAACACCTGCATTGCCTGCAACCAGGCCTGCCTGGACCATACCTTTGGCGGCAAGATCACCTCCTGCCTGGTCAACCCGCGCGCCTGCCATGAGACCGAGCTGGTGATTGCGCCTGCGCCCGCCGCCAAGCGCATCGCCGTGGTGGGCGCCGGCCCGGCGGGCCTGAGCTTCGCCGTCACCGCCGCGCAGCGCGGCCATGCGGTGACGCTGTTCGATGCGGCCAGCGAGATCGGCGGGCAGTTCAACATTGCCAAGAAGGTGCCCGGCAAGGAGGAGTTCCACGAGACGCTGCGCTATTTCCGCCGCCAGCTGGAGCTGGGCGGCGTGGCGCTGCGACTGGGCCACCGCGTGGAGGCCGCCCAGCTCATCGAGGGCGGCTATGACGAGATCGTGCTGGCCACGGGCATACGGCCGCGCGTTCCCGCCATCGACGGCGTGGACCATCCCAAGGTCCTCGGCTATCTGGACGTGCTGCAGGGCGACAGGCCCGTGGGCGAGCGCGTGGCCATCATCGGCGCGGGCGGCATAGGTTTCGATGTGGCCGAGTACCTGACCCATGCCGGCGACAGCGGCGCCGTGGCGCCCCGCAAGTTCTATGCGGAGTGGGGCATAGACACGGACTACGCCCGGGCCGGCGGCCTGGCGCAGCCGCAGGCCGAGCCCTCGCCGCGCCGCGTGCACCTGCTGCAGCGCAAGTCCACCAAGGTGGGCGACCAACTGGGCAAGACCACGGGCTGGATACACCGCACCTCGCTGAAGGCGCGCAGCGTCGCCATGGGCTCGGGCGTGGCCTATGAGCGCATCGACGACGCCGGGCTGCACATCACCGTGGACGGCCAGCCGCAACTGCTGGAGGTGGACAACGTCGTGCTCTGCGCGGGCCAGGAGCCGCAGCGCGAGCTGCATGCGGCCCTGAGCGCGGCGGGCTGCAGCGTGCATCTGATCGGCGGCGCCGACGTGGCGGCCGAACTCGACGCCAAGCGCGCCATTCTGCAAGGCACCACGCTGGCGGCCAGCCTTTGAGGGCGCCGCCCGATTCCGTTTTCCACCTCAACCACCAGGAGACAAGCATGTCCCAGCCCCCGAAGAACGCCTATCCCGCAGTCGCCCGCTCCTTGGAGCTGTGGCATCGCATGGTTGCCGCCAGCGACCTGGGCGAGCTGCACACCATCGTCCATCCCGATGCAGTGTTCCGCTCGCCCATGGCGAACACGCCCTATGCCTCGGCACCCGCGCTGATGCTGGCGCTGTCCACCGTGGTCCAGGTGTTCGAGAACTTCACCTACCACCGCCAGATGGCCGGCGATGACGGCCTGGACGTGGTGCTGGAGTTCAGCGCCAGCGTGGGCGGCAAGAACCTCAAGGGCATCGACTTCATCCGTTTCGACGAGCAGGGGTTGATCCGGGAATTCGAGGTCATGGTGCGCCCCATGAGCGGCCTGCAGGCCCTGGGCACGGAGATGGGCAAGCGGCTGGGCGACAAGCTTCCCGCCTTCAAGGCCGTGGCCTGAGGGCAGGGCGCGCCATGAAAAACGCCCCCGAAGTTTCGGGGGCGTTTTGCCGTGGGCGTCAGCCGGTCAGAGCGTGCCGGCCTTCTGGCGGGCAATGGCATCGGCCACGCCCTTGCCGTAGGCGGGGTCGGCCTGGGTGCAGTGCGCTATGTGCTTTTGCACGATGTGCTCGGACACACCGGCGATGTTGCGCGCCGTATTCTCGAACAGGCGCTGCTGCGCATCGGGCGTGAGCAGGCGGAACAGGTCGCCGGGCTGGGTGAAGTAGTCGGCATCGTCCTCGCGGTAGTTCCAGCGGTCGGCCGCACCGTGCAGGGCCAGAGGCGGCTCGGCGAAGGCGGGCTGCTCCTGCCACTCGCCCTTGGTGTTGGGCTCGTAGGCAATGGTGCCGCCGTAGTTGCCGTCCACGCGCATGGCGCCGTCACGGTGGTAGGCGTGGTAGGGGCAGCGCGGCGCGTTCACGGGGATCTGGTGGTGGTTCACACCCAGGCGGTAGCGCGCGGCATCGCCATACGAGAACAGGCGCGACTGCAGCATGCGGTCGGGCGAGGGGCCGATGCCCGGCACCAGGTTGGCCGGCGTGAACGAGGCCTGCTCCACATCGGCGTGGTAGTTGCGCGGGTTGCGGTTGAGCTCCATCACGCCCACTTCGATCAGCGGGTAGTCCTTCTTGCTCCAGACCTTGGTCAGGTCGAAGGGGTGGAAGCGGTAGGTCTCGGCTTCATGCTCGGGCATGATCTGCACGCACAGCTTCCAGCGCGGGAACTCGCCGCGCTCGATGGCTTCGAGCAGGTCGCGCTGGCTGCTTTCACGGTCGGAGGCGACCACGGCGGCGGCCTCGGCATCGCCGAAGTTCTCGATGCCCTGCTGGCAGACCCAGTGGAACTTGACCCAGTGGCGCTCGTTGCTGGCGTTGATGAAGCTGTAGGTGTGCGAGCCGAAGCCGTGCATGTGGCGGTAGCCGCGCGGAATGCCCCGGTCGCTCATGACGATGGTGATCTGGTGCAGCGCCTCGGGCAGGCCGGTCCAGAAATCCCAGTTGTTCTCGGGCGAGCGCAGGTTGGTGTAGGGGTCGCGCTTGACGGCCTTGTTCAGGTCGGGGAACTTGAGCGGGTCGCGGAAGAAGAACACCGGCGTGTTGTTGCCCACCAGGTCCCAGTTGCCTTCCTCGGTATAGAGCTTGACGGCGAAGCCGCGGATGTCGCGCTCGGCATCGGCCGCGCCGCGTTCGCCGGCCACGGTGGAAAAGCGCGCGAACACTTCGGTCTGCTTGCCGATGTCGGAGAACACCTTGGCGCGGGTGTAGCGCGTGATGTCACCCGTCACGGTGAAGGTGCCGAAGGCGCCCGAGCCCTTGGCATGCATGCGGCGCTCGGGAATCACTTCGCGGTTGAAGTGGGCCATTTTTTCCAGATGCCACAGGTCCTGCAGCAGCATCGGGCCACGCGGGCCGGCCGTGAGCGAGTCCTGGTTGTTGGCAACCGGGGCGCCTGCGGCGGTGGTGAGCTTGTGGGTCATGGTCTCTCCTTGATCGAGGGGTGGTAGCGGCGCCGGCTTGCACGCAGGCAGCGCGGCGCTTGGAAAATCAATAGCTGCGTGCTATCGAATTGCTTTTATTGTTGTTTCGTTCTATGGATGCGGCAAGGCTTTGGCGATTGGCAAATCTCAACTGCGCCATAGCCAAAAAATTTCACCGCCTCCCGCATGCGCCGTGCCGGGCATGCTTTTTGCCAAGGCATTGTGTTGCGCGGGCGGATACGGCCCGTGTAGGCCGTCGCCCTGTCAGCCAGAGACCAGCTTGTGGACCAGATCGGCGGCCGTGGAGGCGCCGTACTTGCGCATCAGCCGTGCGCGGTAGATCTCCACCGTGCGGTGGCTGATGGCCAGGGCGCGGCCGATTTCCTTGGAGGTAAGCCCCTCCAGCAGGCGGGCGGCCACCTCGCGCTCGCGCCCCGTGAGCTCGGCCTTGACGGGACGGTGGGCGCTGAGGTCCTCGAAGCTCCAGATGCCCGATGCGTGCGGGTCGCTGCGGTCCAGCGTGCGGCCCGTGACATGGCACCAGAACGTTTCGCCGTTGGCGCGCTTCATGATGCGGTTGTCCGAGTAGAAACCCCGGGCGTTGAGAATGGGCGCGATGCGCGCGCCCAGCCGCTCGTACTCGTCGGCACTGGGGTAGAGGATCTGGAAGGTCTGGCCGATCAGCACCTCGCGCGAGGCCTCGAACATCTCGCAGACCTGGCGGTTGCAGTCGATCATGGTGCGATTGCGCGAGATCACGAGGCCGACGGGGGCGGCTTCGAACGCCAGCCGGTAATCTATATCCATGGGCAAATCTTTACGAAAAACTACCTATGCAAGTACGTAGTATCGTAGCGCATCCAATCTGAAGGAGACATGTGTGAAAAAGCTCTACCCCTCCGCGGAGCAGGCGCTCCAGGGCGTCGTGGCCGACGGGCAATTGCTGGCTGTAGGCGGCTTCGGCCTGTGCGGCATTCCCGAGGCCCTGATCGACGCGCTGCGTGACAGCGGCGCCAAGGGCCTGACGGTGATTTCCAACAACGCGGGCGTGGACGGCTTTGGCCTCGGCAAGCTGCTGGAGACGCGCCAGATCAAGAAGATGATCTCGTCGTATGTGGGCGAGAACAAGGAGTTCGAGCGCCAGTACCTGGCCGGCGAGCTGGAGCTGGAATTCACGCCCCAGGGCACGCTGGCCGAAAAGCTGCGCGCAGGCGGCGCCGGCATTCCCGCCTTCTTCACCAAGACCGGCGTGGGCACCATGGTGGCCGAGGGCAAGGAGCTGCGCGAATTCGACGGCGAGACCTATGTGATGGAGCGCTCGCTCGTGCCCGATGTCTCCCTGGTCAAGGCCCACCGTGCCGACAAGAGCGGCAACCTGCAGTTCCGCCTGACGGCGCGCAACTTCAACCCTGCCGCCGCCACGGCCGGCAAGGTCTGCATCGTGGAAGTGGAAGAGGTGGTCGAGGTCGGCGAGATCGCACCGGACGACATCCACCTGCCCGGCATCTACGTGCACCGCATCGTGCACAACCCGAATCCCGAAAAGCGCATCGAAAAGCGCACCATCACAGAAAAACAAGGAGCCTGACCATGCCGTGGACCCAAGACCAGATGGCCGCCCGCGCGGCCCAAGAACTCGAAGACGGCTTCTACGTCAACCTGGGCATCGGCATTCCCACCCTGGTGGCCAACCACACGGGTGACAAGGAAGTGTGGCTGCAGTCCGAGAACGGCATGCTGGGCATCGGCCCCTTCCCGACCGAGGATGCCGTGGACGCCGACCTGATCAACGCCGGCAAGCAGACCGTGACGACGATTGCCGGCTCGTCCATCTTCGGCAGCGACCAGTCGTTCGCCATGATCCGTGGCGGCAAGATCAACCTGTCCATCCTGGGCGCCATGCAGGTGTCCGAGAAGGGCGACCTGGCCAACTGGATGATTCCCGGCAAGATGGTCAAGGGCATGGGCGGCGCCATGGACCTGGTGGCGGGCGTCAAGCGCGTCATCGTGCTCATGGAACATGTGGCAAAGAAGAAGGACGGCACGACCGACCTCAAAATTCTTCCCGCCTGCACCCTGCCTTTGACCGGCGTGGGCGTGGTGGACCGTATCATCACCGACCTGGGAGTGATGGACGTGACGCCGCAGGGCTTGAAGCTCGTGGAACTGGCCCCCGAAGTGAGCTTCGAGGACATCCAGTCCAAGACCGGCGTGACGCTGATTCGCTGATGTTGCCGTGCACGGCCTGCCTTGGCAGGCCTGCGCAACGAGAGCCCGCCTTGCGCGGGCTCTTTTGCTTATATTTCAGATTTCGAGCCAATGGGAGCCTCTATGACGGATGTCGCGGCCGTGCGCAATCCACCGACAGCGCAGGGATGGAAGGACGAGGGCGTGCATTTCCTGCGCGCCGTCACCGACATGGCCGAGCATTGCAACGTGGTCACCGGCGAGCCCATCTTCAACGACAAGGGCGTCAAGCTCGTGGACAAGGGTGCGCGCATCGACGGCAACATGTACGAGCGCCTGGTCAAGCACAAGCTGCGCGACCCCATCGACAAGCACCTGGGCGTGGACAACCGCGTGGACGTGCTGGCCATCGAGGCCCAGGCCATGGTGCAGTGCGAGACCGTGGACCTGATGCGCCGCCTGGTGCAGTCGCTGGGCGGCACGGACCGGCTGCTGGCGCCGCTGCGCCTGATGGTGCTGCCGCCGCAGATCGCCTTCAAGCTCACGGTCATGCGCGAGCAGCGGCCCGAGCTGTTCGCCCACAGCCTGCAGATGATGCTGGTGGCCATCTACCTGGCGCTGCAAAGCGAATGGAGCGAGCGTGAATGCGGCCCGCTGGCCACGGCGGCCCTGCTGCACGACGTGGGCATGCTCTACATGGACCCGGCCTGGACCGACCCCAACTACCGGCTCACGGGCGCCGAGCGCAAGCACCTGGTGGCGCACTCGGTCACGGGCATGCTCATCATGCGGGGCGCGGGCGCGTATTCGCAGGACGTGGAAATGGCCGTGCTCGAGCACCACGAGCGCATGGACGGCACGGGCTATCCGCGCGGCGTGCATGGCGAAGCCATCTCCAAAATGGGCCGTATCCTGTTGCTGGCCGAGGTGGTCTCGGCCTTCTTCGACAAATTCCAGGACCTGCCTGGCCAGCGCCTGTCGCTGATGCTGCGCATGAACCACCGCCGCTATCCGGCCGATCTGGTCGGCATCCTGCTGCCGCTGCTGTACGACGAGATCTCGCCGGGCACGCCGCTGCCGCCGCTGCAGGCCGAGGTCACGCACAGCGTGGCCGCCCTGTCTGCCGCCTTCCAGATGTGGGACACGTTCAGCCAGGCCTTCCCCGAGCGCTGGCAGGCCATGCCCGACCACCAGGCGGCCGTCTACATCGACTCCAGCATCGGCGGCCTGCAAAAGCAGCTGGCCGAGGCCGGCCTGCATCCCAGCCAGCAAACCGACCTGCTGGCCTACCTCAAGGACGATGTGCAGGGCATGAGCGAGCTGGCCCTGCTCAGCCGCGAGGCGCTGTGGCAACTGCAGGCCATCGTCAACGCCTGCCTGCGCCGCTGGCCCGCCATCAATGCCCGCACCCACGCCGTGGACACAGCGGTCGCGCAATGGTGCGAAGCCTGCATGCAGATCGACGCCACACCCCCAGCGGGCGGCGCAGCGAGAGCGCCAGCGCACTGAGACAGCCGGGCTTGCCCGGCTTTTTTACATCCGTGGATCTCTCGGAAATCAAGAGTGCTGTATATTCATACAGTATTTGAGATTTCCCCCATGACCACGCCCCACGCCTCCCAACCTGCGCAGCCCGCCCCCATGGCGGGTGCGGCGCGTGTGCTGCCTCAGTTGCAGGGCGTGTGGCGTGGCGATGGCTGGCAGCAGGCGCTGCAGCAGCGCGTTCAGCCTTCGGGCCATGCGCTGCTGGATGCGCAATTGCCGGGCGGGGGCTGGCCGCTGGGTGCCATGGTCGAGCTGCTGCAACCCGCGCATGGCCATGCCGAGTGGCCGCTGCTGCTGCCGGGCCTGGCGGCCCTGATGCAGCGCAGCGCGGGCCAGGTGGTGCTGGTGGCGCCGCCTTGCAGGCCTTTTGCACCGGGACTGGAAGCGGCAGGCGTGGCGGCGCACCGGCTGTGCTGCGTGGAGGCCGACACCCACCCCGGCGCCCACCCGGCAGGCGATGGGGCAGGGCTGGCCTGGGTCTGTGAGCAGGCACTGCGCTGCCGCGACGTGCTGGCCGTGCTGGCCTGGCTGCCAGCCGGGCTGCCCATGGCCACGCTGCGCCGGCTGCAATGGGCGGCCGCTGCGCAGGGGCGCATTCTGTGGCTGTGGCGCGAGGCCTCGGCCGCCCTGCAGACGGTGGCCTCGCCCGCGCCGCTGCGGCTGCGCGTGGAGACAGAGTTGGGGGAGCCGGGCGAAGGCGGCACGCCAGCCTGCCTGCGCGTGCAGTTGCTCAAGCGCCGGGGGCCTGCGCTGGAGCATCCCTTGAAGCTGCCGCTGCACCACTGGGCCTGGCAGGACGTGCTGCAGGCCCAGGCCCAGCGGCGCACCCGGCAGGCGGACGAGGCGCAGCGCTGGCTTCATGGCCACGGGCAACTGTTGCCCGCCGAGGCGCCCGCCCTGCAGGCGGCAGCGCACACCCTGGGGTGAGATGCCATGGCACAGCCGAATCAAGCACTGCACTGGATCGCCTGGCCGCTGCATGTCGCGCAGGGCGATGGCCAGGGCAACGGCGACAGTGATGGCGAAGGCAGTGCCTGCGCGCAGCAGGCCTGGTGGGCCCTGCGCTGGACGCCGCGCGTGGCCCTCTGGTACGGGGCAGGGCAGGCCGTGGCGTTGATGGAGGTGGGCAGCGTGGAGCGCCTGTGGGGCGGTCGCCAGGCCATGCTGCTGGGCCTGCTGCGCGCGCTGCGCGAACAGCAGCCCGAGGACGGCCAGGCGGGCGGCCCCCGGATGCCGTTCTGGGCCCGGGGCGCCACGGCGTGGCAGGCGCTGGCGCGTCTGCGCTGGCGCATGCAGGGTACGGATTCGCGCCAGCCCTGGCCGCCTGCCGACGCACTGCCCATCTGGACACTGCCCGCACTGGAGCCGCATGCGCCGGCCCTGGAGCGCATGGGCTGCCGCCGCTGGGGCGAGCTGCGCGCCCTGCCGCGCGCGGGCCTGGCGCGGCGCATCGGGCTGCCGGCCCTGTTGGCGCTGGACCAGGCCTATGGCAGCAGCCCTCATGCGCTGGACTGGCTGGAGCTGCCCGAGCACTTTGCATTGCGCGCCGACCTGGGCTATCCGGCCAGCGACGCCCAGGCCCTGCTGCAGGCCGCCCGGCCCCTGCTGCGTGCGCTGCAGGCTTGGCTGCAGGCCCGCCATCAGGGCGTGCTGGGCCTGCAACTGCGCTGGCACCACGATCTGCGGCGTGTGGACGGCACGGAGCTGCCGGCCTGGGAAGCGCTGGACATCCGCACGGCCCGGCCCGCCCAGGCGCTGGAGCACATGGAGCGCCTGCTGCGCGAACGCCTGGCCCGCACGCCCTGGCGCGCGCCTGCGGACATGCTGGAGCTGGTGGCGCTGGACACCGCGCCTTTCGCGGCCGATGCCGGCAGTTGCCTGCCACCGGCCGCGCCCGGCCCGGCGCCGCTGGGCGAGGCGGCAGGCTCGACAGGCGCGGCCAGCGGCATGGCCTGGCATGAATGGGTGGAGCGCGTCTCGGCCCGCCGTGGTGCGCAGGGCGTGCGGGTGGCGCAGCTGCAATCGGACCACCGGCCCGAGGCCATGCAGCGCTGGACCCCGGCCTGCGAGGCCTTGCAGACCCCGCAGGCACCGCGGCGGCCCGCGCACGCGCGCAAGGCGGCCAACCCCTGGCAGGGCCTGCTGCCGCCCTGGCTGCTTGATCCGCCCCAGCCGCTGCTCCTGCAGGGCAGCCGCCCCTGCTGGCAGGGGCCGCTGCAATTGCTGGCCGGCCCCTATCGGCTGGAGGCCGGCTGGTGGGGAGAGCCGCAGGCCGATGCGGCGCTGGCCGTGCGTGACTATTTCGTGGCGAGCAACGCGGCTGTCGGCCATGTCTGGATCTACCGCGAGCGCACGCCTGCATCGGAGCGGCTGCCAGGCATGCCGGCCCTGCTGTCGCCCGCCGCCTGGTTTGCGCAAGGCATCTATGGCTGAACAGGACATCCTGCTGGAGGCGCCGCCCCCGCAGCTGCAGCGGCTGCAGCCCCCGCCCCAGGCCACCGGGCCGGTGTCCGGCATGGCATCGGGCCCGGGCCTGCCCGGCTATGCCGAGCTGCACTGCCTGTCGAACTTCAGCTTTCTGCGCGGTGCCTCTTCGCCCGCCCAACTGGTTCAGCGCGCCAAGGCCCTGGGCTACCAGGCGCTGGCCCTGACCGACGAATGCTCGGTGGCCGGCGCCGTGCGGGCCTTCGAGGCCGCGCGCGACTGCGAGATGGCCCTGATCCATGGCAGCGAATTCGCCTGGGGCCCGCTGCGCGTGGTGGCGCTGGCGCGCGATCTGAACGGCTGGGGCAACCTCTGCGAATTCATCAGCGCGGCGCGCGCCCGTGCCGAAAAGGGCCAGTACCTGGTCGATGCCGACAGCCCCTGGCATCTGCTGCGTGAAGGCTGCGAATGCATCGTTGTGCCGCAGCGTGCGCAGCTTTTGCCCGGCGATGTGCCCGCCATGGCCGAGGCCGTGCAGGCCGCCGTGGCGCAGCTGGGGCCGGGCTGCTGGCTGGGCGTGGAGCTGCTGCTGGCTCCAGACGACAGCCTGTGGCTGCAAAGCCTGCAGGACGTGGCAGGGTTGCTGGGCCTGTCCTGCGTGGCCTGCGGCGACGTGCACATGCATGCGCGCTCGCGCAAGCCGCTGCAGGACCTGGTGACGGCGCTGCGCCTGGGCTGCACGGTGGCCGAGTGCGGCTTCGAGCTGCACCCCAATGCCGAGCGGCATCTGCGCTCGCGCTTGCGGCTGGGCGGCATCTATCCACGTGCCATGCTGGATGCAACCTTGCAGATTGCCGCGCGCTGCGATTTCAAGCTCAGTGAGATCCGCTACCACTATCCGCAGGAAACCGTGCTGCCCGGCATGGACGCGCGCCAGACCCTGGCCTGGCATACCTGGCAGGGAGCGGCGGGGCGCTATCCGCAAGGCATTCCCGAATCGGTCGCCAAGCAGTTGAAGGATGAGCTGGAGCTGATCGCCGAATGCCGCTACGAGATGTACTTTCTCACCGTGCACGACATCGTGCGCTATGCGCGCAGCGAAGGCATCCTGTGCCAGGGGCGCGGTTCGGCCGCGAACTCGGCCGTCTGCTATTGCCTGGGCATCACGGCCGTGGACCCGAACAAGACCACGCTGCTGATGGCGCGCTTCATCAGCCGCGAGCGCAGCGAGCCCCCAGATATCGACGTGGACTTCGAGCACGCGCGGCGCGAGACCGTCATCCAGTACATCTACGAAAAATACGGCCGTGACCGTGCGGCGCTGACGGCCGTGGTCAGCTGCTGGCGCACGCGTGGCGCACTGCGCGATGCGGGCAAGGCCCTGGGCGTGGATGCGGCGCTGATCGACGCCATGGCCCGGCAGCACCACTGGTTCAGCGATGCCGAGGACCAGGCGGCCGAGCCGGAGCCCGAACCCGATGACCCCGCCCTGGGCTGGGTGCGCTCCAAGCTGCTGCGCCTGGCCCGGCTGCGCGAGCGGCTGGGCGACGACTGCCCGCAACTGTCGCCCCAGCGTGCGCGGCTGTGGCTGGAGCTGGCCCTGCAACTGCGCGACAGCCCGCGCCACCTGAGCCAGCACGTGGGCGGCTTTGTGCTGACCGACGGGCCGCTGACGCGGCTGGTGCCCGTGGAGCCGGCCGCCATGCAGGGCCGTTCGGTCATCCAGTGGGACAAGGACGATCTGGACACCATGAATCTGCTCAAGGTCGATGTGCTGGCCCTGGGCATGCTCACCGTGCTGCGCGGCAGCCTGAAGGCACGCGCCGCGCTGCGCGGGCCGCGCTGGGAGCTGGCCGACATTCCCAAGGAGGACGCCGCCACCTACGACATGATCTGCCGCGCCGACACCGTGGGCACCTTCCAGATCGAGAGCCGCGCCCAGATGAGCATGCTGCCCCGGCTGCGGCCGCGCGTGTTCTACGACCTGGTGGTCGAGGTCGCCATCGTGCGGCCCGGCCCCATACAGGGCGGCATGGTCCATCCCTATCTGCAGGCGCGAGAGCGTCGGCGGCAGGGGGGCGAGCTGGTCCTGGAAAAGCCCGCGCTCGAGAAGGCGCTCAAGCGCACGCTGGGCGTGCCCATCTTCCAGGAGCAGGTGATGCAGATCGCCATGATCGCGGCGGGTTTCTCGGCGGGCGATGCCGACGAGCTGCGCCGCTCCATGGCCGCCTGGCGGCGCAAGGGGGGCGTGCACCGCTTCGAGCGCCCATTGATCGACGGCATGCTGGCCAACGGCTACAGCGCCGAATTTGCCCAGGCCATCTTCCGCCAGATGCTGGGCTTTGGCGAATACGGCTTCCCAGAAAGCCATGCCTACAGCTTCGCCATGCTGGCCTATGCCAGCGCCTGGCTCAAGCGCCATGAGCCGGCCTGTTTCCTGATGGCCTTGCTCAATGCCCAGCCCATGGGTTTCTACACCCCCTCGCAACTTATCCAGGACGCGCGCCGCCACGGCGTGCGCGTGCTGCCCGTCGATGTGTGCCACAGCGACTGGGACTGCACGCTGGAGGCGCCGCATGAGCGCATTGCCGGCGTCGAGCTGCCGCAGCCGGCCGTGCGCCTGGGACTGTGCATGGTGGCGCAGTTGCCAAAGACTTCGGGCGAGCGCGTGGCGCAGGTCCGCGCGCAGGCGCCGTTCAGGAGCACCGAGGACCTGGCCCTGCGCGCCCGGCTGCAGCGCGCCGAGTTGCAGGCCCTGGCGGCGGCCGATGCGCTGCAGGGCCTGTCAGGCCACCGCCGCCAGCAGATGTGGGATGCGGCGGCCCTGCAGGTACAGCCCCCGCTGTTTGCGGGCGTGCCCGTGCACGAGGCGCCCGTGCAACTGGCCGCCGCGCCCGAGGGCGAGGAAATCCTGTTCGACTACGCGGCCACGGGCCTGAGCCTGCGCCGCCATCCGCTGGCCCTGCTGCGTGACCGCCTGCGCCGCCACGGGCTGCGCACGGCGCTGGAGCTGCGCGACACGCTGGCGGGCATGCGCGTGCGGGCCTGCGGCATCGTCACCGTGCGCCAGCGCCCGCCCACGGCCAAGGGCACGGTCTTCATCACGCTGGAGGACGAGACGGGCACGGTCAACCTGGTGGTCTGGCCCGATACCGTCACGCGCTGGGGCGAGCCCTTGCTGGGCGCGCGGCTGCTGGCGGTGGAGGGCATCTGGCAAAGCAGCTCGGACTGGGGCGGCGGCAAGGACTGCGGCGAGCCAGCGCCTGCAGAGCAGGCCAGCCAGGAGGTGCCCGCCGTGCGCCATCTCATCGTGCACCGCGCCCGCGACATGAGCCGCTGGCTGGGCCGCCTGGGCGGCGCCGGCGTGGCGAGCCGCAATTTCCACTGAGGGCTGTTGCCGTTGCTGCCGCTGCAGGCTCAGGCCATGCGGTCGTCCGCGCGGATGTCGGGCATCTGGTCGATACGCTTGCCGAACCAGCCTATGCGCTCGGTCTGGCGCACATCCAGCCTGGGCACGTAGGGCTTGATGTCGAGCACGGGCGTGCCGTCCAGCATGTCGTTGCCCAGGAAATGCAGCAGCAGTCCTTCGCGCCGCACCAGGCGCACGATGGACAGGCCCAGCCGGTTGGGCCGCGCCGGGGCGCGCGTGGCGAACACGCCGTGGCTGCTGTCGTCCATGAAGGGCACGACTTCCAGCTTTTCCACGGCCTGGTGCAGGTGGGTGATGAGGATCAGGTAGTCAAAGCCTTCGATGTCGCGCAGCCCGGCCTCGAACTCGGGCAGCAGCTCCACGCGCCCGGCCTCGTCGGCCGCGCCCGCCGTCTGTATGGGCATGCCCACCGGGTCGGTGAAGCGGCTGCGCACATGGCCGATGGGGCGGCAGGCGACGGCCTGCGCCGTGGAGCCGGCCGCGCTCATGCGCTCGTTCCCTGGGGATTGAGCAGGCGTGTCAGCGCGGCGATATCGGCCGCCGCCGCCATGCGCGCCGTGGTCTCTATGGAGCGGTAATGCCTGACGATGGCTTCGCCCGTGGAGGTGAGCGAGGCGCCGCCGCCATGGGCGCCGCCGGCGCTGGTGTTGACGGCCGGCGTCTGCAGCGCGCGGTTCATCTCGTCGACCAGCACCCAGGCGCGCCGGTAGGACATGCCCAGCGATCGCGCTGCAGCCGAGATGGAGCCCGCCTCGGCAATGGCTTCGAGCAACTGCACCTTGCCGGGACCGATGGCAATGGTGCTGTCGTTGTATACGCGCAGGCGGAACTGGACTTTGGAGGACATGGGGAAAGGACTTGGCACAGGAGAAAAGCGAACGTCAAGGTTAAGCGAAATCAACGGCTTGCGCCGTCACAGGGGCTAAGGGGAAATACGCAATGCATGGATCGCTACAGCGAAGGGGTGCTCTGGCAGGGCGTTCCTGCACACGGGCCGTCGGGGCCGGCGCGCTGGCGCTGCCGCCAGGGCGCCCGCTGCCTGCGCATCGTCTGCGAGTGCATTGGCGAGGCTCTTGACCTGCCGGCGCCGCGTCTCGATGCCTGTGTGCTGCGGCGCTATTTCGTCACATTGCCACCGGGTTTGCTAGCCTTTTTGCGCCAATGCAGCGCGGCGCTTGCCGCGCATCCTGGCCACGCGTTTACTTCTTGCTGCTTTCTGCCAGCAGGCGCTGGCATTGCGCATCTTCCTCGGCGGCCGGCACCGTCAGCGGCACCAGGGCCAGGGCCGCCGGCGCCACCACGGCGGCGGCCACGGCCGCGCCCGCGCGCAGCAGCAGCGGGCCTGGCTCCACGCCCACCTTGGGGTTGGCGAAGCTGCCGCGCACATACAGGGGCGTGCGCAGAGAGAAGAACTTCCACTTCAGCGACTCGGGCACGATGCGCAGGTCCATGGTCTCCTGCGCCAGGCTGATCTGTCCGGTGGCCTCGATGATGGCCTCGGGCGTGGCCAGCTTGACGTTGCGGGTGCGCGCAATGCCCTGCTTCACGGTCAGGTCGGCAACGGCGCAGTTGAGCTGCACTTCCTTGTCGGCGCCGAACAGCTTGGTGACGATGACGCTGCCCAGGTTCAGTGCGGCCAGGTCCAGGAGCTGCTTGCTGAAGCGGCCATCGCGCACATACAGGCGGATGTCGCCCGAGCTGGTGCCCAGCCATTCGGCAATGGACTGGCCCCGGCCCTCCAGGCCCAGCGCGCCATCCATGCTGCCCAGGCTTTTCTTCATCAGTTCGATCTCGGGGAACAGGGCCGACAGCTGCAGCCCCTGCACCTTGCCCTGGAGGCTGGCCTTGGGCGGCTTGGCGCCGCTGTCCACCACGGCCTCGATATCCAGCCGGCCCTTGGCCATGCCAAAGCGCAGCGGGGACAGGCGCAGCACGCCGTTGTCCATGACGGCATGCACGCTGAAGTCCTCGATGGGCAGGGCCTGGGGGCGCTCGATGCGGTCGCTCTTGAAGCGCACATCCATGTCCATGGCGTTCCATTTGCTGGTGTCAAAGCGCTGCGTGGGCAGGGCCTTGCCGCTGGCCGCCTGCCGGGTCTTCTGGCCCTGCTTGGTGGACGGTGCTCCCACCACCGGCCCCAGGTCGGCCAGGCGCAGCTTGCGCGAGGCCAGATCGCCGCTGAGCTTGGGGCGCGGCTTGCCCGATGCGTAGTGCAGCGTGCCGCGCAGATCGCTCTGGCCCACGCGGCCATCGAATTCCTCGTAGTCCCAGACGGCGCGCCCCGGCTCCAGGCTGCCGACCAGATGGCCATTGGTGTCGAAAGGCGGTGTGCGCGGCAGCAGCAGACCCGTCAGCGGGAACAGGTCGGCCATGCTGGAGCCGCGCAGGCGCACCTGCAGGTCCATGCCCTTGAGCGCCCTGGGATTGTCGAGAATGCCCTCGGCCCGGGCGCGCAGGCTGCCCGCATGGGCCCACAGCTTCACGGGAAAGCGTGCCTGTTCGCTTTGCAGGTCCAGCACGGGGCCGATGAGGCCCTGGGCCTCGACCGTGGCCTTGGCGATGCGGCCGGTCAGGCCGACGCGCATGCCATACGGAAAGTCTGGACTGGGCGGCTGCACAAGGCTGTCCAGACGTGCGCGCACCGCCATCTGGCGCACGCCATCGCTCCAGCCCACCAGGCCGCCGCGCAGGCTCAATTGCGCTATCTGAAAGCGCCAGCGCGGCCCTGTGGACTCGGGGCGCTTGAAGGTCCAGTTGTTGCTGCCATCCTTGCGCCGGGCAAAGACCAGGTCAGGGCCTTCCAGTTGCAGATGGTCCAGCAGCACATGCCGGCCCAGCAGCGGCCACAGCCGCAGGCTGGCCGTGGCGCGCGCGGCCGTGGCCATGGTGTCGGCGTCGCGCGGGGGTGGGGCCATTTTCTCGTCGGCCAGGACGATGCTGTCGCTGTCGATCTTGGGCGCGGAAGGGCTGGCCTGCGAGTCCTTGTCCTTGCCTTCGTCCTTGTCCTTCGCCTTTCCCTTGGGCTGTTCCTTGGCTTTCTCCTCGGGCAGGCGGCCCTTGTTCAACTGGTCGGGCGGCGCAGGCAGGGCGGGCAGCTCGGCACTGCCCTTGGCCGGCTCCTGCTCGACCTGCCAGCCTTCGGGCTGGCCCAGGGCCAGTTGCTCGGCCTCGATGGTCACGCCCGGGACCCAATGACGCCAGCCCTGGTCCAGGGGCTGGGGCCAGGTCCAGCGCAGGCGCAGGTCGCCTTCAATGGCGAAGTGGCGGCCGGTGCTTTCGCTGACGCGCTCGTTGACCCAGGGCTTGGCCCGGTTCCAGTCGAAGGTGGCGATCAGGACCACAACCGCGGCGAGCAGCAGCACCAGGGCCGACACCGTCCACAAAAGGGCGCGCAGCCAGCGGCGGCGGGCTGGGCGGTGGGGTGCTGGTGTGGCGGGGCTGTGGTTCGCTGTGTCGGTCGCTGTGTCTGTCATGGCGCAGGGGGCCGCTAAATGGGGTTCGGTCCATCCTATCGCCATGAAAACGCTTGCCAAGGCCCGGGACGCGCTGGCGGGCAGCCGGCAGGCCCGCATACAGGAGATTGACCTACAGCGCGGCCTGCGGCTGGGAAGGGGCCGTCATCACGGCGTCTCCTGGCCCTGGCGCAGCCGGGTGGATGCCAGGGCGGCCACCACCAGCAGGCCCGCCATGATGAACAGGCCGTTGCGCGTGCTGCCCGTGGCCTGTTCGATCATCCCCATCACCGTGGGGCCGATGAAGCCGCCCACCAGGCCGCAGGTATTGACCAGGGCTATGCCGCCCGCCAGCCCCGCGCCCGCCAGCCGCGAGGCGGGAAACAGGAAGACCACGGACTGCACCACGAAGAACATCAGCGCCGTCAGGCTGAAACCCAGCAGGCCCAGGGCTGGCGAGGCCTTGCCCGCCAGCGCGGCCACCAGCAGGCCGGCGGCCATGGTGACCAGGCCCGCCAGCAGCATGCGCCGGCAGCGCTGCGGGTGGGTGGCAAAGCGCGGCAGCCAGGCCGCACCGATGGCCGCTGCAATCCAGGGCACGGAATTGAGCGTGCCGATCTGCAGCGGCGAGAGCTGGCCGTAGGTGCCGATGATGCCCGGCAGGAAGAAGATCACCGTGTAGATGCTGATCTGGTGGCAGAAGTAGACAAGGATGGCCAGCCAGATCTGGCGGTCGCGCAGGCAGTCCCGGAGCGAGTGGCCCACCTGGCCGGCGCTGGCCTGCTGGTCCTGCTCGGCCTGCAGGCGTTGCAGTACCTCGCGCGATTCGGCGGCCGTCAGCCAGGGCGCGCTGGCCGGGCCGTCGGGCAGCTTCTTCCAGACCACCCAGGCCAGGGCCACGGCGGGCAGGCCCTCGATCACGAACATCCACTGCCAGCCGTGCCAGCCCAGGATGCCGTCCATCTGCAGCAGCGCGCCGCCCACGGGGCCGCTGAGGATGTTGGCAATGCACACGCCCAGCAGGAAGTAGCCGATGGCGCGGGCCCGTTCCTCGCGGCCGAACCAGTAGGTCAGGTAGAGCATCACGCCGGGGAACAGCCCCGCCTCGGCCGCGCCCAGCAGCACGCGCATCACGTAGAACGAGGTCTCTCCGGTGATGAAGGCCATGCCGGCCGACAGCAGGCCCCAGGTCACCATGATCCGTGTGATCCAGAACCGCGCGCCCACCCTGTGCATGACAAGGTTGCTGGGCACCTCCAGCAGGGCATAGCTCAGGAAGAACAACCCCGCGCCCAGGCCGTAGGCGGCCGCCGAGATGCCCAGGTCCACCGCGATGTGCGACTTGGCCAGCGCGATGTTGGTGCGGTCTATGAAGCTGATCACATAGGACAGCACCAGCAGCGGCATCAGCCTGCGGAAGATGCGGGCGTTAAGCAGCGACTGCCTGTCGCCGGCGGCAGGCTGCGGCCGTGCGGGCGGCGCGTGAACAGGGGAGGGCGATGGGTGATGGACCATGGCGAATCCTTGGAAAGATGGGTGGAGGAAAGCGGAGTCAGGCGGTGGCGGTGGAGGCGGCGTTGCCGCGCGTGCCCAGCTGCAGGGCCACGCCGCCCAGCGCGCAGCCGGCCATGACCAGGAAGCACAGGGCATAGCCGCCGGGGCTGGTCCAGCCGCCGCCCAGGGCGATCAGGCTGCCCATCAGCACGGGCGCGATGCCGCCGCCCACGAACATGGCGGTGGTGATGATTCCGTTGGCCGTGGAGGTGGCCGCGGGCTGGGCGCAGTCCGAGGCCACCGCGTAGTAGATGGGCCAGACCGCATTGGCGACCAGGCCGAACAGCAGCTGCATCACCACGACCAGGGCCATGGTGTCGGCGAAGTAGAAGGCGCCCACGCTGGCGGCCATCCACAAGCCGCAGATCACCAGGGTGACGCGGCGCCCGATCACGTCCGACAGAGCCGGCCAGACCAGCTGGCCCAGGATGCCGGTGAGCGTGAACACCACGCTCATGCCTGCCGATTCGGCCAGCGACAGGCCCATGATGTTGTAGAGGTAGGCGGGCAGCACCACGTTGATGCCCATGTAGACCACCTGCGTGAGCAGGGTGTTGCCAGCCGTCAGGGCGATGCTGCGGTTGGCCAGCGTGCTGCGCAGGGTGCGCCAGGCCTGGCCTTTTTCCACCTGCGCCGCCACGCTGGCCTGCGGCGGGGTCATGCCCCGGGCGGCGATGTCGGCATACAGCAGTTCCATCTTCTGCGGCGTGGAGTAGCGCGCCCAGAACCACATCAGCGGGATGGCGACGACCAGCGCGACAAAGAACACATAGCGCCAGTTCTCCTCGCCGAAGGCGTACAGCACAAAGCCGGCGACCAGGCCGCTGAGCATGGCGCCCACCGGATAGCCCGTGTGGTGGGCGCCCAGCGCGAAGCCGCGCCGCTCCACCGGCCACCACTCGGCGGTGTTGCTCACGCCCACGGGCTCACCCCAGCCGGCGCCCAGGTTGACGCCGACGCGCAGCGCCACGAAGCCCGCCAGGCTGCCGCTCAGCGCCTTGAAGCCCCGAGGCGAACGACAGCGCCGTATAGCCCAGCACCAGGGGCACCTGAAAGCGTGCGCGCTTCCAGCCCGCGCCGTAGCGGTCGCTCCAGATCGCGCCGGGAATGTCCAGTACGGCCAGGGCCAGCATCACGATGGTGGCCACCGTGCCCCATTCGTCGGCCGACAGGCCGAAGTGCCGGGAGATGGTCGGCCCCAGCCGCAGCACGATCTCGCGGTCGTAGGCATTCAGTACCCAGATCAGCCAGCAGACCAGCAGGGATACCCATGAATAGCGGTGGATCTGGCGCAGCGAAGCGCGCGGGGCCTGGGCCATGGCGGTCTCCCGGGCACCAGCGGTGGGTGCCGTTTCATTGTTGTGTGGATGAAGGCGCCGCTTCGCGGGGCGGGCGGCGTTGCGGTGCGAAGGCTCCGGGCCTGCATGCCCGGCTCCGCGCTCAGGCGCCGAAGCGCTGCTCGGGCAGGCCACGCACGCCCAGCCCCTTGACGGCAAACAGCGCGCCACGGGACTGGCCGTCGGCCGGGAAACGCGGCAACGGCGGCTTGCCCATGGAGGTGACGTACAGCGTGTCGAGCCCGGGCCCGCCGAACATCACGCTGGTCACCTTGCGCACCGGCATCTCTATCACCCGGTCCACCCGGCCGTCCGGCGTGTAGCGCACCAGCTGGCCCGCGTACACCAGGGCCTGCCACAGGCAGCCTTCGGCATCGACCGTGGCCCCGTCGGCCGCGCCACCACCGCTGGTGTCGACCGGGGCAAAGGTCCGGCGGCCGCTGGCATGGCCCGTGGCCGTGTCGTAGTCGTAGGCCCGGATCTCGCCGCTCCACGTGTCCGAGAAATAGAGCGTCGTGCCGTCCGGGCTCCAGCACGGGCCGTTCGAGCAGATGATGCCCTCGTCCAGCACATGCAGGCTCAGGTCCGTGTCCAGCCGGTACAGCCGCGCCGAAGGCTGCTCTTCCAGGGTGTCCATGGAGCCGAAGACGAAGCGGCCCTGCCGGTCCACCTTGCCGTCGTTGAGCCGGTTGCCGGGAAGGTGGGACTCGGGGGCGACGACCAGCTCCAGCTCGCCGCTTTCCAGGTCCAGCGTGTGCACGCCGCCGTGCAGCGCCACCAGGGCCGAGCGGCCGTCGCGGCGCAGTGCCATGGAGCCAATCTTCTGGCCGACTTCCCAGGCGCGCAGTTCCCGCCCGTCGGCCGTGCAGCGGAAGATGCGGCCGTCGAAGCTGTCTATCCAGTACAGGCGCTGCTGCCCGACGTCCCACAGCGGGCCTTCGCCCAGCGTGGTCTTGAGGTCGGCGACGATATCGATCTGCATGGGAGTCTCCTGTTCGGTGGCATGGGGGCTGGCCCGGGAAGGCGATTCAGAAGGCGACGTTGGCCGCACCCTTGAGGCCCAGCATGCTGCGCGCCTCGTCAGGCGTGGCGACGTCGATATTCAGGGCCTCGAGCACGGTGCGGATGCGGCGCACCTGCTCGGCGCTGGAGGTGGCCAGCTGCCCCGGGCCTATCCACAGAGAGTCTTCCAGCCCCACGCGCACATGCGAGCCCATGGCCGCGCCCATGGTGGCCAGCGGCAGCTGGTTGCGCCCGGCGCCCAGGATGGACCACTGGTAGTTGCTGCCCAGCAGGCGGTCGGCCGTGCGCCGCATGTGCATCAGGTCCTCCGGGTGGCCGCCGATGCCGCCCAGGATGCCGAACACCGACTGCACGAACACGGGCCCCTGCACCAGCCCCCGGTCCACGAAATGCGCCAGGTTGTGCAGGTGGCTGATGTCGTAGCACTCGAACTCGAAGCGCGTGCCCTGGGCCTGGCCCAGCCGCAGGATGCCTTCGATATCGGCAAAGGTGTTCTTGAAGACCAGGTTGCGGCTGTTTTCCAGGTGCTCGCGCTCCCAGGCGTGTTCCAGGTCCTTGAAGCGCTCCAGCATGGGGAACAGGCCGAAGTTCATCGAACCCATGTTCAGCGAGGCCAGCTCGGGCTGGAACTCGGTCACGGGCCGCATGCGCTCTGGCACCGTCATGTGCGGGCTGCCGCCCGTGGTGATGTTGACGATGGCATCGCACTCGGCACGGATCGCCTTGAGAAAGGGGCGGAACAGCTCCGGGTCCTGCGAAGGGCGCCCGTCGCGCGGATCGCGGGCATGCAGGTGCACGATGGCGGCGCCGGCCTCGGCGGCATCGATGGCGGCGCGGGCAATCTGCTCGGCCGTCACGGGCAGGTGGGGCGACATGCTGGGCGTGTGGATGGCGCCCGTGGGCGCGCAGGTGATGATGGCTTTGGTGCGGGTGGCCATGGAAGGTCCTTGCAAACGGTGAAAAGGCGAGAGGAGGGGAGGAGGAGAGGAGGAGAGGGCGCTCAGCTCAGCGCCTGTGTCAGCCCATCGACGGCCAGCTCCTGGCCCGTGACATGGCCGGCCAGCGGGCTGGCGGCAAACACGGCCATGTTGGCAATGTCGCGCGCCGTGGCCATGCGGCCCAGCGCGGCCTGGTGCGTGTAGCTGCGCGTGACGTCCTCCAGCGGCAGGCCGCGCGCCTGCGCCTTGGCGGCAATCACATCGCGGATGCGCGGGCCGTCCACGGCGCCCGGCAGGATGGCGTTCACCCGGATGCCGTCGGCGCCCAGCTCCAGCGCCAGCGACTTGGTCAGGCCGATCACCGCCCACTTGGACGCCGAATAGGCCGTGCGGCCCGGCATGCCCAGGTGGCCTGCCGCCGAAGACAGGTTGACGATGGCCGCCTGCCGGCCCTCGCGTGCCGATTGCCGGAGCCGGGGCACGGCCAGCCGCGTGCACAGGAAGGCGCCGGTGATGTTCACATCCAGCGTGCGCTGCCAGTCGGCCAGGTCCAGCGTCTCCACCGCGCCCGTGGGGCCGGCCACCCCGGCGTTGTTGACGAGGATGTCCAGGCCGCCCAACTCGTTGTCCACGGCCTTGAACAGGGCCTGCACCTGCAAGGCATCCGACACATCGGCAAGACGGCCGCTGGCGCCGGGCAGAGCGGCAGCCAGCGCATCCAGGCTGGTCTGGGCCACGTCACAGACCATGATGCGCGCGCCGGCCTCGGCAAAGGCGCGGGTGATTTCCAGGCCGATTCCGGCGGCGCCCGCCGTCACCAGGACGCGCTGGCCGGCCAGAAGATCGTTTTTCCACATGCGGGGACTCCTTGGGAACTCAAACAAAGGTGAAAGGGATTCGGGTTGGGTTTGGATTTTGTATCTGTGATCACAGATCAAATATGGTGAATACCCTATGCGCCATGACAGCGGCGGCGCCGCGCTACCATCGCCGCCATGGCCATCAACGAACTAGTCACCCCACTCAAACGGCAGACCCTCAGCAGCGATGTCTATGCACAGCTCAGGGAATTGCTGATCACGGGCCAGATGATTCCGGGCGAGCAGATCTCGCTGCGCACCACGGCCAGCGCGCTGGGCGTCAGCGTCATGCCCGTGCGCGAGGCCGTGCACCGGCTCGTGGCCGAGCAGGCGCTGGAACTCACGCCCAACCGCGCGCTGCGCGTGCCGTTGATGACGGAAGGCGCCTTCCGCGAGATCACGCGCATCCGCGTCAACCTCGAAGGCCTGGCCACGGAGCAGGCGGCCCGGCAACTGCCGGGCGCCGAGCTGGAACGCATCGCCGCACTGCAGTACCGCTTTGCGGCCGAGATGGCCAGCGCCTCGCCGGACGGCGCGCGGCTCATCGCCTTCAACAAGGATTTCCACTTCGCCGTCTACAGCGCGGCCGGCATGCCCATGCTGCTGCAGATGATCGAGGCGCTGTGGCTGCGCATAGGCCCCATCCTCAACCACGACATGCGCTCGGGCTCGCGCCGCGTGAGCGAACAGGTGGCGGTCGGCCACCATGCGCGCTTGGTCGAGGCGCTGCGGCGCGGCGATGCGCCAGCCGCCAAGGAGGCGCTGCGCGGCGACATCGAAAGCGCGGCCGACTACATCGTTTCGGCGGGCGTGCTGGTGACGGCGGACAGCGGGTTGAACGGCGTGAGTGGACTGAGCGGGCCAGCCTCGCCAGGTGAAGAAGCCCGGTGAGACGCAGAGGAATGAGGTAAGGAAGTAAGATTTCCGTGTTTTCTCTCATTTGCAGGAGCCGGCCATGCTTGCCAAATTGACGTCGAAGAACCAGATCACCCTGCCCAAGGCCGTGGTGTCCGAGGTGGAGGCCGCAGAGTATTTCGAGGTGGCCGTGGAAAACGGCCGCATCGTGCTCACGCCCGTGCACGTGCAGCGTGTCCAGCGCGCACAGGCCGTCCGCGACAAGCTGCAGCAGATGGGCATCACCGAAGAGGATGTGCAGGAGGCGACCTCCTGGGCGCGCAAATGATGCGTGTCGTCCTGGACACCAACGTCGTGCTCTCGGCATTGCTGTTCACGTCCGGCCGTCTTGCGTGGATACGCCGGGCCTGGCAGCACCAGCAGTTGAAGCCCCTGGTCTGCAGGGAAACGGCCAGCGAATTGCTGCGTGTGCTCGCCTACCCGAAGTTCAAGCTGTCAACGGCCGAGCAACAGGCCTTGCTGGAGGATTTCCTGCCCTGGGCCGATGTCGTCACACTGCCGCAGCCCTGGCCTGCATTGCCGCTGTGCCGGGACGACAAGGACCAGGTGTTCCTGGTGCTGGCGCATGTGGGCCGGGCCCAGGCGCTCATCACCGGCGACGGCGACCTTCTGGCGCTGCGAGACAGCTTTCCCGGCCTGATCGTGACGCCCGATGAGTGGGCAGCGCTGCACAAGCGCTGAGGGCAGGAATCCATGCACAACGCCCACGACCCCAAGGTTCTTCCCATACGCGACGGCGTCAGCCCCAGCTGCGTGGTGCTGCCCAGCCAGGGCGGCGGGTTGCTGATCGATTTTCTGGCCGAGCGCCTGCCGGCCGTGGCGCGCGAAGACTGGCTGCGGCGCCTGGCGCTGCGCGAGGTGGTGGACGAGCATGGCCGCGCCGCCGATGCAGGCACGGCCTTTGCGCCGGGCCTGCGTTACTACTACTACCGCGAGCTGCAGGCCGAGCCGCCCATCCCCTTCGAGGCCGAGGTCCTCCACCGCGACGCGCATCTGCTGGTGGCCGACAAGCCGCATTTCCTGCCCGTGGTGCCGGCCGGCAAGTACCTGCAGCAGACGCTGCTGGTGCGGCTCAAGCGCGAGTTCGACCTGCCCGAGCTGTCGCCCATCCACCGCATAGACCGCGACACGGCGGGTCTGGTGGTGTTTTCGGTGCAGCGCGCCACGCGCGGCATCTACCAGGCGCTGTTCCGCGACCGCGCCATCCACAAGACCTACGAGGCCGTGGCACCCTGGCGCGAGGACCTGGTTTTCCCGCGCACGCATGAAAGCCGCATGGAAGAAAGCGGGCACTTCTTCCGCATGCACGAGGTGGCCGGCGCGCCCAACACCCGCACCCACATGCAGGTGCTGGAGCAGCACGGCCGCTGGGCGCGCTACCGGCTGGAGCCCGAAAGCGGCAAGCGCCACCAGCTGCGCGTGCACATGGCCGCCCTGGGCCTGCCGCTGTGGGGCGACGGCTTCTACCCCGAAGTGCATGACATGCCCGAGGGCGACTACTCGCGTCCGCTGCAGCTGCTGGCGCGCAGCCTGGCCTTCACCGATCCTCTGGACGGCCAGTCGCGGCGCTTTGACAGCCGCCGCCAGCTGCTGCCGCTGACCGACCTGTAGAGGCTTTTCCACTGCCGGAAACCGTTGGTTTTTTGCCCATGGCCCCGCCATGGGATAGGCCGGTTGCGGACATTTAACGGACAACTTTGTCCGATAATTGTCCGCATGACTTCCAAAAGACCCAGTGCCGATATCCGCCGCGCCCAGTTGCTGGACGCGGCCGATGCCGTGTTTTCCGAGCACGGCGTGACCGCGCCGCTGGACCTGGTGGTCGAGCGCGCCGAGGTCGGCCGCGCCACGCTGTACCGGCAGTTTCCTGACCGGCGCGCGCTGATGCTGGCGCTGCTGGAACGCTCGCTGGACAACATGCGCAGCGCGGCCGAAGCCATGGCCGAGGACGACGATGCCTTCTACAAGCTGCTGTCCCGCCTGGCCGAGCGCATTGCGGTCTCGGCCCCCATCACCGATTACTGGCGCACCGTGGAGCGCGGCGACGAGGTCATCGCCCAGGCCCGCGTTGCCATGTGGCAGATCTTTCGGCCGGCCATGGACCGGGCCGTGGCCTGCGGCCATTGCCGCCAGCCGCTGACGCAGGCCGAGCTGTCCCTGGTCTTCGGCATGCTGGGCGCCTCGCTGCGCGGCGAGACGCCGCAGCAGCGCCGCACGCTGGCGCGCAAGGCGCTGCAGATCGTCTGGCAAGGCCTGAAGGCCTGACATGGCCACCACACCCACTCCACCGGGGCCCGTGCTGCCCCCGTCGCCCCCCGTCATCTACCTCAAGCCCCCGCCGGACTGGGAAGAGCATGAAAAGCCCAGCCTGCCGGGCTCGCCGTCCATGCCGCTGCACCAGCCGGCCGTGCGCGCCGCCTATGGCCTGATCGCCGTGCTGGTGGCGCTGACGGGCGGCCTGGGCAATGCACTGTTCACGGCCAACCTGCCCACCATCCAGGGCCAGATGGGGCTGACGTCTTCCGAGGCCGCCTGGCTGACCGGCGCCTACGTCATGCTCAACATGACGGCCAACCTGCTGGTCTACAAATTCCGCCAGCAGTTCGGCATGCGGCTGTTCGCCGAGATCGGCCTGGGCCTGTATGCGCTGCTGACGCTGCTGCACCTGGTGCTGGGCAGCTACACCAGCCTGCTCATGCTGCGCGCGGCCAGCGGTCTGGCGGGCGCCACCTGCAGCACGCTGGGCACGCTCTACATGCTGCAGGCTGCGCCGCGCAAGCATGTGCTGAAGATGCTGGTGATCGGCGTGGGGCTGGGGCAGATCGCCACGCCGCTGGCCTGGATCCTGTCGCCGGGCCTGCTGTTCAACAGCGAGTGGCACAACCTCTACCTGTTCGAGGCCGGCCTGGCCCTGATCTCGTTCGCGGGCGTGGTGGTGCTCAAGCTGCCGCCGGGCGTGCACATCCGCAGCTTCGAGCGGCTGGACTTCCTGACCTTCTTCCTGATGGTGCCCGGCGTGGGCCTGCTGATCGCCGTGCTGGTGCAGGGCTACAACCACTGGTGGCTGGACACGCCCTGGCTGGCCTGGATGCTGATCGGCTCCATCGTCCTGCTGAGCGTGGCGCTGTACATCGAGCACCACCGCCGCAACCCCATGCTGCAGACGCGCTGGTTCGTGCTGGCGCCCACGGTGCGCTTCGTGATCGGTGCGCTGCTGCTGCGCTTTCTGACCACCGAGCAGACCTATGGCGTGATCGGCATGCAGCGCATGCTGGGCATGACGGTGGACCAGATGCAGCCGCTGTTCATCGTCATCCTGCTGGGCACCATCGCAGGCATTGCCGTGTCGGCGCTGACCTTCGGGCTGGAGAACATGGGCAAGCAGATCGTGGGCTCCATCGTGCTGTTCGCGCTGGCGGCCTGGCTGGACCACAGCCGCACCAGCCTGGCCCGGCCCGAGGACTTCTTCGGCAGCCAGTTCCTCATGGCCGTGGGCGCGGGCCTGTTCATGGGGCCGCTGATGCTGATCGGCGTGGTGCAGGGCCTGAAGTTCGGCGCGCACTACATGCTGACGGCCATCGTCACCATCTCCATGACGCAGGCCATGGGCGCGCTCATGGGCTCGGCCCTGCTGAGCACCTACCAGATGCACCGTGAGCAGGTGTATTCGGCCGCCATCGTGGCCGATGTCGATCCCACCGACCCCATCGTGGCCGACCGCCTGCGCCTGCAGCAGCAAAGCCTGGCCCGCGTCATCGCCGACCCGGCCCTGCGTGCGGCCCAGGGCACGGCCCAGCTGGCGCAGGCCGCACGCCGCGAGGCCAATGTGCGCGCCTACAACGACGTGTTCGCGCTCACGGCCGGCGTGGCCGTGCTCTACCTGCTGTGGATGCTGGCCCTGGCCGGCCGCGCACGCCAGCGCGCCTTCGTGGAGCGCATGCGCGCCGCCGCTGCCGATGCCTCGGCCATGCGCGGCACCGATGCCGCCGCGCCGCAGGACGCGCCGGGCCAGCCGCCCACCCAACCCGTCGCCCGCGCCTGAAACCGTTCGCCCAGAGAAAAGACAACAACATGAGTGACTCCGAAAATACCAATGGCGGCACGGCCGCCTCTGCCTCGCCTGCGCCGGCTCCCGCTGCGGCGCCTTCGCCTTCACCTTCGCCATCGCCCAAGCTCATCAAGCCCTCGCTGCGCAGCGTGCTGGTGATGCTGGTGGTCGCACTGGCCGGCGTGCTGCTGGTGCTGCGTGCCTGGAACCTGTTCCCCTTCGCGGGCACCGTGGTCAGCACCGACAACGCCTATGTGCGCGGCGCCGTCACCGTGCTCGCGCCCCAGGTCAGCGGCTATGTGACCGAGGTGCTGGTGCAGGACTACGAGAACGTCAAGGCCGGCCAGCCCCTGGTGCGCATCGACGCACGCACCTACGAAGCCGCCCAGGCCCAGGCGCAGGCCCAGCTGGCCAATGCCCGCGCACAGCTGGCCAATGCCGACCAGACCCAGGCCCAGAACCGCGCCACGCTGGGCGCCAGCCGCGCCGGCCTGGCGGCGGCACAGGCCGAATCCGACCGCGCCGCAGCCGAACTGCAGCGCGTGCAGGCGCTGTCCGAGCGCGGCTCCGTCTCGCTCAACGAGCGCGACAAGGTGCGTGCCACCGCGCGCCTGGCGGCCACCAACGTGGCCAAGGCCCAGGCCGACATCGAGATCAACGCCCAGAAGATCAAGGCGACGACGGTGAACCGCGCCTCGCTCGAAGCCCAGGTCCAGATGGCCGAGGCCCAGCTGCGCCAGGCCCAGATCAACCTGGACAACACCGTGGTGCACGCGCCCGGCGATGGCCAGGTCAGCGAAGTCGGCGTGCGCCGGGGCCAGTACGTCACGGCCGGCTCCCAGCTCATGTACGTGGTGCCGCACACGCTGTGGGTGGTGGCCAACTTCAAGGAAACCCAGACCGCCCAGGTGCGCATAGGCCAGGCAGTGCGCTTCAGCGTCGATGCGCTGGGCGGCGCCCACCTCACGGGCCGCGTGCTGGAGATCGCGCCGGCCACGGGCTCGGAATTCAGCGTGCTCAAGGCCGACAACGCCACGGGCAACTTCACCAAGGTCGTGCAGCGCCTGCCGGTCAAGATCGCAATCGATCCCGACCAGGAGCTGGCCGCGCGGCTGCGCGCGGGCATGTCGGTGGTGGTGCGGCTGGATACGGCGCAGCCTGAGCCCCAACCCGCACAGCAGCCCGCACCGCAACCGGAGGCCCGCCCATGACCGCCCGCGCACTGGCCCTGGCCCTGGCCATCGCCTGCGCCACCGCGCTGGCCGGCTGCAGCGTGCCGCCGCTGAGCACCGCGCCCGAAGCGGCCCGGCCCGCCATGCCCGCCCAGTGGAGCGGGGCAGGGCAGGAGCCGGCCGCCGCCGTCCAGGCATCGTGGTGGCAGGCCTTTGGCGATCCGCTGCTCACGCGCTGGGTGGAACTGGCCCAGTCCCGCAACAACGATGTGCTGCTGGCCCTGTCGCGCGTGGATGAGGCGCGGGCCAACCTGGATGTGGCAGGCGCTGCGGGCCTGCCCCAGCTCTCGGCCACGGCCGGCGCCTCCACGGGCCGCAGCCTGGGCGCGCGGGGCCTGGCGCACACGCGCTCGGTTCAGCCCGGCCTGCAGGCCAGCTGGGAGCCTGATCTGTGGGGCCGCATCGCCCACCTGGAAAAGGCCGCCGCCCTGCGCCTGCAGGCCAGCGAGGCCGACCGCGACGCCGTGGCCCTGGCCGTGGCCGCCACCACGGCCCAGGCCTATGTGGGCCTGCGCTCGCTGCAATCGCAGCTGCAAGTGGCCCAGGCCACGGCCCGCTCGCGCGAACAGGCCCTGCGCCTGGCCGATGAGCAGGCGCGCGTCGGCTACACCTCGCAATTGCAGCTCACCCAGGCCCAGGCCGAGCTGCAATCCGTGCAGCAGGCCGTGGAGCAGCTGGAGCTGTCGCTGGCGCGCCAGCGCACGGCGCTCCTGCTGCTGGCCGGCGGCGAGGGTGACGAGCAGGCAGCCGCGCTCATGGCAACAACCGACGGCCAGTCCGCTGCGCTGGGCGCACCGCCGCCTGCGCCGGCCGCCGGCCTGCCTTCTGCCTTGCTGCAGCGCCGCCCCGACATTGCACGGGCGCAGCTGCAGCTGGCGGCCGCCGACGAAAGCCTGGCCGTGCAGCGCACCGCCTTCCTGCCCCAGGTCTCGCTGACGGCCAGCGCCGGCAGCCTGCTGGTCAACGCCCTGCAATACCACCCGGCCACGGTCTGGGCCCTGGGCGGCAGCGTGCTGGCGCCGCTGTTCACGGGCGGCCGGCTGCAGGGGCAGTTCGACGCCGTGACCGCCCAGCGCGACCAGGCCGCCTATGCCTACCGTGGCGTGGTGATCAAGGCCCTGGCCGATGTGGAAAACGCCCTGGTCGGCACCCAGCGCCTGCAGTCGCAGTGGCAGCACGCCAGCGAGCGCGAGGCCGTGCTGCAGCGCTCCCTGGGCTTTGCCAAGGACCGCTACGAGGCCGGCTACGCCAGCTACCTGGAAGAGCTGGACGCCCAGCGCAATCTCTTCCAGGCGCAGCAGGAGGTGATACGCCTGCGCCAGAGCCAGCTGGAAAACGCCATTGCGCTGTACCAGGCGCTGGGGGGCGGCTGGCAGGCCGACGCTGCACCTGTCGCCAGCCCCACCCGCTGATCAGACCTTCTCGATGCGCGCAGGCAGGCCCTGGCGCACCGTGGCGCCAGACACCCAGTCCACCCACACGTTTTTGCAGCCGGGCCGCGTGGGATCGGCAAAGCCCAGGTCATTGAGGTTCACGCCATTGGCATGCTCGGCGTTCACCGGCATGGGCTGGCCGTCAATGCTGTGGCGGCCTGCGCCCAGTTCGCGGTGGCCGTAGCCGTGCTCGATGGCCACGGTGCCCGGCATCACGCCGTCGCGCACCATGGCCACGGCCGTCACCGCGCCGCCCGGCGTGCGGATGCGCACCGTGTCGCCGTTGGCGATGCCCAGCCGCTCGGCGTCATCGCGGTGCAGGGACACCGGGTTGTGCGGATGCACCTGGCGCAGCCGCGAGACGGCAATCGACATGGAACTCATCAGGTTGGACTTGTACGAGGTCAGCAGCAGCGGCCATTGCTGCTCGCCGAAATGCGTGCGCATGGCGCTGCCGTCGGCCAGCCGCGCCGGATACCAGGTGGGGCAGCCGCTGTAGCGCTCGCCCGTCATGGCGTGGCGCATGCGGGCCAGCTCCTCGCTCCACACTTGCAGGGCAGGCGCGTGGGCCTTGCGGGTGTGGCCGTCCTTCCAGGCGTCCTCGATGCGGTCGAAGCGCCCGCCGCGCGTCAGCAGCATGGCCACCTGGCGCCATTCATCGTCCTTCAGGCGCTGGCGCAGCGCGGGCACCAGCCTGTCCACGCCGGTGATGGCGATGTCGTCATCGCTGGCCGCCGGCACGGGCTTGCCACCTGCCCAGGCCACGTTGGCCAGGGCGTGGATGAAGAAGTCCTCGGCCGAGCGCAGCGCATGGGGCTGGCCCTGGGCGTCCTTGATGGCGGCCTCGCCAAAGCCCGGCAGGCCCAGCCGTTCTGCCACGGCAAAGAGGAAGCTCTCCACATTCACGGGCTGGCCGCCGGCCGTGCGCGCCACGGCGGGCTGCACCACGGGCCAGCGCACGGTGGAGCTTTTGGCCACCACGTCGGCCCAGGGCGCCGAGATGCCCCAGCTCTCGTAGGTCACGGTATCGGGCACGATGAAATCGGCCAGCGCGCTGGTCTCGTTGATGAAGGGATCGATGGAGACGATCAGCGGCAGCTTCTTCGGGTCCTTGAGATCGTCCACCAGCGCATTGCGAAAGCCCGCAATGCCGTAGACGGGGTTGCTCATGTGGTTGATCCAGGCTTTGGCGCGATAGGGGTAGCCGGCCAGCGCACTGGCCAGCATCTCGCTGGACAGGCCGCCCACGGCCGGGTACCACGGGGCCTGGGCGGCGGGGTAGTCCTTCGCGCCCTCGGGCTGGCCCTCGCGCTTGCGCTGGAATTCCGCGCTTTTCTCGTAGGGCTGGCGGTGGCGTGACAGCGCCAGGCCGCGCGGCTTGACCTTGCCGTCGAAGTTGGCGAAGTCGTAGCGCGGGCCCGGGCCGAAGGGGCCGAACGGGCCGGCATCCAGCACCAGGCCGCCCTGCACGTTGAGGTTGCCCACCAGGGTGTTGAGCATGCTGATGGCGTAGGCGGTGTAGAAGCCCGCGCCGCTCATGGTGCCGCCATGCGCATCGGCCACGGCGCGCTTGCCATGGCTGGTGAACTCGCGCGCCAGCGCCTCGATCTCGCCGCGCGCCACGCCGCACAGCGCCGCGTATTCGTCCAGTGTCTTGAGGCTGGCCTGCTCATGCAGCTTGGCCAGCGAGGAGCAGACCGACAGCTCGGGGGCCTGGTCCGCGCCTTCGGCCTTCATGCCGGGCACGGCCACGCGGGTGCGCACCATCAGCTGTGCAGGCTCGGCCTGGATGTGCGGCGCCAGGCTGCCATCGGCACGCTGCACCACGAACACATCCTGGGCCGGCTTGCCGTCTTCTGCTGGCGCGGGCAGGGCCCAGCCCAGGTCGGCGCCGCGCAGAAAGCTGCCATGGCGCGGGTGGCCGGGCTCGTTGACCAGCAGGTGCGTGGCATTGCTCCAGGACGCCTCGCCCGCCGCCTGCATGGCGGCCGGGCCGGGCTGGGCGAGAAAGCCCGTGTCATGGCGCGCCTCGTCCAGGATGACGCGGATCAGCGCCATGGCCAGGGCCAGGTCGCTGGCCGGCTTGACGGCCAGCCAGCGGTTGCCGCTGCCCGCAGCCAGGCTGGACGAGGTCGGCAGCACGGGCGAGACCACCACGTAGCGGAAACGGTTGTCCTCGCGCGAGCGGGCCTCGGCCAGTTCGCGGCCCTGGCGCTGGAAGGGGTTGCCGGACTGCGCGGGTGCCGCGCCGATGAACAGGCCGAAGCTGGCATGGCTCCAGTCCGGCTTGCCGTGCGGCATGCCGGGCAGGTCGCCCAGGGCCGCTGCCGCGCCCACGCGAAAGCTCTGGCCGCAGTAGGCGCCGTGGTTGCTGACGTTCACGGTGCCGAAGGACGGCCCCGCAAAGCGGCGCAGCAGCTGGGCGCGGCCTTCGTTGGAGGCGTCGGTCACCAGCAACTGGTTGGAGCGCGGACCGAACTCGGGGTTGTCGGCGTCCAGCGGCGTCCTGGTGTCCCAGATGGCGCGCAGGCCCTCGACCTGGCCTTCGCCGAACAGATCGCCGCCCTCGCAGACTTCCTGCACCAGCTGCTCGAAGGAAATGCTCTGCCAGCGACCGCTGCCGCGCGGGCCCACGCGCTTGAGCGGGGTGAGCACGCGGTGCGGCGCACTCTGGTGCTCCAGCATGGACGAGCCGCGCGCGCAGGCCGTGGCCCGGCCCTCCAGGCCCAGCTCCTTGCCCAGTTTGGCGTAGACCTCGCGCACGGGTTCTTCCATGGCGGCCGGGCGCGTGGTGGCCAGCGGGTGGTAGGGGTTGCCTGCCACGCGCAGGATGCGGTTGCTGGCGGTATCGACACGCACGCGCACGCCGCACTGCGTCCAGCAGCCCAGGCAGCTGGAGGGGCTGACCACCTGGCCGGGCTGGGTGGCGAGCGCGCCCGTGGCCGGGTCGATGCGGAACTCCGGCGTCAGCGAATTGCCGCGCGTGGCGCTGGCCGTGGGCGTACCCGAGGTGCCTGCGACCAGGCCCTTGGCACCGCGCGCCAGTGTTTCACCGTAGCCGGCCGCAAAGGCGGCCAGCCCACCGGCGGTGAGTCCGCCGCGCAGCAGCAGGCGGCGGCGGGCGGCCTCGGCATCCAGGGAATCTTCGGGAGCTTGGGGGAGTTTCTTCTTGTCGGTCATGAAAGGCTTTCTGTGGCGCGGCCGGCCGGTGGCAGGCCGCGCTCCGTGAATGGGTGAGGGGTCGTTTGGGCGGCGTTGTCAGAGGGCGCGGGCCGTGGCCGAACGCGCGGGAAACAGCTCCAGCGCCCAGGTGGCCAGCGTCACCAGTGCAATGCACAGGCCGGCCACGCCCAGCATGCCCAGCAGGCCGTCGCCGCCCAGCGGCATGTGGTAGATGTACAGGCCCGCGCCGTACTTGGGCACGCCTTGCACGCCCATGAACAGCGCCCAGCGGAAGGCCCAGGCCGCGGCGGCCAGGCCCAGCCCCAGGGCCAGCGTGTAGCGCGGGCAGGCCATGCGCTGCCCACCCCGCACCAGGGCCCACAGCAGGGCGGCACCGGCCACGGCCGAGCCCAGCATGCTCAGGCGCCAGACCGGAAACTGCTGCCACAGCTGCAGCGCCGCCTGGAAGGAGCGGCCCTGGCCCAGCCAGCCGGCAACGGCCCAGACCGCCACCATGGCCAGCAGGCACAGCGCCAGCGCCAGGCCCAGCACGCGCAGGGCTTGCAGGGCGCCGGCATCGGGGCGGTGGCGGGCGGGCAGAAAGCGCGCCGTCACCAGCATGCAGCCCACCGTGGCCAGCCAGCCCGTGAGCGCCAGGTTCAGCGGCACCCACAGCGTGTTCCACAGCGGGCGCGAGCGCACGGCCATCAGCTCGGCGCCGGTATAGGCGGTGATGGTCAGCGCCGACACGGCCAGCAGCGGCGCCAGCCAGCGCAGCCACTGCGGCCGGCCCAGCCACCAGGCCAGCACGAAGGCCAGCGCCAGCCCCACGAAGACCGGCAGCAGCAGCGCGCCCACCGACATCCACGACCACGGCGTGAAGTGCGCATAGAAATGCCAGAAGCGCGCAGGCTGGTGCAGGTCGGCCAGCAGCGACACGGGTGCGGCGATGGCGCTGACGGCCAGCACCAGCACGGCGGCCGGCAGCAGGCGCGCCATGGCGCTGCCGCGCGGCGCCCAGGCGCAGGCGGCGGCCAGCAGGGCGGCGCCCGTGGCAATGCCGGCCAGGAAGAAGTACTGCACGGCCCAGGGCAGCCAGGCCGATTCGTAGGCGGGGGTCAGGAGTTCGACGATGTGCATGGGGTGCTCCTTGCGTTCAGTGGGAAGTGACCAGCCGCACGCTGGCCTGCCCGTCCACGCCGTCGACGAAGGCGTCGGGCAATCCCAGGTAGTACACATGCGGGTCCGTGCCCATGGCGGGCTTGAGCACCTTGAGGTCCTTGGCGTGCTCGCGCATGCGCTGGCGGATCTCGCTGCCCTCGTCGTTGAGGTCGCCGATCACGCGGGCGCCGCCCACGCAGCTTTCCACGCAGGCCGGCAGCAGGCCGGCTTCCAGGCGGTGCTCGCAGAAGGTGCACTTGTCGGCGGTCTGCGTCTCGTGGTTGATGAAGCGTGCGTCATAGGGGCAGGCCTGCACGCAGTAGCCGCAGCCCACGCAGCGCTCGTTGTCCACCAGCACGATGCCGTCGCTGCGCTGGAAGGTGGCCTGCACCGGGCAGACCGGCACGCAGGGCGGGTTGTCGCAGTGGTTGCACAGGCGCGGCAGGTTGAGCATGGCCGGCGGCAGGTCCTCGTTGCCCGCGTGCTGCACCTCGTACTGCAGCACCGTGGTGCGGAACTGGCCCAGCGGCGGCAGGTTCTCCATGGAGCAGCTCACCGTGCAGGCCTGGCAGCCTATGCAGCGGCGCAGGTCCACCAGCATGCCGTAGCGCCTGCCGGCCTCGCCGGGGCGGCGCGGTGGTTGAAAACCTGGGGTGCCGGGCGTGGCCGCCGCCACGGGCAGGGCCACGGCCGCCATGGCAGCGGCCAGCAGGTCCTGCAGGAAGCCGCGCTTTCCTGCGGCGGGCTGTGCATGGGCGGCGGTGCGGGCGGGGATGTCCTGGGAGGAGGGCTTGCAGCTGCAGTCGTTGCAGCCGCTGCCGGCGCGGGATGTTTTTGGCATGGCCTGTCTTTCATCGTCCTGCGGCCACGGATCGTGGTCGCTCAAACTCAATAAAGCATTAAAAATATGCTTTTTATATTGAATTTAATATATGAAATTCAGGGCCTTGGCGGCTTGATGTGAGTCAAGCAATGGGCTTTCCAAGTGCCTGCTGAGTGCCTGCCGAGTGCTTGCAAAGTGCCATCGGCTGCCTGCCATGGACAGGCGCCCAAGGCAGTCCATAGCGTGTGGCGCAGGGATTAAGACGGGGTTAACAGGGTGACTGCATTCCTCGGGAATGCGGGGCGCGTATCGGAAATCACCCTCTTGTTTCCGTGCGCGGCCCCGGTCTACGCTGCTTGTGTCGCCACTGCCAAGGAGTTCTCCATGAACCATGCCCTGAACAGCCTTGCTTCGGAACTGGACCTTGCCGCCGAAGCCGGCGAGCACCTGAGGCTGCAATTCACACAGGCCTGCGTGGACCGCATCGCGCACCTGCTGGAAGACCCGGACGTCATCCGCTGCGCACAAGGCCTTCGCCGCTACTTGGACGGCCAGATCGACAGGCAGGAACTGGACCGCCTGGCCCGCGAGGCTGCCAGCCTGGCCAACCACCACCAGGGATCACGCTCCCTCGACGGCTGCGGCCATGCCGCCGTGTCCGCCACCTATGCCACGGCCCATGGGCTGGCGGGCCGGGCGCTGCAGGCGGCCGACTATGCGGCCTACGCCATGGTCTATGGCGAGGGCGGCCACGGCGCCGTCACGGACCGCGAATCGTTCGAGCCTGAATACCAATGGCAGGCGCGCTGCCTGGCCTCGCTGGCGCAGGCCGCTCAGCAGCGCACGTAGCACCAGGCCGACTGCTGCAGCAGGGCCAGTGACTCGATCCCGCCCTGCGGCAGCACGCGCATGCCGGCAGGCGCCTCGCGGCCCAGCTTCTTGAGCGTGTTCGGGCAGACCAGCGCATGGGCCAGGGCGGCCGCATCCAGATGCTGCGGCGTGCCCGGCGCGGCGTCCAGCAGTGCCTCGACGGCCGGGCCGTTGATGACGATGCGGACCTCGGCACTGGGCCGGTCCTGGCGCAGGTTGGCCAGATTGCTGCGTGCACGGGCCAGGGCGCCGGGTGTGGGCGCATGCAGCACGATGCGCAGCGGCGGCGCATCCGGCCTGGCGGGGAACAGGTCGCTCCAGTCGCTGGAGGATGTGGAAGCGGCGGGAGAGCGGCTTGCGCTCATGGTCGTCCTCGTCATTTCCTGCCACGCGACCCCATGACCTCTTCCAGCAGGCCCGGCGGCAGGCCGGTGCGTACCTGCACCACTCCCTTGTCATCCTTCCAGACCAGGGCCGGCGTGGCACGCAGGCCCCAGGTGGACATCAGCGAGGCATGGTTGGCCAGCACCTGCCGCGTGGCCTGCGGCACCGGGGCCAGCGGCGTGGCGCCCGCGCCTTCTGCGCTGGCGCGGCCGGCCTTGGCATAGGCGCGTGCGTGCTCGGCCAGGGCCTGCTCTGGCTGCCGCGCTGTCAGCAAGGCGGCGGCCTTGCCCTCGCTGCTGGGCTTGAGGATGCCCACCAGAATGTGGCGCAACTGCACCTGGCCACTTTCCACCCAGGGCCGGGCATCGTTCCACAGCTGGTTGCAATAGGGGCAGTTGGGGTCGGTGAACACATAGACCGTGCGCGGCGCGTCGGCGCGGCCATCCGGTATGGACTGGGCGCGCTGCACATCGCTCCACAGCTGCTCGCCCATGGGCTTTTGCACGGCGGCCTGCAGGGCCTGGGCGTTCACGTCGCGGCCCTGGGCGTCGATCACCGTGCCCAGCACCCAGTGCTTGCCGTCAGGCATGCGGTAGATGGGCACGGGCTGGCGGTCGCGGTAGGCGGCCCAGGCCTTGAGTCCGCCCACGGCCGGCAGCGGTCCCACCAGGGTCAGTCCCTGCTGGGCCAGGAAATCCTCCGATGGCAGCTCGGACGCCGCAGCCGGCAGGGCCAAGGCTGCCGACAGGGCCAGGGCTCCTGCCAGTGCAGGCAGGGGGAACAGGGGGGAAGCGCTCATGAACATTCCTTCAGATGCTGGGCCAGGCTGGCGCGCGACAGCTCGCCCATGCGCATGCCGCACAGCCGGCCGTCGGCGCCATAGAAATAGGTGGAAGGCAGGCCCCGCTGGCGCCAGTGCCGGCCGGCCTGCTGCTGCGGGTCGAACAGCACCTGGGCCAGCGGCAGCGGGGCTGCTGCCTGCTCGCGCTGCAAATAGCCCATCACGGTCTCGGCTGGCTCGCCCTGGTTGATCCAGATGAAGCGCACATCGGGCCGCTGCTGCTGGGCCTGGGCCAGCACCGGCATCTCGCGCCGGCAGGGCGGGCACCAGGTGGCCCAGAGGTTGATGACCATGGGCTTGCCATCGGCCTGCTGCAACTGCTGCAGCGAGACCGGCTGCGCCTGCCCGTTGACCAGGGTGAAGGCCGGCAGGGCAGGTGCATCTGCGGAGGGCAGCGCCTGCAGCAAGCTGCCCAGCACCAGCAGGGCCGCCCCCGCGCCCAGCGCCAGCCCTGTGGCGCGGCGCAGCACCGGGGAGCGGCGGCTGCGCCACAGCATGTACAGCAGCGCGGCCAGCAGGCCGGCCCACAGGTTCCATCCCCCGTCGCGGATATCGACGACACGGCCTGCGAAGGCCGGCATCCCGCTCCAATCCCAGGGGGCCGGCGCGTACTCTGTCCACCACTGCGCGACATAGGCCAGGCGCGCCGCCAGCAGGCCGGCCAGGGTGCTTTGCCACAGCAGCGCATCCACGGCCTGGCCCGTGCGCCTTTCATTCCTGCGCGCCAGCCACTGCGCCAGCAGCCAGGCCAGCATGGCCACCACCACGCCCATCGGCAGGACCAGCGGCCCCAGCGCCAGGCTGGCAGGCAGGTGCAGCCAGGCGCCCAGCGCCGATAGCGCTGACGGCCCGCCAGGCTCTGCCGCTCCGGCAAGAACAGGCGAAGGCGCCAGCAGCAGGCCGGCAAGCAAGGGCAGGAAGGACGAAAGAAGAGGGGATGACCGGAGATGCATGGGCAAGGAGTTTCAGCCATGCAGGCTGACAGGTCGTGGATGCTGGCAGCGGGGAATTAACGGGGGGTTAACGGCCTCATGGCCATCAGGCTGCGACCGGTCCATTTCGCCCAACCAATCCCATGGCCGCAGACAGCAGCAAGGCCGCAGCGGCAAATCCGCCAGACAGCCAGAGCGTGGCGTGCAGCCCCCAGCCATCGACCAGTTGGCCGCCCGCCCATGAGCCCAGCGCAATACCGATGTTGAAGACGCCAACGTACAGCGCCGTGGCAATTTCCACGGCGCGTGGCGCAGCCTGCATCATCCAGGTCATCAGTCCCACCGATACGCCGCCGTAGGCCAGGCCCCAGACCAGCAGCACGGCGCCACCACCGGTTGGCGAGTCGCCCATGGACAGGAACAGCACAGGCGCCAGCAGAAGGCCCATGGCGATCGCCGTCAGACTCGGCACCGTGCGGCGAGCCGCGATGATGCCCGCCAGGAAGTTGCCCGCAATGCCCGCGATGCCGTAAGCCAGCAGCAGCGCGCTCATCCATTGCGCATCGAACCCCGACACCGTCAGCAGCAGCGGGCGCACGAAGGTGAAGGACATGAAATGCCCGGCCACCAGCAGCAGCGTCAGTGCCAGCCCGGCCTGCAGCCTGCGGTTGGCCAGCTGATGGCTGAACTGGCGCAGGTTGGCCGAGCCTGTGGCAGGCAGGGAGGGGAGAACGGCCACGTGCAGCGCCAGCACCAGTGCGCTGAAGCCTGCCATGCCACCGAATGCCCAGCGCCATCCCGCGAAATCGCCGATCAGCGCGCCCAGCGGCACGCCCAGCACCGAGGCCGCCGCCACGCCGCCAAAGATGACGGAAGTTGCCAGGCCCATCGACGCCTGGGGTACCAGCCGTGCCGCCAGCCCGCCCGCGATTGCCCAGATGCCGCCCATGCAAAAGCCCACCAGGACGCGCGCGGCCAGCAGCCAGATCAGCGACGGCGCCAGCGCCGAGGCCAGGTTGGCCAGCACGAGCAGGGCCAGCAGTCCGCACAGGATGCGGCGCCGGTCCATGCCGCCCGCCGCCATCACCACCAGCGGCGCGAACAGCGCGGCCAGCAGCGCCGGCAGCGAGAGCATCAGGCCGGCCCTGCCCATGGAGGTGCCCAGGCTGCCAGCAATGGATGTGAGCAGGCCGACCGGCAGCATTTCCGTGGTCACCACGGAAAAGGTGGCCAGGCCCACGGCGGACACGGCCAGCCACGGGCGGCGCGCGGCGGGTTCGGGCCGCGTGGAGGAAGACGAATTCATGGTCCAGATCCCTTCAAACAGGTGGGGGGTGTTGCACCGCCGTCGCGGGACAGAGAAAATACATACGCTGCGTATGAATAGAATCCTATATACATACGCAGCGTATGTAAATAATCATGCACGCCGTATGTAAGGAGATTGGCCATGGTTCGCCGCACCCGCGCCGAGATGGAAGAAACCCGCGCCACGCTGCTGGCCACGGCCCGCAAGGCCTTTGGAGAGCAGGGCTACGCCGATGCCTCCATGGACGATCTCACCGCGCAGGTGGGCCTGACGCGGGGCGCGCTGTACCACCATTTCGGCGACAAGCAGGGCCTGCTGGCCGCCGTGGTCGAGCAGATCGATGCCGAGGTGGATGAACGCCTGAAGGCCATCACCGCCCATGCCCAGGATCCCTGGCAGGGCTTTCGCAGCCGCTGCCGGGCCTACCTGGAAATGGCGCTGGAGCCTGAAATCCAGCGCATCGTGCTGCGCGATGCGCGCGCGGCTTTGGGCGGTGCGCTGCCGCAATCGCAGCGCCACTGCATTGCGTCCATGCAGGCACTGATTGCGGACCTCATGGCGCAGGGCATCGTGGCCCGGGCCGATCCGCAGGCGCTGGCATCGCTGATCTACGGCAGCCTGGCCGAAGCGGCTTTCTGGATTGCCGAGGGCGAGGACGCTGACCTGCGGCTGGAGCGCGGCGCGGCGGCGCTGGACCTGCTGCTGGGCGGGCTGCTGGCCCGGCCCTGAGCGGGCCGCCTGGCCGCATTCTTGTACGCGTGCCTGCGAGATTCGGCATGCTGGCGCACACCTAGCTACAAATCTGCGATGCTCAGTCGCTTTTCGTTCCCGACTTGGATACAGACGGCGGGGCCTGGCGCCAGGCCCTGCGGACAACAACATGCATGTTCTCTTGGTGGAAGACAACGCGCTGGTGGCCAGCGGCGTGCGAGCCGGCCTGCAGCTGCAGGGCTTCGGCGTGGATACCGTGGCCTCGGCCGGGCAGGCGGATGCGGCCATCCGTTCCTCGCATTTCGATGCCTGCGTGCTGGACCTGGGCCTGCCGGACGAGGATGGCCTCTCGCTGCTGGCGCGCTGGCGCGGCCAGGGCCTGCAGGTGCCCGTGCTGGTGCTGACGGCGCGCGATGCCGTGTCACAGCGCATCGAAGGCCTGCAGACCGGCGCCGACGATTACCTGGTCAAGCCCTTTGACCTGCACGAACTGGCGGCGCGCCTGCATGCGCTGCTGCGCCGCGCGGCCGGCCGCAGCGTGGACTGGATCGAGCTGGGCGAGGTGCGCATCAACCCCGCTGCAGGCCATATCCAGCGCCAGGGCCGCACGGTGGAGCTGTCGCGCCGCGAGTGGTCGCTGCTGCGCGCGCTGCTGCAGTCGCCGGGCCGCATCCTGAGCACCGAGCAACTGCGCGACAGCCTCTACGGCTACAGCCAGGACGTGGAGAGCAATGCCGTCAACGTGCATGTGCACCACCTGCGCCGCAAGCTGGGCCATGAACTGGTGGAGACGGTGCGCGGCGAGGGCTATCGCTTGGGCCTGCACCCATGATGCGCAGCCTGCGCGTGCGCCTGCTGGCATGTCTGTGCCTGGCGCTGTGCACGCTGTGGGGCGGGGTGGCGGCCTGGATGTTCTCGGACATGCGCAACGAACTGCGCACCGTGCTGGATGACCGGCTGATCGCCTCGGCGCGCATGGTGGCAGGCATCGTCCACCAGTTCCGGCCTGCCCGGGAGCTGCCGCAGGACTGGAGCCCCATGCTCAACGTGATCGCGCGCGACGGCGTGGCCTGCGAGGTCAGCCTGGTGCGCGGCGAGGTCCAGCCCGTGCGGCCCGAATCGGCCCTGCCGCAGGTGCTGGCCAAGACCGAGGGCAGCCCCGTGTTCCCGCAGAGCATGCCGCTGGGCTTCTCGACCATCATCAAGGGGGGAAAGCCCTGGCGCACCTATGTGCTGGAGGACCACGGCGTGCGCATCGCCACGGCCGACCGCATCGATGTGCGCGAGGGCCTGATCCACGGCTTTGCCTACACCATCGTCCTGCCCTTCGTGCTGGCGCTGCTGGCCAGCATGGGGCTGATGTGGTGGGCCGTGACCCAGGGCCTCAGGCCGCTGGAGGCCCTGCGGCGCGAACTGGCGCGCCGCCCGCCCGGCGACGACTCGCCCGTGGCCCAGGGCCTGCAGACGCGCGAGCTGGCGCCGCTGGTGGGCACGCTCAACCAGCTGTTGCATCGCGTGCGCGCCGCCATCGACCGCGAGCGCCGCTGGAGCGACGACGCCGCCCATGAGCTGCGCACGCCGCTCACCGCCATCAAGACCCATGTGCAGGTGGCGCAGATGGCGCTGGCGGCGCCCGGCATGCCTGCCGGCCTTCTGGCCGCGCCGCCCGGCTCCATGGCCCGCGATTCGCTGGCCCAGGCGGGCGAGGGCGTGGAGCACCTGCAGCACACGCTGGAGCAGTTGCTGCTGCTGGCGCGGCTGGAGCAGCATGAACCTGGCGCTGCCTCCGTGCTGGCCTGCGGCGATGCGCCTGCCGATGCGCTGCAGGCGCTGGACAAGGCCTGGCAACTGGCTGTGAATGCCGTGAGCGCCCAGGCCCCAGCGCCCGCGCTGCGCACATGGCTGGACAACGGCCAGCCCGTGCAGGACTGGCCGCTGGCCATCTCCGAGCCCCTGCTGGTCTCGGCCCTGCGCAATCTGCTGGAAAACGCCCTGCGCCATGCGCCGCAGCATCCCGTGGAACTGGCCGTGCGCCCCATTGGCACCATGCCGGGCAAGACGCAGCAGCCGGGCACGGGCTATGTGGAGTTCACCGTGGCCGACCACGGCCCGGGGCTCAGCGCCGAGGAATGCGAAGAGGCCACGCGCCGCTTCTGGCGCAAGCGTCCCCAGGAGCATGGCAGCGGCCTGGGACTGCCCATCGTGCAGCGCATCGCCGAATGCGCAGGCGGCTGCCTGCTGCTGCAGCCGCGCAGCCTGTGGCGGCCCGAGGAAGGCCAGGCCAGCGGCCTGGTCGCGCGCCTGTACCTGCCGCTGGCGGACGGCCCGGGCCCGCAGGCCCCGGACCCTGGCCCATTAACGCCGGCTTAATCTCGGCTCCGTATCGTGCGGGCCTGGCTGGCCAGCCCTGCGGGCATTGCGCCTTGCGGGGCGGCGGCCGGTATCCCTATTCGATCCTGTCCGCCGCAGCCGCGCGCTCCTGGGTGCGTGGCGCGGACGCATGGCAGGGCAAATGCCTCTTCCCACGATGATCCGCATGAACAAACAGACCCTGTCCCGGTCGTGCATCGCCATCGGCATCTGCATGCTGATGGGCAGCGCCTGGGCGCAAGACGCCGCGCCCAAGGCACCAGCGCCCGCAGCAGCGCCCGCAGCTGCGGTGCAAGGCAGTGCAGCAGCCGGCCAGAAAATCGCCCAGTCGGGCACGCCCCAGGGTGCGGCGGCATGTGCCACCTGCCACGGCGCCAAGGGCGAGGGCATGGCGGGCTTTCCGGCCCTGGCCGGCCAGCACGCCGGCTATCTGGCGCGCCAGCTCCAGCACCTGGCCGACGGCAGCCGCCAGGCCCCCGTGATGGCGCCCATGGCCAAGGCCCTGTCGGCCCAGGACCGCGCCGATGTGGCCGCCTATTACGCCAGCCTGCCGCTGCCCATCCAGCCCGTGCGCGGCCCCCTGCCCAAGGGCAAGGACGATGACGGCGCCTGGCTGGTCGAGCGCGGACGCTGGGCGGACGGCATTCCCGCCTGTGCCCAATGCCACGGCCCGGGCGGCGTGGGCGTGGGCGCCGATTTCCCGGCCATCGGCCACCTGACGGCCGACTACATGCAAAGCCAGGTCGCCGCCTGGAACAAGGGCCAGCGCGAGGCCGGCCCGCTGGGCCTCATGGGCAAGGTCGCGCAAAAGCTCACGCCCGCGGACATCCAGGCCGTGGCGGCCTACTACGCCCGCCTGCATGGCTCCAGCCCCAGCCCCAGCAACGCAGCCACGGCCTCCGCGCCAGCCAAACCCTGATGGACCGGGAGCCGAACATGTCCGACACACAACCCACCCGCGCCTCCAAAAACTCCAATACCGCCGAGTACGTCGTCGTCGCCTGCCTGTTCGCCGGCCTGGCGGGCGCGCTCGCCTATGGCATGTACATCAGCCAGCCAGACATGCCACCTGCGCCGGCCCGCGTGGGCGCGGTCCCCGCTGCGGCTGCCACCGCAGCCAGGGCCGATGCAAATGCGAATGCCCAGGTCACCTCCCAGGCCGTGAAAGTGGCTGCCGACGGCGGCGCCTTCACCCCCCCCGGCGCCCGCGACATTCCCGACACGCCCATGGGCGAGTGGATCCGCCGTGGCGAGGCCATCTTCCTGCGCACGCCGGCCAACGCCGTGGGCTTTTCGGGCAACACCCTCAACTGCGTGAACTGCCACCTGGACGCAGGCCGGCTCAAGGGCGCCGCACCCATGTGGGGTGCCTACCCGCTGTACCCCGCCTACCGCAAGAAGACCAACCACGTGGACACCTTCGCCGAGCGCGTGCGCGGCTGCTTCATGTACAGCATGAACGGCAAGGCCCCCGACGACGGCCACGACATCCTCGTGGCGCTGGAGGCCTACGCCTACTGGATGGCCCAGAAGGCGCCCACGGGAGAGAAGCTGCCGGGCGCGGGCTTCACCAAGGTGGGCAAGGCCGCGCAGGAGCCCAGCTTCGAGCGCGGCGCCAAGGTCTACGAGGCCAAGTGCGCGCTGTGCCACGGCGCGCAGGGCCAGGGCCAGGAAGCGGGCGGCGTGACCGTGTTCCCGCCGCTGTGGGGCAAGCAGTCCTACAACTGGGGCGCAGGCACGCATGAGGTGGACAAGGCCGCCAGCTTCATCAAGGGCAACATGCCCTACGGCAACCCCACGCTGGACGACCAGGAAGCCTGGGACGTGGCCACCTACATCAACAGCATGGAGCGCCCCCAGGACCCGCGCTTCACCGGCAACGTGGCCGACACGCGCAAGCAGTTCCACGACACCCCGTTCTCGCTGTACGGCACCGAGGTCAACGGCCGGCTGCTCAAGGGTCTTTGAGCCGGTCGGACAGGCAACGGCAGGCCGGGCGCAGGCCTGCGTTGCCGTACATGGCAGGGCGCTGACGGCCGCCCTGCAAGCGCATCTGCGCGGGTGCGGCCTTTGCACCAGACGGCGTACGGTCATCGGTTTGACGGCCGGCATTTCATGATTTAATAAGAATCATTCTCACTGATTTGCCAGCGCATCCGGCTTGCACCGCAGCACACTGCCTTGCCGGCAAGCCAGGCCCGTGCCGCACGGAGCCATGCGCAAAGGCCTTCGCGCGACCACCGCGCAATGCTCAGGTTTGCCGAGGAAACCATGACCCAGACCTTGGACGACATTCAGCAACTGGCGCATGAGCACCAAGTGCTGCTGCGTGGCTACGGCCACGCCCAGTTGCGCAGCAGCGAGCTGCTGTGCCTTCAAGCCCAGGAAATAGAGAGGCTGCAAAGGCTGGTGATCCGCCAGCGCGCGGCCTTGATGGCCAAGGAAACCCAGCTGCTGTGGGCGCGCGAGGAGCGCGAGGCGCTGGAAAATGCCATTCCCGGCCTCTCGCGCCGCGTCACGCTGGCACGGCGCGTGGAGTCGCTGCTGGTGCGCGTGCAGGACCTGTTGCGCGAGCGCGCACGCTGGCAGCGCCAGACGGCCGCGCCCCTGGCGCAGCCCGCCATGCCTGCGCGGAAGCCCGAACAGGACGCCGAGGCCTTCGAGGCCAGCCTGCGCGAGGCCGATCTGGTGATCTGCCAGACCGGCTGCCTGAGCCACGGCGAGTACTGGCGCATGCAGGACCATTGCCAGCGCACGGGCAAGACCTGCGTGCTGGTGGAGCAGCCCGATGCGCTGCGCATCGTCCGCATACACCGGGGTGCCGAAGGCGGCGACAACCCCGCCATGACACTGACACACGGAGACACCACCGCATGACACGCAGCAAGATGCCCCTGAGCCCGGGCGGCGAACCCGAACTGCGCAGCGTCGGCCTGAAGGCCACGCTGCCGCGCATGCAGGTATTGGAGATGTTTCGCCAGAGCGAGTCGCGTCACCTGCACGCCGAAGACGTGTTTCGCCTGCTGGCCGAGCGGCGTGCCGAGGTGGGCCTGGCCACCGTCTACCGCGTGCTGTCGCAGTTGGAGGCCGCAGGCCTGCTGCTGCGCCAGACCTTTGAAAGCGGCAAGGCGGTGTTCGAGCTCAATGAGGGGCCGCACCATGACCACCTGATCTGCCTGCAGTGCGGACGCGTGGATGAATTCAGCAACGACCACATCGAGGCGCTGCAGCACCAGGTGGCCCAGGCCCACGGCTACCGCCTGGCCGACCACCGCCTGGCCCTGTACGGCCATTGCGGCGCATGCTCGCAGCTGCCACCCGAATCACCGGCACAGCCCGTGCAGGCAAGACAGCCTGCGCTGCAGGACAACGAATGAGCACCAACGACAGATCCCTGACCCCCGAGCAGCGCGCCGCGCTGGACCTGCTGATGTCGCGCCAGTCACGCTGGCCGCTGCAGGAGCCGGCGCCCGGCCCTGGCGTGATCGACACCGTCATCGACGCGGCCTTGCGCGCCCCCGACCACGGCCAGCTGCGCCCCTGGCGCTTCGTGCTGGTGCAGGGCGATGCGCGCCATGCGCTGGGCGAGGTATTCGTGCAGGCCGCCAAGGCGCGCGACCCCCAGGCCGACGCCGAGCGATTCCGCGCCAAGGCCCTGTCTGCCCCGCTGATCATTGCGCTGGGCGTGCACCTGCAGCCCGAGCACAAGGTGCCTGAAAGCGAGCAGCTGCTGGCCGGTGGCGCTGCCGCCATGAACATGCTCAACGCCCTGCACATCCTGGGCTTTGGCGGCTTCTGGGCCAGCGGCGCCAACAGCCACGATGCGCGCGTGCGCGAGGCCCTGGGATTCGAGCCCCATGACCGGCTCGTCGGCCTGCTGTATGTGGGCACGCCCGTCTCGGCCGGCCGCGAAGCCCTGCGGCCGCCGCGCAACCGCTTTGTGCGCGAATGGCAGCCCGGGCAAGACCTGGTGCAAGGCCTGTCGCTGTCCGCCAGCGCGGCCGACGAAGGCTGATCCTGGTTCCCTGAAACAAGGATGCCCGGCTTGACCGGGCATCTTTCGTTGCGGCTGCTCAATCGGCCTATGCCGCCGTCTCGACCGACTTCAACTGGTAGATGGCATAGAAGTGCACGCCAAAGGTCCAGCGGAATGCCGGCCCCACCAGCGAGTAGGGCGGGCCATAGCCTTCCATCACCTGGTGCGCGGCCACCAGTTGCAGGCGCGGATGGGCTTGCGCCAGATCGGCCTCGCGGCGCAGGCCCCAATGGAACTGGGCCTGGGTGAGCCGGACCGAGGGGTGCTGGCTTGCGCGCCCGGCGGCCAGCCAGCACATGGCGTCGAACACCAGTTCCGAACCCGGCGGGCTGCATTGCGCAAACGTGGTCCACAGCGCCTGTATCTGCTCTTTTTGCAGGTACATGGAAACGCCTTCGGCCATCATGAACACGGCAGGCCCTGACCTGTCGGCCGGCAGTCCCAGCCGCCGCCACCAGTCGGCGTCGGCCAGGTCGAATTCGCGGATCTCCTGGCGCTCCGATGGCCAGGGCAGCAACTGCCTGCGCAGGGCTACCACCGGCCCCAGGTCCGCATCCGTCATGCGCATCTGTCCGTTGTCCAGCCATTGGAAATAGTCGCTGAGGCCGCAGCCCAGGTTCACCACATGGCCCTGCGGCTGGCGCCGGAGAAAGTCCTGCGCCAGCGCGCGAAAGCAGTGCGTGCGCGCCAGCACGCCGTAGATGCTCTGCCTGTCCTGAAGCCAGCGGCTGCCGTCGTCGCCCAGCTGGGTCAGGGTGTCCAAGGCGTGGGCGTCACTGACGGCCATGCCCGGAAACAGCCGGTCGCCCAGGGCGCGGGCGGTCAGCGGAATGCGCAGCGTCTCGCTGACGTCGGACAGTTTTTCCTGCCGGGGCGTGGAGGGCGGCGCATCGGTGAAAGCCGGGCCGGCCGACGGTGCAAGAGGTTCGGGCATTGCTCGCTCCTGTGGTGCGCTGCAGGCCAGCATGCCAGGCCTGCGCACGTCATGAACCAGTTAACGGGAATCATTCATATTGGCTTGATGCAAGGCTGCCACGGCACGACCCGCGACGCTTCCAGGGCCATCATGCGCGAAGTCCGTTCAGAACCGGCAGTCCGCAGTCTGCACCAGTTGCGCAAAGGCGCCGCCCAGCGTGCGGTTGTGGTGGCCGATGATGAGCCCGGCCTGCAGCAGCGGCGAATCGGTGGTGGTATGGGCATCCGCCACCAGCACCGGGCGAAAGCCCAGGCCGGCTGCGGCACGGCAGGTGGTGTCCACGCAGAACTCGGTCTTCATGCCGGCGATGACCAGTTCGGCAATGCCGGCTTCGGCAAGCCAGGTGGCCAGGCCGGTGCCCTCGAAGCAGCTGGGCCGTGTCTTGTCGAAGACGCGGTCCCGCTGCGCATCGATGCCCAGCTGCGGCAGCAGTTGCGTGAGCGGGCTGCCGGGGGCGATCGGCGAGCCTGCAGGGCCGGTGTGGCGCGCAGCGAAGATGGGCGCGCCGGCTTCACGGGCGCGGGCGATCAGTTGTCGGGTGTTCGCCAGCACGCGGTCCTTGTCGAACGGCGCATCGCTGCCGTTGAAAAGACCTTGCTGCATGTCGATGACGAGCAGGGCACGCCGTGGGCCGTCCGGTGCGGCCGTCGAGGAGGGGGAGGAAGCGGCGGACGCGACGGAAGGGGCGGAAGGGGCGGAAGGGGGAATCTGCATGAAGTCTCTCCGGTGATGCCCTGGATGCACGGAGAAACGCAAAGGCCCCGTCCATCGTGGGCGGGGCCTTGGGGGATGGTGGCTGCCTTGCGGCGCTCAGGTATCCGTCCACGGTCCGCCGTTGGCGGTCGTGGTGGTGGTGAGGCGGTGCGTGGCAAAAACCATCCGCGCATCCTGAGGCCGGCGATGCGGCCTGTCAACCCTTGCGTGCGCGGGCCTGGCCCTCACGACTTGTTGACCTTGTGGTCCTCGCCCTTGGCTTCTTCCATGGCCTCGGGCTCCAGTTCCTCGGCGGAGCGGTTGAGGTGGATGAAGGCGCCCCAGCCCAGCAGCAGGACACCTACGGCGCTGACCAGGGCGGCGGGGTAGAGCAGGTGGGCGGGCTCTTCCTGCGTCTTGAAGGCGGCGACCAGTGCTTCGACGGCCAGCGCGACGACCAGCACCACCAGAAAGCGCGAGAGAAAGCGGCGCACGCGCGTGGGGCCGCTGATGTGGGCCTCGCGTATGACTTCCTCTTCGGTGATGGTCTGGGCGATCTGCAGCGCAACCACGCCGGAGGCCAGGATGCCCAGCGCCTCGACGATGCGCAGGCCCGATTCGCCATCCACGCCATGCGCCATGGCGTTCCAGCCCTTCAGGCCCGCGATCCAGAGCAGGGCCACGGCGGCCAGCGAAAACAGCAGCGCGATGAGGGCGTGCAACACGGTGAAAAGGGTATGGATGGCTTTCATGGCAGAGGGCGGAGAGTGGGCCGTGGCGCATGTTTCCACGGCGCCGGCGCGCCGCTTGTAGGAAGCGGCGAACAGCGGTGGACAGGCGGCCTGCCTGTCTGCGGTTCACGGGCATGGATAGAATCCGAGGACCATGTCCAGATGGTTCATCGCGGTTTTCTCCCTGCACTTCGTCGTCAGCGTGGCCTTGTCCACGCTGGGGCTTGCGCCATGGCGCGCCCTGCAGGACGAGCCATGCGAGCCGCCCGGTGGCCACCCGCGCGCGGCCTGCGCCGGCCCGGAGCGCGCGGCGGCGCCGCGGGTGGACACGGTCTCCCTGCTCGATGACTTCGACCACGCGCTGATGGACGATCAGCAGGACCTCCCCGATGTCGTGCACGCCGTGGACGGCATGGCGGCACCCCGTCTGCAGGCCGGGCGCCACATCACCGCCAGCCTGCGCGAAGGCCCCTGGCGCAGCCTGGCCCCGCCCGACCGGCCTCCCCGGGCAGCCTGATCCCCCATTGCCGTTTTTCTGACCTGCAGTGCCCTGCGCCTGCGGTGCCTCTGCCGCTTCGGGACCCTGTCCTGAATGCCCGGCTGCCGGGCTGGCCCCTGGCTTTCCTTCTTCCCGGACCCATCGCCGCATGGGCCCTTTCTGCCGCAGCTGCGGCTCCCGGTTCCCACAACACGCATCATGGAAATTGCCATACTTTTTGCGCTGATCCTGCTCAATGGCGTCTTCGCCATGTCCGAGATCGCGCTGGTGACGGCGCGCAAGGCGCGCCTGCAAAAACTCATTGACGAGGGCGATGCCGGCGCCGCCGCCGCCGCGCAGCTGGGGGCCGACCCCACGCGCTTTCTGTCCACCATCCAGATCGGCATCACCTCCATCGGCGTGCTCAACGGCATCGTCGGCGAGGCCGCGCTGGCCGCCCCCCTGGCCGAGTGGCTGCAGCGCCTGGGCGTGCCCGCGCCCTATGGCGGCTACACGGCCACGGCGCTGGTGGTGGTGCTGATCACCTATTTCTCCATCGTCGTCGGCGAGCTGGTGCCCAAGCGCATAGGCCAGACCTATCCTGAGACCTTTGCGCGCCTGATCGCACGCCCAGTCAACTGGCTGGCCCATCTGACCAAGCCCTTCGTGGTGCTGCTGTCCGTGTCCACCCATGCGCTGCTGCGCCTGCTGGGCGTCAAGGAAAACAGCGGCAGCGTTGTCACCGAGGAAGAGATCCACGCCATGCTGGCCGAAGGCACGACGGCCGGCGTCATCGAATCGCACGAGCACACCATGGTGCGCAACGTGTTCCGCCTGGATGACCGCCAGATCGGCTCGCTGATGGTGCCGCGCAGCGACGTGGTCTGCCTGGATGCCGATGCGCCGTTCGAGGACAACCTGCGCGTGATCGAGCAGTCCGACCACGCGCGCTTTCCGGTGGTGCGCGGCGGCATGGACTCCATCATCGGCGTGCTCAACGCGCGCCAGTGGCTGTCGCGCGCGCTGCAGGGCAAGGAGCAGGGCCTGACCGACCAGCCCATGCAGACCGCACTCTATGTGCCCGAGACCATCACCGGCATGGAACTGCTGGAGAGCTTTCGCCTGTCCGACGTGCACATGGCCTTCGTGATCGACGAGTACGGCGAGGTCCAGGGCATCGTCACCCTGCAGGACTTGGTGGAGGCCATCACGGGCGAATTCCAGCCCCGCGATCCGCGCAACTCCTGGGCGCTGCAGCGCGAGGACGGCAGCTGGCTGCTGGACGGCCACATCCCCGTGCCCGAACTCAAGGACCGGCTGGAGCTGGCCACCGTGCCCGAGGAAGAGCGCGGCCGCTACCACACGCTGGCCGGCATGGTCATGCTGCTCACGGGCCGGCTGCCGTGTGTCACCGACACCGTGCAATGGGAAGGCTGGCGCTTCGAGGTGGTGGACATGGACGGCAAGGCCATCGACAAGGTGCTGGCCATGCGCGTGGACGTGTCGCTGCAGGTACCGGGTGATGAAGACGGCGGTGCGGCCCATGCCGCGCGCTGAACGCCGGGGCCCGCGCGGCGCATGGAAACTGCTGGCATGCGCGGCGGCCGTGGTCTTCATGGCCGCCTGCCTGGACGGCGTGCAGGGCTACCCGCAGCAGCAGGCGCCCATCATCAGCCCCTACGACATGACCCAGGAGCAGCGGCTTGCCGAAATGAACGTCATGGGCGCGGCCGGCCATGCCGACCATCGCTGGACCTACGAACTGCGCCCCGGCTGCGTGCTGCGCGTGGACCTGGACGGCCCGCAGGGCCCCAGGCCTTCGCATGACATCGCCCTGCTGGGCAGCGTGGTGGCCGTCACGGCCCAGCGCGAACGCGGCAGTTTCCGCGTGGAGCTGCAGCCCGGCGACGGCCTGCAGGCCGCGCGCTCCCTGGTGCTGGAAAGCGCCAAATGGGCCGACGCCAGCTGGACCCAGCTGCTGCTGCGCCTGATGCAAAAGGGCTGCGTGGAAATGCAGGGCCGCCCGCATGGCAGGGCTGCAAGCCGGCACTGACACTGGCGTTGAAGGCGGCATCGGCATGGCACGGAGCGCGGCAGGCAAGCCGCTTTGCGCGCCCTTGAAAGCAAAAGGCGGCACCGAAGTGCCGCCGGTTTGAACGCGGGACGAGAGCCCCGCGCCAAGGCAGATCGCCGGCTTACTTGGCCAGCGTCAGCGTGCCCTTCATCAGAGCGGAGTGGCCGGGGAAGGAGCAAAAGTAGCTGTAGGCCTCGCCGGCCTTCAGGGCGGCGGTGGAGAAGGTGACGGAATCGCTCTCGCCGCCGCCGATCACCTTGGTGTGGGCGATCACGCGGGCATCCTTTTCCTTCACGAAGTCCTTGGTCGCACCAGCGGCGATGCCGTCATTGGCCACGGGCTGCAGGTCGGCCGTCTTGCTCAGCACCCAGTTGTGGCCCATGGCCGTCTTGGGCAGCTTGCCCACGTGCTTGAGTTTGACCGTGAACTGCTTGCAGCTGGCGGGCACGCTGATGGTGGGCTTGTTGAATTGCATGGCGTCGTTGCCTTCGATCTCGACGGCGCAGTCGGCGGCCAGCACAGGCGCGGCGACGGCAGTCATTGCGAGGGCCAAGAGGACGGGCTTCCATTGCTTTGCCATTGTTTTCTCCTTGAAAAGCGGGTGAGGTGGCTGGCATCCGAGGGCCATGGACCGGCAGGCGGTCTGTCGCCATGGATGCTTTGTATGGCTGCCTCAAGCATAGACAGGATCGGGGGCGGCAGGTTGATTTGAATCAAGTCAAAAGAGTTCGAAGACTTGCGCTTGGAGCATGCGGTATGGCGTTGCGCATGCAGGGCATGCATTCGGGCTGCCGCAGGAAAACGGTTTTGCCGCCCGTGGTCTTTTGGCGACGGGCAACCCCACAGCTCGCATGCCTCTACTCACGTCAGTCACATTTGGGTACGATTGCTGGAAATAGAGGGAATGTATGAGATTGCTTGTTTTCATAGGCTCGATCATCGGCGCCATCTTTCTGCTGACGGCGTTCTTCGTCGACAGCTCCCATCAACAGGCGGCGCTGGCGGCCATGGCCTGCGCCAGCGTCCTCATTCCGTATGTGCTGTTCAGATTGCACTCGATCGCCGTCGAGCATGACCAGCTCGACCAGATCCTGCAACTGGTGCGAAAGTCCGGCAGCCAGGGCGAGGGGCTGGCCCAGGGAGGCGATGGGCCCCCTGAGGCGAGCGGGCCTGTGGCGCCCAGGTCCTGGATGTCCTGAGGCCTGGCATCGACAGGTCTGGGGGGTGTCAGGCGAACTGCACCACCACGCGCCGGTTGGTGCGGCTTTTCTTCTCGATCTTGGTGACGGCCACCGTGCCTATCTCGGCCGTGCTGCGCACATGCGTGCCGCCGCAGGGCTGGCGGTCCAGGCCGGGGATGTCGATGATGCGGATCGCGGAGGTGCCGCCCGGGGGCGCCGCGCCTGCGGTGCGCACCAGGTCGGGCTGGGCGGCCAGTTGCTCGGGCGTGATGCGGTCCACGTTCACGGCATGGCTGGCGGCGATCAGGGCGTTCAGGCGCTCCGTCAGATCGGCCTTGTCCAGCGTGGATTCAGGCAGGTCGAAATCCAGGCGTGCCGAGTCCGGCGAGATGCTGCAGCCCGTCACGGGCACAGGCACCAGCACGCCCAGCAGGTGCAGGCAGGTGTGCAGGCGCATCAGCCGGTGGCGCCTGTCCCAGTCGATCACCACCTGGACACGTTCACCCACCTGGGGCGGGGCATCGGTCTGCAGCACATGCAGGATGCGCTGACGGTCATCGGCATAGACGGTGTCGATCAGGGCCAGGCTGCGGCCATCGGCCAGGGTCAGCGTGCCGGTGTCGCCGGCCTGGCCGCCGCTCCGGGCATAGCAGACCGTGGCATCGAGCTCGATGCCTTCGGGGCTGACGGCCGTCACGGTGGCTTCGCAGCGGTCCAGGTAGGCGTCGTCATCAAAGAGCTTGTGCGTCTGGGGCATGGGGTGTCTCCGGGGTCGTGGTTCTTGGGTTAGGGGCTTCAGCGCAGGGCGCACAGGCCCTGGGCGGTTTCCATCTTGGGATCTGGGGGCGTGGGAGCCGCCGGCCCGGGGTGCAATGCCCCGAAGGTCGGCCGCATGCCGGCCGCATGCCGGGCGCCGCGGTCCAGGCCGGCTGCGGCGGCGATGAGATGGTCAGGCTCCCGTGTCATGGCGCGTGTCATGTCGCGGTCCATGGTATCGGCGGCATGGCGGGGCCGGCCAGTACGCCTGGGCGAAAAGTCCCCAGTACAGTCCATGGCCCGCAGCGGTGGCAGTCGCCTGCTTGACAGCCTGTCAAGTGGCGGTGCCCGCGACCTGACAAGATCGGCGCCCGCACCGCCTGCGTGCCGGGGAACAATGGCATGGCCGTTGCGGATGGCGCTACAGATTTTTCCAAAGCTGACGACATACGCAGGGCATGAATCTGTGAGTTTTCCGAGGGACTGTCCGGATGGATCAAGAACTTCTGCTTCCGTCCGGTGCAGGCTCCACCCCCGTCTCCATCCCGGCAGGCCCTGGTTTGCGGCTGCCCACATTGTTCATCTCCTCATCTTTATGAGCACTACCGATCTTCACGCGGCTTCCCTGAGCGATCTCTATGACCGGCTGCATGAAAGCCTCAGCGACGAGGCCTTTGCCGCCGAACTCGACGCCCGCCTGCATGACGGGCGGGCCGACGAGGTACGCACCTTCCTGCGCGGCTGCGAGGAGCGTTGTCTCAACATCCTGGGGCATCTGAGCGGCAGCGACGCACCCTGGTCGCGTGACGGCGATCGCTGGCTGGCCTTTGCGCGGCTCACCGTGCCGCGCGGCCATGTGCTGTCGGGCCGCAGCGAGGAGCTGACCAATGCCCATGTGGCTGCCGAAGTGCGCGTGCTGGCCGAGCAATGGCTGGCCCACGCCCGCAGCGCAGACCTGCCTGTGTACAAGGGCACAGGCTTGGTGCTCGGCAGCCTGCTGCCCTGGCTCAGCTATCCCGGTATGCCCTATGACGAGGTGACGTCCACACTGGACTGGGCGCTGGCGCTGCGCGAGGAGGCCGGGTTCCGCCGCAACCATGAGTACCACGCGGCCTGGAAGCCCCTGGTCGCCCAGCTGAACGATGCCGACCTGCAGCGCTACGCCGCCGTGGGCGGCAAGCTGTTCGACGATGTGCTGGACCACTACCGCAACGAGCGCCAGCCCAGGCAGCCCAAGGGCCAGGGCTGGAAGGACTGGCTGCCTTTCTTTGCCGAGCATCCCCAGCTCTTCGACAAATCCTACATAGATGATCCCGACCTGATCGGGCAGCGCTGGGCCAGTGCCGGCGCGCCCCGGCGAGAGGAACTGGCCGCGCTGCTGCTCAGCCAATTGACCTACTCCCAGCGCGCCGAGCGGACGAGCGCATTGCAATTGCTGGACCGCCTCGTGGCCGAGGATCCCGCGCCCTTTGCCAAGCAGCTGCGCGAGAACGGCCGCTACCAGATCAGCCTGGCGCTGGCCATGCATGTCATGAAGCACGACGATGCCGCCTTGCTGCCCCTGCTGCTGCCCGCCATGGCCCAGCGCTGCGACCGCGAGGACGAGCTGCGCCGCTACCGCAGCGTGATCCGCGAACTGGTGACCCGCCGCCCGGCCGATCTGGCCGAGGTGCCTGTCAAGGACCTGGTCAATGTGCTGCCCGTGCTCGACACCGCCAGCCTGAAGGCTGCGCTGCCCACCTTGACCCCCCTCATCGCAGGCAGCAGCGCAAAGGGCCTGCGCGCCGCCATGGCCGGTCTGGCCGCCCATATTCCGCTGGCCAGCTTGGTGGATGCCGGCTGGCTGAACAAACCGCCCAAGAACCTGCTGCTGACCTGCCGCGACGTGCTGCTGGCCCACCCCGACCCCGCTGTCGGTCCCTTGCTGGCGCAGTTGCTGGCCGGCGGCAAGCTGGACGCGGCCTCGGCCAGCAGCGTGCAGCAGCGGCTGCAGCAGTTGGGCCTGACAGGGCAGGGCGCCTCGGTATCGGATGAAAGCCAGGCAGATGCCGCATCGCCAGCGTCTGCCGCTGGCGGCGTGGATCTGGAAGTCCAGCTTGCCTCCATCAAGCGCCTGAGCGCGGCCATCAAGCCCTTCGATACGCCCGAGCTGCTGGCGCTGTGCGCGCCGCTGTCCGAACACGCGGCCCGCGTGCTGCTGCATGTGTCCGCCATTGCCGAAGGCGGCCTGCCGCCGCTGGCCGGCGAGCTGCTGGCGCGCATTCCGGCCGACAACCGTGCCCGCCTGGCGCTGGCCCTGGTGCAGCAATGGATTGCTTCCGAGGGCGAGCCCAAGCAGCGCTGGGCGCTCAGGCTGCTGCCCGGCCATGCCGATGACCGCGTGGTCGATGCGCTGGTGTCCGCCGTCCAGGCCTGGAACCGCCCGCGCCTGCAGCGCGCGGCCGCCGCCGTGGAGCATCTGGGCGAGGTGGACAGCCTCTACGCTCTGCTGCGCGTGCAGGAGATCTCCGAGTCGCGCTCGCTCAAGGACCAGGTGCAGCGCACGGCGCGCATCGCCCTGCGTGCCGCCGCTGCCCGCCGCAAGATGAGCGTGCCTGAACTCTTCGACGAGCTGACCCCCGACTTCGGCCTGGGCCAGGGCCTGACGGTCACGGTCGGGCCGCAGAGCTACCGCGTGGAGCTGCAGGGCGATCTGAGCCTGCGCGTCATCAACGACAAGAACAAGGCCAGCAAGACCATTCCTGCGGTCAAGGACGAGGCGCTCAAGCCCGAATGGGAGGCCGCCACCGCGCAGCTCAAGACCCTGGCCACCAGCCTCAAGACCGTGGTCAAGCAGCAGGCGCCGCGCATGCTGGCGGCCCTGGTCAGCGGCAAGCGCTGGCCGCTGGATCGCTGGCAGCGGCTGTTCGTGGCCCACCCGCTGCTGCGCATCGTGGGGCGTAGCCTGATCTGGCGCGCAGAGGATGCGCCGGGCCTGGCGCGCACCAGCTTCCGTCTGGCCGAGGACTTCTCGCTGGTCGATGTGGAGGATGAAACCGTGACCCTGCCGGCAGGCGGCAGCATCAGCCTCTGGCACCCGGCCACGGCCCAGCCCGGCGAGCGCGAAGCCTGGCAGGCCTACATGGCCGACTATGAGCTGGAGCCCCTGGTCGACCAGCTGGGCGCCTGCGCCGAGCAGCCCGCGCCAGGCCAGTTCAAGAACGGCATGCTGCTGCCGCCTGCGCCGATCACGCTGGCGCAGGAGCAGCTGGGCGGCCTGCTCAAGAAGTTCGGCTACCGGCCCGGCCCCGTGGGCGACGGCCCCAGCATCAACGAGCATGTGTGGCGCCTGCCCGCGCTGGAGCTGAGCCTGGAGCTGTCGCACGGCTATTTCCCGCCCTACCTGGACCTGGGCCTGCCCGTGGCCGTGGAAGGCCTGCGCGTGCACGACCTGAGCAAGGAATACGGGGCCAGCGCCGACCCGGCCCGGCTGCCCAAGCCGCTGCTTGCCACGCTGCAAGGCCAGTGGCTGGCCCTGGCGGCCAAGGCGGCTGCCTGAGCCTTTGTGAACCTTTGCTCCCTTGAAACGTTGGCCGCCCGACCGCCCATCACCGAAAACTCCACAGACCATGAGCAACAACGAGACAGCAGCGCTTCCCCTGCAGGCTTTGTACGAACTGCACACGGCCGCGCCGGCCGGGCGCGAGGGCATGCCGGCCTTTGCCGCCGAACTGGCAAAGCGCCTGGCCCAGGGGCGCGATGCCGAGGTGGCGGACTTCCTGCGCGACAGCAGCAGCCTGTGCCAGGAGCGGCTGCACCAGTTGCCCGGCGAGCATGCGCCCTGGCAGCGCGACCACGCGCTGTGGCTGGCGCTGGCGCGCATCAGCCTTCCGCTGGGACAGTTCTATGGGGGCAACTCGGGCGTGCCCCGGCGCAGTGCCGAGCTGACCGCGGAGCTGACGGCACTGGCCCGCGCCTGGCTGGATGACTGGGGCAGCCGCACCCACCAGCCCTGGAGACTGCGCGATGGATACGACCTCGTGCTCAGGCAGGTGTTTGGCGTGCTGGGCCATGAAGGCATGTCCAGTGCCGAGATCACCGGCCTGCTGCGCTGGGCGCGGGAACTGAGCGCAAAGGCCGGCATTGCGCCCGGCGCGCAGTACTACTGTCACTGGCAGCACCTGCTGCACCAGCTGCCCGAGCCCGAACTGCTGGCCATGGCCATCGAGGACGGCGGCGGCCAGCTCAGCCGCGACATCGTCCAACGCCAGCTGCCGCTGCAGCGCACGCGGCCTGCAGCGCAGCGCTGGGCGCTGTGGCGGGATTTTTTTGCGCAATTCCCCGCCGTGCTTGACCAGCTGCGCCTGCCCGAGCCCGTGCTGATTGCATCGCGCTGGGAGACGGCCGATGCCGCGCGCCGCGACCTGCTGGCCCAGGACCTGTTCAAGGCCTTGTGCTTTGCCTCCGAAGACGATTGGCCGCATGACCGTGTCCTGGTGGAGCGCATGCTGCAGACCGATGCCGCCCCCCTGGTCGCCTGGTTCAAGCAACTGGGCCACCTGGCGATCAATCCCGCCGTGGCGCAGCGGCTGTGGGACGCCCGGTGGCCGGCCCTGCTGCCGCTGCTATTGCCGGCCTGCGCAGACGGCTGCAAGCACGAATCCGACCGCGCCGGCTACGCCCCGGTGGCCGAGACCCTGCTGGCCGATCGCCCTGGCGACCTGGCCCGGCTGGCCGCCGGCCCGCTCACGCACCTGCTGCCCGCGCTGCGCGTGGACACGCTGCAGCGGCTGCTGCCGCAACTGGGCAAGGCCGCCTCCGGCAGTGCCTCCAAGGGCTTGCGTGCGGCGCTGGCCCAGGCCCTGTCTGCCTTGCCCGTGGATGCGCCCCAGGCCGCCGGCTGGCTGGCCAAGCCCAACAAGAACCTGGTGCTGGCCTACCGCGATGTGCTGGTGGCCCATCCTGATCCGGCGTCTGGCAGCCTGCTGTCGGCACTGCTGTCTGGTGGATTGCTGGACGTGGCCGAGCAAGGCCCGGTGCAGGCGCGCCTGAAGGATCTGGGTGCCGCAGCCCCGGTTGCGGACGCAGCCAGGCCATCTGCCGGCGAGGCCGCGCCAGCTGGCAGCGATGGTGCCGGCTCCCTGGCAGAGCTTGAAGCCCAGGCCGCCAGCCTGCAGCGCCTGTCGCCCGCCATTGCCGCGCTGGACCAGCCGGCGCTGCTGGACCTGCTCGCGCCCCTGTCGGCTCAGGCCGCGCGCGCGCTCCTGCACCTGGCGGCCACCAGCCCGCAGGAGCTGCCTGCGCTGGCCCACCAACTGCTGGCCCAGGCCAGCGCCGAGAACCGTGCGCGGCTGGCCTTGGCCCTGGTCCAGCACTGGGTGGCTGCCGATGGCGCGCCCGAATCGCGCTGGGTGCTCAAGCTGCTGCCCGGCGCGGCGGACGACCGCATCGTCGATGTGCTGTCCTCGGCCGCCCTGGCCTGGCACAAGACGCGCAAGGAGCGCGCCGTGGTCGCGCTGCAGCAGCTCGGCCGGCTCGACACGGTCTATGCCCTGTCCTGCGTGCAGGCCCTGGCCACCGGCAAGACGCTCAAGCCCAGCGTGCTGGCTGCCGCGCAGGCCGTGCTGGCCGAGGCCGCCGCGCGGCGCGGCATGGCGCTGGCCGACCTCAGCGACGAGCTGACCCCGGACTTCGACTTGGGCCGGGGCGTGCAATTGCAGGTGGGCGCGCAGGCCTATGACGTGCTGCTGCAGGGCGACCTGTCGCTGCGCCTGCGCACGCCGGCCGGCAAGCTGGTGCGCAGCCTGCCGGCCCTGGCCGACGAGGGCCTGCGCACGGAGTGGGATGCGGCCGACGCGCGGCTCAAGACGCTGTCCAAGGGCATCAAGGCCGTGCTGCAGCAGCAGGCGCCGCGCCTGCAGTCCTGCCTGATGCTGGGCCGGCACTGGCCGCTGGACACCTGGCGCCGCCTCTTCCTGGAGCACCCGCTGCTGCGCGTGGTGGCACAGGGCCTGGTCTGGCGGGTGGAGCCCGCGGCCGGCCAGCCGTTCAGCCTGCGCATTGCCGAAGACTTGTCCCTGGTCGATGCCGAGAGCGACGCGGTGCAACTGCCGGGCGAGGGCCGCATCGCCCTGTGGCACCCCGCGCAGGCCACCGAACAGGAGCGTGCGCAGTGGCGCGAATGCCTGGCCGACTACGGCCTCAAGGCCCTGATAGAGCAGGTCGATGCGCCCGCCGACCTGCCGCTGGCCCGCCAGTGGCAGCAGGAACTGCTGCAACCCCTGGCACCGATACGGCTCACGCAGCAGGCGCTGGACGGCCTGGCAGGCCCATGGCGCTTTCATGCCGGCCCCGTGTGCGATGGCCCCGGCATCTACCTGCACCTGCGGGACTTTGCCGTGCAGCGCTGGCGCGTGGAACTGCTGCACAGCGCGGCCATGCCGTACTACGAGCCCGGCCATGAGATCGACATCGAAGGCTTTGCCCTGCGCGACATGGCCGCCGACCGCCTGCTGCCCCCGGCCGAATGGCCGCTGCCGCTGCAGGCATCGCTGTGCGCCATGCTCCAGGCCCTGGCCTCGCGAGCCGCGGGCGCGGCGGCCGCAGCAGCTGCAGCCCAGGTTTGACTCCCTCCAGAACCCCTGAATCCATGACCTCTTCGACCCTAGAACACACCGACCAGGCCACGTTGGAGGAACTGAGCGCCTCGCTGCCACCCGCCGAACTGGTCCAGGTGCTGGCCAGCCGCATGCGCGCGGGCCGGCATGACGAAGTGGGCGCCTTCACGCGCAAGGCCTTCGACGACTATTCCAACCCCATCCGCGCCCTGGGCAACTTCGATCTGCCCTGGACCCATGACCATGACCTGTGGCTGGCCTTCGCGCGGCAGACCATCCCCTTCGGGCGCAGGATTGACGGCAGCCTGGACGGCGACATTCCACGCCACAGCCCCGAGCTTGCGGCCGAGTTCGAGCAGATGGCGCGCGCCAGCCTGGCCCGTCCACCTGCGCCGGACGGCGACAACGACTACCGTGAAATCCGCATCCTGGACATGTTCGGCTGGCTCTGGTACCCGGGCATCAGCCGCGAACGGGTGATGCAGCTGCTGGACTGGGCCGCAGAGCTGAACGTCCAGTCCGGCGGCAGGTATGACAGAGTCGACTGGAAGCTGCTGCTGGGCAGCCTGGACGACCAGGACCTGATGGAGCTGGCCGAGCGCGGCGGCGCGCTCTATGCCGACATCCGCGATGTCTACATGAAGCGGCACAGCGACGTTCCGCACCCGCAGCGCTGCGCGCCCTGGTACGACTTCTACCGCCGCCATCCCGACTGGTTCGACGACAAGCCCATCAACGAAGACCCAGGCCTGATCGCGCTGCGCTGGGACCTGGGCGCCGACGCCCAGCGGCGCCTGGAACTGGTCAACCTGCTGCTGGGCAGGGCGGACCGCGAGCCGGCTGATTACTTCATCCCCATTTTCGACCGCCTGGTGCGGGAGGATGCCGCGCCCTTCGTCGCCTGGATCGAAGGATGGCAGCCCAAATACCACTTCGATGCGGTGGTCGCCCGGCAGATCTGGACGGCACGCTACCCGGAGCTTTTGCCCCATCTGCTGCGCTGCATATTGCAGGTGTCGCGCATTGAGCCCTTCATCGGCCTGCTCAACCAGATGCTGGCCGAGCAGCCCGACTATCTGCGCGAGATTCCCACCGTGCGCCTGGCCCCGCTGCTGGCGCAGCTGGACCGGGCCATGCTGCATGCCCGGCTGCCCCTGCTGGGCGAACTGCTGGCGGCCAGCAGCTCGCGGGCGCTGCGCGAAGCGGTGGCGCGCTTCATGCAAGGGCTGGATGCGCAGGCCGTAGGCGCTGTCTTCGAGTCCAACGCCTGGCTGCAGCGGCGCGAGAAAGCGATGCAGCTGGCCTGCCGCGACATCCTGCTGGCCCACCCCGATCCCGGGGTCGCACCGCTGCTGCAGGCGCTGCTGCGCACGGGCCTGGACCTGGGCTCCGAAAGCATGGTCGAGAGCCGGCTGCTGGCCCTGGGTGTCCCAGTGCCAGGCGCTCTGACCGTGGCGCAGGGGGAGGGGGGCCGGGTCCCGCTTGATGCGCTGGAGGCCCGCGTGGCGCGCTTCAAGCGCTTTTCCAGCAGCATCAAGGCCTATGACCAGCCAGAGACCCTGGCCCTGTTCGCGCCGCTGTCCGGGCATGCGGCACGCACCGTGCTGCACCTGGTGGCCACGGCCGAGGAAGAACTGCCGCCGCTGGTGGAGCAGTTGCTGGCCCATGTGCCGGCCGAAAGCCGCGCCCAGCTGTCCCTGCACCTGGTCAATGCCTGGGTGGCCCTGGAGGGCGAGCCCAAGGCGCGCTGGGCGCTGCGGCTGGCCACCGGCCATGTCGATGACCGCCTGGTGCAGACCCTGGTGGCCGCCGTGAAGGCCTGGGGCTGGAGCAAGAAGCTGCGCGCCATCATCGCCGTGGAGCAGCTCGGTGCGCTGGACACGCTGTACGCGCTGTCCCAGGTCCAGACCCTGTCCACCTCGCGCAAGCTCAAGGACCTGGTGATTGAAACCACGCATGACGCGCTCAAGGCGGCCGCCCAGCGGCGCGGCCTGAGCCTGATCGAGCTGTATGACGAGCTGACGCCCGATTTCGGCCTGGGCGGCGAAGGCCTGGTGCTGGAGGTGGGCCCGCAGCGCTACCGCCTGCAGCTGCAGGGCGACCTGAGCCTGCGCGTGGTGGGCGACAAGGGCAAGGCCTCCAAGACCCTGCCTGCGCTCAAGGACGAATCGCTGCGCCTGCAGTGGAATGCGGCCCAGGCCGAATTCAAGACCGTTGCCGCTGGCGTCAAGGCCATCGCCAGGCAGCAGGTGCCGCGCCTGGGTACCGCCTTCATGACGGGCCAGCGCTGGTCCGTCCCGCGCTGGCGCAGATTGTTCCTGCTGCATCCCCTGCTGCGCATCGTGGGGCGCAGCCTGATCTGGCGGCTGGAGCAGGGCGCCAGCTTTCGCATTGCCGAGGACTTTTCCCTGCTCGATGCCGCAGACGATGCCGTGGAGCTGCCCGACGATGCGCAGGTGCTGCTCTGGCATCCGGTCAATGCCGCAGCGGGCGAGGTTGAAGCCTGGCGCACCTGCCTGGCCGACTACGAGCTGCAGCCGCTGATCGACCAGCTGGGCGCAGGCGCACAACTGCCCGAAGCCGGGCAGTGGAAGAACCATGCACTGCACCCCGCCGGCCCGCTGCAGATACGCCAGGGCGCGCTGTCCGGCCTGCTGGCCAAGTGGAACTACCGCCCCGGCCCCGTGGGGGACGGCCCCGGCATCTACGAGCACAAGCTGGACCTGGCAGGCCCGCAGCTGTACATCGAACTCCACCACGGGCGCTACCTGCCGTTCATGGACCTGGACAACCGCGTGGACATCACCCATGCCGTGGTCTATGACAGCAGCCATCGCGGCGAGGATGGCCGCTGGCCCCGGCTGCAGCCGCAGCAGTGGCCGCGCGCACTGCAGGCCACGCTGATGGCGCAGTTCGCGGCCATCGTCGCCAAATCGGCCAGCACCAAAGAGAGCGACTGATGGCCACCAAACGCATTGCAGCGCCCACCCCGGAACCTGCCGCCCAGCGGCTGCCGGCCGAAATGGCCCACGCCCAGGAACTTGCGGCCCTGCAGGCCGCCGACCAGGGCCCGCGCCCCGACGGCTGGCGCCTGAGCCCGCGCTCCGTGCGGCGCTTCATCCTGGGCGGTGCGGAACCTGACGGCGGCGGGCCGGCCATCGCGCGCAAGATCCACGGCAACGATGCCCTGGTCGAGCGCGCCATCGTCACCCTGGCCGGCCAGCGTGGCCTGATGCTGGTGGGCGAGCCGGGCACGGCCAAGTCCCTGCTGTCCGAGCTGCTGGCCGCCGCCATCAGCGGCGACAGCAAGCTCACCGTGCAGGGCGGTGCCGGCGTGGTGGAAGAGCAGATCCGCTACGGCTGGAACTACGCCCTGCTGCTGCGTGACGGCCCCGGCCCCGAAGCCCTGGTGCCCGGCCCGCTGCACCGCGCCATGGGGGAAGGGCGGCTGCTGCGTTTCGAGGAAATCACGCGCTGCTCCACCGAAGTGCAGGACTGCATGGTGCCCGTGCTCTCCGAGCGGCTGCTGCAGATTCCCGAACTCAAGCACGAGCAGCCCTGGCTGCTGGCACGGCCGGGCTTCAATGTGATTGCCACGGCCAACCTGCGCGATCGCGGCGTCAACGAGATGTCGGCCGCGCTCAAGCGCCGCTTCAACTTCGAGACCATGCGCCCGCTCGAAGGCGTGGCCGCGCAGGCCGCATTGATAGGGCAGGAGGTGGGCCGCGCACTGGCGCAGCAGCGCATCGGCACCACCGTCGCGCCCGATGTGCTGGCCCTGCTGGCCACGGCCTTCCAGGAGCTGCGCAGCGGCAGCGTGGAGGGCACGGCCGTGGAGCGGCCTGGCACCGTGCTGTCCACGGCCGAGGCCATCGACGTGGCCTTCAACGCCGCCTGCCAGTGCTGGTACTTCGGGCAGGAGCAGGTGGGACCCGCCCACCTGGCGCGCCACCTGCTGGGCACGGTGATCAAGGACGACGACGAGGACCGGCGCCGTTTCGCCGAATACCTGCGCGTGGTGGCACGCCAGCGCGCAGGGCAGCCGCAGTGGCAGGACTTTGTCGCAGGCGGCCGTGAGCACTGACGCTGCCGCGTGGCTGGCGCCGCTGCCGCAGCTGCGCCTGGTGCCCGTGCGCCACCATAGCCCGCGCTGCGCCCACCACCTGCGCGCGCTGATGCGCGAGTTCAAGCCCACCCACGTGCTGATCGAAGGCCCGGGCGAGCTCGATGCCCTGCTGCCCGCGCTGCAGCACGCCCAGGCGCGTCCCCCGCTGGCCGCCTACCTGCATGCGGCCATGGCCGGGCCCGGCGCGGCCGAGCAAGACTGGCGCTGCCGTTGCTACGTGCCCTTTGCCGCCTTCTCGCCCGAATGGGTGGCCCTGCGCGAGGCGGCGCGGCTGCGCAGCGCCGTGCGCTTCATCGACCTGCCCTATGCCGACAGGCTGGCGCAGGCCGCGCAGCTGGACTACTTCGCCTGCGCGCCCGAACCCCTGCTGGCCGACGAGCCCGCGCGGCGCGCGCCCGATGTGCTGGCCGGCCTCATCCAGGCCAGCGGCTGCCGCGACTTCGACGAATGGTGGGACCGGCATTACGAATCTGGCAACGAGGACGCCTCGCCCCAGGCGTACTTTGCCGGCGTGCTGGCCTTCAGCCAGCTGTTGCGCGAGCGCGAGCAGGGCGCGGGCGGCAGCGGCATGGATGCCGAGGACGTGGCGCGCGAGGCCCACATGGCCGCCCAGGTCAGCGCGGCCCTGGCCGAAGGCGGGCGCTGCCTGGTGGTCTGCGGCGGCTTCCATGTGCCCGGCATCGTTGCCGGCCTCTCGGCCCCCGCCCGGCCTGCGGACGCCAGGCCCGCCATCGATGTGGGCGTGCACCTCATTGCCTACACGCTGCAGCGGCTGGAGCGCGCCAGCGGCTACGCGGCCGGCATGCCCATGCCCGGCTACTACCAGGGCGTTTGGCAGGCGCTGGAGCAGGGCGCTTCGCAACCCGATGCCCAGGCCTGGCCCGAGATGGCGGCGCGCACCGTGAACAGCCTGCGCGCCCGGGGCATGCCCGCCAGCCTGCCTGACGCGGCCGAGGCCGTGCGCCTGGCCCATGGCCTGGCCGCCTTGCGCGCATGCCGCGGCGGCCGGGCCGAGCTGCTGGAGGCGCTGGACAGCGCCGTGTTCAAGGAGCATGCCCAGGCCCTGCGACCGCAGCCCATGGTGCAGCAGGCCGGGCAGCAGACCGGGCAGCAGACTGGTCAATGGCTGCTGGACGCCGACGACTACGGCCAGTTGCCACCCAACGCGCCGGCCGCCCCGCTGCTGGTCGATGTGCAGGCCTTCTGCCTGCGCCACCGCCTGCCCGTGCGGCCTGCCGCACCCGTGCGCAAGGAGCTGGACATCTACCGCAGCGCGCGCCACCGCCGGCTGTCGCAGGGGCTGCACCGCCTGTGCTACCTGGGCGTGCCCTATGCGCAGCGCCTGGCCGGGCCGGACTTCGTGGCGGGCACGGGCCTGGCGCGTGTGCGCGAAGTCTGGACGCTGGGCTGGCAGGTCGAGACCACGGTGGCCCTGACCGAGGCCATGTGCCATGGCTCCAGCCTGGAGGAAGCCGCGGTGCACCTGGTACGCGAGCGCCTGGCGCAGACGGCCCACACGGAGCCCGCGCAGCGCGTGCTGGAAGTGCTGGTCATGGGGCTGGACGGCATCGCCCAGCAGGTGCTGGACACCGTGCAGGCCTGGATGGAGCGCAGCCACGACGCGCTGGCCCTGGCCCGCGCCACGGGCTGCCTGGCCCTGGCCTACGAGGCCCGCCATGCGCTGGGCGGCGTGGGCCTGGCGCGCCTGCTGCCGCTGCTGCGGCGCTGCTTTGCGCAGGCCTGCCTGCGCCTGCCCTGGCTGGGCGAGGGCGATGCATCCCAGCAGGTACAGGCCCTGGATGCCCTGGCCGATCTGCACGGCATGGTCTGCCGCCACGCGCCCTGGGCCGACGCCGGCCTGTTCCACGATGCCTGTGCCGCCCTTCATGAGGCAGGCGCCGACAGCACGCCCGCGCGCGTGCGCGGCGCCACCGCCGGCATTCTGAGCATGGCCGGCCGCTGGCAGATCGCGCAGACCGATGTCGCCCTGCGCGCCATGCTGGGCCTGGCGCAGGTCGATGGCGCCGCCATGGGCGAATACCTGCAGGGCTTTTTGCGCGTGGCCAAGGGCTGGCTGCTCAGCCATCCGCCGCTGCTGCGCCTGCTCAGTGACGGCATTGCGCACTGGCCGGAAGAAGCCTTCCTGGCCGGCCTGCCGGCCTTGCGGCTGGCCTTTGCCCAGCTGACCCGTGCCGAACTGCGGCAGCTGGCCGGGCGGCTGGCGGGTCTGTCGGGCGCGGCCCCGCCACCTGGCGCAACCACGCTGGCCTGCGTGCACCTGCCATCGGACGAGGCCCTGGCACACAGCCGCGCCTTGGCGGCCCAGGTGGGCCGGCTGCTGCAACCCTGGGGACTGTCATGAGCCGGGAAGATCCGCCAATGCACGAGCCGCCAATGCACGAGCCGCCAATGCAGGAACAGGCAATCGATGCCGCCACCCTGCGGCGCTGGCGCCTCATCCTCGGGCCGGAAGCCGCCCAGCCCCTGGCTGCCGCGCAGCCGCTCGATGCCGCCGATGCGCGCCGCGACGCGGCATTGGACTATCTCTACCAGCGCGAGCACCGCCTGCGCGAGCAGCCCGACGGTGCAGGCACCGACGCCTGGCAGGGCACAGGCGGGCTGTCCGCGCGCCAGGGCGGCAGCGGCGTGCCCGAGCCCCAGGCCGTGCACTGGCTGGGCGAGGTGCGCGACCTGTTCCCGCGCAGCGCCGTGGAAACGCTGCAGCGCGATGCGCTGTCGCGCTATGGGCTCCATGGCCTGCTCAGTGATCCCCAGGTCCTGGCCGAGGCCACGCCCAGCATCGAACTGGTGGCCGCCTTGATGGCGGTGCGCACCAGCCTGCCCCCCGAGGTGCTGGCCGAGGCCCGCCGGTTGGTGGCGCGCGTGGTGGCCGATCTGCAGGCGCGGCTGTCCTCGCGCGTGCACTCGGCCCTGGGGCGGCGGCGCAGGCGCCGCAGTAGCCGGGGCCAGGGGCAGATGAGCGATCTGGACTGGCCGCGCACCCTGCGCCACAACCTGCGCCACTACCAGAGCGAGGAGCAGGTGCTGGTGCTGGAGCGCCTGTTCTTCAGGGAGAACGAAGCACAGCGCCTGACCTGGGACCTGTGGCTGGTGGTGGACCAGAGCGGGTCCATGCATGAATCCGTCATCCACAGCGCCGTCATGGGCAGCATCTTTGCGCGCGTGCGCGCCCTGCGCACCCATGTGCTGCTGTTCTCCGACGCGGTGGCCGATGTCACCGGCCAGCTGCATGCGCCCGAAGAGCTTCTGCTGGGCGCGCAACTGGGCGGGGGCACCAACATCGGCGCGGCACTGGCGCATGTGGCCGGGCAGCTTGCCGCGCCGCGCCGCAGCGTGATCGTGCTGATCACCGACCTGTACGAAGGCCATGACGAGGCCCGCGTCATCGCCGAGACCGAGCGGCTGGTTGCCAGTGGTGCCCGCGTGCTGGTGCTGGCTGCGCTGGACCGCCGCGCCCACCCCGACTATGACCGCGACCTGGCCGCGCAACTGGTGGCGCGAGGCGCCCAGGTTGCCGCCATGACGCCCGACCATCTGGTGGATTGGCTGGCCCGGGCCATGCAGGGAGGGCGGCCCTCATGATGCAGGAATGGCTGCGCACCCTGGACGATGACGCCATTGCCGACTGGGCCAACAAGGGCCTGCTCAAGCGCGGGGCCAAGGCCCTGGCGGCGGTGGATGCAGGGCAGTGGGAGCTGGCGGCCAACCAGGCCCGCGCCGGCATCGAAGGCCATGTCCAGACCCTGGCCGGCGCGGGCTTTGCCACGCTGCAATGCAGCTGCCCCGCCTTTGGCCCCTGCCACCATCTGTGCGCCTTGCTGCTGGGCCTGCGGGCGCGGCTGGCCCACGAGACCCCGGCCGATGGCGTGGCCCAGGCGCCCGCTGCCCCGTGGCTCGACGGCGATGCCGGCGCCGTGGCCCAGGCCTTTGGAATGGCCGCCCAGCGCAAGGCCCTGCGCTGGATGGTCCAGGGCTTCGAGGCAGTGCTGGAAGAGGCCCCGGCCACGCTGATCGGCGAACTGTCCAACCCCGACGAAGTCACCGTGCGCCTGCCGCGTGCCGGTGGCCTGGCGGCGGCCAGTTGCAGCTGCAAGGCAGCGGCCTGCGCCCACCGCGCCCTGGTGGCATTGCAGGCCCGGCGCCTGGCGGGCGCACCCATGCCGGAGCTGCCGGCGCATGCACTGGAAGCCGGCGCATTGCAGCGGCTGGCCCAGGCGCGCCAATGGCTGACCGGCTGGGTGCTGCAGGGCCGTGCAGGCATGAGCCCTGCCTTCCTCGACCAGGGCGAAGCGCTGGCCACCGAACTGCGCCAGGCCGACCTGCCGCGCCCTGCCAGCGTGCTCAACCTGCTGGTACGCGCCTTGCGTGACGAGCGCGCAGGGCGTGCCGGTGCGGCCGAACGCGTGGCGCCCTTGCTCGCCGCGCTGTGGATGCTGCTGCGCGGCCTGGCGCAACAGCCCATGCCACGGCCCCTGAGCGAACTGGCGGGCGTGCACAGGCGCAGCTACCGGCGCGTGCAAGGCCTTTGCCTGCACGCCGTGGCAGCCGAGCTATGGCATGCGCGCGGCGGGCAGCGCGGGTTTTCCGTGCATTTGCAGGACGCGGCCAGCGGTCGGTATCTGACCTGGTCCGCATCGCGCGCCGAAGGCTTCGACCCGGAGTGGGAACCGGCCAAGGCGCTGGACTCGGAAACCCTGGGCGGCCTCACCGCAAGGCAGCTGCTGCAAGGCCCCCATGTGCTGCTGGACGGCTGGGCCAGCGACGATGGCCGCCTGTCGGCGCGCGACGCCACGCGGCTGGCACCGGCCCAGGAGACAGGCGCACAGCCGGGGGCCGACGATCCCCAGGCCCTGCTGCAGCGCCATCTGCAGGAGCTGCATGCCGACCCCTGGCGTCAGCAGCCGCCCCTTTGGGCACGGCTGCAGGTGACCGGCAGCGGCCTGGCGCAGCGTGACGAGCTGCTGCAGCGCTGGACGATTGCATTGCAGTCGCCGGTGCCCGGGCCTTCCCTGTCCCTTGTGGGCGATCTGCACGGCATGCAGGGCAGGGCGGGTGAGGCATTGCGCAGGGAGCTGGCGCGCGGCCGCGTGCTGCAGGAAGTCTTTGGCCGCGTGGAATTCGTGGCAGGGCAGTTGCAGATTGCCGTGGCTTCCGTGCGCTGGCAGGACAGCGCGCACTGGCACCATCCCAGCACGGCCTGGAAGCCGCCGCTTGCACAGGGCAGCGTGGAGAAACAGCCATGAGCACGGCAACGAACGAAAACGCCGAGGCGCCGCTGCGCCATTGGCTGGAACAAGGCCAGGCCTGGCTGGCCGACATGCAGGCCGCAGGCCTGACGGGTGCCGGCGCACCGCTGCTGGCCGCAGGCCGGGCCTGGGCCGACGAGGGCGCGCTGCTGGGCTGGGGCGCCCTGGCAAGGCAGATGGACGGCGTGCTGAACCCGCAGCTTCCGCCGGCGGAGCGCGCGGCCGCCCTGCTCGATATCGCGGTCTGGGTCATGACCGCGCAGCGGCTGCAGGCCGGTGCGGATCAGTCCTTGCCCTGAAAAAAGCCATTCAGTTCGGCACCCGGCGTGGCCTGGGCGAACGCGTCGAAGCGCCCCGTCTCGGCAATGGAGCGCGCCGCATGCAGAAAGCCGCCCCAGGCTGCGCGCGCCAGTGCGCCGCCCACGCTGATGCGGCGCACGCCCATGGCCTCGGCATCCTGCAGGCTCCATTCGCTGGCCCCTCCGATCAGCAGATTCACCGGCTTGGGTGCCACGGCCGCCACCACGGCGCGGATCTGCTCGGCGCTGCGGATGCCGGGTGCGTACAGGCAGTCCGCGCCGGCCTCGGCATAGGCCTTGAGCCGGGCAATGGTGTCGTCCAGATCGGGCCGGCCCACGAAGAAATTCTCCGCACGCCCGACCAGCAAGGTGCCGCCACCGGCCTCGTCGATGGCGGCACGGGCGGCGCGCAGCCGGGCCACGGCGTCCTCGATGCTGCGCAAGGGGTTGGCTGCATCGCCCGACGAGTCTTCGATGGACAGGCCCGCCACGCCGGTGTCCACGGCCATGCGCACGCTTTCGGCAACCTCCTGCGGGTCCAGGCCGAAGCCGCTTTCAAAGTCCGCATTCACGGGCAGATCGGTGGCCGCGACCAGGCTGCGCAGATGCTCCAGCGTCATCTCGCGGGAGATGGCGCCATCGGGCTGGCCCAGCGACCAGGCATGGCCCGAGCTGGTGCTGGCCAGCGCCTTGAAGCCCAGGCCCTGCAGCATGCGGGCGCTGCCCGCATCCCAGGGATTGGGCAGCACAAAGCAGCCCTGGCGGTGCAGGGCGTGGAAGGTGGCGCGCTTTTGTTCGGTGGTGGGGGTCATGGGGGGCACTCCGTTGCGGGGTCAGGGCGCTGGTGGAAACAGCAGGGGCCGCGCGGCCAGGGACGGCAGCACGCAAGCCACATCATGGGCGCAGTCCGGCACCACGACGAAGCGGCGTGGCCGCTGCGGCGCCAGCAGCTCGCGCTCGTAGGCCGCGAAGGCGTGGCCTCGCTGCAGCCGGAACGGGCCTTGCAGCATGGCGGCGCAGGACTTGTCGAGGATGGGATAGAACGCGCCCTTGTCCGCGCTGCTGTCCAGGGCGCCTTCCAGGTAGTCGATCTGCGCGGCCGCATAGCGGGCCCGCGCGGCAGCCCCATCGCGCCCCAGGTGGCCGGGCAGGTCCTGCAGGCCGTACTTCCAGCGGTCATGGCCCGGGCAGGCGCTGGCGGCGGGCGGCACCTGGAAGGCATAGCTGCACGCCCTCGGAAACGCCGCGCCTGTGCCGCAGGCTGCCCAGTCGGTGCTCTGCCCGGCCATCTGCGGCTGTGGCCGCACGGGATCGAAATACAGCCAGGTGCCCGGGTCGGCGATCACGTAGCGCAAGGTGACTGTGCCCGGCGCATCGGCTGCAAAGGCCACGCTGTGCTGCAGCATCTGCGCCCCTGCCGAAAACCCCGCCAGGGTCACGCTGCGCAGGCCGGGCCAGCGCTGCACGAGCTCGGCCACCAGCGCATCCAGCGCGGCGAAAGAACCTATCGGATGCGGCCCCAGCGAGGGCTCGCCGGCCAGCCAGCCCGCGCAGGTCCATACCGCGTCTGCGCTCCCGGCTGCGGGCACGCCACGGCTGTGGCAATGCGCAGCCTGGTCCTCGGGCACCTGGTACAGCGGGGCGATGATCAGGGTGTCCTGCAGACGCTGCGCGCCTTCGGCGGCCCGCAGGCCGGCCTCGAAGCTGCGGTTGGCATCGCGCGGATGCCCGTGCATCACCACCAGCGCGGACCGGGGCATGGCGCCGTTGCTGGCCCCCGGCGCCTGCGATGCGTAGTAGCGCATGCGCCCCGCATCGCCCGGCAGGTTGAAGGATTGCAGGCAGGCGGTGTCGGCCCGGTGCCTGCAAACGGAAGCATCGGCGGATGCAGCCGCGGACACAGCGGCGGGGACAGGTTCGGGAGCTGGCGCTTGCGCCAGCGCCTCGACCGAGATCGCCAGAAACAGCAACAGCAGGGGGCGCAGAGGACGGATGGACGGCATGTGCGGGACGTCATTCGCAGGGGTGGGTCGGCCTGCTAGTATGCGGGCGGCCGCAAGCCATGGCCTGGCTTGTTTCTCAAGACCCACTCCCTTGTCGCATATGCCACTTCTGCCGCGTTTCAGCCTTGTCCTTGCCTGTCTCGCACTGCCGGCCTTCGTTCACGCCGCAGACTTCGACAAGAAAAACTGCACCTACAAAGGCATCCGCCTCTACGGCAAGGTCCAGATCGTGCACTCCTTTCCCGACATCAAAGTCCAGGCCACCAGCTCTTTCCCGGATCTCAAGGTCAAGGTGGTGGACTCCTTTGCAGACAGTTGCGGGGAGTGGAAGATCGTCACCTCCTTCCCCGACTTCAAGGTCCAGATGGTCAGTTCCTTCCCGGACCTGAAAGTCGACATGGGCAGCTCGTCGCCCGGCGTGCGATAGCCGCCTGGCGCTGTCCAGCCTTGCCCCATCGCAGCACCGTGACCTCCTCCACACCCGACGAATTCGAAGCCCTGCACGACCAGGCCTATGCCGACATGGAATGCGGCGCGCTGGCCGAGGCCGCCCAGGCCTTCGAGGCGCTGGCAGCCCACATGCCGGACAACCGCCACTACCACTACATGCTGGGCCTGGCGCGCAAGTACCAGCGCGATTGGCAGCCATCGCTGGACCACAACCTGCGCGCCATTGCACTGGCCGGCGAAGACGATGAAGCCAGCCTCTGGAATGGCGCCATCGCGGCCACGGCGCTGTCCGACTGGACCACGGCGCGCAGGCTGTGGAAGGCCTGCGGCATCCAGGTGCCCGGTGAGCAGGGCCCCATCGAGGGTGACTACGGCGTGGCCGTGGTGCGCCTGCACCCCTGGCAAGGCGGCGAGACCGTGTTCATGCGCCGCATCGACCCCGTGCGCGCCCAGTTGCTCAACGTGCCGTTGCCCGAAAGCGGCCATCGTTTCGGCGACATCGTGCTGCACGACGGCGCCTCCACCGGCCAGCGGTTCAACGGCCAGCGCAAAGTGCCGGTCTTCAACGAGCTGCAGCGGCTGGAGCCCTCGGCATTCCAGACCTTCGTGGTCTTCATCACCTGCGCCAATGCGCAGGACTTGCAGGAATTGCTGGGTACCGAAGCCCCGGGCATCGGCTATGCCGAGGACTGGACGGCCAGCATCCGCCACTACTGCATGCGCTGCAGCTACGGCACGCCCCACCAGCATGCCGAGGAAGCTTCGCCACGCGAGGGCGAACCGCCCTGGCAGACCGATCGCAACCTGGGCATCGCCGCAGTGGACCGCGCCGCCGTCGATGCCTTGCTCAACGCATGGCAAGCCGGTGGCGCCGGGCGCCGTATCGACGCAGTGCAGACCCGCGAACTGCCCGTGCCCGACGAGGAAGAAAGCTGGGCCTGGTGGGTAGGGCCGGAGGGGGATACCGGGGATACCGGGGATGCGGAGGACGAGGCGTAGCAGCCCCGCACAAGCGCCGCGACGGATTGACCTTGGCCGTGCGTTGAAGTGATGTGGCAAGCCGACATCGGCTTTCTGCAAGCAACGTCCGTCCACATCCTTTCAAGGAGAAACACCATGTCCCTGCGCAAAGCCTTCATGCTCGTCATTGCCACTGCTTCGTTGGCCGGCCTCGGCAGTGCCGCATCCGCCGCCACCTGGGACCAGACCCATCCGCGCCGTGCCGAGGTCAACGGCCGCCTGGCCAACCAGGACCGCCGCATCCACAACGAAGTGCGCAAGGGCGAGATCAGCCATGGCCAGGCGGCTGCGCTGCACCAGCAGGACCGCAAGATCCGCCAGGAAGAACGCCTCATGGCCAGCCAGAACGGCGGTCATGTCACGCGCAGCGAGCAGCATGTGCTGAACCAGCAGGAGAACCAGGTCAGCCGTGAGATCGGCCACTGAGCAGGCACCGAGCAGCCACCGGTCAGATCTCGCCAGATCTTGCGCACATGACACAAGGGCCGGCCGCCTTGAGGCGCCGGCCCTTTTTCATGTTGGCGTGCGGCCCGCGTTCAGGACCTCAGCAATGGCGGCAGCGACCGCGCCGGGGCACCGCCTGGTAGGGCATGGCCTTGGGGGAACAGGTTGCGCGCCAGCCGCTGCGGGTCGATGCCGAAGCACTCGCCGGCTGCCGAGGCAATCAGCGCATCGACGCTGGTGGTCGGTTTCAGATCCCGGTTCTCCAATAGCTGGCCGGGCTGCAGGCCAGGCCAGTCGGCCAGCACGCGGCCGCCCTGAACCGCGCCGCCCATCAGCATGGCGACGGCGCCTGTTCCGTGGTCGGTGCCGCCGGTGCCGTTGGCCGCGGCCGTGCGGCCGAACTCGGTGGCCACCAGCACCACGGTCTGCGACCAGGTATCGCCGAGGCCGTCATGCAGCGCCGCAATCAGTGCATCGAGGTTCTTGAGCTGGGCTGCCAGCCGGTTGTTTTGTGCACTGTGCGTGTCCCAGCCGCCGGTTTCGATCATGGCGATGCGCGGCCCGTCCTGGCGGGCAAGAAAGCCGGCTGCCAGCTTGCCCAGGCTGGCGCCATCCAGGCGCGGCCGGTTGTTGCCACCGTCCATGGCCACGCCGCGCGTGTCCATGGCGGAAGTCCAGAGAGCATGCAGCTGCGCATCTCCCTCGTAGAGCCTGGCCACGCGCAGCAGCAGGTCGTCACTGGCCTGGGGCAGGGAGGAAGGCGCGTAGGAGGCCACTTCCGCCGCCCCGCGCAGCGCCATGGGCACGGTGGGCGCGAAGGCAATGGCCTCTTCCCGGTGCGGCAACTGGGCGACCAGGCGGTTGAGCCAGCCGTCCTTGACCTGGTAGGGCGCGCTGCCTCCGGTTTCCAGCACGTTCTGACCGTCGAAATGCGAGCGGTCGCTGTAGGGCGATGCGACCGCGTGCACGAACAGCGCCTGGCCCTGGGCGTAGAGCCTGCCGGTCTCGGCCAACGAGGGATGCAGCGCGAACATGCCGTCCAGCCGCGTGGCCGCAGCCGTGTCCACGGCGATGGCGCCGCGCAGGCGGGCGTAGCCGGGGTCGGCATAGGGAATCAGGGTCTCCAGCCCGTCGGCCGCGCCGCGCTGGATGATGAACACGAAGCGGCGCTCGGTGGCAACACGCGCCAGCGCCAGGTGGGGCGCGGCCAGTGCCAGCCCGGTTCCTGCGGCCAGCAGGCCCAGGAAATGTCGGCGATTGCGCCTGGCCATCGTGGTGGCCGCGATCGCCGTGCTGGTCGCGATGTTCGTGGCGGTCGTATGGATCGTGGTCATGGTGTTCACCTGCGCAGGAAGTCGGGCGAGACCAGCAGCAGCGCGAGTGCGCCGCTGCCGCTTTCGGATCGGGCAATGGCCTCGGCCGTGCCCGCGCCCAGTGCATCGCCGGGCAGCAATCGGGGTGCCAGCGCGCGCGCATCGACGCTGTTGCCGGCCTGGGCTGCGAGCCGCTGCGCCAGCTCGACACGGCGCACCAGCGCATCGGGCGCAGCCCAGCTGGCGGCGATGTCGTCGTAGCCGGCCGGCGAGCCGGGGCGCCACACCGGCTGGCCGAGCTGGTTGAACAGGCCGGCGGCCTGAGCACCCTTCAACTCGCGCCGGCCCAGTGCGCGCATGGAAGAGACGGCCCATTCCCAGGGTGTCTTGAACTTCGTGGCTGGCGCGGCCCAGGGTTCTGGCGAATCGATCAGCGCGCGGTAGACGGCTGGCAGGTCCCCGCCGCTGCGCTGGTAGGCGGCCGCAAGGCGCTGCACCAGCGCGGGCGGCGGATCGTCGGCGACGAAGTGCCGTGCCAGCTTGGTCGCGACATGGAGCGCGGTAGCGGGGGAGGCCGCCAGGTCGCGCAGGATGGCCAGCGCCTGCTCCTGCCCGCCTGCGGCATAGCTGCGGCCCAGCAGGCGGCGCGGTCCGGGCTCGTGCAATGCCGGGCGGTACTGGAAGCCGGCGCCGGCGGCCGGGCTGCCTGCGTCATTGCCCAGGCTCCAGCCAGTGAGCGCGCGGGCGAACTCGGTCACGTCCTGCTGGGTGTAGCCGCTGCGCACGCCCAGGGTGTGCAGCTCCATGATTTCCCGCGCCAGGTTTTCGTTCAGGCCGCGTGTCTTGTCCGGGTTGCGCCGGGCGGCGCGCTGTGCAGCGGGGCTGGCGGGTCCCACCGACTGGGCCTGGTCCAGATAGACGAGCATGGCCGGGTGGCGCACGGCGGCAAGCAACAGGTCCTCGAATCGGCCCAGCACGTGCGGGCGTATGGCCTCGGCCTCGTAGGCGCCGGCCAGGTCGAGCACCACGGGCTTTTCCACCGAGACCGCGAAGTGGTTCGACCAGAAATGCACCAGGCGTTCCACAAACGGCGCGGGTGTGTCGATGGCGCTGGCCAGGCGCGCGTTCACTGCGTCCAGGTAGCCGTTGCGTGCGCCACGGCGCAGCTGCTGGCGGGCGGCGGCGCGCTGGTCTTCAGGCAGGCTGCGCAGCTCGCGCTGCCGGGACTGGTAGTCGGACAGCAGCGCGTCCGTTTCCGTGTGACCGGCCCAGGCAGGGGGCTGTGGCTGGTAGCGCGCGAACTGGTCCAGCAGCCAGCGCTGCGGGTCGGCAGGCAGTGCTTCGTCAGGGCGGGCACCCAGCCCGAATCGGTTCAGGGCGATGGCGGCAGAATTCATGGCTTCACCTCGAAAAATCGCGGGCGGGGCGGGGCGGGCGTGGCAGGCGTGTCCTGTGCTCCTCAGCGCCTGGCCGGGGATGCGGGCACATGGAAGGGGCCTTGCTGCGCTGCCAGCCCCTGCACCAGTGTCTGTCGCTCGGCCGGCGTGAGCTGGGCCGCGAAGTCGACCACGTGCGCTTCCACGCGCTCGCGCACCGCCGTGTCGGCGGCCCGGGTGCGTGCCAATGCAGCCTCGACGGCAGCGCGATCGAACTGCGGCGCAGCCAGCAGGCGAACCACCTCGGCGCGGCCTTCGCGGCTGCCTTGGGTCAGCGCAGCAGCCTCGCGCCGCACTTCACGCAGTCCTGTACGGAAAGCCTGGCGCCGCTCGGGCGGCAGGCCGTCTGCGGCAAAGCGCAGTCCGCGCGCAGTGGCCGGGGGGCTGCCCGCCGGTGCTCCGGTGGGCGTTCCTGTCTGCGTGGATGCGGCTACCGACCTGGCCTCGGCCTGGTGTGCCCACCAGCGCCAGGTGCCACCGGCAATGCCGCCCACCAGAAACAGATTCAGCAGGGCAGAGGCCCACAGCCAGCGGCGCAGGTGCGTCGTGCGGGGGGCGTCGCCGATGGGGGATTCGTTCATCGTCATTCCTCGCTTCCTTCCACCAAGGCGCCACCCGTGTCGAAGGCGGTGCCGGGCCACCAGCCGCCTTCGGACTGTGCCGGCCGGGCCGTGGGCAAGGCCGTGCCTATCAGCAAGGCCACGGCCAGGGCGCCTGCGGCCACACCGGCCAGGCCCGCACCGGCGATGCTGGCGCCGGACCACCAGCCATGCCAGGGCTTGCGGCCGCTGGCGCGCACCGGCCGTGCGGGCGCAGTACCACGGGGCTGCGGCCATGCATGCGGCAATGGTTGGCCTGGTGCAGTCGCCATGCCTGGGCGAGCTTGCAAACCGGCCAGCACTGCGCTTGCCAGCGCTGCGCTGGGGGGCGCGACGGCATGGCTGTCCAGCAGCGTGTCGAGTTCATTTGCACGGGCGAGCAAGGCCCGGGCCGCAGGCGCAAAGGCCGGCTGTTCCATCAGCGCGCGTGCCGCAGCCTGCTCCTGTGCCGGCCAGTGCCGCAGGTCGGCGCCCCAGGCGTCGGCCAATTGTTCAAAGCGTTCTGGCGTCATGGCGGTGATCCTCCAGGGTCTGCGGGTGCGGGTGCAGCGATTGTGCTCGTGCTTGCGTCCTGCAGGCGGGCGCGCAAGCTGCGCCGCGCACGGGCCAGCAGGCTTTCCAGGGCATCCACGGAGACGCCCATGAGTGCTGCCGCCTCGGCCTGGGGCAGCGCCTGGTAGTAGTGCAGCACCAGCGCCTCGCGCTGGCGCGGCGGCAGTGCATCCAGGGCTGCGGCGACCCGGGCGCTGTGCTGCGCGTGGTCCAGCTGCTGCTCCGGTGTGGGCCCGGGGTCGGCGAAGGCGGCGGCTTCGGCGTGCTCGTCCAGCGCTTCTTCGCGCCGCACCGCGCGCCGGCGGAGCCGGTCGCGGCACAGGTTGAGCACCACCTCATGCAGCCAGGTGTCGAAGCGGGCCTGGCCCGGCCGCCAGTGGCCAACCTGCTGCCAGGCGCGCACCAGGCCTTCCTGCGCCACCTCTTCAGCCTCTGCCCGGTTGCCCAGCAGGCGCTGGGCCAGACCCAGCATGCGTGGCAGCTTGCGCTCCACCAGTTCGCGGGCGGCCTGCGGCTCACCGCGGGCCAGTCTCGCCAGCAGGTCGGCATCCGGGTCATCGATTTCAGCCAAAGGGCATCGGTGTAGTGGCGGGGTCAGCCAGTGTCGCGCGGCTCAACGCCAGCCGCGATGCCAGCCGTAGACCGGATGGTGCCAGCCCCAGCCGTAGCGCGGGTGGTATTGCCACACGAAGCCGACGCTGGGCATCGGATAGGCAGGCGCCACATAGGCGACGCCCGGCGGCACCACATAGGGGCCGGGCGCCACGGGGGCAACAGGCGCTACCACGCAGCCGGCCAGCGCGGCCAGGCTGCCGGCGGCAAGCGCCAGCGCAAGCGGACGGACGGCGCGGCGAACAGTCAAACGCAATGAGGACATGAAAGACTCCTGCATCGGCCACATCAGGCGGCCTTATTGCGTTCAACGCGCGGGCAGCACGGATCCGTCGCGGAGGAGCGAAAAAATGTCGCGGAGAAAAGCGGGGGTGCCGTCGGAGGCGGGAGAGATCGGGCCCGCGCGGAAGGCGGTCCGTGGGATATCAGTGGCCGATGTGTATCCGGGACTGATGGACTTTGCTCCAGGAAATCTGGAGCGGGTGAAGGGAATCGAACCCTCATCATGAGCTTGGGAAGCTCAGGTCCTGCCATTAAACGACGCCCGCTTTAGATAAGTCATTGTCAAAGCACGAATTTCTTCGCTAAGTGCTTGTTTTTCTTCGAAATCTCGCGCCGTTTTTGCCGCAAAACTTCAACTTAGCATCCAACGAAATCTATCTACACTTAGGACTTTGGCGTAGGTTTTGGCGTAGGTTTTTGCTCCCTACGCCTTTGGCAATCAAACCTACGCCATGACTCTGGGGGGATTCTAGTGCTATTCGATTCACGGTCCGCAAAGCAGCTTCAGCCAGGCTCGCATCTGCTAGTCCAGGGGTGTGATGGATTGCGATTGGTCGCGTCCCAATCGCGCAAGACCTGGACCTATCGCTACAAGGATTCTGCTGGCCTCATGAAGCAGGTCAGGCTCGGCCATTGGCCGGAGATGTCGCTGGCTGAAGCCGTTTCGGCTTGGGGAGAAAAGCGCGATGGCCGCAGTGCTGGAGTTGATCCAGTTGCAGCGCGTCGCCAGGCAACCACGGCCAAGAATGGCCCAGCAGTGGCTACGACCGTGCGTGCGCTGCTGGAGGGCTTCCGAGATCACCTGGCGGGGCTGCGCCAAGCCGAGGGCGCGGCCCGGGCGTGGAGCGCTTTGGAGCGAATGCTGGGTGAGGAGCCGGAGCTTGCGAGGACAGCGCCGCGCGACGTGACCCGCGCCCAAGCCTACGACGTGCTGGACAAGCGTCGAGACCTTCCTGCGGCTGCCAAGAAGCTACGGGCGCTGCTGGGGCAGGCGTGGGACTGGGGGCTCGATGCTGGGAAAATCGATGGCGCGGCGCCGAATTGGTGGCGCAGCCTTTTGAAGGGCCAACTGCGCTCAAAAGGGAAAATCGTCGGGGGGGAGCATGTGGGGTTTCGGCGCCGGGTGCTGTCCCAGGCGGAACTGCGCAAGCTCCTGCCGTGGGCCCGGGCCAATATGTCGCAAAGCGCGCTGGATGGGCTGCTGCTGTACCTCTACACCGGCATGCGGGGTGTCGAGATTTTTGCCTTGCGCACTGAGTACGTGTCGGAGGAGGAGGATGGCTGGTGGATCACGTTCCCCGCACACCTGCTCAAGATGGAACGGGATGCAGACACTGTGGACCACCGCGTTCCGCTGTTCGGTGAGGCGCTGGAGATCGTGCAGCGCCGCGTGTCCGGGGCCTGGGAAGGATGGCTGTTCTTCACGGGCCGGGGTGGGAAGTTCCGGCCGTACCACCGCAACACGTTCTCCAGCTACGTCTATTCGTTGATGCCGGAGTCTGCCAAGGCCAAGCGGCGAGCGGGTGACGGGCTGATCTGCCCTGTGGTGGATTGGTCGCCCCACGCACTGCGGCGCACGGCGCGCACGCTGCTCAGCGCCATTGATTGCCCGGAGGATGTGGGCGAGGCCATCATCGGCCACAAACCCGGGGTCATGGTGGCCAGCTACAACCTCCACACCTTCGATGCCCAGAAGCAGGTTTGGGTGAAGAGGCTGTACCAGACCGTGCGCAAGCTTGAGGGCCTGCCTGCTTAGCCATACGGTGGTGAGGCGGACTTGCCGGGCTTCCCCGCCCGGCCGTAGCCGCTGTCTGGCGCCGGCAGACACTCCGATGGCGGCCGCGACATGACCCAGGCCTCGACCTCGGCCACGATGAAGCCCACGCGGCGCGCGCTGAGCTGCCGGGGCCTGGGAAAGTCGCCGGTCTGTACCAGCTTTTGTATCTGCGACTCGGACAGATCCACCGCCCGCGCTGCCTCCTGAAGGCTGATCGATATAGGGCGCATCGTCACGATGGCCAGTGCATCGCCACCGCTGGCAGCTTCGATTTTTTCTTTCTTGGTCATGGCGTGTTTCTCCAGTGCCTGCAGATGTAGCCAGGCGAGAAAAGGCCCGCGGGTGCGGGCCAGGTGGGTGGGATCAGGCGGCCCGGCGTAGCTGCCAGGCCGTGGACTCGGGTGAGTTGAGGGAGACGATCTGCTGCATGGGCACGGGGCTCACGGAGTTGCCGACCATGCGCACCTGGGCGGTCTTCGTCAGGGCCTTCCCGCTGGCAGTACGGTCAATTACATAGTTCTCAGGAAAGTCCTGAGCGTTGTAGAGCTCACGCGGCACCAGCATGCGCAGCGTGATATCCACGATCACCCAGGGCTCGCCCTTGAGCCATACGGTCACGAGCGCCAGGCGGTCGCGCGTGGTGATGGTGGTCATCGGGTCGCGCAGGTCCGCCCACTGGCCGCCGCTGGCGTGGTAGCGCATCAGGAAGGCGGCGCAGCGCAGGGCGCCGGCCTCCTGCTCGGGCGACAGGTGGTACTGGATCAAGGCATGGTGCTCGGCCCCGGCCGTGACCGTGGGCACAGGCTCGCGCATGTCGCGGCCCACGCTGTTCCTGCGCAGCGTGCACAGGTGCGCGGCTATCAGCTGCTGCTGGCTGCCGCTGGTGGTCACGGTCGATACCGGGTCACGCAGGTCGCGGGCTGGCGTGCTGTTGAACCCGCCGTTGGCCTGGACCATGAACGCGGATGCCAGGCTCTGCCCGCCACCGCTGGCCGTCACCGTGCCCAGCGGTCCCCGGATGTCGTTAGCGCCGTGGCTCCAGCGCTTGCCACCGTCCTTGCCCTCGCCGTGCCCGGCTTGCACCAGGTATGCCGAGCTGATGGCGTGCTTGATGCCGCCGGCCACGGCCGTGCCCAGGGGCTGGGACAGGTCGAGCACGCGAGGGGCCTGGCCCTTGGCTTCGCCGTAGCCCATCTGGATCAGGGTGGGGGACACCAGGGCACGGCAGCCGCCTTTCTCCGTGGCGATGGTGCTCATGGGCCGGTCGAGCATTTCGATTTTCCCGCCATGGGCCATATTCACGATGAACGGCTGGGGGCTGTTCAGCACGAACTTGTCCAGGCCATGCGCGATTCGCCGCATGGTGGCCGGCGCCAGTTCCTTCTTGCGCCCGAAGATGCTTTGCCCGGGGATGCTCCAGTCGATGCACTCGGCTGCTTGGCGGAATGGCTTCTGGCCCGGCTTCGGGTTTTTCCAGTGCGTCTGCGCTGGCCAGACGATGGGCAGGCCGTCGCGGCGGGCGATCAGGTAGAGCCGTGTGCGGGTGCTGCGTGAGCCCAGGGTGGCGTTGCAGATCACCCGCCATTCGACCTTGTAGCCCAGGTCGCGCAGCGCCTGGATGAAGTGGCGCCAGTTGCGGCCCTTGCGCTTCGGGTCCGGCACCAGGAACTGATTGCGACGCGGCACCACCTCGCCGGGTTCGGCTACGCGGAAGGTGGCTTTCCCCGTGGCGGGGTCCGTGATGCGGTCCAGAGTGATGGCGCGGCCGGTGGCTGGATCGCGCTTCGCAATCAGCGGGGACCACTGCACCATCTGCTCGACGTTCTCCAGCGTGATGACATCGGGCTGGGTCTTGCCGGCCCAGCGGATGACGATCCACGCGAGCGACCGGATTTCCCCGTTGCGGGGCTGGCCGCCAAGGGCCTGGCTGTGATGCGTGCAGTCGGGCGATGCGTGGAGGAGGCCCACCACCTCGCCGCGTGTCACGGCCAGGGGATCCACTTCGCGGATGTCGGAACGGTAGTGCCTGGTCTGCGGGTGGTTGACCTCGTGCATGCCGATGGCATCGGCGTCGTGGTTGATGGCGACATCGACGGGCCGGCCGATGGCCTGCTCAATGCCGGTCGATGCGCCGCCGCCACCGGCAAACAGGTCGATCACCAGCTTGGCAGCGAGGGGCAGGAGAAATTGAGGGGTGAGCATGCGGCTCCTTGAAATTTGGGCCAAAAAAAAGCCGCTCGCGGCAGGGCCGGGCGGCTTCGGGATTGCCTCCGTGGTCGGAGGCTTATGGTGAAATTAGGGCTCTACAAAAAAGGAGCAGAGATGGACCGGTGCGACCCTGATGCCGAATACAAAATGGATCTCCGGCAGGTATCGTTTAACTTCTGGGTAGAAGATGGGCGTTACAGCGACACCATCTCTGGGGATGCACTCGACAAGCTGGCAGGCGGGGATGCTGGTCTTCGTGCCGGCTGCCTTGATTCCTATAAAAAGAATTGGGAGCAGATCCACGGTATCGCTTCGTTGAAGTTAGCAGCAGGACTGGCTCCCCAGATTTCGTTGCTTGACGTGTAAGGACAGGTGTCCCATGCGCGCTGTGTGGTCCTGAGTTTCAAAGCACGAATAGAAAGGGATCCTGGGGCAAATGTTTCGCGGTTAAAGAAATGTGAGGTTATGTTTCTTGGATGTTGGCTAGGAATGCTGATTGCTCAGAGAGATGGCAGGCTTGAATTTCCGAGCCTGAAGTCAAAGCTCATGAAAGGAACCAGCAATGGCACAGCATGAAGACCACGGCCGACAAGGTCAGAACCGTCAACAGCAGCAGGACTCTGGCGACGCAAACGGCCGACGCGATCAGTTTGACGAAAGCCGTCGCTCCTACGCAGGACGCGGGCAGGACCAGTGGCGCGATGAGGGCCAGTGGGAAGGAAATCGCAGCGGCTACTCAGGTAGTCAGCAAGGCGGTGGATACCCCGAAAGGGGCTACCCTGGCGGTCAGCAGTCCGCCTATCAGGGGTACCAAGGCGAGCAGCAAGGTGGCTACGGCGGCGGATACGGGCCAGCGCCTGGTCGTCGGGAGTTCGGATACGGCGGCGGCAGCGGATACGGCGACCAAGGCTATGGTCGTTCTCGACAAGATCAGGGCTACTCGCGCCATTCGCAGCAAGGCGGATGGGGCGGCCATGAACGCAGTGATTTTGGCCGAGATACTCAAGGCTGGGATGGTGGAGCGGGCGGAAACAATTACGGCAATTCTGACCAGCAATATGTACGTCAGAGCCGGACAAGTGAACCGTTCGACCCTGACTATCATCAGTGGCGTCAGGAACAAGTGGATGCCTTGGATGAGGATTACCGCAACTGGCGAAATGATCGCTACAAAAAGTTCTCTGACGAGTTCAACAAGTGGCGCACAGAGCGCGACGCTCAACGCGGCAGCGACAAGAGCGGTGGTTCCGGTTCAGCCTCTGGTCAACAAGGAACAACTGGCAAGGAACATAAGTAATCCTTCGCTTGATGTACTGATTCCGTAGTTCGCCGGCCCCCAGGATTAAATGCCTGGGGGCCGGTGGTGATTCAGCCAAGCTTTTTTGGAGATCTCATCATGGACCTTCGGATACGCGAACCTGAGCTACAGGCTATGCATGTCTGGCACGCGAGCATGGTGGTGCTTGCAAAACCCGGAGAAGCAATTGGAGTGCCCATATTTGAGGCACCTGCGGTTGCTCCTCCAGTTTCATCACCTGTCGGGATCGAATTTCCCTATCACCTGTTGGTTATCGAAGTCGATAATCCTGAGGACAGCGCTACTCAAGATCGCATTCGCTGTAGGTTGAGCGAGTTTGACGTTTAAGCGCCTGCTTTTTCCGGGATAAGAAATTCCGCGCGGTCTTTGTCCTTGATCCAGTTCGGCGGCTTGCCCCGGCCGGTCCACGTGGCGCCAGTGGCGGGGTCGCGGTACTTCGGGGCGCCCACGCTGCCCTTGGGCTTCTTGCCCTGGGCCGGGAAGACATCGGCGGCAGTCAGGCCGTGCTCTGCGATCAGCGCGCGGGCTGCGGCGATGCCCTCGGCTTTGCGCTCGGCCTGGGCGGTGGCGATTTGGGCTTCGAGTTCGGCCTTGCGGGCCAGCAGGGTCTTGTATTCGGACATCGGGTTTCCTTTCTTGGATGGGTGATCAGTGGCCGCAGGGCAGGGCATCGCCGCGGTGATGGTCTTCGGGCAGTTCGGCGCCACAGCCGAAGCAGTGCGTGGGCTTCTGCTCATCCCACCAGATGGCGCGGGCACGTTCGGCGGCGCGGCGCGCGGCTGGCAGATCGCGCTCGGCGCGCGTGGGCAGGTGTTCGGTGTCTTGGTTCATGCTGTCGAGGCAGTGGCCACCGGGCGCTGCATCCAGATGCTGGCGAGCACATCGGTGGCGCGCGGGCGGGAGGGGTTGCGGATGCGATAGCGGCGGTACTTGTCACACACGCAGGCGTTGCACTGGTCGGCCAGGCCGTCGGGGCTTTTGACCAGGGCGCGGAAGAAGCCCACGTCGGCGGGCCAGAGTTCGCCGCAGGTGGTGCAGGCCTTTTCGGAGGAGGTGGCCATGTCAGAACGGCACATCGCCTGGCTTCAGATCTGGAGGGGCACAGGCCGGGCCTGTTGTGGTCAGCGAGGCCGGCAGTGCATGCCCGAGGCCAGTGCGACCCTCACCGCCCAGGGCCTCGATCAGGTCGGGGATGAGTTTGGATAGCTCGCCCGTCGTGATAGCCACATCGGCATCGAAACCACCATCGCCATCCTTGGACTCCGTCACGACATCGAGCATCGCAACCTTGCGCAGCTGCAGCCCTTGGGTCAGCAGGAAACTCACACGGTTATCCCAGGTCATTGCAACGCGAGTGGGAAGCTTCCCCTGCTCGATGTGCTGCTGCACTTCTGCGATGTCCAGTGGGTGGCGCCCGTAGCGCACCACGGCCTTGGATTCGTCGGCGGCCTTGAGCTCGCATTCGCGGTCAATCGAAAAACCGGCCGGGCTCTCATGCGTGGTCAGCCAGTGCGCCATGGCGGCCTGGGCGCTGGTCTGCGTATCGACCAGGGCCAGCGCAAAGCCCGTCAGGCCCTCCACCAGCGAACTGACCACCTCGTCGGCGCGCGCCTGGCTGCCGGTGTCCAGCACCAGGGTGCGGGCCTGGGGGTCCAGCCAGACCCACATGGCGCCCTGCTTGGTGAAGGCCATGGGCAGCAGGTCCAGCTTGGCCTCGTCCTTGAGTTCCTTCTTTTCCTTCTTGCCGGGCTTGCGGCCTTCGGTGGCCTCGATGTGGGCAGCCTTTTCGTTGACGCGGCGGTTGAGCACGCTGGCCGGCAGCATCTTGGCCTCGGTCATGAAGCGCATCACCCACTGATTGGCCACAGACTCGGCCAGCGGGCCATGGGGCTCGCCGCGCGGCGGCACCCAGCCGGCGCTGCGCTCCTGCGTGGCGCCGCACTCGGCAAACGGTGACTTGGCCAGCGCGGCTTCGACAGCCTGCAGGTCAGGAGTCCAGGAATCGGCGATTCGGTAAATGATCAGGTTTGTGAGCATGGTGTTTCAGGCCAGGGATTTGGGATGCTTGGGCAGGCAGCCCAGGCGGTTGGCTTCTGCATCGGTCCAGGCCGCGTGGTCCCGCAGCAGGGTGTGGGCCTGGGTGGCCAGGGCCAGGTTGGGCTGCACGCGCTTTGCCTGGGACACGAGCAGGTCCAGCAGCTTGGTATAGGCGCGGGTCTTGAGAATCCCCCAGCCGCCGAACTCGGGCGGCATGCGCTTCACCATTTGCTCGGCCTCGATCTCGATGCCCTTCACGGCTTCCTTGTGAACGAGTTTGGCCTCGTTGCGCAGCTGGGCAGCCTCGCCCGAAAGTGCTTTCGCGCGTGCCCGCAGGTTGTAGGCTTCGACGGCGCGTTTTTCGGCCTTTGCTTCAACGCGCAGAGCGGCGGCCTCGGTGGCCTTGGCCTTGGCCTTGGCCTTGGCACGCATGATCATTTCTTGCGCGTAGAGATCTGCCGGTGTTTGCGACATGGGATTCTCCAAACGATGGGTTACAGGGCGCCGCCTTCGGTGTCGTCGGCAGGCAGGTGCTGGATGGCGGGTACACGAGGCGCTGGCGCGCGCGGCGTGGGTCCGGCGAGGAACTCGTCACGCTTCAGGTAGAGCTGGTCGATCAGGGCGTCGGCCAGGCGGGGCAGGTCGCGGGCGTTCATCAGCACTGCACTGTGGTCCTTCTCGAAGGGCACGCCCAGGGCGACGAGGTTGGCGGCGCTGAGCTGGAGCACGGGCGCGAAGGCGGCGCAGATCTGCGAGAGGTTGAGCTTCTCGGGATTCGGCATGGCGATCAGTGAGCCTGTGCCTTGAGCTGGGACTCGCGCATCGCCTGGTAGCCGGCGAGCATGGGTTCGAGCTGCTGCCGCAGATCCACGCCGGGCTCCAGGCTCGTGCCAATGCTAGCCAGGGCGCAGCCCATGGCATACAGGCCGCCATAGACTGCGAACGCGTTGCCATTGCGCTGGCCGTAGGCACTCAGGATTTCGATGATGGGCTCGGCCACGTGCGTCATCAGGAGTTTGGTCATGGCAGCTCGCGAAGGCATTCCATGGCTTGCGGGCCGGTCCACACGACTGCATGACCTGGCGGGCAGGCCTGGGCGGCGCTGCGTGCGCGTTGCACGTCCGCTGCGCTGGCCGCGGGTTCCTGGGCCGCGCCGGCATCAGCGCAGGCGCTGAGCGCGATGGCCACCAGCAGGACAAGGCACAGCAGCAGCCAACTGCCGGGCGTGGGCGCCGGGCCCGGCTCGGCCACAGGGCCCGGGCGCGAGGCCTCGCGGAGGAAGCGCGCATCGGGGTCGGGATTGAAGGGCTCGGAGGGGGTCACTCGTTGCATTTGGGCTCTCCTGAAACGACAAATCCGCCAGGAGGCGGATTCGTGGGGTTGGTGGCTTGCTGCTGTCGGCGCTGGGCAGCAGCCTCGGCCAACAGGCGCTCTTCTTCTTTCCATTCGGCAAGAGAGCGCGGCTCATAGGCGGCTTGGCCGCGATCTCCGCGCAGCCGGGTGAATCTGGTTCTCATGGTGGATTCCAAAAAGTGCCCGCCCCACATTGCTGCAGGGCGGGCCAAATGCCGCACAAGGCGACCCCACGAAACAGTGACTCAGTCGTATTGCTCGCTTGCGGCGGACTTAACGTCGTGCTCATCCATGTCGATTTCCAGGGTGGTGCGACCGACGTACAGCGCGAGCAGGATGGCGTCAAACTCGCCAATCGCGTTGGGCATGCTCAGCGGCGTTACCAACTTGTCGTCCAGCTTGAGCGAATAGACTTGCCCTTCCCTGGTGAAGGCGAGTCGCATGGAGGCGGAGTGCGTTCCGCGCGTTGATTCTTCGCTGTCCAAATAAAGCCACCCGCCACCGCTGCTGAACTCGCTCATTTCAAGTTCAGCGAAGAAGGCTTCATGCGATTCTTTGATAAACCCGCGACGCGCCATCTGCAGCAATTCCGACAGCTTGATGCTCGCAGGAAGGTTTGGCATGAAGCTGCCCACGGCAGATGTGATGGCCGTCTGCACAGCTTTCGCGTTCTCGCCTTGGACAGCGCTGGAAACAGCTGCATTGAGCACCTGCTGGAACTTGGCAACGTCATCAATCCGCAGGCCGTGAGGCATGGCGTCGCTGAGCTGCTGCTTCATGGCTTCGCGGAACTTGCTGCGATAGCCGGTGGCATCGCTGATTGCATCCTTGACCGCTTCCGCGATGGCTTTGTCTACGATGGGTTGAATGCGCTCGGCGCTGACGGCCTGGGCGACGATTGCGGGCAGGTCCAATTCGATCTTGATTTCCATGGGGACTCCTGATTGCGGCCGCGCGGGCCAAAACAAAAAAGGCCCTGCAACTGGTGTAGCTGCAGGGCCAGGGAAAAAGCCGGCGCCATTGCTGGCATGCCCAGGGAGTTGATAGGGAGGGTGGAGATAGTCCCCCGGGCCCGGCTGAAAAAAAGCGGGAGCGATGGTGCAAGCGGGAGCGACATATCGCCTCGGCCGGGTCGCCTTGCACAGTTGACCGGCTCCATGACTTCATCCCGTGCTTAGCATCACGGTTAGCCCCCTTCGGGGTGTGATGGTTGATGGCCTGCCGTATTCGCCCCGGCTTTCCCTCTACAACGGTTTGGCGGACTCTCACCGCTTGCAGGCGGGCAAATGCCTGTCACGATTGGCCATCACAGATAAGGGCCGGATGCGATCCCGGCACAGAAGCGAGCGCTGTTTTTCATGGCAGCCGCCTGGCCCTCGCGGGTACGGCCTAGGAAGTCTGTCGCTCCGGTTGCTCCCATTCCCCGCGCGTCGCCCGCGCATTCCCTATCTGTGATGGCCCTGGCCGAAGCCAGGGGCTGCTGCATCTGGTAGCAGCTGCGCGGCATCAACATGCCGCACCGTTTATTTGCTCCTTGGTGTCATCTCACTGCGTTCGTCACCGGAATGCCCGGGCGGTGTTCCATCGTCGGCTCCAGATGCGCTGGCGCGCACCCTTCACAGCCTCCCGCCTACTCTCTACAGGGCATCTCGCCCGCAGTTCCTTCCCTATGCCGTGAACCGTGCTTTGACGGACTGGCAACCGCGCGGAGACGCGGCGCGCTGACCTGGCCCATGCCCAGGAGCGCCATTGCGCCGGGCGAATGCCCCTCGGGTGGGGCAAGCAACATCGGCGTGCAGTGCGAGAGCTGAGTGCAGATTGGATGAGGCGGCCATCTGAGATACTTGCCGTGGGAGCCGCTAACTCCCACTGCGCCTTAGCAAGGCGCTTACAGGTGCGGTGACTTGGGGTGGTATGGGATGGATGTCCCGCCTGCTCGGCGATAAGAGCATCGCCCCCTTTCTCCAAGCCGACGCCAGAAGCCCATTCGCGGTAAGCAACTGGCCGCGCCAGCAAGGGCGCGTAATAAGTGCAAAGCGGGTTCTTGACCCGTGGCCACGGGTCTTCACCGGAGCAATCCAAATGAAGACTTCTGTGCGTGTGAGCATCAAGATCGACGTGGCCAAGTGCCTCCAAGCCATCGTCTACATCGTTCTGCTACTGATGCTGTGACCGAGTGGGGCGGGCTGGAGCGATCCAGCCCGCTTCCCGCTGAACTTCTCACGCGCCGTCAGCGGCCGCCTCAACCAATCTGTACTCAAGCTCTCTTGTTAAAGACCGGGGCTGGCCCGGTCGATCCCGTGGTGCCCATCGCCGTTTGCTAGGCGATGCGCTAGTTTAGATTACTAAACAAGATTTGGTCAAGCAAACTAAACAGTTGGGTTTAAGTTCTGTGGAGCCGTCACAAGATGCACACGAAAAAGCCGCCCGGAAGCGGCTGTTCGGAGGGCGGTAGCTCAGGCCACCAGATGGAAGAGGAGCGGTCCAAGGATGGCCCCAATCGCGGCCCCAACCTTGCCGCCAAACTCCATGCCTTCGAGATCTGAGTCCGTTGCGCCATGCTGCCTCAGTTCTGAGCGATGGAATGCTTGCTCGAGTCGGTATCCCACAAAGGCGCCAAAAATAGCCGAGACCAACGCGCCAGGCGCTACAAATCCGCCTGAGCCGCTTGATCCATCGTGCTCCGAGCCCACATCGGTCATTCCACCGAACCCAGCAATCGCTGTGTTGGTAGCCACTGCCAGCAAGAAAGTTAAAAGCGAAAGCTTCGACATGGCGTGATGTCAGTACCGAGTCTTGATCTTTTTCCTAGGGACCTCATGAGCAGCGTAGTACATCCAGCCGATGTCGTCCTCTTCAAAATTCAGGATCTCGGGATCGTTATAGCTGCCCAACGTGATTCCGTTTCGGCGGGAAAGTAGTCTCTTCAGTAGCGTCTGACCATCCAAAAGCCGTACAAGCACGCAATCCTCAATGTCGATGGGTGTGCCTGGTTCTATCAGTGCGAAGTTTCGATTCTCGTACTTCGGGTACATGCTCTGACCGATCACTTCTGAGAGAAATGCATCAGGGTCACTGCTTCCCAGTTCCGCGTACATGTCGCTCGCCCCGATGGGGTAGGCAGCACCTTCCCAGATCCGTTCTGGCAGGCGTCCTCCAGACCCCTTGCCTATCACCCAAATTCTGCGAAGACTTGATGCCGGTATGGGCGTACCAGGAGCGGGCGCCTCTTCATCGTGTTCGACAGATGCTTTGCCATTTGCGGCCGGGGCTTCGAACTTCGCCCCCTCGCCGTTGATCAGCCATCCAGCTCGGTAGCCAGTCAACTGCTCGATGGCTTGAGCGTTGGCTGCGCGGAGGTCTTGGTTTGTGCCGCTCAACCACTGCGACACGGCTCCTTTTGACACGCCGATCTTGGCGCCGAAAGCAGTTTGAGTCAGTCCGGTGGAAGCGAACGCTTCCCGGATACGGTCCTTGAGATCCATACCGTTATTAAGCCATCTTAACTGTTTAGTTGGGTTGACCGAGCATCGTTCAGTAAACTAAACTGAGCGTTATGAAAACTGAAGATGCAGTGCGCTACGCCGGAAGCGCGGCCAGCCTGGCCGAACTGCTGGGAGTGTCTCCCAGCGCGGTTTCGCAGTGGGATGAGTTTCCGCCTTGGTCCCGGCAACTCCAGCTTGAACGCCTCACTTCAGGCGCCCTGCAGGCAGAGCCAGGGTGCGAGTCTGGGCGTCAGTGCGCCCGCGCTTCCAGCCATACCCCAGTCCCCGCTCCACAGTCCCAGGAGCCCGGCCATGCCTAAGCCCCGCCTCGTCAAGCGTTCCGGCCCGCTGCCGCATCAGCAGCGCTTGCACCGCGCACAAGACCAGCGCCGCACTGATGTTCAACGCCGGCTCTCGGCAGTGCGTGCTAGCTATGAATCGAGCGCCGCACGGGTGGCTAGAGCTTGGTCTGCATCTCCCGGATGGATGACTCGAAGCCTTCAATGCAAGCCTCCGGCACAGCCTCTGGGAGAAGCGAATTCCGAGCGGACTCCGCGAAGCTTTCGAAGTGCTCTGCGAACTGCGTTTTTTGAGCTGGTGAAAGCACTGCGTAGAGGGCGTCCATGAAGATTTTGTGCGAAATCACTTCGCCTTGCAGTAACGCAGTCCCTCTTATGACGGCGGGTAGTTCGTTCATGGCAAAGGCCCTTTCTGAGGATGGTGAGTGGAATCTCCATTCTAGGAAGGTGTCCTTTGTCGCCCGTACCCGAGCAGCGCGCGTAGCCGGCCAGACCCATTGGCATACACGCGGATCGCTGCTCGTTGTCCCCGTGCTTGCCTGCACCCAGTGCCCGCCAGTGGCGCCGAATCCCCCCATCCATCTCCAGGAGTAGTCCCGCATGCGAGACCCCCACGAAAAGCTGAGCCGGGCTGAAGCGGCTGCCGTGAAGGCGATCAAGGCGGCGCTGGCCAACCTGGATTACGGCCAGGCCGAGCGTGTGCTGACCCACGTCCAGGAAGAACTGGATGCTGCCGAGGGCTCGGCCATGTTTGCCCGTGGCATCGCTGGTCCAAACGGAAAGCTCAGTGTCTGCCTGAAGACATGGCTGGATGAAGGCACAGCCGAGCTGTTCCGTCGCATCGCTGCAGCCCGCAAGCAGGACGCCTCGGCGTGCAACCGCGACGGCATCTATCTCATCGTGCACGGCAAGACTTACACGGTGATGGTTGCTGAAAAGGCTTTGCATGACGCTGATGCTATGGACATCCGTGCGAACTTGACAGGCCCATTCGCGGCCCTCGAATTCGGAGGGCCTGCCCGATGAACGCGATCACTGCAATTTCTGCCGCCGTGCTGACCATGAGCAGCCGCGAAATCGCCGGGCTGACGGGCCGCGACCACGGCAACGTGATGCGCGACATCCGCACGATGCTGGACGACCTGCAGGCTTCAAATTTGAATCCTGTTTGCGAAACAACGACTTACGCGGGCGCCAACGGCCAGCGCTACCCGCAGTACGAACTGGACCGCGACACCTGCCTGACCCTGCTGCTTGGCTACGACGCCGTGGCGCGTATGAAGGTGGTGAAGCGCTGGCAGGAGCTGGAGGCCCAGGCCGCCCCGGCGCTGCCTGATTTCTCCAACCCTGTGGCCGCTGCGCGCGCCTGGGCCGATGCCAAGGAATCCGAGCTGCGCACGGCCGAGGCGCTGGCCCTGGCCGCGCCCAAGGCGGAGTTTGTGGATCGCTTCGTGGCGGCCGAGACCGGCGCCATGGGCTTCCGCCAGGTCTGCAAGCTGCTGCGCGCGAACGAGGAGCGCTTCCGCGCATTCCTGCTGGACAACAAGGTGATGTACCACCTGGGCGGCCGGCTGACTCCGCTGGCCCAGCACCTGGACGCGGGCCGTTTCGTGGTGAAGGCTGGCCATGCCCAGCACAGCGACCACGCTTTCACCCAGGCCAAGTTCACCAGCAAGGGTGTGACGTGGATTGCAGGCCTATGGGGCCAGCACCAGGCCCGCCTGGCGCAGGAGGGTGCGCAGCAATGAGCACAATGATCATGGCGGCCTGCTGGCCGCTGGCAATGTCCCCCGCGCAGAAGGCGGTGCTGATTTCCCTTGCTGACCAGGCCAACGATGACGGTGTGTGCTGGCCCGGCGTTGCGACGATTGCGAAGCGCACCTGCCTGTCCGAGCGCGCGGTGCAGGATGCCATCGCCTGGCTGCAGACTGTTGGCGTGGTGTTCCGTGAGTACCGCATCAACTCGAGCACCAGCTACACCATCACTCCGGCCAACTTCAACCCAGCTGCAGCGCCCGCGAAGCGCAAGCGTGGCACGGGTGCAGATGCCGCACCGGGTGCAAATGGCGCACCCCCCGCAAATGGCGCACCGGGTGCAGACGGCGCACCACCCCCCGCAAATGGCGCACCGGGTGCAGACGGCGCACCACCCCCCGCAAATGGCGCACCAGGGGGTGCAAATGGCGCACCTCAACCCCCGCAGATGGCGCACCCCAGGGGTGCAGATGGCGCACCCAAATCATCATTGAACCGTAATAGGAACCGTAAAGGAACCGCCAACGAACCATTCCCGCCGGCTGCGCCGCCGGGCGGCGTTGGTGCTGGAGGCGATCCAGACGACGGAGAGACAGCCCTGCAGTCGGCCTGCAAGCTCACATGGGCAGCGTACAGCCTGGCGTACGAGCAGCGGTATGGCGTCAAGCCGGTGCGCAACCAGGTGGTGAACGCCAACGTGAAGACGCTGGTCAAGCGCCTGGGCTTCGAGGAAGCGCCGCTGGTTGCGGCTTGGTACGTGTCCAGCGTGAACGAGGCTTTCGTGGTGAAGAACTCCCACGGCGTAGGCGTGCTGGTGAACCAGGCCGAGAGCTTCCGCACACAGTGGGCCCGTGGACAGGCGGTGACCGGCACGGCTGCGCAGGCAGCGGACAAGACGAGCGCCAACTTCGACGCCATCGAGGAGGCCAAGCGGCTGCTGCGCCAGCGCGGTGGCCGAGGGAACGGGGAGGGCGGTAATGCGTGACGACCTCGACACCGACTGGCTGCTGGAAGAGCTGGGCGCCACGATGGAACTGAGCGGCCAGCAGGTCCGACCTGCAGCCCTGCTGCTGCTGGCTGAAGACCTCGCCCACATCGACAAACCTGTGCTGCGCCTGGCCCTGGCCCGCATCCGCGCCGAGCACCGCGGCCCGATCCTGACCGGCACCGTGCTGCAGTACGTGGACCACGCCATGGGTCGCATGCTGCCGGCCGAGGCCTATGGCCTTGCCCTGACCAGCGCCGATCAGCAGGCCACCGTGGTGTGGACCGACGAGATCGCCCAGGCCTGGGCAGTGGCCGCGCCGCTGCTGGTTGCTGGCGACAAGTTCGGGGCTCGGCAGGCGTTCATCGAGGCCTACGGCCGGATCACGGGCGAGGCCCGCGCGCTGCGCCGCCGCCCTGTGGTGCAGGTCAGCCTGGGCCACGACCCCGAAGCGCGCACCCGCGCCGTGCAGGAAGCCATCACGGCAGGCCGGCTGCCGGGCGGTATGGATGGCCTGACCGACGACCTGCGCGAGCAGCTGCAGCTGCCGGCCCCGCGCGCAGCACTGGCGCTGCCGGCGCCCGAGTCCATGCCCAGCGGCCCGAAGCGCGAGGTGCTGGCCCAGCTGGCCACCCTGCGTGAAGCCTTCGCGCTCAAGGCCTCGCGCTTCACGCCCGTGCAAGTCCAGGCCCGTGCAGACCGGATGCGCCTGGGACAAGCCAAGCGCCGCAGTGCTGCCGCTGTGGCACAGCACCAGCAGGGGAGCCAGGCATGAGCGCCCTACACACCTCTGTGGCCCGGGGGTACCTGACGCTGCCCTACACCTACACGCTGGCACAGGAGCTGTCGGCCAGTGAGCGGCAGCCGCTGCACCAGCGCAAGCGCGATCCCCTGGCCGCTGCAGTCCAGGCCGCCGTGCATGCCGTGGGCTACGCCGCGCCGACAGTGCAGCACTGGCGCGACCTGGCCGACGCAGCGAACCTGTCCGAAACGCTGCTGGGCATGGGCGTCTTCACCGAGCCCGAGGCTCAGAGCCTGTTTGCCGATGCCGTTGCAGCCGTCGTGGACCTGGGCCGCAAGCACGGCCACGGCCAGGAGATGCGCCTGAACGCTGTTCAGCTGGGCCACCTGGTCGAGTTCGGCGAGGCCTACGGCCAGGTGCTGGAGGTGATCCCGGCCCGCACCTTCATCCGCGCGCACCGCGCCACCGAACGCCGCCTGCGCGAGCTGCTGGTCAACAGCCACGGCAGCGATTCCCATGAATTCATCGTCGTCTGAACACCAATGGCAGCAACACCAAATCAATCTCAGCGGGGCAGCCGTGGCGCACCTCGTCAAGCTGGCCCAGCAACCCGGGTGGTGGGAGTACGTCAAGGCCAGGGCCAGGGAGCTGGACAGGGACGAGTCCCGGCTGTTCGTGGACATCGAGCAGCAGGTGGTGCAGCAGCTGCAGGCGCTCGCCTGGCGCCCGCCGCCCCGCGCGTGACGGTCCCGGCTGGCCACCAGGGCCCAATCACGGTGCTGGGCATGGACCCGGGCAAGCACACTGGCCTGGCCTGGATCGTGGATGGCCAGCTGCAGGCCCTGGAGGAGGTCGAGCCGGCTCAGATCGCCCTGGTGCTGCAGGAGCGCCAGCCCACGCTGGTTATCTTCGAGGACAGCCGCGCCGCGCGCCGCACCTGGACGGCCAAGGGCAGCGACGGCGCCCGCAAGAAGATCGCGCGCAACGTCGGCGAGATCGACGCCTGGTGCAAGCTGATCGTTGGCCTGTGCGCGGCGCTGGGCATCCCATGCCACGGCATGCCGCCAAGCGCCAAGGCCGGCGGCGCCCACGGCGCAAAGATCGATGCCGCCACATTCAGCCGCCTCACAGGCTGGGCCGGCCGCAGCAATCAGCACCAGCGTGACGCCGCAATGATCGCGTGGTCCTTCCGGAGGGCCCGGCCATGAAGCGGATCTACATCGCTGGCCCGATGACAGGCCTGCCCGAGTTCAACTACCCGGCCTTCAACCGCGCCGCCGCCACTCTGCGCGCCCAGGGCCACCACGTCGAGAACCCTGCCGAGAACCCCGCGCCAGCATGCGGGAGCTGGGCCGGTTACATGCGCCTGGCGCTGCCGCAGCTGTGCACCTGCGATTCGGTCTACATGCTGCCCGGCTGGCGCGGCTCCAAGGGCGCACGCGTCGAGCACGGCCTGGCCCTGGATCTGGGCATGGAGGTGAAGGACTTCGACGCCAGCACAGGGGAGGGCGGTGCCCATGATTGATTTCCGCCCAGATCTGCCCCGGCGCGGCATGCGTGGCCAGGAGCGCCCCAAGCAGAAGTACCCGCCGCTGTGGCGCGATGCCACTGCGGAAGAGCACACCCACGGCCCGGACGCGCATGGCCGGTACCGCCTCTCCACCTGGGCCTACAACCGCTGCTGCACCCTGCAGCAGTACGGCCCCACGCGCGTGTGCGTGATGAACGATCACGGCTTCCTGGTGCAGGTGGATGTGGAGGGCGACATCCGATGATCCAGAACCGGAGCACCTGGCCCAGCCGCGGCTTCGGCCGCCGGCCGGCCGCCGCACCAGCGCAAGACCGAGAGGAGCGTCTGGCGCAGCGCGCGGCCCGCGCCATGGACAGTGCACGCGCCACCGCCGGCATGGCGTGCACCAGCATCGTTGTGATGGGCGGGGCCAGCACGGGCTTGGTCGTGCCCAAGGCCGAGATCCTCGAATGCGAAGCCTACCGCCGCGCCGTCGCCGCGCTGCCGTGCATCTGGTGCGGCATCTGCGATTTCTCTCAGCACGCACACCTCAACCTCGGCAAGGGCTTCGCGCTCAAGACCGACGACCGCACGGGCTTCCCCCTGTGCTGCACGCGCCCCGACATCGAGGGCTGCCACGTCGCATACGACCAATACCGCCTTGTAGACGGCGGCCGCGAAGCCCATCGGGACTATGGACTCGAATGGGGTCGCATCACCCGCCACACCATCCTCGAATCCGGCCAATGGCCACAACGCCTGCCACTCTGGAGTGAAACCGCATGAACCAAGCCACCACCAGCACCATCCACAAGACAGCCGGCGGCAATCCGGACACGGGCGCGGTCGAGGCCGTGCCCACGCTGACGCAGGTCTATGAGGCAATCCGCCAGCTGCACGAGGCCGGCGAGGAGCCCACGCGTGACCGCATCCACAAGATGACGGGCCTGAACCTCACCACAGTGGACGACCGCATCAAGGTGCTGCGCGGCGAGGGGATGATCGCGGCGGTGAAGCAGTGCTATCGCCCGGTGCACCAGCACGGGCCGGCGCGGGATGTGGTGATCGTCCACCTGAACGATGGTCGGACCATGGTGGAGATCGGCGAGCATGTGCTGCACCTCGTCCGCCCTGAGGCCGCGCGCCTTGGCCAAGGCTTGGCGGGCGTGGCCCTGGAACACACGGCGCTGACACGCGTCACGGAATTACAGGACCAGTTGTTGGAAGAGGTGGCGAAGCGGCGGGCGCTTGAAAGAGAGGTGAGAGGCTTGAAGGGCTTGAAGCGGGCGGACCCGCGTCAAGCCGATTTACTTGATGTGGCGGGTTCGTAGTTGACCTTCGCACCCCTGCCCACGAAGCGTCGGCAGGGGCGATCCATGAGAGCTGGCTGGCTACATCAGCTGCCCAAGAGTCGCGCTATGTAGGCGATGCAATCCCCTAGCCAATGCGCGCCACTTTGCTGGCCGTTCAAACCTTGGTAGATGGTTTGCAGGTTGATGATGAGGCGAGTGATCGCGTCTAGCGTTTGTAGAAAAGTGAGCGCCATGGTGCTTTCATAGTTGGCGCACCGGACTGATGACCATACAGTCACGTCAACAGCTAATTGACGAAAAAGTAATAGTTGTCAACTACAATCCGAATGCAAAGGTTGATGAACCGCTGCACGCGTGAAGTCTGAGCTGCAATTCGAACTTCGCGCTCAAGGCCCTGCTTAATAGTGGGGCCTTGTTTTTTGCCGCCATCAAATTGTAGGAGGTTGAGTGGACTTCGTGGGAGTCTGCTTACTTTGTACACTTGCTATCAAATTTGAAGCAGCAACTTATAGCCCAATTTGAAGACATCTATGGGCTCGCATTTCAGTTGCTTGGGGCATTTCGGGATTTCTTCTCTTGCACCCTTGTGACTGAACTGAGGTTGGGCAAACTGGTTCGGCGGGACGGCCGTCACGGCCCCGCCTAGGGTTGGACGCCCACTGGCTGTGCCGTGAACACTTCCGGCCATGGCCCAACGTCCTGCCGGCAAGTCCGAGCCTCCAAAGAAACCTGTCCCCAAGAAGCCTGCTGCCGCGAAGAAGGCCGCAGGCTCTGCCGTTCCTGCGAAGCGCCCGGCGGCAAAGACGCACGATGGCCAAGCCCTGACTCCGAAGCAGCAGCGTTTCGTGGAGGAGTATCTCGTTGACCTCAATGGTGCCCAGGCCGCGATTCGCGCCGGCTACAGCGTGCATACAGCCAAACAGATTGCTACGGAAAACCTAGCAAAACCTTACCTGCAGGCGGCAATCGCAGAGGCACGGAAGCAGCAGCAGGAGCGCACCCAGGTCAGTGCTGACCGCGTGCTCACCGAGGCCCTGAACATCCTGGTCGCCGATCCCCGTGAACTGGTCGAGGTCAAGACCGGCTGCTGTCGCCATTGCTTTGGCGAGGGCAACCGATACCAGCGCACCGTGGGTGAGATGAACGCCGACCGTGAGCTGTGGGCCGTGAAGGGCAACGCGCCCGATGAGTTCGATGAGCAGGGCGGCATTGGCTTCAACCCACTGCTGGAGCCCAACCCGGACTGCCCGCAGTGCGGCGGCGATGGTCATTCGCGCGTGGTGACGAAGGACACCCGCAAGCTCAGCACGCCCGCCCGCGCTCTGTATGCGGGAGCCAAGGAAGGCAAGTACGGCATCGAGGTCATGTTCCATGACAAGGTGGCCATCCTGGAGAAGCTGTTCAAGCACACCGGCCTCTATGAGAAGGACAACGAGCAGAAGAGCGATCCCTTCATGCTCAAGCAGATGACCGATGCAGAGCGGGCTGTGCGGCTCGCGGCACTGCTCAATGGCGGCCCAGGCGCGGCCATGCTGCTGGCCACGCTCGCGGCGAAACGGAGTGAGAAATGACCACGCCCGCGCTGACCACGGCCGACATCCTGGATCTGCTCAAGGGCCTGGACGCGGACACGCGCGCGGAGCTGGACTCTCTGCTGCTGTCTGGCGATGCGCCCATCTGGGTGCCGCAGCCTGGCCCCCAGACCGTAGCTTTCGAGTCCGACGCCGATATCGTCTTCTACGGTGGCGCGGCCGGCGGCGGCAAGACCGATCTGCTGCTGGGCCTGCCGCTGACCAAGCAAAAGCACAGCATCATCTTCCGGCGCCAGTCCGTGCAGCTCACCGGCATCGAAGAGCGCATGACCTCGATCCTGGGCACGCGCGATGGCTACAACAGCCAGGACGGCATTTGGCGGCTGCCACAGGGCAAGGTCTTGGAGCTGGGCAGCGTGAAGGAGCCGGGCGACTGGATCAAGTACCAGGGCCGCGCGCATGACTTCAAGGGCTTCGATGAGATCACCCACTTCACCGAACTGCAGTTCCGTTCCCTGATCGGCTGGCTGCGCACCGATGACCCGACCATCCGCCAGCGCGTGGTGTGCGCGGGCAATCCGCCTACCGAGCCAGAAGGGGAATGGGTGAAGCGCTTCTGGGCGCCGTGGCTGGAGCCTTCGCACCCGAACCCAGCCAAGCCGGGTGAGCTGCGCTGGTTTGTGACGAACGAGAAGGGCGAGGACCAGGAGGTGCCTGGCCCCGAGCCTGTCATGGTTGGCCCGGACCTGATGACGCCCAAGAGCCGGACGTTCATCCCTTCCAGCGTGAACGACAACCTGTTCCTGCTGTCCACGGGCTACAAGGCCACGTTGCAGTCTCTGCCCGAGCCACTGCGCAGCAAGATGCTGAACGGCGACTTCAACGCGGGCAGCGCCGACCCGGCCTGGCAGGTGATCCCCACCGAGTGGGTGAAGGCGGCGCAGGCCCGGTGGAAGCCGCGCGAAGCCAAGGGCGGCATGACGGCCCTGGGCCTGGACCCTGCGCGCGGCGGCATCGACAAGACCTCGGCGGCGCGGCGCCATGGCGCATGGTTCGATGAGCTGATCACCGTGCCGGGCGCGGTCACCAAGGACGGCCCGACCACGGCTGGCTTTGTCACGCCTTTGGTGCGCGACGGTGCGTGCATCTGCGTGGACAGCATCGGCATCGGCTCCAGCGCGCTGGATTTCATCGTGGGCCTGAACCTGCTGGTGCTCGCAGTCAACGGCTCGGAAACGTCCAACGCCATGACCAAGGCCGGCAATCTGCGCTTCCGGAACCGCCGCGCGGAAATGTACTGGCTGCTGCGCGAGGCCCTGGACCCGACGAACCCCAATCCCATCGCGCTGCCGCCCGACCCCGAGCTGCTGGCCGACCTGACGGCAGTTCGCTACAAGGTCGTGACCCTGGGCCGGGTCGCGGCGATCCAGATGCTGTCCAAGGACGACATCCGCAAGGCGCTGGGCCGCTCCCCTGACAAGGGCGACGCGGTGGCAATGACCTTTGTCCAGGGCATCCCTGAGCCCGGCAGCAAGCGCCATGAATACGAAGAACCCGAAGAGACCGATTGGAGGCTCAATTGATCAACACCAGCACGATGGACGTGGACTCGCCCGAAACCGAGGGCTCTCTGGACGACGGGGATGATGATCTGCGCATGGGTGAGGGCGAGGTATCGCTCCACGAATACACGGAATGGCTGCGCGAGATGGACGAGGAACCGCCCTGGCGCATCGCGGCGGACAAGGAGATGGACTATGCGGACGGCAAGCAGCTGGACACCGAGCTGCTGAACGCCATGAAGGAGCAGGGCATTCCGCCGGCCATTGAAGACCGCATCGGGCCCACGCTGCGTGCGCTCACAGGCTACGAGCAGACCACGCGCACGGACTGGCGCGTCACGGCCAATGGCCAGACGGGCAGCAAGGACGTGGCCGACGCGCTCAACGTCGAGCTGAACGAGGCCGAGCGCGAGTCCCATGCCGACAATGCCTGCAGCGATGCCTTCCGACCCCAGGCCGCCGTGGGCTTTGGCTGCGTGGGGGTGCAGCGCGTGAGCGACCCCACGCAATACCGCTACAAATGCGCAGTCGTGCGGCGCAGCGAGGTGCGGTGGGACTGGACGGCGGAGGAGTGGGATCTCAGCGACGCGCGGTATTTCAAGCGGGACAAATGGCTGCACCCCGAGCGCATCGCGCGCGCATTTCCGCAGGCGCGCGAACTGATCCTGTCCTGTGGCCGCAATGGCGCCACCTGGTGGCAGCAGGGCTATCCGGGCCGGCTGGCCAACCAGGGCGGCAGTTCCACGGGCCTGACCAATGCGGGCCAGGATGCGCGCGGCTGGACGGTGGAAGAAGCGCGCTGGTACGACCGCACGAACAAGCAGCTGTGCCTGACCGAGCTTTGGTATCGGCGCTGGGTCGAGGTGGTGCTCATCGAGTCTCCTGATGGCCGCGTGGTCGAGTACGACGCGGGCAACCAGGCTCACAACTACGGTCTGGCCACGGGCATGACCAAGGCTTTCAAGGCCATCGTGGCGAAGGTGCGCCGCAGCTACTGGCTCGGGCCGCACAAGCTGCACGACAGCCCCACGCCATATCCGCACAGCCATTTCCCCTATGTGATCTTCTGGGGCTTCCGCGAGGATTCCACGCGCGTGCCCTATGGCTACGTGCGCGGGCTGATCTACCAGCAGGACAGTTTGAACAGCGGCACGGCGCTCATGCGCTGGGGCCTGTCCGCCTACCGGGTCGAGAACACGAAGGGCGCCACGAATATGCCCGACGCGGTCCTGCGGCGCACCATCGGCCGGCGCAACGCCCATGTGGTGCTGGACCAGGAGCACATGGCAAAGCCTGGCGCGCGCTTCGAGGTCAAGCGAGACGTGCAGCTCACCGAGCAGCAGCACCAGCTCATGAACGACTGCCGCGCGGTCTTTGAGCAGCTGTCCGCGGCGCCGGCTGCCTTCACGGGCCAGCGCGGCAACGCGACCAGCGGCCTGCAGGAGCGCACGCAGCTGGAGCAGGCCAACCAGGCGTTGGGCGAGATCATGGGCAACTTCCGCCGCGCGCGAACGCTGATGGGCGAGATGTTGCTGGCCATGATCGTCCAGGACCTGGGCGCCAAGGAAAAGACGGTGATCATCGAGGGCGATGCCGTCACCGAGGACCGTTCGGTGGTGCTCAACAAGATCGAGACCGACCCGGCCGGCTACTCCTACCTGAGCAACGACGTGCAGCGGACCCTGCTGAAGGTCCAGCTCGAGGACGTGCCCAGCACGCCCGGCTATCGCTCTCAGCAGCTGTATGCGATGCAGGAGGTCATCAAGACCATGCCGCCACAGTTCCAGCAGGCCGCCATGCCCTACATGGTTGCGCTCATGGACACGCCCTACAAGCGCGAGATCATCGAAGCCCTGCGCGCGGCCGGCTCCCAGGAGAGCCCGGAGCAGGTCGAGCAGCGTATTCAGCAGGAGGTGCAGGCCGCGTTGTCCAAGGCCGGCCACGACCTGAAGGCGCGCGAGCTGGAGATGAAGGAGCGCCTGACGGACGCCCAGATCAAGAAGGTGATGGCCGACGCTGTGCAGGTGGGCGTGCAGGCGGCCTTCTCGGCGATGCAGGGCGGGGCCCAGGTCGCCATGAATCCTGCCATCGCGCCCATCGCAGACGCCATCATGCAGGGCGCGGGCTACCAGAAGCCCAACCCAGGTGGTGACGATCCGGACTTCCCGGTACCTGGCGTTGCTGCTGGTGGCCCAGTGCCGCAGTCGGGTGGCCCTGCCGCGGCGGGCGACATCGGGCAGGTGCGCGAGAACACCAGCCCAGCATTCCCACCCATCCCGCAGGAGCCGGCGCGCGGCATGCAGGGCATCGAGACCACCGCACCCGACGACAACCTGCCGCAGGGCGCTTGATTCCATTGGCTTCGGCCAGCGCCGCCTTCGGGCGGCGTTTTCATTGCCGCTCTGTCTAGGGTTGGCCTTTACCTCCCCGCTTTTTGACACTGCTTCCAAGCCGCGGCGCATGTCGCTGTGGCGATGACTGCGGCGCTTCGGCGCTGCGGATTCAAAAGCAGATGGCGCGGCGCCCAGGCGCTGCTCCTGATTGCTGGCCCATGCGGCCACGGCGATATGTGGCGGGACAGGCATGACGACATCACAACAGGATTCTTTGAATAGCGCGGGCGGCGAACTGTCGGCCGGACAGTTGACCCAGATGCTCAACGCTGGGTTGCATGGCGATACCTCGGCAGCGTCCGAGGAACCCGGCGGCGCGCCAGCGACCGCCACTGATCCGGCAAACACTCCTGCTGCACCCGCTGTGGAAGCGGTAGCGAAGCCCGGGGGCGATGCTGCGCCGGCCGAGCCAGACCCGGCAAATGCCGTGGTCCTGGCCAAGGACGGCAAGCACACCATCCCCTACGAGAAGTTGGAACAGGCACGCCAGGGCGAACAGCGCTGGAAGTCTGAGGCCGAGCGTGAGACCGCCCGTGCCGCCGCAGCGGAGGCCGCCCTGGCCGTGCTGCAGGCACAGGCGGGCCAACGCGCTGCCGATGGCAAGGCCCCGACCGAGACGGACAAGCTGGCAGCGCAGGCAGGCGCGGCCATCGAGGCTGGCGCGGATCCGGAGCTGTTCGGCGACTACTCGGAAGAAGGGCTGCGCGCCGGCCTGCTGAAGCTGCACGCGGCCACCCGCGAGCAGCTGAAGGCAGAGCTGAAGGCGGAACTGCAGGCAGAAGTCGAGCGCGAGCTGGCTCCGCTGCGTCAGCACCGCCATGCCTCGGCCCATGAAGTGCACACGAACGCCATCTACACGGCACACCCCGACGTGGATTCCATCGCCCAGAGCGCGGAGTTTGATGCGTGGCTCAAGGCCATGCCCAGCTATGCGCAAAGCGCCGCTCGCGGCGTGCTGGACGGTGGCACCACCGAGCAGGTGATCGAGCTCTTCAAGGACTACAAGGCCGCCGCCGCTGCCGCCTCGCCCGCTCCAAAGGATCCCCCGAACGACCCGGCCAAGGCCGCCAAGGAAAAGCTGGCGGCCCTCGCAGTGCCCGTACCCAACAGCCTCTCGGACATTTCGGGCGGCCGTCCGGGTGGCGGGTCGCTGTTCGAACGGCTGGATTCGCTCGAAGGCATGGAGCTCTTCAACGCGATGGCCGACCTCACGGACGAGCAGCGCGAAGGGTTCCTCAACCGAAAAACCTGAACTGAGCGAGGACTGACATGACCAAGACCGCGATGTCGGCCAGCGACAAGCAAAAGCTGGTGCAACAAGCCGTTGGCGTTTTCACTGCGACGCAGAAGCGCCACTCCAACATCAACCGCCTGACGGGCAAGTTCCCGAAGATCGATACAGCCGCCAGCTCGATTGCCAACCAAACGAGCAACACCATGCCCATCGTCCAGACCATGGACATGGGCAAGGGCAAGGGCGACGAATTGAAGTTCAACTTCGTCAACCCCGTGGGCGGCATCCCCATCATGGGCGGCGAGTACGCTGCTGGTCGCGGTGAGGGCGTGAGCCTGTCCGAGGACCGCCTGCGTGTGAACCAGGCCCGCTTCCCGCTGGACCTGGGCGGCGTGATGGACGAAGTGCGCAGCCCCGTGGATATCTACCGCCTGGCCAAGCCGCTGCTGCAAAGCGCCATGGACAACTACGAGGATCAGTTGTCGCTGGTGCACATGGCCGGCGCGCGCGGCTTCGAAGACAACATCACTTGGCGCATCCCCCTCGCGGCGGATCCACGCTTCAACAAGGTGGTGGTGAACCGCGTGAAGGCTCCGACCAAGAACCGCCACTTCATCGTGGACGGGGATTCGGTCCAGCGCTTCAAGGTGAATGGCGGCGAGGTGGACCTGACCACGGCCGACATCATGAAGATGTCCAACGTGGATGCCATCCGCAGCTTCCTCGGCCAGATGGTGCTGCCGCCGCCGCCCGTGGAGTTCGACGGCGACGAAATGGCCAAGGACAGCCCGTTCCGTGTTCTGCTGGTGTCGGATGCCCAGTACGAGAAGTTCGCCACCGACCCGAACTTCCGCAACTACCAAGCCCAGGCTCTGGCCCGCGCCCGCAACGCCAAGGATCACCCGCTGTTCCGCAACCCTGAAGTTGCGCTGTGGAGCGGGGTGCTCATCGTGAAGATGCCCAAGCCCATCCGCTTCTTCGCGGGCGACGAGATCAAGTATTGCACCCAGTTCGACAGCGAGACCGAGGCCGGCGTGATCGTGCCCCAGTCCTTCGGCGAAACCTTTGCCGTGGATCGCGCCATCCTGCTGGGCGGCCAGGCCCTGGCCAAGGGCTACGCCAAGAGCCGCCACAACGGCCTGCCGTACTTCTGGAAGGAGCAGGACGACGACTTCGAGGACAAGCTCGAAGCCATGATCGGCGGCATCCTGGGCGCCTCCAAGATCCGCTTCGCCGTGAACATGGGTGATCGGGTCGAGTTCACCGACCACGGCGCCACCGTGATCGACACCGTGGTGCCGATCTTCGGTCGCAGCCTGTAAGGCCTGGGGCAGGGAGCGCGGCTCCCTGTCTCACTTCCTGAACTTCCAAAGGAGCCAATCATGGCAAAGATCAAAATCCTCGGCGCCGACCGCAATCAGTTCGGCGGCGCCCGTCCCTATGGGAACGTCACCACCATCCGCAGCGTGCTGGAAACGGGCGCCACGGGAATCCCGGTGCGCTCCAACGCCATCACTGCGCTGGCCGTCAACGATGTCGTGCAGATCAACACGCTGCAACCCGGCTTCCTGGTCGAGGCGGTGTCGCTGATCGTGTCCAACGGCTTCGGCGCGGGCGTCACGGCCTCGCTGGGCTTCGAGTACACCGACGGCGTGGACCGTCCCGAGCTGCCCCAGGCCGCCAACTACTTCGGCGCCGGCATCGACCTGGCCGCTGTTGCCAACCTACGCCTGAACTTGACCAAGAAGCTGGCCAAGTTCCCTGCAGGCGTGACGCTGCTGCTGACCATCACCGGCGCGGCCGTGGCCGAGGCTGGCTACCTGGATCTCATCGTCCACGGCGAAGGCCTGGGCGCGGACTGACCCCGCCGCGCGGCCAAAAGGGGCGGCGACGCCTCTTTCCGCGCTGGCATGAACCGCTGAGGCTCATGATGAACCAAGAAACCAAAGTCGCGGTCCAGTACATCGGGCGCCGCCCCTCGTACATCGACCGCCTGTATGGCACCGGCCTCTCGTTTGATTCGGAGCAGGTGCGCGGCCTTCCGGCCTCCATCGCCAAGAAGTTCTTGCGACACGGCGACATGTTCCAGCGCGCAGCGGTGGCGGATGACGTGGGCACGGGGCAGGGCGAGCAGCAGCCCACCATCACGCCATTGGACGATACGGCCGCCAAACTCGCCGAGGCCCAGCGCCTGCAGGACGAGCAGCGTGCCAAGGACGTGCGCCGCCAGGAACTGCTGGACCAGGTTTCCAACATGGACAAGGACGGCCTGCAGGTGTTCGCCAAGGACACCTACAACCAAGTGGTGCCCAAGACCATGACCCTGGAGAACATGCGCGCCAAGGTGTTCGCCTTCATTGACGAGTACGGCGCGGTATGAACGTTCAGCAGCTGGTGGAACAGTTCCGGGTGGACTCCCTCGACCGGGAGCAACCTTATCTGTGGGGCGAGCCAGAGGTGCTGGCCTGGCTCAATGAAGCCCAGGCCGAAGCTGCGGTGCGTGGCCGCCTGCTGCTGGACGACTCGACGCCTGCCGTGTGCGAAATCGCCGTCGCGGCCGGCGCGGCCAGCCATCAACTGCACCCCAAGGTCTACGAGATATCGCATCTGCGGTTCGTGAGCGCGGCGACATCGCACGCGCGCGGGCTGGACCTCGTGTCGCGCGAGTTTCTGGATTCCAAACATCCGCACTGGCGCGATCACGGGCCGGGCGAGCCTCGCTTCGCCATCCAGACCGAGACGCGGCTGCGCCTGGTGCCTGCGCCGCGCGAGGCAGGGACGCTGCGGCTGGAGGCCTATCGACTGCCGCTTAAGCAGCTCACCAATTGCAACGACAAACCCGAGATTCACGAGGCTCACCACGCCTATCTCGTGCACTGGGCGCTGCATCGCGCTTTCGGGCTGCCGGATTCCGATGGCTTCGACCCGTCGCGGTCGGCCACATCCCTGGGGGAGTTCGAAGCCTACTTCGGCGCCCGACCCGATGCCGATCTGCGCCGTGCGACCCGTCATGACGAGCCCCAGGTGACCGTGGTCCATACCCTGTGAGAGCAGGAGGAGAAGAGCATGCGAGGATTCGATCCCGAGAAAATGAAGCAGGCCAGGGCCGAAGCGCTGGCCAACCAGCCGCGCCTGGGGTTCCGGCCGCGCGGCAGCGAGCAGGAGCGAGGCCAGCCAGGGCCCGGCCTCGGCTTTGGCCCTACATCGGTGTTGGAGGCGCGAAAGGCCCAGGCCCAGAACCAGGCGCCCGACTCCATCCCCGCCATGGTGAAACCGGGTGAGTTCGTCTTGCCGCCCGATACCGTGCACGCCATGGGCGGGGCCGGGGCGCTGCAGGCCGCCGTCGATGCCACCCACACACCAGCACCCGAGCAGGCATTCGTTCCGCGCGGCTTCAAGCCCAAGGTGTTCTTCGCCAACGGTGGTGCGCCAGAGGACCAGATCCCTCTGGGCGGCTACCCCAAAGCGCCGACTCCAGACGGCTCGCAGTCCAACCCCATGAACACCGAGCTGGGCCGCAATGTGTCGAATCTGGCAAATGCTGCACCGGCTGGACTGGGCGGCGCTCTGTCCGTTGTGGGACGCACGGGCGGGGCGATCAGTGGCGCCATCAACTCCGGGACCAACGCCGCGCGTGGACTTGCGGTCGGCGCCGGGATCGGGGGAGGTGCCGCCGCAGCTTCAGCCCCTGCTGCCGCCTCTACGATGGCGAGCCCCGCGCCCTCCACAGCACCAGCAAGCTCAGTTGCAACGCCGCAGGCCACGCCACCCACTGGCAGCACCATGGGGCCGCCCAGCTCGGCCGCGCCTCAGGAAGTCCAGCCCGGGATCTTCCGTCAGGGCAACAGCTTTTCCGATAGTGCACAGGGTGCGGCCTTGGGCGCCCAGCCGCGCGGCCTGCCATCGCGGCAAAACGACCTGGCAGCCCAGAACCTGGCCGCGCAATCGACAGCCCGCGGCTTTACGCCTGGCCAGCGCACCGAGGTCGAGCAGCCCCGCCTGGGCTTCCCAGGCTTCCGTGCACCAACCGTCGCCCACTCCGGCAACGATTGGCAGGCACGTAAAGACCTCCAGAACCTGGAGACCGGCGCGAGCAGCATCATGAACCGGCCCGAGTGGAGTTCGGCCGGCATGGCCCGCTTCCGTGGCGGTGGCGCTCAGTCCGGCCCGCCGCCGGCCGTGGCCGCCTACCAGGCCGCCCTGCAAACCGACTCGGCGCTGCGCCAGGCCCAGCCAGGCCTGGACGCAGAGACCATGCGCCAGAACGCAGGCCTCATGCGCGAAGACATGCAGCAATCCGGCGGCCTGCAGCGCGAGGCCATGCAGCAGGCCGGCGAAACCGGGCGCACGGGCATGCGCGTGGGCATCGAGCAGCAGCGCCTGCAGGGCGAGGCAGAGGCGCGCGGCTTTAAGACCCGGGCCCAGCGCCAGGAAGAGCAGCTGCGCAATACGCTCCTCGATCCCAATGCCACGCCCCAGCAGAAGCAGCAGGCTCAGCAGTCGATGCGCGCGATTCGAGGCGATGCCGATCCATCGCCCTGGAAGGTCACGGTCACGCCTGCGGTGAAGAATGCAGACGGTTCCACGAGCCAGGGAAGCATCATCCGGCACAACGCCGTCACGGGCGAGGTGCAGCAGGTGGATGCGGGGGCTTCTGGAGCACTGCCGACGGTGCGCAGCCCTGATGACTTGGCCAAGCTGGAAAAGGGCGCGCTGTTCGTTGATGCAGCCGGGGTGCAGCGGCGCAAAACCTGAGGGCGCTACTGCCTAGCAGGTGGGACCACCGTCGATACGCCGTCTAGCCACTGGGTGTCTGCCGCGCCAATGGCCTTGAACTCGCTCATCACGCGGATGATGGATTCCGTCGATCCCTTGATGAGCGAGTCCTCGCGTGCCTTGCTCTGGGTGACCCAGGCCCAGAAGTCTTTCCTTTGATACAGGGAGTCGGCATCTGGGTGCGCTGTGTAGATCTTCCGGTAGTGCGTCTCCAGCTTGAGCAGGTCCGCGTCGGTCTTCACCAGCGGGTGCTGCGCGCGGATCTCGGCAGACAGCGGATACCGCTCGCACATGTCCGTCGGGCCAGCGCTCTGCGTGTACAGGCAGCCGCACGCGCGCATGATCATCCCAGCCGCCGGCTGCCAGGATGTGTCGCGCGCCTTGTCCAGCGTGCACTGCTCCGGGGACTTCGGGCCCAGCAGCCCACGGCCCGATCCGCGGCGGACCTCGAAGAACTTGTCAGGGTGCTGCTGGGCGCACAGGTTCAGCGCGGCCGCATGGGCCGGCGCGTTCTTCACGCCCGGGAGCTTGTCCAGTAGGCATGTGGCGTAGTCGGCTGCGAAAGCTGTTTTCGCTGCTGCAGCAATGACGATGACTGAAATGGCTTTCCGCATTGCGGCTTCTCCTGCCCTGGGACTGAAGCAGAGCAATTGCTATTGGCGGCTGCAGTAATCCTGATACTTAGAAAACATGGGCTCTACGCCTATACGATGATGGACGTGCTCATAATGCGTCGGGCGCACTATGGCATAGACGGATGTGCCGAATGATCAGCCTGGAACGCAATCTCAAACTGAGGAGATTTTGGTTTCTCAGGCGGAAGCGGCAGCTCCCAAGTTAACGTCACAAGGAGGCCGCAATCCCTGGCCTTTCGTGCGAGTTGGTTGTCACCTGTATACATGTGAGACACCCTGTGTGTGAGTGCTGTCGCTAGTATCTGCCGGTCAAACTTGACCTTGGCTTTGGTCTCATTATCAAAATGTGTTATCGCCTTCGCCTTGCGAGGGACTGGCTCAAGTTCGGCGCATTCAACTGCCGCCCTCATGTCAAATGGGGCTACGGTAAAAACTCTAGACAAGACGATTTTATTAAGGCGCTTTTGGCGGTCTGGTCCTCCGTGCACCATATACTCTGCGAGCACTGGAGTCGGAATAAGAATCTTGGCCTTTGTAGCTGTCAGCGTCTTCAGCAGGTGGTCGATGCGCTCCTTGCATCGTTCCAGAGGCTGGCCGGTTGCGGGATCTTTAGGAACACAGGCATTCTGGTCAAAAGCAATTGCCAATACTGAGGTATCAAAAACGACCATTAGTGCAGTCCATCCTCATGCCCGCGTATCCGCGCGATTGTTGAGTCTATATCCGTTTGGCTGGACCAGTCGGAGTTGCGAAGGGCTCGAAGTTGGGTTGTAATTTCATCCAAATCCAAGTCTTCAAGTATTTTGAATTCCTCGGCCTTGAAATCCAATAACTTCCACTCTTTCGCCTCATTCCGTTCCCAGCGTGCAACGCCGCTAATTCGTAAAACGGGACCTTTGTATAGATACGGGGCAATACGGCTGGCTAGCTCGCGGGCTAATGTTATGGACCAAGTGCGGCCGTCCATGTCTACAATTTGCGCATGAGCACTGCTATCTCTTCCGCCGATTCGCACCAATTCGCCGTCTAACTCTGCAGGCTCCCAGAAAGCTGCGTACTTCTCTGGATCTGGCGAATCGCGTCCAGGAAATTGAATTACAACAGCCGTAGCTCCCGTTTTTTTTCTGCCGCGCAGTTCTCCAATAGCATTATCTTGCTTCAGTAACCTATTAATGTCCGCGTACGCGATGAGCGCGTCATTTGCAGCTGTACCCGCCGCCGCTTGAGACACTCGGTCATCCACCATAGGTGAGACTACATCTTCGATAGCGGCTACGCTCAAAAGACTGCCTTTCTCCAAGCGAGAGAAATGAACATTGGCCTGATAGCCAAGTAGCTTCGAAAGGGCAGCCAAGTACTCCGCCAGGCGATTCATAGGGATCGTATCTGGCGTGTACGCGTCTATCCAAAGCTCGTACTCGTCTGTTTTATTCACGGCAATTGTCCTACTGGCAGTCCGTGTAGGGTACCAGAGCCAAGCGTGGCCGGCCAGTTGATCTTTCTTCCTCACACTCAATAGCCCCGTGAGTTCGCTGCTGAAGTTGGCCTGTGGCCGCGCAGGCTGATGAATTTCCATCCGCCCTCGTGGGGAATCAACAACATGGATTACAAAGCCCGGCCCACGTTCGCTATCGACCCTCCTTCGCTGATGCGTATGCTTGCGCAGTATCTCGGCCTAGGGTTCGCGGGATCCTGCCCCGGTGCTGACACTGGGGCATGCCACATCCCCCCATCCTCATCCTTTCTGGTGCGCTGTTCCTGGCGCTTGTCTTGGTCTGCGTAGCGTTGCACGCGGCGCATCGTGCGAGGGCTGCGGCGCGGCGGGCTGAAGCGCGCGCGCGGCCGGCCGACGCCGACTTGGCCTATGTGCGCGACGTGCTGCTGCTCGCGCGCCGCGAGTTCGACTTCCACGGCGGATGCGTGGCCACCGACCGCCCAGACTTGCCCCTGTCGCCAGATACAAGCTGGACTGTCGATTTTTCCAGGGCGCGCGCGGCTATCGACGTCGCCATGGATTTGCTGGAACGCGCGGCTCCCCGTACTGGTCCTGAATGTTCTGGCGAAAGTACCTGCCTGCCGACTGGGCCGCTTTCAACTCGGTCCAGATATGGGCCGGCACCCCCTGGTAGTCGTAAGCCCGATCCGGGTTGCTCTTGAACCATAGACGCATCAGGTGTGTTGAGGGGTCGTAGGATCCCTTCAGCAGCGCATCGGACTCAACAAAGGTGTGCAGCTCCATCGGTTTCGCCCTCTCGGGATGGTTGTGTAGGAGCACCCATCGTAGCCCGGGAGGGCTTTTCTTCTGAGGCCTGGCCGCTCGCCCGGGCTTCGTCGTTTCTGGGGCAGCTTCAAGCTCGGCACGTCGTTTGCCACCTCCGCAGGAAGAGCCCGGCTCGGGGAGGAGGGAGTTTCCCTCTGCAGCCCAGACCCGGAACGTTGCACATTTCTGGCCGGAGCCCCGAACCTATGTCACGCAAGTACAAGTCTCTGATACAGGAGAAAGCTGCATTGGATGCCAAGATCGCTGAGCACTATGGAGCCATGCGGCTCGATGCGATTGATGCAGCACGGGCTCTGGTGAAGCAACACGATCTTCAGGTCTGCGATCTGTTTGCACTGGACCCGCCGAAGAACGCGCGTTACCGGAATCCCAAGACCGGCGAGACTTGGACGGGCCGTGGCCGAGCTCCCCGGTGGATCGAGGGCCGAGATCGGAAGCCCTTTGAGATCTGAGCGGGAGCCCGGCCTCTTGCAGGCCTCGTCGTTTCTGGGCGCTGGTGCCGCGAACTCGCACCTGTGACAATGCCCCGCATGCACGAATGCGTCTTCACCCACAACGACGTCGAGTTCAGCGCAGACTACGAGGCCTGCGGCGACGTGCTTCTGGTCTTCCTTCCGGACGACTCTTCAAGGGAGTCGCTGCTGGGAGGTCGTGACCCGCACGCCGTAGCTCTGGAACACCTCATGTTCTATGTGCACACGCTGGAGGATGAGGCCACGGGGCTGGCCGATTGATGTGCGGCCGGGGAGCCTCGTCGTTTCTGGCCTGCTCTTGACAAATCTGCAGGGTCCAGAGGCTCGATGGCTGTACCGGCAGATCTCCGCTCTGGCTACACTTTCCGCTCCACAGAGAGGAAGCCATGGGCACAGACATCTACGTTTCGGAGCTGACCGCCGATCTGGAGCAGCAATTTATTGACGCGGTCGGGCAGAGCCGCAAACTGCATGCACCATGGGTTTCGCCGCCCAGTACGTCCCACGAGTTCCAGAGCTATCTGGCCCGCGTGCAGCAACCGTCCGGTGCCGCGTTTGTCATCTGGGAGTGGCGAAGCGATGGTTTTGCCGGGATCGTGCAGATCACGAACATCTTGATGGACCCGTTCCGCTCCGCCCATATCGACTTCTTTGCGTTCTCGGGCTTCGAAGGAAAGGGCCTGATGAAGGAGGGCCTCGCGCATGTCGTGAAGCAGGTCTTCAGGACTCTGAAGCTGCATCGGCTGGAAGCCAACATTCAGCCCGAGAACAAGGCGGCCATTGCGCTGGCCAAGTCGTGCGGCTTCAAGCTTGAGGGCTTGTCGCCCGCATTCATGAAGGTCGGCGGTCGCTGGCGAGATCACGAACGCTGGGCGCTGTTGTCTGCGTAGGCAACAGCAACTCCTCAGTACGCCCGCATTGGCGGGCTTTGTCTTTTCTGAGACCCCCGGCTAGGGTTCGACCCCGCTCCTCCTCGCGGAGAGAGTGGGGGGATGGCACAGAACTGGCTCGATCAAGCATCTACCCCTGTTACGCCTTCTGAGCAGAAGGCCTCCGCAGACACGTCGTGGCTGGACAAGGGTTCAACCCTCGTAAATGACGATAAGTCGAAGGGGCGTAGTGCCGCCGACTACGCTCGGGATGCAGCCGCCTGGACGGTGAAAGGGGCCATCGCAGTCCCTGAGGCTGCCGTCGGCTTGGCAGACCTGGCAACTGGTGGGCGTGTGGGCAAGTTCCTGGAGAACGAAGGCGGTACCGTCGGGTTCCGGCCGAAGCCTGCTCGGGAAGCCGTGAACGAATGGCACTCGCACGCCACCAAGGAAGCCCAGCGCAAATTCCAGGAGGCCGAGGGCCTGGGCGGCAAGTTCAAGGCCGCCGTTGAAAACCCGTCCAACATCGTCGGCGCGGTCGTGGAGTCGCTGCCGGCCATGGGTGCGGGCGGCGTGGCGGCGCGCGCACTGGGTGCAGCCACGCGGCTGGGCCAGGCAGGCGCGAAGGGCGCTGCAGCAGCGGGCGCACTGGGTGAGGGCGTCGTGGGCGCGGGCTCTGCTGCCGAGCAGATCCGCCAGGAAACAGATGACGGGCTGCTCTCGCCGGGCCAGGCCGCGGCGGCGGCAGCCACGGGCGCGGCCACGGCGGGCTTCGGGTATGCCGGCGGGCGCGTGGCGCAGCGCCTGGGCATTGGTGACGCCGAGACCATGCTGGCCCAGGGCAACAAGGGCATTGCCAAGCAGTTCGCCGATGACGCGGCCACGGCGGCCACGAATCCACTGCTGCAGCAGCGCGCGGTCAAGAGCATTCCGCGGCAGGTGATCGAAGGGGCCATCTCCGAAGGTTTCCTCGAGGAGCTGCCCCAGTCGGTGGCAGAGCAGATCTTCCAGAACCTGGCCCTGGGCAAGGACTGGTCCGAGGACGTGGACACGGCGGTGGTGCTGGGCACGCTGTCGGGCGCGGCCATGGGCGGCGGCGCGGCGGGGTATCGGGCGGCGCGCGAGCCACGGGCGACTGGCACTCGGGCAGACGCACAAACAGCTGCTTCGAATAATGCGATGCAGACCGGTACGCAACCGACCGATGCCGGCCAGATTACCCAGACCATCCCATCTGCCTGGACTACATCCCCGGGGGCAGCCAATCCGAGCCTCGGCGATGAGGCCACAGGAGTGGCGAGTGCTGCAAATGCGCCAGAGGCGGCTGAGGCAGAGTTCCAAACGGAGCTGGGGGCTGCGCCCGAGCTGGGCAACACCATCGATTTTCAACGTGAATTCGATACATCTGGCTTGAAACTGAAAGGCCAGCACAACGGTCTTGATGCCTTGCGCCGCGCATTCCAAGCCCGCATGTCGCAGCTGCAGCAGGAAGAGGGCGGCGAGCCAGAGGTGGTGCAGTCCGCTCCTCCGGATGGCGCGGCGGCCCTGGCGCAGCAGCGCGCGGCAGAAAAGGCCCAGCGCGATGCGAAGAACGCGGCCAATCGAGCAGTCGAATCCCCAGACGACGAGATCCTGCAATCCACGGGCGCGGCGCCTGTGCCGCCCTCGCGCGCCATGGGGCTGGACCCGGCAGCCGGCTCGCTGTCCGCAGCTGCTGCCATTGCCGTGGACTCAGGCGCGGCGGCGCAGACCCAGCAGGCCCAGCAGGCCAGTGCCATGGCCCAGGCCGCAGAGCAGGCGACACGTGCACCAGCCAAGAAGAAGGCTTCCGAACGCCAGGTAACTGCAGACCCTGCCACAGGCGAGATCCAGGGCGGGGCCCTGGCCACCTGGACGGATGAAGACCTGTCCAACGCATTCCGCTCTGCGCAGGCCAAAGAGGTGCGCACGCCGTTGGCCCTGGAGCTGCAACGTCGCCGTGCCGAGCGCGAGAAACAGGGGCGCGGCGCCGCTCCAACCCCCGCCACCATTTCCACCCCTAAGCAAGGAAGCATCGATGGCACACAAGCCGATCAAGCCCAGCCGCCGCGCGCGGAATCTTCGCAGGCAGCAGGAGCGCAGAGAGCGCCGGTTGCAGGTCCTGCAGCTGCGCAGGGGCTGACCAATGGCACCACCTCGTCTCAGCACGATGGCGCGCAAGCAGCTGCAGCGCCAGGCTCGCAGGCTCAAGCGCCAGTCCAAACAGCAGCCCAGCGCATCGATGCCGGCCGCGCGGCCTGGGCCAGCATGCCCGTCGCAGAGCGCAAGGCCCTGGCCAAGCGTGTTGGCGGTGTAAACGCCGCCATCAAAGGCAGTCTCCACGGCGCGCGCTGGGAGAACCTGAACGCGGAGCTGCAGCTCCGCCTTGCTGACGCCATGCAACCGCAAGGAGCAATCAATGATTCACCCGCACCTTCAGTACGGCTGGCAGATGAACGCCCTACAGGCCCTGCGGCTGCTGCGGAGGCTGGGGGCGGTCAGCCGGCACGACGCGCGCCAGATGCGCAGTCTGCTGGGCCGCGAGGGGGAGGTTCCGGACAGCCTGCTGCCGGCATGCAACCTGCTGTACCTGGCCGAAGTGGCGCCAGCGAACCGGCTGCCGCTGTAGCGCCTGCTGCTGCACCAGCTTCTACGGCGGGCCAGCAGCAGGCTGTGGCCATCGCACAGCAGGGCAACGAGGCGCGGCGCGCTCAGCTGCTGGCAGCCAGCGAGCGCTGGACCAGCATGCAGGCGGCCGAGCGCCAGGCTGTGGCAAAGGCCGCGAAGGGGCTGAACGCACCAGCACGGGCGGGCGCTCATACGCGGGCATGGGCTGACCTGGCGCCCAAGGTGCGCGAGAAGCTGGCCGCCGCCATGCCCGATGCACCTGCAGCACCTGCAGCACGCACGCTGCGCACGCCCGCTGGCGTCCAGTACCCGTCGCGCGGCGAAGAGGTCCCGAGCAAGGGCTTGGCAGTGGCAAACCTTGGCAACGATGGCGTTGTGTATGTGGGAAAACCCAACTCGATGCATTTCGTCGTAGCCGAAAAGCACACGGCGCAGGCCGGCGGCTTTGCTGAAACAGGGTTCGTCACGCCACAGGGCGAGTTCCTGAATCGCGAGCAGGCACTGGCCTGGGTTGATGCCAATGAAAAATCGGTGAAGCCTTCTGAAAACATGGCGCGCGGACTGGACGCCTTGGACTACCGGGAGCAGGTGCCGGAAAGTGCCCGGAGTGCAGGGGCAGATCGCATCGATGTCGCGGCCAAAGAAGCTGCCACGAGCCCTTCCAACGACCTGCCCCAGCCCACCAATGCCCAGAAGGAGGCGGGCAATTACAAGAAGGGCCACGTCCGCCTGAATGGGCTGGACATCAGCATCGAGAACCCGGCCGGCAGCCGCCGCCGGCCCGAATGGCCTCCGCTGCAGAACCACTACGGCTACTTCAAGGGTTCCTTGGGCGCGGACAAGGACCATGTGGACGTGTTCCTGACCGACCGCGCGAGCGAGCCGGAACTTCCGGTGTTCGTTGTGGACCAGGTGAACCGTGATGGCTCGTTCGATGAGCACAAGGTGGTGCTGGGCGCGGCGGACGAGGCCGATGCACGGGCTGCCTACCTTGGCAACTATGAGAAGGGGTGGACGGGCCTCGGAGCCATCACGCAGATGACACAGGACGAGTTCAAGGCCTGGGTGCGGGATCCTGCGAAAACGAAGAAGCCCGTCGGCACGCTTCGCGGCGCAGCGCCCGCGCCGGGCCCCAAGAAGCCTCGCGGCATCCTGGCCAAGAAGGCTGCAGCCGAGGAAGCAGCCCGCGCTGCCTATTACACCCCGGGCAATATCTTGAAGAGCTATGGCGGCGGGTTCGATCGCGTTGTGGCTTATACGCCTGCAAATGCCGATGGCGTCTGGAGCGTGATGGTGCGCGAGGTGGAGAAGCAGGGATCGGGCTGGCGGGATGTGCCGGGCGTGCGCGAGCGCACCCATGCCACGCCACCCAGCGCACGCGAATTGAAGGCCGGACCGGTGGAGCGCGCCGAGGAACTGCCATTCCGGCGCGCCGAGGCCGAGGGCCAGGGCCTGACCGATGACCAGATGGCCAACCTGCTGCGCATCATGCGGCCGGAGCCGGCGGCGTTTTCCGATGCGGCGCGGGCCCAGGCCGTGGGCCAAGTGCGCGAGACGGTGGATGCGATCCGCAATGGCTGGAGCAACGGCCCCGAGGTGGTGGTGGCCTTCGACATGAACGACCCGGCCGTGCCGGAGGCGGCGCGGCGCGCGGATTTGCGCCAGCGCAGTGGCGGGGCCTCCGGAGCGCCCGAGGGCTTTTACTGGCGCGGCAAGGCCTACCTGCTGGCCAGCAAGCTGAACACGCCCGCCGACGCGGCCCGCGTGCTGCACCACGAGGTGTTGGGCCACCACGGCCTGCGCGGCATGTTCGGGCCGGAACTGAACAAGATCCTCCAGCAGGTGGCCACCATGCGGCCGGCAGAGGTGGCGGCCAAGATCAAGGAATACGGGCTGCGTGGCGTCACGGACCTGAGCCGGCGTCACGCGGCCGAGGAAGTGCTGGCCGAAATGGCCGAGAAGACGCCGCAGCTGCATTTCGTGCGCCGCGCCGTGGCGGCGATCCGCAACTGGCTGCGGGCCAACGTGCCCGGGTTCAAGGGTCTGAAGCTGAGCGATGCCGACATCATCCAAGGCTACATCCTGCCGGCGCGCGAGTTTGTGGAGCGCGGGCAGCGCGCCGCGACCGACCGCATCGAGCCTGTGTTCAGCCGGTCGGACTCGCCGGCCATCACTCCGGACGCCATCATCGGCAGCACGCTGGGCAGCGCATCGAAGCATCCCGACTACGCTGCGGCCAAGGGGGGAGACGTTGAGGCCGCCACGCGGCTGGCCGTGGACCTCGTGACGCCTGAGATGGTGGCGAAGGTGGCAGATGCGCTGGGTGGTGCGCGGCCGCGTGTGCTGCCAGTGGCCGCCGAGGAATCCTCGGGTCGCAACAAGATCCCGCGCGCCGTGGCCGAAGTCCTGGCTGCACGCCTGGGCCTGGAAACGACGACAGGCATCGTGCAGGCGAATCGCGCGCGGCGCACCGGCCTGGATGGGCTGAACCGCATCTTTGCACCTGTCGATTTCGCGGGCGCCGTGGAGCTTGGCGACTACCTGCTGGTGGATGACACCCTCACGCAGGGCGGCACGTTCGCGGCCCTGGCCAGCCACATTCGTGAGGGTGGAGGCAATGTGGTGGGCGTGGTTGCGTTGACCGGGAAGCAGTACAGTGCAAAAATCCAGCCCTCTCCCGAAACTCTGACCTCTCTCCGGCAAAAACATGGCGACCTCGAAGACCAATTCCGTGCAGCCACAGGCTACGGATTCGACGCGCTCACAGAGTCGGAAGCCCGATACCTCGCGCGATTCGAGCCGGCTGAGCGACTCCGAGATCGAATCGCTGAAGAAGGACGACGCGCAGGCGAGCGCGCAGATCAAGGCAATCCTCGCCAAGGCGATGCAGGCGACGAACTGAGCTTCAGCCGCTCGCGGCTTTCGGAGATCAAGGACAGCGCACTGGATCAGCTCCAGAAGACGATGTCCCACCCGGGCAAGGTCTCTGTCTGGGACAAGACCATCGGCACCATGCGCCACCTGGCCGAGCGCGCGCCAGCCTTCAAGCCGGTCTACGAGACCGCCCAGCGCAACATCGATGACGTGTCCATGCTGGCAAACGACGCGGCCGACCGGGCGCCGCGCCTGCTGCCGCGCGTGGACACCATCGGCGACCTGGTGGGCAAGAACCGCAAGACGCCTGTTTCCGCCGCCGACAACAAGGCCGTGGCGAAGCCTCTCTTTGAGGGCACGCTGCTGTGGGGCCGGGACGTGGACGGCAAGGCCGTGCTGGTGGACGAGTTGGCCAAGAAGTACGGCAACCTGCCTGCCGACGACAAGGCCCAGCTGCTGCTGCGCGCCGGCCGTCTGGACGACCGCATGCTGCGCGCGTGGCGCGGGCTCCCGCTGGCCCAGTACGAAGCGCTGGTGAATTCTCGCTTCGAGAGCAAGATGCTCAAGGCTGGCGCGGTCTGGACGGATGCCGAGTTGCAGACGATGTTCGGTGCCACGCCCGACCAGATAGCCCTGTACCGGGAAGCCCGCGCGGCCATTGACCGCTCCATCGACATGACGGCTCGCGCGGACATGATGCGCGCGTTGGGCGACGAGTACGCCGGGATGCGGGACATGGTGCTGGACGCACCCAAGCTGGCCGATGCCCTGGAACTGCTGACCACCACGCTGCAGGAGGATGCCAAGGCCAAGCCGGACCTGGCCGAACGGCTGCTGCAGCTGAACAACATGGTGGTGGACCGGGCAGCCACGGCCAAGGATCTGCAGGACGGCGGATATGCGCCGCTGTCGCGCTTCGGCCGGTACACGCTGGACGTGGTGGACCAGGATGGCAACCGCCAGTACTTCGGCATGTACGAGACCATGAAGGAAGCCAACCTGGCCAAGATCCAGATGGCCCAGGCCTTCCCCGGCGCGGTGATCACGCAGGGCACCATGAGCCAGCAGTCCTTCAAGCTGTTCGCGGGCATCACGCCCGAGACGCTCGAGATCTTCAAGGACATGGTTGTGGGCAAAGAGGCCGATGCGGCCACGCGCAAGGTCTTCGATGAATACCTGAAGCTGACAAAGAACAACCACAGCGCCTTGAAGCGCCTGATCCAGCGCAAGGGCATCGAGGGGTACAGCCAGGATGTGGGCCGCGTGGTGGCCAACTTCATCTACAGCAATGCGCGCCAGGGCGCGGCGGGCCTGAATGCCGGCACCATGGATCGCGCGATCAACGACATCCCGAAGGAGCAGGGTGAGCTGAAGGACTTGGCCATGGGCCTGCGCAGCTACATCCGCGATCCCCAGGAAGAGGGCCAGGCCGTGCGCGGCATGCTGTTCGCGCAGTACCTGGGCGGTTCACTGGCTTCGGCCGCCGTGAACATGACCCAGCCCTTTGCCGTGACGCTGCCCTGGCTCAGCCAGTTTGGCGGCATCCGTGCGGCCAGCGGCCAGATGGCGCGGGCCCTGAAGGACATGGGCACGCGCCGCATGAAGTACGAGACTGACCTGGCCCACGCGCTGAAGTCTGCCGAGGATGACGGCGTGGTCTCCCCGCAGGAAGTGCACCAGCTCATGGCCCAGGCGCGCGGCGCGGGCGGCCTGCGCTCTGGTGACGGTACGCGGGCTGGGGATGCGCGCGCGGCGGCTGGCAATGCCTGGGAACGCGCCAAGGTGGCCTGGGGCCAGCCATTCGCACTTGCCGAGCAGTTCAACCGGCGCTCCACCTTCATCGCGGCCTTCCGCATCGCCAAGGCCCAGGGCATGGATGATCCGGGCGCCTTCGCGCGCAAGGCCGTGCTGGAGACCCAGTTCGTCTATTCCAAGGCCAACAAGCCCCAGTGGGCACGCGGCGCCGTGGGCGGCACGCTCTTCACCTTCAAGACCTATTCCGTCAGCTACCTGGAGCTGATGCAGCGGATGTGGAAGCAGGGAGGGCCAGAGGGCAAGCGCGCGGTGGGCTGGGCCCTGGCCATGCTGCTGCTGATGGGCGGCGCCGGCGGCGTTCCCTTCATGGCGGACGCCGAGGACCTGATCGACGGCGTGGGCCAGATGATGGGCTACAACCTCAGTTCCAAGCAGTGGCGCAAGGAGGCGCTCGCGGGCATCGTGGGCAAGGAGCTGGCCGAGTTCCTGGAGCAGGGCGTCTCTGGACTACCAGGTGCTCCCATCGATGTTTCCGGGCGCCTGGGCATGGGCGACCTGCTGCCCGGCACCGGTTTGCTGCTGACCAAGCAAAGCCGCGAGCGGGATTTGCTCGAGGTGGTGGGGCCGGCGGGCGATCTGGTGTCCCGTGGCTTCAAGGCCGGTGGCAAGGCGCTCACGGGAGATTTCGGCGGCGCTGCGTTGGAGGTGTCGCCCACGGCCGTGCGCAATGCATTCAAGGGCGCCGAAATGGCCGCCAGCGGCATGTACAAGGACACCAAGGGCTACAAGGTGATCGACACGACGCTGGCCGAGGCGGTGGCCAAGGCTGTCGGCTTCCAGCCCAAGAGCGTGGCTGAGATCCAGGAAGCCAACAGCTTCATGCAGCGAGCCAAGAGCTTCTACAGCCTGACCAGCAGCGAGATCAAGGCGCAGTGGGCTGATGCTCTGTTCCGCAAGGATGAAGGTGCGCTGGCGCGCGTGCGCGAGCGGCTGGCTGATTGGAACCAGAACAATCCGGAGCAGCCTATCGTCGTCAAGATGCCGGACGTGTGGAAGAAGGTGCGCGAGATGGGCAAGGATCGCATTGACCGGATCGCGGACAACTCTCCCAAGGCGCTGCGGCAGCAAATGCGGGAGATGGCTGCGGAGGCACGGTAAGGCCCTACGTGCATTGGCGCAGTACCTGATAGGTGAAGCACATGGCGCCGAGCCCTACGATATTCAGTTGATAGTGAATTAAACATAGGGCAAAGCGCCTTTTATTTTAACCGCCGTAGTCTTTACGTAGTCGGAACACTCCCCCGCCATCGAAATATCCGCAACGTCCTTGTACCGGCTGGGTCCCGTCGTAAGCCGGCCATCCATTTGAATCGATCCAGCTCCAACCGTCCATTCCATAACTGGAACAAACATATACTTCTGCGCCCTTTGGTAGATTGCGAGTATCTCTTATGTGGAATATGGTATTAGATGTATATCCGGGACAACTGCCAAAAGAGGTTCGATAAACGGCCATTCCTCGGGGTAGGCTTAGATGGCAACTCGTTGAAAGGGCCCCTCCGTCATACACTTGAAACTCGCGCCAAGCCACCCAGGATGGGCTTGCCGTGGTTTGAAGAATGATTGTTCTGACAGGAATTTCCTTGGTATTTTTGTATTCGATCCACTTGTTGTCTTCTGTGACTCCGCCGATTTCGCCAAAGTCGAACCACTGACCAGCGTTATTTCTCCCCCATACATGATGGACCGTTTGTCCCGCTGGAATTTGCATCGGCAGCATGCGCAGTATCGAGAACATCCGTTCTGAACCAAGGTCAATGTCTATCCACTGTGTAGGCCCTCCACCGGCATTCCATGCGGTGTACGGGTTGTTGTCGGCTGCCTTGGTCATATCGGCTACGTTACCCGACGCATTTGTGATAGTTATGGGCAGCAAAACGCCATGGCTTTGTGCAGAGGCACCGGCCACAAACATTGCAGAAGCGGCTCCAATTGAGGCGGCCACCATCTTGAATGATTTCATATGCAACTACTCCTCCAGTTTGTTAAGTCATGCATACTAATAGAGTTTTGTTTGTGAATTTTTGAATTCCCCCTATTAGGTGGGGGATTAATTGCGGTAGTCTATTGGTTATTGAGCAAACTATTACTTTGCTAACTATTGGAGTAAAGGCAATGTAATTGGCCGCATACTTTCGCGGAGCGCGTGCCCCGGCTAGGGTTCGACCACAGAGCCGAGCGCCGGAACACTGCAGGCATTGCATCAGCCAACACCTGCAGGAGCTTCCAATGGCGAACACCAGCTATCCAAAGGGCATGGAGAAGCTTCTCTCCGGCTCCATCAATGCCTCCACCGACACCCTGAAGGCAGCGCTGCTGCCCAGCGGCTACGCCTTCAGCGTGTCGCATGAGTTCGTGAGCCAGCTCGGCTCGATCATCGGCACGGCCCAGCCCCTGCTCAACAAGACGATCACGGGTGGCGTGCTGGATGCCGATGATCCGGACTTCGGCGCCCTGGCGCCAGGCTCAACTATCGGCTCCGTCGTGATCTTCAAGGACACGGGCAACACTTCCACGTCGCCCATGCTGTTCTTCTTCGATACCGTCACTGGCCTGCCCATGGCCACCAATGGCGGCGCCGTGACCATTCCCTGGGACAACAACATCAAGAAGATCGCACGGCTCAACCTGCCGATCTACCCGAAGGGCGCGGAGAAGATGTGGTCCGGTTCCATCGACTTCGCGGCCGACAACATCCGCGTGGCCCTGCTGCCCAGCGCCTATGTCTATGACGCGGCGCACGAGTTCCTGCCGGACGTGGGCACGCTCATCGGTTCGGCGCTGCCCCTGGATGGTCGCAGCGTTGCCGGCGGCGTGCTCGATGCCGACGATGCCAACTTCGGCGCGCTGGCCGCCGGCTCCACCATCGGCAGCGTGCTGCTGTACAAGGACACCGGCACGGCGGCCACGTCGCCTGTGATCGCGCGCATCACCGACGTGCTGGGCCTGCCGCTGGCCACCAATGGCGGCGGCCTGGTGGTGCAGTGGTCCAACGGCGCCGCGCGCATCTTCTCGCTGGTGCCGGCGTAAGGGGCCGGGCCATGGACCTGTTTTCCAACAACGCCGAGACCGTGCTGGCCTCGGCCCTGACCAGCGACAGCGGCGACCCAGGCTACGGCACGATCGTGACCACGGGCGCGGGCCTGGACGGCTTTGCAAACCCCAGCGGCACGCGCTCCCTGCGCGCCACCATCACGGATGCGACCATGCCCGGGCAGTGGGAAATCGTCACCATCCGCCAGATCGATGACGTGAACCTGATCGTGGATCGCGGGGTAGAACTGCCCTGGGACGCCGGCGGCCCCATGGACTGGCCCGCTGGCGCAAAGGTCAGTGTGCGCGTCACAGCCGGGATGCTGGAGACCTTCGTCCAGATGCAGCCCAATGGCTTCTTCGGGCCGGCCCTGTCCGGTGCAGACCGCTTCGCGGCGCTGGGGTATCCCGCGCTCAAGAGCGCATGGCCGCAGCTGTTGGCAAGCCCGACCCTCAACTGGCACCGCGCGGGCAACGGCATGTCCATCGTGGGCGGCTCCATGTTCGTGGATCTCGGCACGGCGCCAGCCTGGGCGGCGGGCAACATCCTGCACGGCGATGTCGTGGTACCTGCCGTGGCGGATGGCTGCCAGTACTGGGCCTGCACGAACCAGTCGAGCGCCGTGTATGCGGGTACCACGCCGGACTTCCAGGGGCCTGGCACCCATGTGCCGCTGGACCCCGCAAACCCGGCCTTGGGCCACTGGGTTCCCGTGCCCATGCCTGTGAACCTGCTGGTGCGCCTTGAAGGGGTGCGCGTCGTGGTGGAGGAGGTTGGCTTCATCGCCAGCGTGGTCACGGCCAGCGCACCGCCCACCGTTTCCATTGGCTCGGAACTGAATTCTGGCGATCCCCGGCCGACACGTTTTGCAAATGCGGTGGCGTTGTCGCAGATCACAGGTGGGGGCGAGTCGCATCGCGTTCCTATCGCCGTGGGTGGCCAGTTGTCGAACGCCCTGACGTTCCGAGTTGACACACCCGCCGCTGGTGGGCAGTTCGCCGGCCGCTTCTACTGGCGCGGCTTCTACGTCGAGGGCTGATCTCATGAGCTACCCGCTCATCAACGGCGCTGCCATCAACGCAGAAGAGGCTGGCGAGGCCACGGTCGGCATAGACCTTGTGACCTCGGGGCAGGCGATTGCCCGGCCTGCGCTCCTGCCCGCTGGCGCGCTGCCGATGGAGCTGGGAGCGCCACGTGCTGCGCTCGCGCTGCGGCCTGCAGGCATGGATCTGGTCACGTCCGGGCAGGCCATCGCCCGCTACAACACCGCCTTGCGGCCGCCGGGCATTGACCTGGTGTCGGGCGGGCAGGCCATCGCCATGCCGGTGCTGGAGGCGCAGGGCGCGCAGGCGTTGGAACTGGGCGCGCCTCGTGTGCGCAACGGGCTTGATGTGGCCCTGGTGATCGACGGTCTGGACCTCGTGCGCTCGGACTTTGCAGTCATCACGCTGGATCAGGTCGCGCCCGATCAGGTGGTGCAGGCCCGCAGTGCCCGACCCTTGGAACTGGGCGTGCCAGCAGCACAACCCGGCGCCGTCACGGTGCAGCCTGCCGGCGCTCAGCCCCTGGAACTGGGCATTCCGGGCGCCGGCGTCCGTCTGCAGGCACAGGGCGCTCATCCATTGGAACTCGGCATTCCTGCCGCGGGCATTCGCCTGCAGGCCAGCGCCGCCCGGCCTCTGGAGTTGGGTGTGCCATCGGTGGCTGTGGCGCTGCAGGTCGATGGCATTGATCTGGTGCGCGCGGGAACGGCCAGCATAGCTCTGCCCACCGCGCAGCTGCTGGCCGCGGGCGCCTATGTCCTTGAGCTGGGCTCCCTGGGCCTGCCTTCCACAACCGTCCGCGCGCGCGCCGGCTTCCCGCTGCAGCTGGGCGGGCCGGGCGCGGCCAGGGAGAACACATGCTGACCTTCGAGAAATTTAGTGGCATCAACAACGTGCTGCCCGAGCACCGCCTGGGCGGCGATTCGCTGCTGGCGGCCGAGAACGTGGACATCGGGCTCACGGGCGAGATCACCCGCCGCGCCGGCCTCACCCAGGTCTCGGACCTCTGCCACAAGAACCTGCACCAGGCCCGCGGCTTCCTGCTCGCCACCGTGGGCGCGCAGCTGACCGCAATCCATCCCGGCGGCGCACGCCACGTCATCCACCCATCCCTGGGCCCTGAGCGGGTCTGGTACTGCAACCTGCCGGATGGGCGCACGACATGGACGAACGGGCTGATCCAGGGCGTGACGGACGGCCTAGTCAATGAAGAGCGCAGCGTGCCCACGCCGGCGGGCCTGGGCGCGCCAGACGCGGCCTTTGGGCAGTTGCACCCGGGCCAGTACCGCTACCACCTCAGCCATGTGCGCTTGGCTGACCGGCTCGAAGGCCCGGCCATCAGCTCGGCACCTATCGAGATCGCCGAGGGCGGCCTGCGGCTGGACGGGCTGCCGGTGCGCGAGGGCTACGCCGTGAACGTCTACCTCTCCGGCCAGGACGGGGAGGGCGCCTATCTGGCCGGCGTGGCCACGGGCAGCAGCTTTGAAGTCAGCGGCCCCAATTCGGCCCTGGTGCTGCCCTGCCGAACCCTGGGCGCCCAACCGTTCCCCGTGGGCACCATCACCGCCGCGTGGCGCGGGCGCGTGCTTGTCGCCCAGGGCAATGTGCTGTGGGCGAGCCGACCCATGGCACCGCACCTTGCTGACTGGCGCGACTTCCGGCCCATGCCTGCGCCGATCACCGGCATCGTGCCCGTGGACGATGGCATCTATGTGGGCACAGCCGAGGATCTGGTCTTCCTGTCTGGGACCACCTTCGACCAACTGGCCTATCTGGAGCGCAAGACTGGCCCTGTGGTGCCTGGCTCTGCCGTGCCGGCGCCAGGCCGCCATCTGAAACTGGGCGATGGCACCGGCTCGGGCCCTGCCATGGTGTGCATCGCAGGCGGCGAGATCGTGGCCGGCTTCGCGGGCGGCCAGACAGCCAGCCTCACGGCCAACCGCTTCAAGATGCCTGGGGCCGTGGCCGAAGTCGCAGCCACGTTCCGGGTGGTGAATGACATCCCGCAGTACCTGGCGGTGCCGCAATGAGCATCTGGGACCCGCACACCTATAAGCCCGGCGGCGTGCCCATCGGCCCGGTGGCGCCTGCCGCGCTGCGTGTGCACGGCGCGCCGCTCACGCAGGACCAGCTCGGCCAGGCCCAGGCGACCTTCTATCGCTTCTGCATGCAGGCCCGGGTATCACAGGCCCCCAACCCGGTGGAGACCGGCCGCCTGCCCGACGGGACCGCATACCGCATCGTGCGCGTGGGCAACTCCACGACGATGCAGATATGGACCGAGGAAGGAGACGAGGGAGAACGCAACAGCGGGATCGCCATCGTGCTCACTGACCTGGAGGGCAAGTCCATTCCGGGCCACATCGAGAGCGACGCCCCGGCCCTATATCTGCTCACGCCTGAAGTGGTGAAGGGGAGCCGTCTACCCTCAGGTCGCTGGCGCGTGCGCAGGAGGAAGGTGCTGCGAGGCGGCAAGGCAGTGAATGCAGACGGCACGGGCCGGGTTTATTTCGCAGGTGTTCAGGGGGTGGCTGATCAAAACATCCCCTTCATCCGTTCAGCAGTGAGTCTCAATGGCCAGGCATATTGGTACGACGACATGCAAGAAAATGTTGCCGTGTTCCGGGAATCTGTGCAGGTGGCGGTTTCTGGGTCTTCAACATCGCCCATCCCATTCATCTACACGGAGCAAGGCGGCAAGCAATATGCCATGCATATTGATATTGAGCAGGACGCGATTTTTCCAGACAGGTACTGGATGCAATTGCGTCTTGGGCCCATCGTGCAACGTGGGAGCGATTATGTCGGCGATGTCGTTTCGAGGGAGAGGCTGCCCGCTGGGTTAGGGCTCGATTTCAGGACGATAACCTTCAGCTCTGATGGGCAATTTGCGCGCGCGATTGCATATGGGGCTGGGGAGACAAGATTCGTGCTGCTCTCAATAACGCGCGCCGGTGTTGCCGTTTCTGTCGAGAGAGAACTTCCAAGCAGCAGGCAAACGGGCATCTTTTATAACCGATCATTCAAGGTGGAGGAGGCCGGGAATCCCAATGAGCCCGGATATAACAGGCAGACTTGGGACATCTTCGGATATGGCGACGGTAGCGCCGAATACGGCAGCACAACCCCCGTGGATACGGTAAATAGCTATTTAGGTCCGGGGCGCGACTACGGTTCGGGTGAGTTTGTCTTCAAGGTCTACGCCCAGGGGGATTGGGCTTATAGCCGACGTGGATTGCCTTTGCCTGAGGCGGATGAGAATCGAACTGCTTCCGTATCAAGCTACTCGGATAAATACAGCTCCTTTAGTATTATCACGGTTTCGACAGAGACAACGCCATTGCACACGATTGGCTCTAGTAGAGAAACTCGGCGCCGCACTGATGTTGTGAGCGGATTTGGCGGTGCTAGGACCACTCTCCAATACAGTGATTCATTTTCTTTGCGAAGCGAAGCCATCGCCACGGAAGTTTCAACAACTGCCAGTGGAGGCGGTTCTGAAATGATTAACACTGGCGGGCAATCTCTGCTGTTCGATGATCTGGACTACAAGTTCAGAATCTATTATGAAGAAAACAAGGTGAACAGTACGACGTGGCAATACGTAACTGATCCAGATGCAGAATTCGGCTATAGGAAAGAAATCACTTCAGATGCTTATTATGAATCAAACTATCTGAATGTATCGTTCAATAATTCAAGGGTACTGACCATGGATTTTGACCCCATGGGGCCTTATCGCCATGTCGTTATTTTTGCTTCTGATCCAATGACGGGCGCTATCGTTGTGAATCTGCAGGAGGTATTGCAAGAAACCCGCGCCGTACACCAGAGCTGGATCTTCGTCGTTGACGACCATGGTGTGAAGCAGATCCAGGATTTGATGCGTTTGCCCGCTGCCCCCAATGTCAAGGCCCGAAGCAATGCGGAGATTTTTTCAGTATGAACACCGTCGTCTGTAACACCCTGAGCGGTGCCGTGTCTGAATACAGCCGCCACGATTTCCATGCCATCACTGCCACCCACGGCGGCAGCGCAGCGGGCCTATTTGCCTTGGCCAGCGGTGATACCGACGATGGCCTGCCCATCGTTGCCGAATTGCGGCTGCCAGCAACCATCCGCGAGAACACGCTGAAAAAGCACCTGGAGATGGTCTACCTGTCGATGCGCGGGCGCGGCTGCGCGCAGTTCGCGGTGCTGGGGCCGAACGCGGAGCGCTGGGCCTACAGCTTCCCCCTCGTGGCCTCCGGCCAGACGCGCTGCCAGCCAGGCCGCGGCATCCGCCAGAACTACCTGGGCTTCGGCCTGAGCACCCCGGCCGGCCAGTCCTTCACGCTCGATCGCATTGAGGTTGCGACCGTGTCTTCCAAAACCCGCCGCGTAGGAGCATGAAATGGCACTGGATCTGAATGGACCCGCCGAGATCGTCGAGGACAAATACGCCCGATCCGTCGCGCTGGCCGAGGCCGCGAACCGAGAGGCTGCGGCATGCGCCACGGCGCTGGCGAACAACTTCTACAAGCCCGGCCAGATCGACGTGCGCTGGCAGACGCTGGCCGCGCCCAATCTGCCTCCCATCCCCGACCTGCCACAGCTGCCCAACGTCACCTTTGATGAGCCAGGGGGCATGCCTGGGGCCCTGCTGCTGCAGATGGATGACGTGCAGATCGACAGCTTCGATGTCACGCCGCCGCAGCTGAATTTTGGGCAGGCACCGACGCTGAACATCGGCCAGGCTCCGGCGCTGCCCGAAGTCCGCGACGTCGCTGTGCCAGATGCCCCTGATGTCGTGCTGCCAGGAGCCCCCGAGTTCCTGCAACTGCAGACACACACCTTCGGCGGCGTGAACCTGCACGAGGACTGGCTTGCGAAGCTGGACGATATCCCGGCGCTCTCCGTGCTGCAGCCCAGCCCGTTCCAGTACAAGCCCGGGGCGAAGTACGCTTCGCAGCTGCTGGACAGCTTGAAGGCTTCGCTGCACGCACGCATCCAAGGCGGCACCGGGATCGCTCCGGCGGTCGAGCAGCAGATCTGGGATCGTGCGCGCGACCGCGAGACTGCCGTGGCGCTGGCGCGCGAACAGGAGGTGTTGCGCGGCGCCGAGGCTCTGGGCTTCCCGCTGCCCAGCGGGGCGCTGGCGGGCCAGCTGGCGGATGCCCGCCGCGAGTTCCACGACAAGCTCTCGGGCCTCTCGCGGGATGTGGCCATCAAGCAGGCCGAGATGGAGCAGCAGAACGTCAAGGACGCCATCACCCAGGCCTTGCAGCTGGAGACCACGCTGCTGGACGACGCATACAAGCTGGAGATGCTGGCCTTCGAGACCGCCAAGACCACGGCAGACAATGCCCTGGCCGCCTTCAATGCGGCGGTCGAGCACTACAAGGCGTTGCTGGCCGGCTACCAGGCCTATGCTGCCGCCTATGACACCGTGATCCGGGCTGAGCTCAACAAGGTCGAGGTCTACAAGGCCATGCTGACGGCAGAGCAGACCAAGGCCGACATCAACAAGTCCCTGGTGGATCGCTACCGCGCAGAGATCGATGGGCGCATGGCGGTGGTCGAGATCTACAAGGCCCGCGTGGGCGCGGCCCAGACACTGGTTGAACTGGAGAAGGCCCGCATCCAGGCCGGCGGCGAGCAGGTCAGGGCCTTTGTGGCCACGGTCAACGCCGAGACCGCCCGCGCCGACATGTACAAGGCTCAGGTCGGCGCTGAGGGCACCAAGGTGGAGGCCTTCCGCTCGCTTACCCAGGCCTATGCCTCGAAGGTCGGGGCCCAGGCCGAGAAAGCTCGCGTCGAGCTGGCCCGGTACCAAGCGCAGATTGCCGCGAAGACGCTGGAGTGGGATGGTTGGAAAGCCCGTTTGTCGGCGGCCAGCAGTCGCATGGAGGCCGCCGCGCACCAGTCGTCGATCGTTGTGGATGGCTACCGCCTGGGCGCATCGGCTGCGGAGGCCCAGGCCGGCGCGTACATGCGGCGTTGGGAAGCAGATCTCAAGCAGTACGAGGCAGGCACAAATCTGACCTTCCATGTTGCGAAGGCCAACAACGATGCAGCGATGCACGCCAAGGACGCGCAGCTGGACGCGGCCAAGGTCGCATACACCACTGCGGCGCAGCGCGTGGCCAGCGCCTGGTCGATGGTGTCCACCACGGCGGGCATCGACGGCCGTGTCAGCTGGACCTACTCAGGCCAGCTCTGAGGCTCCCCCGGCTAGGGTTCGCCTGCGCGCGCCCTGGCCGGGACACTGCGGGGCATGACCAAGCCGGCCAAGCTCAACTTCACGATCTACCAAGGCGCCACATTCCGGCGGCGCCTGCGCTGGCTCAACCCCGACAAGACACCCATCGACCTGACGGGCTGCACGGCCCGCATGCAGGTGCGAGAGGATGTGGAGTCCACGGCCGCGCTGCTGGAGCTGAACACCGAGAACGGGCGCATTGCCCTGGGCGGTACTGCCGGCACGGTGGACCTGCTGGTCGATGCGGGCACCACGGCGGCCATCGCCTGGACCGGCGGGGTGTTCGACCTGGAAATCGTGCACCCCGGCGGCGACGTCACGCGCCTTGCCCAAGGCTCCTGCTGCGTGAGCCCGGAGGTCACCCGTGACTGACGTGCTTGTTGTGCACGAAACCGAGATCCTGGCCGAGGAATCCCAGGACTCGGTGCTTGTCGAGCAGGTCGAGGAAATCGAGATCCTGGCGGCGGCGGAGCAGGGCCCACCCGGGCCGCAAGGTCCGCCCGGCGGCGGTGCTGGCGCGACATACACCCACACCCAGAGCGTCGCGGCAGCTGTCTGGACCGTGCCGCACAACCTGGGCCGCTACCCCTCCATCACCGTCGTGGACAACCTCGGCGGCCAGCTCTATCCCGATGTCCGGTACCTGGACGCCGACATTGCCCAGATCACCCACAGCGTGCCTTTGACGGGCCGCGCCTATTGCAACTGAGGGCCCAGCCATGAAGATCACGAACAACCTCGACGCCTCGGGCAACCGGGTCATCAACCTGGCCGACGCGGTCAACCCGCAGGATGCTGTCACGAAGGCCCAGCTCGACGCGGCAGTGCAGGGCTACAAATGGAAGGAGCCGGCGCGCGCGGCCACCACGGCCAACATCACGCTGTCCGGTGCCCAGACCATCGACGGGGTGTCCGTCATTGCTGGCGACCGGGTGCTGGTGAAGAACCAGACCACGGGCTCGGCCAACGGTGTCTACCTGGCCGCCGCCGGCGCCTGGACGCGCGCCACGGACTTCGACGCAGCCAGCGAGGTGCTGGGCGCCGCCGTCTTCGTCTCCGAGGGCACGACGCAAGGCAACCAGGTCTGGCTGATGACCACGGATGCGCCCATCACCATCGGCACCACGGCGCTGACGTTCGCCCAGGTCGGCGGCGGGGCCAGCTACACGGCGGGCAACGGCATCACGATCAGTGCCGGCGTCATCGCGGTGGATACCGGTGTGGTGGCGCGCAAGGCCTCAGCCACCGTGGGCGACGGCACGGCCACGACCATCACCGTGACCCACAGCCTCAACACCCAGGATGTGGTGGTCAGCGTGCGCGAGGCCGCGACGAATGCTGGTGTGCTGTGCGACTGGGTCGCCAACGGGGTGAACACGGTGCAGCTGACCTTCGCTGTGGCGCCCACCACGGGCCAGTACCGAGCCACCGTCACGGGCTGATTCCATGAAGCATGTCGGTCGCCGCACAGATCCCAAGGACATCGTGTCCCGGGACCAGCTTGTTTTCCGCGAGCTGCTCACAGCTGCGCGCACCTACTACGTCCGCACCGATGGCAGCGACAGCAATACGGGGCTCAGCAATACATCCGGCGGGGCATTCAAAACTCTTCAGCGAGTTGCTGAAATTGTTGTGCCTATAGATTTCGGCGGATACACAATCACCGTGCAGCTCGCTGACGGCACTTACACAGACTCCGCCGTATTCACCAAAACGCTTAATGGCAGGGTGTCGGTAGTTGGAAATGCATCGAGTCCAAGCAATGTGGTCATATCGACATCTGCAAGCTGCATCACGTCGTCCGGTACAGG